>NZ_JACKQK010000002.1:0-449681 GCF_014892995.1 Pseudomonas sp. EggHat1
TCTTCAAGGGCTACCGTCCTCAGTTCTACTTCCGTACCACTGACGTGACCGGTTCGTGCGAACTGCCGGAAGGCGTTGAGATGGTAATGCCGGGCGACAACATCAAAATGGTTGTCACCCTGATCAAGCCGATCGCCATGGAAGATGGCCTGCGTTTCGCGATTCGCGAAGGCGGCCGTACCGTTGGTGCTGGCGTGGTTGCCAAGATCGTCGAGTAATCAACGATCTGCGGTATGGAAAAGGGCCCCTCGGGGCCCTTTTCTTTTGGATTGGTTAAAAGTTGACACCCCCAGGGGGCATCCGTACAATTGCGCCTCCCTCGAGCGGGCGTAGTCCGTCTGTGGGGATTAGCAGCTTGGAATCTGAGGTCAAAATGCAAAACCAACAAATCCGTATTCGGTTGAAGGCTTTTGACCATCGCCTGATCGATCAATCTACCCAGGAAATCGTGGAAACCGCGAAACGTACTGGTGCTCAGGTGCGTGGTCCGATTCCTCTGCCTACTCGTAAGGAGCGGTTTACCGTTCTGGTCTCCCCGCACGTCAACAAAGACGCGCGCGATCAGTACGAAATCCGCACTCATAAGCGTGTTCTGGACATCGTCCAGCCGACGGATAAAACCGTTGACGCGCTGATGAAGCTTGACCTTGCGGCAGGCGTGGAAGTGCAGATCAGCCTCGGCTAAAACCTGGCGGTTTTAGTCGTGTAACGCTCTGAAATGGGCGGCCATAGCGGGTGAAAGCCCCGTACACTCATGAGGTTTACAACATGACTATTGGTGTAGTCGGTCGTAAAGCGGGTATGACCCGTATTTTCACCGAAGAAGGTGTCTCCATTCCGGTTACGGTCATCGAGATCGAGCCGAATCGCGTCACCCAGTTTAAAACCGAAGAATCCGATGGCTATCGCGCAGTGCAAGTCACTGTTGGCGAGCGTCGCGCTTCGCGTGTCACAGCAGCTCAAGCTGGCCACTTCGCCAAGGCGAACGTCGCGGCAGGTCGTACTGTTCTGGAATTCCGTCTTGAAGAAGGCGACTACCAGGCTGGCGATCTGATCAACGCTGAAATTTTCCAAGCTGGTCAACTGGTCGATGTGACCGGTCAGTCCAAAGGTAAAGGCTTCGCCGGTACCATCAAGCGTTGGAACTTCCGCGGCCAGGACAACACTCACGGCAACTCCGTGTCCCACCGTGTTCCGGGTTCCATTGGCCAGTGCCAGACCCCGGGTCGCGTATTCAAGGGCAAGAAGATGTCCGGCCACATGGGTGCTGAGCGCGTTACCGTGCAGTCCCTGGAAGTCGTGCGCGTAGACGCCGAGCGTAATCTGTTGCTGGTCAAGGGTGCCGTTCCTGGCGCTACTGGCGGCGACGTTATCGTTCGTCCGGCTGCCAAGGCGTAAGGGGAGAATCTGAGATGCAATTGAATGTAAATGGCGCTCAGGCGATCGAAGTGTCCGAAGCGACCTTCGGTGGCGAGTTCAACGAGACTCTGGTTCACCAAGCAGTTGTGGCCTACATGGCTGGCGGCCGTCAGGGTACCAAAGGTCAGAAGTCCCGTTCCGACGTATCCGGTGGCGGTAAGCGCCCCTGGCGTCAGAAGGGCACTGGTCGTGCTCGTGCTGGTACCACTCGTGGTCCGATCTGGCGTGGCGGTGGTGTGACCTTCGCAGCGTCCACCCGCAACCATGATCAAAAGCTGAACAAGAAGATGTATCGCGCAGCTCTGCGCTCCATCCTTGCTGAGCTCGTTCGTACCGACCGTCTGGTCGTGGTCGAAGACTTCGCCGTTGATGCGCCGAAGACCAAGACCCTGCTGGCCAAACTCAATGGCCTGGGCCTGACCGACGTGCTGATCGTATCCGACGCTGTCGATGAGAACCTGTACCTGGCTGCCCGCAACCTGCCGCACGTTGATGTACGTGACGTCCAGGGTTCCGATCCGGTCAGCCTGATCGCGTACGAGAAGGTGCTGGTCACCGTTTCGGCCGTGAAGAAATTCGAGGAGCTGCTGGGATGAACCAGGAACGCGTATTCAAAGTGCTGCTTGGCCCGCACATCTCCGAGAAGGCCACGGTTCTGGCTGACAAACAAGGTCAGTTCGTTTTCAAAGTCGCTACCGATGCGACCAAGCTGGAAATCAAGAAGGCTGTCGAAGGCCTGTTCGGCGTGAAGGTTGAGCGCGTTACTACTCAGAACGTTCTGGGTAAGAGCAAGCGCACCGCTCGCGGTCTGGGCAAGCGTAACGACTGGAAGAAGGCAGTTATCTCCCTTCAGCCGGGCCAAGAACTCGATTTCACCAGCAGTGCTGAGTAAGGAAGGGGTGCATCATGGCAATCGTTAAATGCAAACCGACTTCCGCTGGCCGCCGTTTTGTGGTCAAGGTGGTCAATCAGGAGCTGCACAAAGGCGCTCCGTACGCTCCGCTGCTCGAGAAAAAGTCGAAGTCCGGTGGTCGTAACAACAATGGCCGTATTACCACCCGTCATATCGGTGGTGGTCACAAGCAGCATTACCGTCTGGTCGACTTCCGTCGCAACGACAAGGATGGCATTCCTGCCACCGTCGAGCGCGTGGAATACGACCCGAACCGTACTGCTCACATCGCTCTGCTGAAATACGCTGACGGCGAACGTCGCTACATCATCGCTCCGAAGGGCGTTTCTGCTGGCGACCAGCTGATTGCGGGCATCATGGCTCCGATCAAGCCGGGCAACAGCCTGCAGCTGCGCAACATTCCGGTAGGTTCGACCGTTCACGGTATCGAGCTGAAGCCGGGCAAGGGTGCTCAGATCGCTCGTTCTGCTGGTGCTTCCGCTCAGCTGATCGCTCGTGAAGGTGCCTATGTGACTCTGCGTCTGCGCTCCGGCGAAATGCGCAAAGTCCTGTCCGAGTGCCGTGCGACCCTGGGCGAAGTCTCGAACTCCGAGCACAGCCTGCGTTCGCTGGGTAAGGCCGGTGCCAAGCGCTGGCGCGGTGTTCGTCCGACCGTTCGTGGTGTTGCCATGAACCCGGTTGATCACCCACACGGTGGTGGTGAGGGTCGTACCTCCGGTGGTCGTCATCCGGTGTCGCCATGGGGCTTCCCGACCAAGGGCGCGAAAACCCGTGCTAACAAGCGCACCGACAACATGATCGTCCGTCGTCGCAAGTAAATAGAGGGATACGACAGTGCCACGTTCTCTGAAAAAAGGTCCTTTTATCGATCTTCACCTACTGAAGAAGGTCGAAGCGGCGGTGGAAAAGAACGAACGCAAACCGGTTAAGACCTGGTCGCGTCGTTCCATGATCCTGCCGCAGATGGTCGGTCTGACCATCGCTGTGCATAACGGTCGTCAACATGTCCCAGTTCTCGTGAACGAAGACATGGTCGGCCACAAACTGGGCGAATTTGCCGGCACGCGTACCTATCGTGGTCACGTTGCCGACAAGAAAGGCAAGCGTTAAGGGGTTTGGAAATGGAAGTAGCCGCTAAGTTGTCGGGCGCTCGCATCTCCGCCCAGAAAGCTCGCCTGGTCGCCGACCAGATCCGCGGGAAGAAGGTGGGCGAAGCGCTCAATCTGCTGGCTTTCAGCAGCAAGAAGGCCGCCGAGATCATGAAGAAAGTGCTGGAGTCGGCCGTTGCCAACGCCGAGCACAACGAAGGCGCAGACGTTGATGACCTGAAGGTCAGCACCGTTTTCGTCAACGAAGGGCGTTCGCTTAAGCGCATCATGCCGCGTGCCAAAGGCCGTGCTGATCGCATCGTCAAGCGGTCTTGCCATATCACTGTCAAGGTTGCGGACAAGTAACGGAGTCGATCAGATGGGTCAGAAAGTACATCCCGTTGGCATCCGCCTGGGAATCGTCAAGGATCACACTTCGGTTTGGTATGCAGATGGTCGCACTTACGCCGACTACCTGAACGCCGACCTGAAGGTTCGTGCATACCTGCAAGACAAACTAAAAAGCGCGTCCGTTAGCCGTATCGACATCGCTCGCCCGGCTCAAACCGCACGCATCACCATCCACACCGCTCGTCCCGGCATCGTGATCGGCAAGAAAGGTGAAGATGTTGAGAAGCTGCGTCAGGACCTGACCAAGCAAATGGGTGTGCCGGTGCACATCAACATCGAAGAGATCCGCAAGCCGGAGCTCGACGGTATGCTGGTTGCACAGAGCGTAGCTCAGCAGCTGGAGCGTCGCGTAATGTTCCGTCGCGCCATGAAGCGCGCTGTACAGAACGCCATGCGTATTGGTGCCAAGGGCATCAAGATCCAGGTGAGTGGTCGTCTTGGTGGCGCTGAAATCGCCCGTACCGAGTGGTATCGCGAAGGTCGTGTGCCCCTGCACACCCTGCGTGCAGATATCGATTACGCCACCTACGAAGCGCACACCACTTACGGTGTGATCGGCGTCAAGGTTTGGATCTTCAAGGGTGAGGTCATTGGTGGCCGCACTGAAGAGCTGAAGCCGCAAGCGCCCGCTCCTCGTAAAGCTGCTAAGAAATAAGGAGTACGCATCATGTTGCAACCAAAGCGTACGAAGTTCCGCAAGCAGATGACCGGCCACAACCGTGGTCTGGCTCAGCGCGGTAGCAAGGTCAGCTTCGGCGAGTTCGCGCTGAAGTCTGTAGCCCGCGGTCGTCTCACCGCCCGTCAGATCGAGTCCGCTCGTCGTGCTCTGACTCGTCACGTAAAACGTGGCGGCAAGATCTGGATTCGCGTATTCCCGGACAAGCCGGTTACCAAGAAGCCTCTCGAAGTGCGGATGGGTAAAGGTAAGGGTGGCGTCGAATATTGGGTAGCCCAGATCCAGCCAGGCAAGGTCCTGTACGAGATCGAAGGCGTTTCCGAAGAGCTGGCGCGTGAGGCTTTCGCCCTGGCTGCTGCAAAGCTGCCGCTCGCCACCACCTTTGTTAAGCGGACGGTGATGTGATGAAAGCGACCGAACTTCGTGAAAAAACCGCACAGCAACTGAACGAGCAATTGCTCGGTCTGCTGCGCGACCAGTTCAATCTGCGCATGCAGAAAGCAACTGGCCAGTTGGGGCAGTCTCACCTGCTCTCGCAAGTTAAGCGCGACATCGCTCGTGTGAAAACTGTGCTCAACCAGCAGGCAGGTAAGTGATCATGGCTGAAGCCGAAAAAACAGTCCGTACGCTGACCGGCCGTGTTGTCAGCGACAAGATGGACAAGACCATCACCGTTCTGATCGAGCGCCGTGTAAAGCACCCGATCTACGGTAAATACGTCAAGCGTTCGACCAAACTGCACGCTCACGACGAAACCAACCAGTGCAAGATCGGCGACAAGGTTTCCATTCGCGAAACCCGTCCGCAGTCCAAGACCAAGTCTTGGGCTCTGGTTGAAGTCGTCGAACGCGCAGTTGACGTCTAAGGGCTAGGGGTCGGAGAAATTTTATGATTCAGACTCAATCCATGCTCGATGTTGCTGACAACAGTGGTGCACGTCGCGTTATGTGCATCAAGGTGCTGGGCGGCTCTCATCGTCGCTACGCCGGCATCGGCGACATCATCAAGGTCACCGTCAAGGAAGCAATTCCGCGCGGCAAAGTGAAGAAAGGTCAGGTCATGACCGCAGTGGTTGTTCGCACCCGTCACGGCGTTCGTCGTGCCGACGGTTCGATCATCCGCTTCGACGGCAACGCTGCTGTTCTGCTGAACAACAAGCAAGAGCCGATCGGTACCCGTATCTTCGGGCCAGTGACCCGTGAACTGCGTTCCGAGAAGTTCATGAAGATCGTCTCGCTCGCCCCTGAAGTGCTTTAAGGAGATCCGACATGCAAAAGATTCGTCGTGACGACGAGATCATCGTGATCGCCGGCAAAGACAAAGGTAAGCGCGGTAAGGTGCTCAAGGTTCTCGCTGACGACCGTTTGGTCGTCGGTGGCATCAACCTGGTGAAGCGTCATACCAAGCCGAACCCGATGTCGGGCGTTCAAGGCGGTATCGTCGAGAAAGAAGCGCCTCTGCACGCTTCCAACGTTGCCATCTTCAACTCTGAAACCAACAAGGCTGACCGCGTTGGCTTCAAGACCGAAGACGGCAAGAAAATTCGTGTCTTCAAGTCCACCCAGAAGCCGGTTGGCGCTTGAGAATCCGTAGGTAAATACCATGGCACGACTGAAAGAGATTTACCGGAAGGAAATCGCGCCCAAGCTGAAGGAAGAACTGAAGCTGGCGAACGTGATGGAAGTTCCGCGCATCACCAAGATCACCCTGAACATGGGCCTGGGCGAAGCGATCGGTGACAAGAAGATCATCGAAAACGCTGTTGCCGACCTCGAGAAGATTACCGGTCAGAAAGTCGTTGTGACTCATGCCCGCAAGTCGATCGCAGGTTTCAAGGTTCGTGAAGGTTGGCCAATTGGCGTCAAGGTCACTCTGCGTCGCGAGCGTATGTACGAGTTCCTGGATCGTCTGCTGTCCATCTCCCTGCCGCGCGTGCGTGACTTCCGCGGCCTGAATGCCAAGTCCTTCGATGGCCGTGGCAACTACAGCATGGGCGTGAAAGAGCAGATCATCTTCCCGGAAATCGATTACGACAAAATCGATGCGCTGCGTGGTCTGGACATCACCCTGACTACCACTGCCCGTAACGATGATGAAGGCCGCGCTCTGCTGCGTGCTTTCAACTTCCCGTTCCGCAACTGATCGGAGTCTGGATAATGGCCAAGACAAGCATGAAGAACCGCGAGCTGAAGCGTCAGCAGACGGTTGCCAAGTACGCCAAGAAGCGTGCTGAGCTGAAAGCCACCATCGCTAATCCGAACACCAGTCCGGAAGCGCGTTGGGAAGCCCAGGTCGCACTGCAGAAGCAGCCGCGTGACGCCAGCGCCTCGCGCCTGCGTAACCGTTGCCGCATCACCGGCCGTCCGCACGGCGTTTACCGCAAGTTCGGTCTGTCGCGTAACAAGCTGCGTGAAGCCGCTATGCGTGGCGACGTACCGGGTCTGGTGAAAGCCAGCTGGTAAGGCGTAGTTAAAAAGCGAAGCCGGCCTAGTGCCGGCTTTGTCTTTATGGCGGTCTGCTGCGCGTCGGCCATGCCGCGTTGCAAGTAGGTTCGGAAAGCCGCTCGCGGCTAACGTACTTTAGTGCGGCCCCATCGGGGCGAGCGAAGCGAGTATTGCTCTACAGTAAAGTCGCTCGCGACTCCAGCCGATCCTCACCTCCTTGCGCTTTGCCTGGCTCTAGCTCGCAAGACTACCAGCAGAATAATGAATCAAGCCCCTTTTGGGGCTTGATTCATTTTTGATCGGTCTCTAGAATGTCCGGCTCTCCTGAGCCTGGTATTTCCATGCCGAGCTTTTGGATGATCCCACAGCCCTCGGGCTGTTCTTTTTGTATCAGGAGCGTCTAGCCCATGAGTATGCAGGACCCGTTAGCGGACATGCTAACTCGTATCCGTAATGCCCAGATGGCTGAAAAGTCCGTCGTAAGCATGCCTTCTTCCACTCTGAAGGTAGCAGTAGCCAAAGTTCTGAAAGACGAAGGTTACATTGCGGGTTATGAAGTCAATGGTGAAGCCAAGCCACAACTGTCCATCGAGCTGAAGTACTTCGAAGGCCGTCCGGTCATCGAGGAAGTCAAGCGCGTGAGCCGTCCTGGCCTTCGTCAATACAAATCCGTCGATGACCTGCCGAAGGTTCGCGGCGGTCTCGGTGTTTCCATCGTCTCCACCAACAAAGGTGTGATGACGGATCGCGCTGCGCGCGCTGCCGGTGTCGGCGGCGAAGTGCTCTGCACCGTGTTCTAAGGGGGGGATAAGCATGTCTCGCGTTGCTAAGAACCCCGTTGTGCTGCCTGCCGGTGTCGAGATCAAACTCGCCGGTCAGCAGCTCTCGGTTAAGGGTGCCAAGGGCGCTCTGGAACTGAACGTTCACTCGTCCGTTGAAGTGATCCAGGAAGGTAGCGAACTGCGTTTCGCTGCTCGTAATGGCGATCAGCAGAACCGCGCTATGGCCGGTACTACTCGCGCCCTGGTGAACAACATGGTCATCGGTGTCAGCCAAGGCTTCGAGCGTAAGCTGCAACTGGTCGGCGTGGGCTACAAAGCTCAAGCCAAAGGCCAGGTGCTGAACCTCGCACTGGGCTTCTCCCACCCGATCGACTACGAACTGCCGGAAGGCGTCGTGGCCGAAACCCCGAACCAGACCGAAATCCTGATCAAGGGTATCGACAAGCAACTGGTGGGTCAGGTGGCTGCGGAAATCCGTGACTTCCGTCGTCCTGAGCCCTACAAGGGCAAAGGCGTTCGTTACGCGGATGAAGTTGTCCGTCGTAAAGAAGCCAAGAAGAAGTAAGGGGCTGAGAAATGACCGACAAAAAAGTTACTCGTCTGCGTCGCGCTCGCAAAGCACGCTTGAAAATGCACGAGCTCGAAGCCGTGCGTCTGTGCGTGTACCGCTCTTCGCAGCACATCTATGCCCAGGTCATCTCGGCCGACGGCAGCAAGGTTCTGGCCAGCGCCTCTACCTTGGACAAAGCACTGCGTGATGGCGCCACCGGCAACGTCGACGCAGCCAAGAAAGTTGGTGCGCTGGTTGCTGAGCGTGCGAAAGCCGCTGGTGTGACCCAGGTGGCATTCGACCGTTCTGGCTTCAAGTACCACGGCCGCGTCAAGGCGCTGGCTGATGCTGCTCGTGAAGGCGGGCTGGAGTTCTAAGTTATGGCAAATAACGACCAAAAGCGCGACGAAGGCTACATCGAGAAGCTGGTTCAGGTTAACCGCGTTGCCAAGACCGTAAAGGGTGGCCGTATCTTCACTTTCACCGCGCTGACCGTGGTGGGTGATGGCAAGGGTCGCGTCGGTTTCGGCCGTGGCAAGTCCCGCGAAGTTCCGGCTGCTATCCAGAAAGCGATGGAAGCCGCTCGTCGCAACATGATCCAAGTTGATCTGAACGGCACCACTCTGCAGTACCCGATCAAATCCGCTCACGGCGCCTCCAAGGTGTTCATGCAGCCGGCTTCGGAAGGTACCGGTATCATCGCCGGCGGCGCCATGCGTGCCGTGCTGGAAGTGGCTGGTGTGCAGAACGTTCTGGCCAAGTGCTACGGCTCGACCAACCCGGTGAACGTGGTTCATGCCACTTTCAAGGGTCTGAAGACCATGCAGTCTCCAGCGTCCGTTGCGGCCAAGCGTGGCAAGAGCGTCGAGGAGATTCTCTAACCATGGCTAATACCGTCAAAGTGACTCTGATCAAGAGCACCAATGGCCGTCTGGCCAATCACAAAGCTTGCGTCAAGGGCCTGGGCCTGCGTCGCATCGGTCACACCGTAGAGGTTCTGGATACTCCGGAAAACCGCGGCATGATCAACAAGGCTTACTACCTGCTGAAGGTGGAGGGTTAATCATGCAACTGAACGATCTGCGTTCCGCGCCGGGTGCCCGTCGCGAGAAGCACCGTCCGGGCCGTGGCATCGGTAGCGGTCTGGGTAAGACTGGTGGCCGTGGCCACAAAGGTCAAACCTCCCGCTCCGGTGGCTCCATCGCTCCGGGCTTCGAGGGTGGTCAGCAGCCGCTGCACCGCCGTCTGCCGAAGTTCGGCTTCGTCTCCCTGAAGGCTATGGATCGCGCCGAAGTGCGTACTTCCGAGCTTAACAAGGTAGAGGGTGTTGTAACTCTGCAGGCTCTGAAGGATGCCAATCTGGTAGGCCATCACGTACAGCGTGTGAAAGTCATGCTGTCCGGTGAGGTTACCCGTGCGGTCACCCTGAAAGGTATCGCCGCCACCAAGGGTGCGCGTGCGGCTATCGAAGCAGCTGGCGGTAAGTTCGAGGACTAAATGGCTAAGCAAGGTGCTCTCTCAGCGCTGGCAGGTGGCGGGTTGTCCGAACTCTGGGCTCGTCTGCGTTTCCTGTTCCTGGCGATCATCGTCTACCGGATAGGTGCGCACATCCCGGTTCCTGGCATCAACCCAGACCGACTGGCGGATCTGTTCCGGCAGAATGAGGGGACCATTCTTAGCTTGTTCAACATGTTTTCCGGCGGCGCGCTGGAGCGGATGAGCATCTTTGCACTGGGGATCATGCCGTACATTTCGGCATCGATCATCATGCAGCTGATGACCGCCGTCAGCCCGCAGCTGGAGCAGTTGAAGAAGGAAGGTGAAGCTGGCCGTCGCAAGATCAGCCAGTACACCCGCTACGGCACTCTCGTCCTGGCGTTCGTTCAGGCCATCGGTATGTCCGTTGGTCTGGCTAGCCAGGGCGTAGCGTTCTCGGTCGATTTCGGCTTCCACTTCGTGGCGATCACCACTTTCGTGGCGGGCGCGATGTTCATGATGTGGCTGGGCGAGCAGATCACCGAGCGCGGTGTCGGCAACGGTATCTCGATGCTGATTTTTGCAGGCATCGTGGCCGGTCTGCCGTCGGCGATCGGGCAGTCTTTCGAGTCTGCTCGTCAGGGCGATATCAATATTTTCGCTCTGATCGCCATCGGCCTGCTGGCAGTAGCGATCATCGGTTTCGTGGTGTTCATTGAGCGTGGTCAGCGTCGCATTGCGGTGCACTACGCCAAGCGTCAGCAGGGCCGCAAGGTCTTCGCTGCGCAGACCAGCCACCTGCCGTTGAAGGTGAACATGGCGGGCGTAATTCCGGCCATTTTCGCCAGCAGCCTTCTGCTGTTCCCGGCCTCGCTGGGTGCCTGGTTTGGTCAGTCCGAGGGTTTGGGCTGGCTGCAGGACATTTCGCAGGCTATCGCTCCTGGTCAGCCGTTGAACATTCTGCTGTTTAGTGCAGGGATCATTTTCTTCTGCTTCTTCTACACAGCGCTGATGTTCAACCCGAAAGACGTAGCGGAAAACCTGAAGAAGTCCGGTGCCTTTATTCCGGGTATCCGTCCGGGTGAGCAGTCTGCACGCTATATCGATGGCGTTCTGACCCGCTTGACCATGTTCGGTGCTCTGTACATGACGGCCGTGTGCCTGTTGCCCCAGTTCCTGGTGGTTGCAGCCAACGTTCCGTTCTACCTTGGCGGGACCTCGTTGCTGATCGTGGTCGTGGTTGTAATGGACTTCATGTCCCAAGTGCAATCGCACCTCGTGTCTCACCAGTACGATTCCCTGATGAAGAAAGCCAACCTGAAGGGCTATGGCAGCGGCATGCTCCGCTGATCCACCCGTAAGGTTCGAGGAGTTGGTAATGAAAGTTCGTGCATCGGTGAAAAAGCTGTGCCGTAACTGCAAAATTATCCGTCGCGAAGGTGTCGTGCGGGTGATCTGCAGCGCAGAGCCGCGTCACAAGCAGCGCCAAGGCTGAGTGTGAACCACGCGTGATAAGCCCGGCAGCTAGTGCGCTGCCGGGTTGATTATTTGTTATTACAGCGTTAATATCTCGCGCCCTATTTCTTGGCTTCCGGGGCGTAGGTAGCTGTCAATTGGAGTTCCACTGAATGGCCCGTATTGCAGGCGTTAACATTCCGGATAACAAGCACACTGTTATCTCGCTGACCTACATCTTTGGTGTTGGTCGCACTACTGCACAGAAAATCTGTGCCGCTACCGGTGTAAATCCGGCTGCGAAAATCAAGGATCTGACTGACGAGCAGATCGAACAGCTGCGTGGCGAAGTAGCCAAGGTGAATACCGAAGGCGACCTGCGTCGTGAAGTGAATATGAAGATCAAGCGCTTGATGGATCTGGGTTGCTACCGTGGCCTGCGTCATCGTAAAGGTCTGCCGGTTCGCGGTCAGCGTACCAAGACCAACGCTCGCACCCGTAAGGGCCCGCGTAAGCCGATCCGCAAGTAATCGCATTCGCGAATCGACAGGAATTTAGTCATGGCAAAACCTGCTGCTCGTACTCGTAAAAAAGTCAAAAAGACGGTGGTTGATGGCATCGCCCACATCCACGCGTCTTTCAACAACACTATCGTGACCATTACCGACCGTCAGGGTAACGCCCTGTCCTGGGCTACCTCTGGTGGTTCGGGTTTCCGCGGCTCGCGTAAGTCGACTCCGTTCGCTGCCCAGATCGCCGCTGAGCGCGCTGGTCAGGCTGCACTGGAATACGGTCTGAAGAACCTCGACGTCAACGTCAAAGGTCCAGGCCCAGGTCGCGAATCCGCCGTGCGTGCTCTGAACGCCTGCGGCTACAAAATCGCCAGCATCACCGACGTGACGCCAATCCCGCACAACGGGTGCCGTCCGCCGAAGAAGCGTCGCGTGTAATCAGGAGACAGTGAGAAATGGCTCGTTACATTGGTCCCAAGTGCAAACTGTCTCGTCGTGAAGGCACCGATCTCTTTCTGAAGAGTGGTGTTCGCGCGCTTGAATCTAAGTGCAATATCGAAGCAGCCCCGGGTATCCACGGCCAGCGCCGTGGCCGTCAGTCCGACTACGGCACCCAGCTGCGTGAGAAGCAGAAAGTTCGTCGTATCTACGGCGTACTGGAGCGTCAATTCAGCGGTTACTACAAGCAAGCTGCCAGCCAGAAAGGCGCCACCGGCGAAAATCTGCTGCAACTGCTGGAGTGCCGTCTGGACAACGTGGTTTACCGTATGGGTTTTGGCGCTACTCGTGCCGAGTCCCGTCAGCTGGTTTCGCACAAAGCGATCAGCGTCAACGGTCAGACCGTAAACGTACCGTCCTACCAAGTTAAGGCTGGCGACGTCGTTGCTATTCGCGAGAAATCGCGCAATCAGCTGCGCATCGCTCAGGCTCTCGAGCTCTGCGCCCAGCGTGGCCGTGTTGAGTGGGTAGAAGTAGACGCCGAGAAGAAGTCTGGTGTGTTCAAGAACGTACCGGCTCGTGGCGATCTGTCCGCCGACATCAACGAGAGCCTGATTGTCGAGCTCTACTCCAAGTAAGGGCTAGAAAATAGGTGCATCCATGCAGATTTCGGTAAATGAGTTCCTGACCCCCCGTCACATCGATGTGCAGGAGGTCAGTTCGACCCGCGCCAAGATCACCCTCGAGCCTCTCGAGCGTGGCTTTGGCCATACCCTGGGCAACGCGCTGCGTCGCATCCTGTTGTCCTCCATGCCTGGCTGTGCAGTAGTCGAGGCCGAGATCGATGGCGTACTCCATGAGTACTCCGCGATCGAAGGTGTGCAGGAAGATGTAATCGAGATCCTGCTCAACCTGAAAGGTCTGGCTATCAAGCTGCACGGCCGTGACGAAGTGACCCTGACTCTGGCTAAGAAGGGCCCGGGCGTAGTTACCGCTGCCGATATTCAGCTGGATCACGATGTCGAAATCGTCAATGGCGACCACGTAATCGCCAACCTGGCCTCCAATGGCGCGCTGAACATGAAGCTCACCGTGGCTCGTGGTCGCGGCTATGAGCCGGCTGACGCGCGTCAGAGCGACGAAGATGAAAGCCGCAGCATTGGTCGCTTGCAGCTGGATGCTTCGTTCAGCCCTGTGCGTCGGGTTGCTTACGTGGTGGAAAACGCCCGTGTCGAGCAGCGTACCAACCTGGACAAACTGGTTATCGACCTGGAAACCAACGGTACTCTGGACCCTGAAGAGGCTATCCGTCGTGCCGCGACCATCCTGCAGCAGCAGTTGGCCGCGTTCGTCGACCTCAAAGGTGACAGTGAGCCAGTGGTGGTCGAGCAGGAAGACGAGATCGATCCGATCCTGCTGCGTCCTGTCGATGACCTGGAACTGACCGTACGTTCGGCCAACTGCCTCAAGGCAGAGAACATCTACTACATCGGTGACCTGATTCAGCGCACCGAAGTAGAGCTGCTCAAAACCCCGAACCTGGGCAAGAAATCCCTGACCGAAATCAAGGATGTTCTGGCTTCTCGCGGTCTGTCCCTCGGTATGCGCCTCGACAACTGGCCGCCGGCAAGTCTGAAGAAAGACGATAAGGCCACTGCCTGATCGTCATCATCACCGAACGAACAAGTTTGGTAAGGAATTGAACCATGCGTCATCGTAAAAGTGGCCGTCACCTCAGCCGCACCAGCGCTCACCGCAAGGCCATGTTCCAGAACATGGCGGTCTCGCTGTTCGAGCACGAGCTGATCAAAACTACCCTGCCGAAAGCCAAGGAACTGCGTCGCGTTGCCGAGCCGCTGATCACCCTGGCCAAGGAAGACAGCGTTGCCAACCGTCGTCTGGCCTTCGACCGTACCCGTTCGAAAGCCATCGTAGGCAAGCTGTTCAACGATCTGGGCAAGCGCTACGCCACCCGTAACGGCGGCTACCTGCGCATCCTCAAGTGCGGTTTCCGCGCTGGCGACAACGCTCCGATGGCTTACGTTGAACTGGTCGACCGTCCGGTCGGCGGTTCGGTAGAAGCTGCCGAGTAAGTTGCTGGTTGTACAAGAAACCGGGCCTCGTGCCCGGTTTTTTGTTGCCCGTGATTTGTCGAGCCGAAGGTGGCTAGTCAGTGGTGTGAATATTTTTCCGCACGTATTGTTTGATATTGTGTACGTCATGGGGCTCGGGTAAGGTGCGGCTGTCTCCGCTTCGCCGCTGTGCCGGCCCCAACAAGAACAATTGCTGATCATGTCCGAACCTACTGCTTTGAGTCTCATCCCTCCTGTCGTTGTCCTGACCCTCGCCATCTGGCTGCGTCGCCCCATCCTTGCCTTGCTGGTCGGTGCCTGCAGCGGTCTGTTGCTGCTCTCACCCCAGGATGCGCTGGGTAGCTTCGCGGAAATCTCGCTGAAGGTTATGCAGGATGAAACCATCGGTTGGCTCATCCTGGTGTGCGGCAGCTTCGGTGCGTTGATCGCCCTGCTGGTGCGTACCGGTGGTGCCCTGGCCTTTGGTCGCAGCGCGCTGAAGCTGGCCAAGGGGCGTCGCTCCTCGCTGTTGATGACGTTCGTGCTCGGCGTGGTGATTTTCGTCGACGACTACCTCAATGCCTTGACGGTGGGTGAGACCATGAAACGCGTCACCGACCGTTTCAGTGTTTCGCGCGAAAAGCTGGCTTACGTGGTGGATTCCACCGCTGCGCCGATCTGCGTACTGGTTCCGCTGTCCACCTGGGCGGTGTTCTTTGGCGGCCTGCTGGAGAACAATGGCATCGCCGAGAGTGGTCAGGGCATAAATGTCTATATCCAGGCTATTCCCTACATGCTCTACGCCTGGGCTGCGGTACTGCTGGTGCTGCTGGTGGCTGCCGGGCTATTCCCGGATATCGGGCCGATGCGCAAGGCCGAGTTGCAGGCGCGCCACGGCTCCGCCGGTGCCATGCACGTTGGCGAGCTGAGCCCCGAGCACAATTACTCGATGAAATCACTGGAAGAGGAGTTCGAGGGGGCCGACAAGGAGGGGGGCAAGCTGCATAACTTCCTGGTGCCGCTGGCCATGCTGGTCGGCTTCACTGTGTATTTCGACATCGACGTGTGGATGGGCATGATCGCCACCATGTTGCTGACTCTGCCGTTCTATCTGGTACAGCGCTTGATGCCGCTGTCAGAGATGCTCGATCAGATGGTCGACGGCTTCAAGACGATGCTTCCGGCCATCGGCATCTGCGTGGCGGCTTTCGTCTTCAAGGATGTCTGCGATCAACTGATGCTGCCGCAGTACGTGGTCGAGACGCTCAAACCTTACATGACGCCGCAGATGCTGCCGGCCATGGTGTTCCTGTGCATGGCGGTGCTGTCGTTCGCCACTGGCTCGTCCTGGGGCATCTTCGCCGTGACCATCCCGATCGTCATGCCCCTGGCCTACGCCCTGGGTGCGGACATTCCACTGGTGATCGGCGCACTGATGTCGGCCGCAGCCTTTGGCAGTCAGGCCTGCTTCTACAGCGACTCCACTGTGCTGGCGGCGCAGGGCTCGGGCTGCAACCTGATCAGCCATGCGATCACTCAGCTGCCTTATACGCTGGTCGCCGCCGCAGTGGCTTTTGTGGGCTTCATTATCGTCGCCTGAATCTCCTTGCTCATCCTTGGAAAAGCGGGCCCTGGTTGCCCGTTTTTTCATGGCGTGCTCGAAAGAAAATAACTATCGAGTCGTTATGCTTCATGAATTGGTTCGCTTGGCAAAGCGGGTCTAGGCTTGTCCCATTGTTGGTCGCACTCGCTGGGACCGACCCGATGAGGAGAAGGAGAGAACCATGTCGAACCAAGGTAAATGTCCGTTCAATCACGTCGCTGGTGGTGGCACGACCAACAAAGATTGGTGGCCGAATCAGCTGCGTGTGGATTTGCTCAATCAGCACTCCGACCGATCCAATCCACTAGGTGAAACATTCAACTACGCCGAAGCCTTCAAGAGGCTCGATTACAAGGCGCTCAAGGCCGATCTGGTCAGACTGATGACCGACAGCCAGGACTGGTGGCCTGCTGACTTCGGTCACTACGGTCCGCAGTTCATCCGCATGGCCTGGCACTCTGCCGGCACCTATCGCACCACCGATGGCCGTGGCGGTGGCGGCCGTGGTCAGCAGCGTTTCGCGCCGCTCAACTCCTGGCCGGACAACGTCAACATCGACAAGTCGCGCCGCCTGCTGTGGCCGATCAAGCAGAAGTATGGCCAGTCCATTTCCTGGGCCGACCTGTACATCCTCGCCGGTAACGTCGCGCTGGAATCCATGGGTTTCCGCACCTTCGGCTTCGGTGCCGGTCGCGAAGACGTATGGGAACCGGATCAGGACGTCAACTGGGGCGCTGAAGTCGCCTGGCTGGGTGTCGATCCCAAGCGCGTCAATGACGAACGCGAGCTGACCGCACCCTTTGGCGCCACCCACATGGGGCTGATCTACGTGAACCCGGAGGGCCCCAATGCCAGCGGCGACTACCTGGCCGCAGCCAAGGACATTCGTGCCACGTTCTATCGCATGGCGATGGACGACGAGGAAATCGTCGCGCTGATCGCTGGCGGTCACACCTTTGGCAAGGCACACGGCGCAGCGCCGGAGTCGCACAAGGGACCGGAGCCCGAGGCCGGACCTATCGAAGCCCAGGGCCTGGGCTGGACCAGCAACTTCGGCAGTGGCTTCGGCAAGGACACGGTTTCCAGTGGCCTGGAAGTGACTTGGACGAAGACGCCGGCACTGTGGAGCAACAACTTCTTCGAGAACCTGTTCAAGTTCGAATGGGAGCTGACCAAGTCGCCAGCTGGCGCAAAGCAGTGGGTAGCCAAGGATGCGCCGGAGATCATCCCGGACGCGCACGTGCCGGGCAAATTCCACAAGCCGACCATGCTCACCACCGACCTGACCCTGCGCTTCGATCCGGAGTTCGGCAAGATCTCCAAGCATTTCTATGAAGATCCGCAGGCCTTCGCCGATGCTTTCGCGCGTGCCTGGTACAAGCTGACCCACCGCGACATGGGGCCTAAAGCCCGTTACCTGGGCCCGGAAGTGCCGAAAGAGGACCTGATCTGGCAAGACCCGCTGCCTGCTGCCACCCACAACCCGAGCGCTGCCGATATTGCCGATCTGAAAGCGAAGATCGCCGCTTCCGGGCTGTCGGTTGGTGATCTGGTGTCCGTGGCCTGGGCTTCGGCCTCGACCTTCCGCGGTGGCGACAAGCGCGGTGGTGCCAACGGTGCGCGCCTGGCGCTGGCACCGCAGAAGGATTGGGCCGCCAACCAGCGGGCGATCAAGGTGCTGCCGAAACTGGTGGAGATCCAGCAGGCATCCGGCAAGGCCTCCCTGGCTGACGTGATCGTGCTGGCCGGTAATGTCGGTGTCGAGTTGGCTGCCAAGGCTGCCGGTGTGACGGTAGACGTACCCTTCGCGCCGGGGCGTGTCGATGCGCGCCAGGATCAGACCGATGTCGACTCCTTCGATGTACTGGAGTCTGCTGCCGATGGTTTCCGCAACTACAGTAAAGGCAACCTGGGTGTGCCCACCGAGGCGATGCTGGTGGACAAGGCGCAGTTGCTGACGCTGACCGCACCGGAGATGACTGCACTGGTCGGTGGTCTGCGTGTGCTGGGCGCCAACTACGACGGCAGTCAGCATGGCGTGTTCACCGACAAGGTCGGCGTGCTGTCCAATGACTTCTTCGTCAACCTGCTGGATATGGGCACCGTATGGAAGGCCGCCGATGACAGCAACGAAGTCTTCGAAGGGCGTACACGCAAGGATGGCCAGGTGAAGTACACCGCCACCCGCAACGACCTGGTGTTCGGCTCCAACTCGGTGCTGCGCGCCTACGCCGAGGTCTATGCCAGTGCCGACGGCAAGGAGAAGCTGGTCAAGGACTTCGTTGCCGCCTGGACCAAGGTGATGAACCTGGATCGTTTCGATCTGGCCTGAGCCTGAGTGGCGCACCGGTGGTGCGTCAGTAAACCGCAACGCCTCCCTCGTGGAGGCGTTGTGCTTTTGCTTGACCGAACCGGGCCTCAGGCGGAGCATTGCCCTCTGCTCACGAACGCAACAAGGATTGCCGGCATGAAAGGCCATACCGAAGTCATCGACTATCTCAAGCATCTGCTCAAGGGCGAGTTGGCCGCGCGCGACCAGTACTTCATCCATTCGCGGCTGTATGAGGATTGGGGCTTCAGCAAACTCTACGAGCGCATCAACCACGAGATGGAAGAGGAAACCCAGCACGCCGATGCCCTGCTCAAGCGCATCATCTTTCTTGAGGGCGTGCCGGACATGGCACCCAACCCCTTCAAGTACGGGCAGACCGTGCCCGAAGCGCTGAAGCTGGATCTGGCCCTGGAATACGAAGTACGCGCAGCCCTGAGCAAGGGCATCGAGCTGTGCGAGAAACACCAGGATTATCAGACCCGCGACATCCTCCTGGTCCAGCTCAAGGATACCGAGGAAGACCACGCCTACTGGCTGGAGATTCAGCTGCAACTGATCGACAAACTGGGGCTGGAGAAGTACCTGCAGAGCCAGATGTAATGTAGGGTGCGCCGTGCGCACCGATACTTAGGTTGAGGTGCGCGCGGCGCACCCTACGGTGGGTTGTCCATCACGAAAGAGCCCCGCATGTGCGGGGCTCTTTCGTGTCAGGCGCGGTCGCGTTCCAGCAGTGGCTTGAGGAAGTGCCCGGTATGCGATGCCGGGTTGTCGGCCACGTCTTCCGGTGTACCGGTGGCGATGATCATGCCGCCCTTGGAGCCGCCTTCCGGGCCGAGGTCCACCAGCCAATCGGCGGTCTTGATCACATCCAGGTTGTGCTCGATCACCACCACGGTGTTGCCGTGGTCACGCAGGCGGTGCAGCACGTCCAGCAGTTGCTGGATGTCCGCGAAGTGCAGACCGGTGGTCGGTTCGTCGAGGATGTACAGGGTCTTGCCGGTATCGCGCTTGCTCAGCTCGCGACTCAGCTTGACCCGCTGCGCCTCGCCGCCGGACAGGGTGGTCGCGCTCTGGCCCAGCTTGATATAGGACAGGCCGACGTCCATCAGCGTCTGCAGCTTGCGGGCGATGGCTGGTACAGCGTCGAAGAAGGTACGGGCCTCCTCGATGGTCATGTCCAGCACTTCGGTGATGCTCTTGCCCTTGTACTTCACTTCCAGAGTTTCGCGGTTATAGCGCTTGCCCTTGCACACGTCGCACGGCACGTAGATGTCCGGCAGAAAGTGCATCTCCACCTTGATCACGCCGTCGCCTTGGCACGCTTCGCAGCGCCCGCCCTTGACGTTGAAGGAAAAACGGCCCGGGCCATAGCCGCGCGAGCGTGATTCCGGCACGCCAGCGAACAGCTCGCGAATCGGTGTGAACAGGCCGGTATAGGTGGCGGGGTTGGAACGCGGCGTGCGGCCGATCGGGCTCTGGTCGATGTCGACCACCTTGTCCAGATGCTGCAGGCCGTCGAAGGAATCGTGCGGCGCTGCTTCCAGGGTGGTTGCGCCGTTCAGGGCCGTGGCGGTCAGCGGGAACAGGGTGTTGTTGATCAGCGTCGACTTGCCCGAGCCGGACACGCCGGTGACGCAAGTAAGCAGACCCACCGGAATCTCAAGATCGACATTGCGCAGGTTGTTGCCCCGTGCGCCCTTGAGCTTGAGCAGTTTCTTCTTGTCGCGCGGGGTGCGCTGCGCTGGATAGCGGATCTTCTCGCGGCCGGACAGGTATTTGCCGGTCAGCGAGTCGGGGTGATTCATCACCTCGTCCGGCGTGCCTTCGGCCACGATACGTCCGCCGTGTACGCCAGCGCCCGGGCCGATATCGACCACGTAATCGGCCATGCGGATGGCGTCTTCGTCGTGTTCGACCACGATCACCGTATTGCCCAGGTTGCGTAGATGGTTGAGGGTGCCCAGCAGGCGTTCGTTGTCACGCTGGTGCAGACCGATGGACGGCTCGTCGAGGATGTACATCACGCCCACCAGGCCAGCACCGATCTGGCTGGCCAGGCGGATACGCTGCGCTTCGCCGCCGGACAGGGTGTCGGCGCTGCGATCCAGGGTCAGGTAGTCGAGGCCGACATTGACCAGGAACTGCAGGCGTTCGCGGATTTCCTTGAGGATCTTCTCGGCGATCTCGCCGCGACGGCCGGTCAGGTGCAGGTTGGCGACGTAATCGCAGGCGTCGCCGACCGGCAGGCCGGTCACTGCCGGCAGGGTCTTCTCGCCGACCCACACATGTCGCGCCTCGCGGCGCAGGCGCGTGCCACGGCAATCGGGGCAGGGCTGGGTGCTGAGGAACTTGGCCAGCTCCTCGCGCACGCTGGCCGACTCGGTCTCGCGGTAGCGCCGTTCGAGATTGGGGATGATGCCCTCGAAAGGGTGCGAGCGTTTGACGATATCGCCGCGGTCGTTGAGGTACTTGAAATCGACGCTCTGCGCACCGCTGCCGAACAGAATGACTTTCTGGTGTTCGGCGGCCAGCTCGTCGAAGGGCTCTTCCAGGCTGAAGCCGTAGTGCGCGGCCAGCGAACCGAGCATCTGGAAGTAGTAGACATTGCGCCGATCCCAGCCGCGTATGGCGCCCTCGGCCAGGGTCAGTTCGCCATTGACCAGGCGCTTGACGTCGAAGAACTGCTTCACGCCCAGGCCATCGCAGGTCGGACAGGCGCCGGCCGGGTTGTTGAAGGAGAACAGCTTGGGTTCCAGCTCGCTGATCGAATGGCCGCAATGCGGGCAGGCGAAGCGCGCGGAGAAGATGATCTCTTCGCCCGGCTCATCATCCATGGGGGCGATCAGGGCGATACCGTCGGCCAGGCCGAGCGCGGTTTCGAAGGACTCAGCCAGGCGCTGCTGCAGGTCTTCACGGACCTTGAAACGGTCCACCACCACGTCGATGGAGTGCTTCTTCTGCTTGTCCAGCTTGGGCAGCTCGTCCAGTTCGAACAGCTTGCCGTTGACCCGTGCGCGGACGAAACCCTGGGCGCGCAGCTCCTCGAATACCGACAGGTGTTCGCCCTTGCGCTCGCGGATCACCGGCGCCAGCAGCATCAGCTTGCGGCCTTCCGGCAGGGTCAGCACCTGGTCGACCATCTGGCTGACGGTCTGCGCTTCGAGTGGCACATCGTGATCCGGGCAGCGCGGAATGCCGGCGCGGGCATAGAGCAGGCGCAGGTAGTCGTAGATTTCGGTGATGGTACCGACGGTCGAGCGCGGGTTGTGCGAGGTGGATTTCTGTTCGATGGAAATCGCCGGTGACAGGCCTTCGATGGTGTCGACATCGGGCTTTTCCATCATCGACAGAAACTGCCGGGCATAAGCCGACAGCGACTCGACGTAACGGCGCTGGCCTTCCGCGTAAAGGGTATCGAAAGCCAGAGAGGACTTGCCGGAGCCGGACAGACCGGTGATCACGATCAGTTTGTCGCGCGGCAGGGTCAGGTCGATGTTCTTGAGATTGTGGGTGCGTGCCCCACGGATCAGAATCTTGTCCACTTACAACGGGCCTCGCTGGGCGGGCGGAAAACGGTCGAGTATAGGGCCTGGCGCTACCCTGCGGCAAAGTGTGCGCCTGTGCCGAAACGACGACGGCTGCTAGAATCGCCGGCTGATTTCCTCAGGGTTTATTCGATGCACGATCCGCACAGCGAGCGCATGAGTAGTAGCGAGACCCGCGCGGCCGGCGGCCTGGCTATGGTGTTCGCGTTTCGTATGCTGGGTATGTTCATGGTGCTGCCGGTGCTGGCCACCTACGGCATGGATCTGGCGGGCAGCACGCCTGCGCTGATTGGCCTGGCCATCGGTGCCTATGGCCTGACCCAGGCTGTGCTGCAGATTCCCTTCGGCATGCTCAGTGACCGTATTGGCCGACGTCCGGTGATCTACGCCGGCTTGCTGATTTTTGCTGCAGGCAGCGTGCTGGCGGCCAATGCCGATTCGATCTGGGGCGTGATCGCCGGGCGTGTGCTGCAGGGCGCCGGTGCGATTTCTGCAGCGGTAATGGCGCTGTTGTCGGATCTGACCCGTGAGCAGCACCGGACCAAGGCCATGGCCATGATCGGCATGAGCATTGGCCTGTCGTTCGCCGTGGCCATGGTCGTTGGTCCGCTACTGACTCGCGCCTTCGGCCTGTCCGGTCTGTTCTGGGCGACGGCGGCGATGGCGTTGCTCGGCATTCTGATCGTCGCCGGCATCGTGCCGAAAGACGCTGGCCCGCTGCAGCATCGTGAATCAGGCGTGGCGGCGCAGGCGCTGTGGCCGACCCTCAGGCACACCGACCTGCTGCGTCTGGACTTCGCCATCCTGGCTCTGCATGCGGTGCTCATGGCCAGTTTCGTCGCCTTGCCGCTGGCGCTGGTGGAGCAGGGCGGGTTGGTCAAGGAAGAGCACTGGTGGGTGTATCTCACCGCGCTGTTGATCGGTTTCTTCGGCATGGTGCCGTTCATCATCTATGGCGAGAAAAAGCGCCAGATGAAGCGCGTGCTGCTCGGTGCCGTCAGCGTGTTGTTGGCTTGCGAGCTCTACTTCGCCTTCTTCGGCAGCAGCCTGCGGGCGCTGGTACTGGGTATCGTGGTGTTCTTCACCGCCTTCAACCTGCTCGAAGCCTCGCTGCCGTCGCTGGTCAGCAAGGTGGCGCCGGCAGGCGGCAAGGGCACTGCGATGGGCGTCTATTCCACCAGCCAGTTCCTCGGCGCAGCCCTGGGCGGCATTCTCGGCGGCTGGCTTTACCAGCACATAGGCCTGAGCAGTGTGTTCATCGGCTGCGCCGCGCTCTGTGCAATTTGGCTGGCTATTGCTGTTACTATGCGCGAACCGCCGTACGTGACCAGTTTGCGCCTGCCGCTCGATGCCGCGGCACTGGCCGATGTCGGACTGGTCGAACGCCTCAAGGCAACGCCGGGAGTGGCGGACGCCGTGGTGGTGGTCGACGAAGCGGCCATCTATATCAAAGTCGATACCCAACAAGTGGATCGCGCGACGCTGGAAAGCCTGATCATATCGGCACCAGCGGCGTGCCGAGTCTAGGAGAACGTTATGGCCCGTGGGGTTAACAAAGTCATTCTGGTCGGTACCTGCGGCCAGGACCCGGAAACACGCTACCTGCCCAGCGGCAACGCGGTCACCAACCTGAGCCTGGCCACCAGCGAGCAGTGGACCGACAAGCAGACCGGGCAGAAGGTCGAGAAGACCGAATGGCACCGCGTCGCCCTGTTCGGCAAGGTCGCCGAGATCGCCGGCGAGTACCTGCGCAAGGGTTCGCAGGTGTACATCGAAGGCAAGCTGCAGACCCGCGAGTGGGAAAAGGACGGCATCAAGCGCTACACCACCGAGATCATCGTCGACATGCAGGGCACCATGCAGCTGCTGGGCGGTCGTCCGAGCGGTGATGAAGGCGGCGCTCCGCGTCAATCGCGTCCGGCCCCGCAGCGCGAGCCGCAGCAGGCCCCGCGTCAGGAGCGTCCTGCGCCGCAGCAGGCTCAGCCAGCGCCTGACTACGACAGCTTTGATGACGATATCCCGTTCTGACGCGTGATACCGAGCTGATACGAAAACCCCGAGCCAGACTCGGGGTTTTCTTTTTGGTGTCAAATCAGGCCTTCGGCCTTCAGGGCTTCGATCACCTTCGGGCGGGTGCCAATACGCGAGCGGTATGCCTGCAGGCTCGGCCACGGGTCGAGGGAGAAACCGACCGGGCCTGCCCAGCCCAGAACGGTGAACAGGTAGCCGTCGGCCACGGTGAAGCGATCACCGAGCAGAAACTCGCTCTCGCCGAGTTCGCCGACCAGCCAGTCGAGGCGCTTGCTCAGCAGGGCCTGCGCCGCCGCTTTCCAGTCTTCGCTCTGGGTCGGATTGAATAGGCTGCCCATCGGTTTGTGCAGTTCTGTGGAGATGAAGCTCAGCCAGCTCTGCAACTGGTAGCGCGCTTCGCTGCCATTGGCTGGCGCCAGGCCGCTTTCAGGCTTGAGGTCGGCGATGTACTGCGCGATAGCCGCTCCTTCGGTCAGTACCTTGCCGTTGTCCAGTACCAGGGCGGGGATATAACCCTTGGCGTTGATCTGGGTGAAATCGGCGCCCGACTCGGTGCGCTTGGTTTGAAGGTCAACCGCTTCCATCTCGAATTCGATACCGGCTTCGCGCAGGGCGATGTGTGGCGAGAGTGAGCAGGCGCCGGCTTTGTAGTAAAGCTTCATGCGAGATTCCTTGTGTTCATGGGTGGAGGGTGGGCGCGAAAGAGCTTACTCTTTGCTTTCTTTTGAGCAAGTACCCACCTACTGGTAAGTATTGGAGTCACTGCGATGCCCGATGACGTCCGCCTCGGCAATGTATTCAGTGGCGTTTGCCCAGCGCGCCATGTGCTCGCAGTGATCGCTGACAAGTGGTCGCTGCTGCTGATCCACGCGCTGGCGCATGGCGGCACCTTGCGTACCGCCGAGTTGCGTCGGCGTGTCGAGGGCATCTCGGAGAAGATGCTGATTCAGACGATTCGCCGCCTGGAGCGCTTTGGTCTAGTCGCACGCCAGGCCTACGCCGAGGTGCCACCTCGCGTGGAGTACTCGTTGACGCCGCTGGGGCATTCGCTCAGCGAGCCGATTCGCGCCATCGACCACTGGGTGGAGCGCAATGTCGCCGAGATCGCCCGGGCGCAGCAAGCCTTCGATCAGGCCGGAGAACTTGCTACCGATCCACTGCAGCGCGTGATTGCAGGGTGACGACACCGGGTAAAACCAGCAGAATATCGGCCATCATCGCCGCCACACCGGCTGGCAGAACAATTCTGGAGTCACCCGAGCCACCATGCGAATGCGCCTGATGCTGCTGGGCGGCGGTAGCGCCCTGGGGCAAGCGCTGATCCGTCTTGGCGCCGAGGAAGATATCGGCTTCCTCGCGCCACGCCCGCCGGAAGACGGTTGGGACGCCGCCAGTCTGACCGAGCTGCTCGACGAGACCCGCCCGGATGCACTGATCAACCTGGCCTACTACTTCGACTGGTTCCAGGCCGAGTCGGTGGTCGAGTCGCGCCTGCATACGCAGGAGCGCGCGGTGGAGCGACTGGCAGAGCTGTGCCAGCACCATTCCATCGTGTTACTGCAGCCGTCCAGCTATCGGGTCTTCGATGGTTCGCGAGTTACTGCTTACAGTGAAAAGGAAGAGCCGATCCCCCTCGGGCTGCGTGGCCAGGCGTTATGGCGTCTGGAGCAAAGCGTGCGAGCGATCTGTCCGCGTCATGTGCTGCTGCGCTTTGGCTGGCTGCTCGATGACAGTCGTGAGGGACTACTGGGGCGCTTTCTGCTGCGCGCCGAGCGCGACGATGCCCTCTATCTCGCCGATGACCGGCGCGGTAACCCGACGCCGGTGGACGATGCTGCGCGGGTGATTCTGGCGGTGCTCAAGCAGCTCGATTGCGAGTCGCCCCTGTGGGGCACCTATCACTACGGAGGCCATGAAGCGAGTACGTCGCTGAGCCTGGGGCAGGCGGTACTGAGTGAGGCGCGTCACTATCGCAGCAATCTGGTCGAGGATGTCGCGCCGCAAGCGCACGCCGCTCGTCCGGATGCAGTCGATGAGCCGCAGCACGCCGTGCTGGCCTGCAAGAAGATTCTTCACACCTTCGGCATCAAGCCGCGCGCTTGGCGCTCTGCTCTGCCGAGCTTACTGGATCGTTACTATCGCCATGGCTGAATTTCTCGTAACGGGTGGTGCGGGCTTTATCGGTTCAAACCTGGTCGACGCCTTGCTGGCCGCTGGGCACGGAGTGCGCGTGCTGGACAATCTGTCCATGGGCAAGCGCAGCAACCTGCCGCTGGACAACCCGCGTTTGCGCTTCATCGAGGGCGACGTCGCCGATGCCGAGGTGGTCGCGCAGGCGGTCGCTGGTTGCGCAGGTGTGGCGCATCTGGCAGCGGTAGCGTCGGTGCAGGCTTCGGTGGATGATCCGGTGTCCACGCACCAGAGCAATTTCATCGGCACCCTGAATGTCTGCGAGGCCATGCGCCAGCATGGCGTGCGACGCGTGGTCTATGCCTCCAGCGCGGCCATCTATGGCAACAACGGCGAGGGCGTGGCCATCGACGAAGCGACCGCCAAGGCGCCGCTGACGCCCTATGCGGCCGACAAGCTGGCCGGCGAGCACTACCTGGATTTCTACCGCCGCCAGCATGCTCTGGAGCCGGCGGTGTTTCGTTTCTTCAATATCTTCGGGCCGCGCCAGGATCCATCATCGCCGTACTCCGGGGTGATCAGCATCTTCACCCAGCGCGCGCAGCAGGGGCTGCCGATCAGCGTCTTCGGTGATGGTGAGCAGACTCGCGATTTCTTTTATGTCGGTGATCTGGTCGTGCTGTTGATGCAGGGCTTGCTCAGCGAGCAGGTGGTGAGTGATCCGCTCAATGTGGGGTGGAGCCAGGCGGTAAGCCTCAATCAATTGCTGGCTGAGATCGGCGTGCTTTGCGGCGGTTTGCCGCCGGTGACGCACTTACCGGCACGCGCTGGCGATATCCGTCATTCGCGTGCTGACAATGCGCGCTTGCAGGCTCACTACCGCATGCCAGAGCAGACGCCGCTGCGTGAAGGATTGCGCCAACTGCTCGGGCTGTAAGCTGCCGGAAACGTGAGGCGCCGCGACGGTTAGATCCCGTGGCTGGGCCGTTCCGCATGCGCTGTGCGCGGCGAAAAATGCGCCTTCATCGGCGCACCCTACGCATAGCCGGGCTATCGGCGTGCTATCCGGAGCACGCACCGTAGGGTGCGCCGTGCGCACCAAAGGTAGCTCGGGCTGCGCATCGGGGAAATGAAAAAGCCGGCATCTGCCGGCTTCTTCATTTCTGCGAGGGCTGTCAGAACTTGTAGCCCAGGCCGACCATGTAGATGAGGGGGTCGACGTCCACGTCGACCTTGGCCCGTACGCCAAGCGCAGTGTTGTCGACGTAAGCGGTGGTGTCGATATCGATATAGCGCACCTGTGCGTTGATCATCAGGCTGTCGGTCAGCATGTAGTCGGCGCCTACCTGCCAGGCGAGACCCCAGGAGTTCTTGGCGCGGAAGTTGTTGAAGCCATTGGCGCTGGCAGCGCTGCCGACGTGCTCGTCGAAGATCCAGGTGTAGTTGATACCGGCGCCAACATAGGGCTGGAAGGCCGACTTGGCGTCCAGCGGGTAGTACACCAGGCTCAGGGTCGGTGGCAGGTGCTTGAGCGAGCCCAGCTTGCCATTGGCTGCATCGAGGACGGTGCCTTTGATCTTCACATCGTGTTCGAACGGCGTTGCCGCCAGCAACTCGATGCCCAGATTGTCGGTGAGCATGTAGGCGAAGTTCAGACCCAGCTGAGTATCACTGTTCAGGGTTGCCTTGCCGCCCAGGTCGGTGCCGGCGAGACCGCCACGATCGACCTTGACGCTGGACGAGTCGGCCTCCGGATTGACAGTGATGGCGCCGGCACGGATGAGGATATCGCCAGCCTGATGGGCTTGTGCGACAGGGGCGGCGATGGCCAGGGCCAGCAGTGAGGCAGTGAACAGTGATTTGTACATAGCGAGCTCCAGTTCGAGTCGGTTGTGTCTTTGGCTGAAATCAATGCTAAGCCAAGCAACAATCAACTTTTTGACCTGGCTCAATAGATCGGCGAGCTCTGCTGCGGTGTTTTGTCCATTGCTTCGAATGCGTCTGTAGATGATAATGTTTCTCTTTTTGAAGCAAGCCTGTCTGTCGAGGACCCTCTGCGCATGAATCGCTTCCCCCTCCGTTCCCTGGCCGTGGCGCTGATGCTCAGCAGCGGCTCGCTGCTTGCCGCGCCGCTGGATGCTGCGCTTGACGAAAGCCAGCGCCTGGCCGCCGAGGCGAAAGCCTCTCAGGGCCGTGTCGAACAGCTGGATGACGCCAGCCGCGAGATGCTCAATGAGTACCGAAATGCCCTGCAGCAGGCTGAGGCTTTGAAAGGTTATAACAGTCAACTTCGTGACCTGGTCGAAGCCCAGCGTCAGGAGTTGGCCAGTTACCAGAAGCAGCTCGATGGCATCGAACGTACCCAGGAAGCGGTGAGCCCGCAGATGGTCAAGATGGTCGAGGTACTGGGCGAGTTCATTGCCGCAGATCTGCCGTTCCTGCCTGAAGAACGCGAGGATCGTCTGGCTCAGTTGCAGGATTTGTTGCCGCGCGCCGATGTCAGCCTGGCCGACAAATATCGCCGAATCCTCGAGGCCTACCAGATCGAAAGCGACTACGGTCGTACCCTGGAAGCCTGGCGTGGCGAGCTGACCCAGGCCGATGGCGGCTCGCGTAGCGTCGAGTTCCTGCGTCTGGGCCGCAGCATGCTCTATTACCAGACCCTCGATGCCCACGAGAGCGGCTGGTGGAACCCGCAGACCAAGGCCTGGGAAGTGCTCGACGGCAGCGCGCGTCGTCCGCTGACCCAGGCCATCGCCATTGCCCGTCAGCAGCAGGCGCCCGCCGTGCTGTCCCTGCCGATCAAGACCCTGGCCGAGGAGGCCGCACAATGAGTCGTCGTGTTGTAGCCGTACTGGCGCTCAGCCTGTTGCCGGCACTGGCCGCAGTGGCCGAAACCCTCAACCCCGATCAACTGCTGCAGCGCATTCGCAGCGAGCGCGCTGCCGAAGTCAGCGCCATGCAGGAGCGCGAGCAGGCGTTTCTCGCCAAGCGCAGTGAGCAAGCGCAACTGCTGGCCGCTGCCCGCTCTGCGCTGAATACCCAGAAAGCCGAAAGCGAGCGCCTGAAAGCCGAGTTCGATCGTCAGGAGGCCGAGCTGGCCGAGCAGGAAAAGCTGCTGGCACAGCGTATCGGTCACCTCGGTGAGCTGTTCGGTGTGGTACGCCAGAGTGCCGGTGATGTCGCCGGGCAATGGCAGGACAGCCTGCTCAATGCCCAGTATCCGGAGCGTCTGAAGCGCCTCAAGGCATTGGCTGAAAGCCGCTCGCTGCCGTCCGCCGAAGACCTCGACGGCTATTGGATGCTGCTGCTCGAAGACCTGGCCGCCAGCGGCCGTATCGAACGCCTGCAGTTGCCGGTGGTGAATGCCGATGGTTCGCGTCAGGAGCAGCAGGTGCTGCGTGTCGGCGCGTTCGCCGTATATGGCGAAGATGCCTTCCTGCGCTACGACGCCGATGCCGGGCAACTGGTGGCGCCGCCGCGTCAGCCCTCTGGTCTGGGCCAGGTCGAGGACTACCTGAGCAGCACCGACGCACTCGCCACGCTGCCCATCGACCCGAGCCGTGGCAGTCTGCTGGCGCAACTGCAACAACAGCCGACCCTGTGGGATCGCCTGCAGCAGGGCGGTCTGGTCGGCTGGGTGATCGTCGTGCTCGGTGCTTTCGGCCTGCTTCTGGCTGTCTGGCGCATGGTCTATCTGGGCCGCGTTGGCAGTGGCGTCAAGGCGCAGATGCATGACCTCAGCGCACCACGGCATGACAACCCGCTGGGTCGCGTGATCGGCGTGCTGGGTAACAAGCCGCAGCTGGCCGATCTGGAGACCCTGGAGCTGAAGCTGGACGAAGCGATCCTGCAGGAGACGCCGCCGCTGGAGAAAGGCCAGGGCCTGCTCAAGCTGCTCGCTGCCGTGGCACCGCTGCTCGGCCTGCTGGGCACCGTGACCGGCATGATCGTGACCTTCCAGGCCATCACCCAGAGTGGTGGCGGCGATTCACGCCTGATGGCTGACGGTATTTCCCAGGCGCTGGTGACCACCGTGCTGGGTCTGGTGGTGGCCATCCCGCTGCTGTTCCTGCACAGCTTGCTGGCCAGTCGCAGCAAGGGCCTGATCCAGATTCTGGAGCAGCAGAGCGCCGGTCTGATTGCCCTGCACCTGTCAGGAGCGCCGCGCCGTGACTGATCTGTTCGCCTTCTGGCTGCGTGCAGTCGACAGTGCCCATGCACTGCTCGACTTCATGGGGGCCGGCGGCGTGGTGATGTGGGCGCTGGCAGTGCTCTGCGTGGTGTTCTGGACCCTGGTGTTCGAGCGCTTCTGGTACATGCGCAGGATTTTCCCGCGCTGGGTGCAGGAGCGCCGCGAGGCCTGGCAACAGGTGCTGGCCGATGACAACGGCAACTGGCAGCGCGCCGTGCGCCTGGCCTGGCTGGCGCAGGCGCGGCAGCAACTGGCGGCGCCGCTGCGCCTGGGCAAGACCCTGGTGGCGCTGTATCCGCTACTGGGCCTGCTCGGCACCGTGCTGGGCATGATCGCCGTGTTCGACGTGCTCGCCCTCAACGGCACCGGTAACCCACGCGGCATGGCCGCAGGCGTGTGGCAGGCGACCCTGCCGACCATGGCCGGCATGGTTCTGGCCATTCCTGGATTGTTCAGCCTGGCGCGTCTCGAACGCGAAGCCAGCCAGGCCATCGAGCGGCTGGCCGACCAGCTGCGTCACGACTGAGATCGCCCAACATGAGAATGCGTCGTCACCACCAGCAGGACGAAGACACCGGTATCGACCTCACGCCGATGCTCGACGTGGTCTTCATCATGCTGATCTTCTTCATCGTCACCAGCTCCTTCATTCGTGAGTCAGGGGTCGAGGTGCAGCGCCCGCAGGCGGAAACCGCCAGCCCGCAGGACAAGGGCAACATCCTTATCGCCGTCACCGCCGACGGGCAGATCTGGATGGACAAGCAGCCAGTGGACATCCGCAGCGTGCGGGCGCATGTCGAGCGCATGCGCGTCGATCAGCCGGAAGGCGCCGTGGTGGTGCAGGCCGATCAGGATGCGCGTACCGGCCTGGTCGTCCAGGTGATGGATCAGGCGCGTCTGGCCGGCGTGCAGGATGTCGCCCTGGCTGCCGGTAGCGGAGTCAACTGATGCGCCTGCCGCTGTCTTTCCTCGGTGCCTGCCTGATGGCCTTGGGGCTCTTCGCCCTGATGCTGTACATGGTCGCGCCACCGAGCGCCAAGGTGAGCCAGGACCCGGTCAGCGTGGCCAACTTCGTGCGCATGGATGGTAACGCCAGCGAGACGGCCAGCCGTACCCGTCAGCAGGCACCGCAGCCGCCGCAGCCGCAAACGCCGCAGCCACCCACGCCGCCGACGCCGCAAACGGCCACGCCGAATGCCAACCTGCCGGCGCTGGATATCCAGCTGCCCAGCCTGGCCAGCGGTATTGCCGTCAACAGCGCGCCGGCACCGAGTCTGTCCGGCCTTGCGCCGGGTGCTCCGGCTCCGACGCCGCCGAGCGAGGCCGCCGAATCCGGCGGGCAGATGGGCGGCATGGAGAGCGAAGTCATGCCGCTCAACGACGTGCGCCCGGAATACCCGCGTTATGCGCTGCAGCGTGGCATCGAAGGTTTCGTCAAACTGGCTTTCACCATCAATCGCTCCGGCAGCGTGGAGAACATCCGCGTGCTGGAGGCCAACCCGCGTAACGTTTTCGAGCGCGAAGCGCGCCGCGCCGCATCTCGCTGGCGCTTCGCGCCGCGTACCGAGGGTGGCCTGGCGGTGGACCGCGAAGCGGTTAAAACTCTCTACTTCCGTCTGGAAAGGAGCTGACCATGTACCGTTGGTTGTTGCTCGTGATGCTCAGTGCTGCGGCCGTGCCTGGCATGGCCCAGCAGACCGTCGACCCGGCCGTGTTCAAGGCACTGAACACGGCGCAGGCCGCGCAGCAGAAGGGTGATCATGCCGCCGCAAGGCGTGCGCTCGATGGCGTCCAGGCCAAGAGTGGCAGTTTCGAAGAAGCGCTGGTCTGGCGCAGCAAGGCCTATGTGGCCTGGTCCGCCGGCAACAACGGCCAGGCCATCGACTGGCTGGACAAGGCCGTGCGCAGCGGCAAGCTGGACGCCGAGATGCTGGCTGGCGAGCGCCTCAATCTGGCCAAGCTCAACCTGGGCGAGCGCCGCTACGCCAAGGTCGTCGAGTTGCTGGCGCCGAATCAGGCCAGCGCCTCCGAGGAGGTGTTGCAGATGCTGGTGCAGGCCTACCAGGGCATGAACCAGCCGGCCAAGGCGTTGCCGCTGGCCGAGCGCTACGTGCAGGCCAATCCCAATGCGGCGGACATCTGGCTGCAGTTTCTGGTGGGGGCCAACGCCGATCTGAAACGCTACGCCCAGGCTGAGCGCTGGCAACGTCAACTGCTGGTGCGCCAGCCGAATGATGCCAAGGGCTGGCGCCAACTGGCCGGTCTGCAGCAGATGGCTGGCAGCAACGACAAGGCGCTGGCGACCTTGCGTGCGGCGCACAGCAAAGGCCTGCGCTTCAGCGAGTCGGAGCTGGACAATCTGGTGTTGCTCGCCGGTGCTGCGGATCAGCCCTGGCAGGGCGCCAAGCTGCTCGCCGGGATGCTCGACAGCGGCCTGCTGGCCAACACCGCTGCGCGCCAGGAGCGCCTGGGTCTGTTCTGGTGGCAGGCGCGTGATCGCTCCGCTGCAGTGCGCGTGCTGCGGCCGTTGGCCGAGCGAAGCGGTAACGGCAAGCACTGGCTGTACGTCGCTCAACTGGAGCTGGAGCAGTCGCGCTGGCAGGCCGGGCTGGACGCGCTGGCGCGTGCCGAACGCGGCGGCGCCGAGCGCGCCAAGGTGCGTTCGTGGCGGCAGTGGGCGGAAAGTGAGCTGCGTTTCGAGCGGGAGAACCGGGTCGCCAGTCGCAGTTGAGTCGTTCGTCGGTGCGCGCGGCTCACCCTACGCGGGTGGCCGCCGCCCGTAGGGTGCGCGGCGCGCACCAAGTAAAAAGCCAGGCCCCAGGGTCTGGCTTTTTCTTGGGTGGCGTATCTGTAGGAGCGGCGGGCGGCGTTCCGATTTATCCGCGAATCATTTTCGCGGCTGAAGCCGCTCCTACAGGCACCTACGAATGCCCCGGCAGGTATCAGCTATCGGGCAGCTCATAGGCGTAGATCTTGTCCGCTTCCATCTGGTAACCGACCTCGGCCAGCTCGCTGCTGACGTGCTCGGTCTTCAGCGGGCCTTCCACCCAGAACGGCTGGTACAGCGCGTCGAGCAGCACGCCGAGCTCGCTGGTGACATGCACGATCTGGTTCGAGGGCGGTGGCGGCACGTGGATGCAGGCGCCGAAGTAGGGTACCAGCAAAAACTCCACTACCCGGCCTTCGTCAGTCACGTCCAGCGGCACGATATAGCCGGGCAGCTTCACCTGCTGACCATTGAGTTCCTTGACCACCGGGGCGGCTGGCGATTGCTGCATAGCGGCCGGACCGGATTCGGCCAGCGCGTCGGCCAGTTGCGAGAGGTCGTGGATCGGCGCGGGGTCGATGACCTGCGGCGGAGCATCCGGCGGAATCAGCTCGGACCAGGTGAGTTCGCGCACATCAGCGGCGGCCAGCGGCAGTGCCAGGGTCAGCAGCAGGGTGGCGAGCAGGGGGCGGGACATGAGGAACCTCGTAGTAAGAGCGCCTGCGCAGTGTACGACAGGCGCTCTCAACTTTCCCTCAGAGCCTTGTTCACGATCTTGCGAGCTAGAGCGATACAAGGCAAAAACAAGGGAGGAACGGCCGGGGTCGCGGGCGACTGTACTTTTGTACATGAGCATTACTCACTCCGCTCGCCCCTTCGGGGCCGCACTGAAGTGCGTTAGCCACAAGCGGCTTTCGACTGGGCTGGCAATCCAGCTTGTTTTTAACGCAGTAGCGCCGACGCGCAGCAGATCGCGAACAGGCTCTCAGAGCCTGATCGACAGGCCATCGGCCAACGACTGCCGATAGGCCCGCCAGGCCGGTACGCTGCCCATCGCCACGGCGGCGGCGAGAATGCCACCCAGCAGTTTCCATTCGTAACTCGACGGCGTATTGAGTGCCAGGTACAGGCCGTAATTGGCCTGCACGAAACCCTGGCTGCTGGCTATGCCCAGATAGAGCAGCGCGACACCGAAGGCCACGCCGGCCAGCGCCAGAGTGAAGGCCTCCAGTACCAACAGACTGGCGATATGCCAGGGACGGGCACCCACCGAGCGCAGGATGGCCATCTCTCGGCGACGCTCGTTGAGGCTGGTGAGAATCGCCGTGAGCATGCCGATCAGACCAGTCAACACGACGAATAGCGAGACCACGAACAGGGCCTTTTCGGCGGTCCCCATCAGACTCCACAGTTCTTGCAGCGCGACACCCGGCAGGATGGCCAGCAGTGGCTCGCCGCGGAATTCATTGATCTCTCGCTGCAGGCTGAAGGTGGCGATCTTGCTGTTGAGGCCGAGCATGAGCGCGGTGATCTGCTTGGGTTGCAGGTCCATGGTGCGGGCTTGATCGGCGCTGATCTGCGCGGCGCCACGAGCCGGCATACCGTTCTGCCAGTCGATATGCAGCGCCTCCATCCCGGCCAGGGAGATATGCAGCGTGCGGTCGACCGGTGTGCCGGTGCGTTCGAGGATGCCGACCACAGTGAAGGGCTTGTCGTCATGCTTGACCAGGCTGATGGTGGCGACGCCATGAGCCAGGACGATCTTTTCGCCGAGGCCGTAGCCCAGCGCCTGCGCCACCTCCGCGCCGAGCACCACTTCGAAGGGATCGTCGGCAAACTCACGGCCCTGGGCCAGCTTCAGCGCCTGGCTGCGGGCGTAGCGGTAATGCTCGAAATAGGCGGTGCTGGTGCCCATCACCCGGTAGCCGCGGTGCGAGTCGCCGAGGGAGATGGGAATGGCCCACTTCACCTGACGGTGGTTGGCGAAGTGTTCGAAGCTGTCCCAGCGGATGTTGTTGGTGGCGTTGCCGATGCGAAACACCGAGTACAGCAGCAGGTTCACGCTGCCCGAGCGGGCGCCGACGATCAGGTCGGTGCCGCTGATGGTGTTGGCGAAGCTGGCGCGTGCTTCGGTACGTACGCGTTCGACGGCCAGCAGCAGACACACCGAGAGTGCGATGGCGAACACGGTGAGCAGGGCGGTGAAGCGGCGGTTGGCCAGGCTGGCCAGGGCTATACGCAGAAGGTGCATCTCAGACCTCGGCGGGCTTGGCGGCGCGGTTGAGCTCGGCCAGCGACAGGCTGCGGTCGAACAATGGGGCCAGGCTCTGGTCGTGGCTGACGAACAGCAGGCTGGCGCCGGCAGCGCGGCATTCGGCGAAGAGCAATTGCAAGAAGGCCTCGCGTGCGTCGAAGTCCAGTGCCGAGGTCGGTTCGTCGGCGATCACCAGCTCCGGTTGGCCGATCAGCGCGCGGGCAGCGGCAACGCGCTGTTGCTGGCCGATGGACAGCTCGTCGGCGCGGCGGCCGAGCAGGTCGGCGCGCAGGCCAAGGTGGTCGAGCAGCGCCGCGGCGGCCGCATCGATGCTGCCATGGCGCTGGCGTGCGCGCTCGGCACGCAGTCGCGAGAAGCGGCAGGGCAGCTCGACGTTCTCGCGCACGGAAAGAAACGGCAGCAGGTTGAACTGCTGGAAGATGTAGCCGGTGTGATCGACGCGAAAACGGTCTCGGGCGCCGGCCGAAAGCTGGCCCAGGTCCTGGCCGAGCAGGCGGATATGGCCGTTTTGTGCCCGTTGCACGCCGCCTAGCAGACCGAGCAGGGTGGTCTTGCCGCTGCCGCTGGGGCCCTTGAGAAACAGGCTCTCGCCACGCGCCAGGGTGAAATCGGGAATATCCAGCAACTGCGTCTGGCCGGGCCAGGCGAAGCCGAGATCGGCGAGTTCGATCAGAGGTTGGGTCATGGTTTCTTCGAATCGTCGTTCATGAAAAGCCGGGCATGGTGGCCTGATTGTGTTAGCAGAGCTCGAGGATGGCATTCATACCTCCTGAGCAGGTTTTGCGGGAGGCGCTTTGGCAGCGAGCTTTTTCGCGGCTAAAGCAGGTCGCCACCTGGCCCTCCCACAACGCTGGCGTAGTGGGTGAAACGAGCGTCAGCTACGCGCCCCGATCCACCCTACGGCATCAGAAAGACAGGCGTGGCTGGGCTGGAGTCAGCTCCACGCCCTGCTGGCCGTTCGGGCCGATCAGTTGTACCTGAATCTTCTCGGTGGCGGGGAAGCGTTTGAACAGCTCGGCCAGATCCAGTTGTTTCAATTCGTTGGCCTTGGCGCATTCGAAGCGATAGTGCGCGTGGATATCGCTGTGTTCGCTCTCATGATCATGATGGTCGTGGTCGTGGTCGTGGTCGTGATCTGCGTCGGCGAACAGTGGGCTTTCCAGTTCGACCTGAGTGGCCTTACAGTCGCCGCTGGTCAGGGCGAACAGGCTGATGGGCTGCTCCAGTTCACGTTTGGCTGCCGCGACCTTGGCCTTGTCGGCATCGCTCTTGGCTGCATGTTCGAAGCCGACCAGGTTCATCGCCGGACTTTCGAGTTGCAGCTCCAGCAGGTTGCCGTCCAGCGCGGCATTGAGGCTGGCAACGCCGTGCTCGTGAGCACCCAGGCTGTCGTGGGAATGTTCATGGTCGTGGTCGTGCTCTTGCGCCTGGGCGGCGACCAGGGGCAGCAGGGCGAAGGGCAGGGCGAGCAGCAGGTGGCGCATGGTTGTCTCCAGCGTAGGTACGATTCGATTGTTACGTTATAACAACTTTCGTGGCGAACTGGCCAGTCTGCCGCTGTCATGGGAGCATGCAAGATCATGACTGGAGGCTGAACATGGTGCGAATACGTGGGCGCATTGGCGACTGGCCGGTGGACCTGACGCTGGAGCTGGATGCCGAGGATTGGGCGCAATTTGCGCAGCATGTGGCGGTTACGCCGGCCGCCAATGTGGTGGCAGCGACTCCCATGACGGATGCGGGTGATGCGCTATGGCAGACCGCATTGCAGCTGGTACGCGATGCGGGGCAGGTCGAAGGGCCACGGCTGATGGCGCAGCTGGCTGCGCTGGCGGGTGGCGAAGCTGCAGGCAAACGCCTGCTGGTGCGTCTGCGTCATTGCGAGCAGATCCGCATGGAAACCGGTGCGGATGCGCCGATCTATCACTGGGTGACGGAGTAGGGCGTTGCGGCCCGCTCTGGCCCTTCGTCGGGTGCGCTGCGCGCATCAGGCATTACCTGCTGGAACTGGCGAGATTCCGGTGCGCATGGCGCACCCTACAAAGGCCATCCATGGCAGGCCAACGTCTTGTCCGAGTGGTCCGTAGGGTGCGCCGCGCGCACCGGGCAGGCCTGGAGAGGCCTGCGGTGGCGCACCCTGCGTGAAAAAACCTAAGATCAGTAGATCGCCTGATACAGCTTGCGGCGGTAGGTGGTGACCAGCGGGTGGTCGCCGCCGAGCAGATCGAACACCTGCAGCAGGGTCTTGTGCGGCAAGCCGTCGCTGTAGCTGCGATTGCGCACGAACAGCTTGAGCAGGCCGTCCAGTGCCGCTTCGTACTGTTGGCGCGCCAGTTGTTGCACGGCCAACTGATACACCGCTTCGTCGTCCTCGGCGTTCTGTGCCAGACGGCTTTTCAGTGTGGCGGCGTCAGGCAGGTCGACGGCCTGACGCAGGAAGGTCAGTTGCGCCTTGGCGCCGGCCAGCGCCTGCTTGTGTTCGTCGCCCTTGACCGCGTTGAGGACGGTTTCCGCTTCGCCCAACTCGCCGCGTTCGGCCAGGCAGCGCGCGTAGAGGATCAGCGCGGCCGCATGCTCGTTGTCTTCCGTGAGCACCTGCTTGAGCAGTGCTTCGGTTTCGGCAAAACGTCCTTCGGCGAACAGCGCCTGGGCGACTTCCATCGGGTCGGCAGCGGCGGGAGCTGGTTCGGCGACATGGGGTTTGAGCATCTCGCGGATCGCCGCTTCCGGCTGCGCGCCTGCGAAGCCGTCCACCGGCTGACCGTTCTTGAACAGCACCACGGTGGGCAGGCTGCGGATGCCAAAGCGCATGACGATGTCCTGCTCGATATCGCAGTTGACCTTGGCCAGCAGCAATTCACCGGCGTACTCCTCGGTGATCTTCGCCAGCATCGGCATCAGCGCCTTGCACGGTGCGCACCACTCGGCCCAGAAGTCCACCAGCACCGGTTTGTGGAAGGAGTTCTCGATCACCAGTTGCTCGAAGCTGGCGGCGCCGGAGATGTCGAAGATGTAAGGGGAGTCGCTCATGGTCGGTCTCGAAAAAGAAGGGCAATGGCTTATTAATGCGGGCGGGTGGCTGGCGAAACAAGGGGGCGCCGATATTGCCTGTAGCCCGGATGCAATCCGTGGATGGCCGGCACCCTGTTTCCCGGATTACATCCGGGCTACGTCGGTCGTTGCGCATGATACAGGCTGACTTCGCGGAATTGCGCCGGCTCGGCCAGGTCCGGCCAGGTGCAGCCATCCAGCACTGTCAGGCGCTGGTAGAGCGGATGCTGGAAGTCCTTGACCCGCGAATCGGCCACCAGCGCCTGGCGCCCGCGGCTTAAAAAGTGATCGAGCAGTGGAAGGTTGGCACGATCGTAAAGCACGTCGGCCACCAGGATCAGGTCGTAGCGATCCGCTTCGGCGAAGAAATCTGCCGAGTAGCTCAGCGTCGCGCCATTGAGTTCGGCATTGGCACGGCAGGCGGCCAGCGCCACGGGGTCGAGGTCGCAGGCTACCACTTCGGCGGCACCGGCCTTGGCTGCGGCGATGGCGGCCACACCGGAACCTGCGCCGAAATCCAGCACGCGTTTGCCACGCACCCATTCGGGGCGCTCGGCCAGCCAGCGCGCCAGCACCAGGCCGCTGGCCCAGCAGAAGCACCAGTAGGGCGGCTCTTCGAGAATGCGCTGGGTTTCCTCGGGGTTGAAAGCGCGATCCATGTTGCTGGCATCGATCAGCCACAGGGCGATATCGGTACCCGGCAGGGTTTCGGCCACCAGGCGGGCATCGCCGAGCAGTTCGCTGAGTGCCTGCTGCAGCGCTTGGGGTGGCCTCATGGCGCCGGCACCAGATGCAGCGCGCCGAGGTCCTGATCGCTCAGTTCGGCGATGCTGCGCGCCGGCAGACGTTTCACCAGGCGCCCGGCGTGACTGACGCGGCCGCGCAGTTCCAGGCGCAGATCCTGAGGCGCCAGCAGCGTGTCCAGCGGCAGATGGAACGGCAGCGCTTCGCCGTTGCCACGCAGATGAACCTGGCCGAGCAGGGCACGTGGCCTGCCGCGCATATCCACGCCCAACAGTGCCAGGTCGACATCGGCGCCTGCCGCGACGCCAAGCAACTCGCCACGCAGGCCAGGGCCCAGAGTCGGCGCAGTGCTGGGTTCTGCCGGTGCAGGTGCTGGCATGGGCGGCGCAGTGTTCGTGGGCTCGCTGGCGCAGGCGGCAAGCAGGCCGCTCAGGGCCAGTGGCAGGAGGGGCAGGTATCGGTTCATGGCATGTACGGCTCTTGGAGGTGCGTCCCCATAGCTTAATTTGTCTTGCTGCCTCTATGCGCTACCATGACGCCTTTGCCGCCACTAGCCCGCGCCTGCCATGCATTGTCCCTTCTGCGCCGCCAACGACACCAAGGTCATCGATTCCCGTCTGGTCGCCGAGGGCGATCAGGTGCGCCGCCGCCGCGAATGCGTGGCCTGCGGCGAACGTTTCACCACCTTCGAAACCGCCGAACTGGTGATGCCGCGCCTGATCAAGCAGGACGGCAGCCGTCAGCCCTTCGATGAAGAGAAGCTGCGCGCTGGCATGCAGCGTGCGCTGGAAAAGCGTCCGGTGAGCGTCGAACGCCTGGAAGAGGCCATCGCCCGCATCAAGCAGCAACTGCGTGCCACCGGCGAGCGCGAGGTGAAGTCGCTGGTGCTCGGCGAGCTGGTGATGACCGAGCTGAGCAAGCTCGACGAGGTGGCGTATATCCGTTTCGCCTCGGTCTACCGCCGTTTTCAGGACCTCAACGAATTCCGCGAGGAAATCGAACGCCTGGCCCGCGAACCGTCGAAAAGCCGATGAGCGAGCGCGACCACGTCTTCATGGCGCGTGCCCTCAAGCTGGCGCGCAAAGGCCTCTACTCCACTCATCCCAATCCGCGTGTCGGCTGCGTCATCGTGCGTGATGGCGAGATCGTTGGCGAGGGCTGGCATGCCCGTGCCGGTGAGCCACACGCCGAGGTGCACGCCTTGCGCCAGGCCGGCGAACGGGCGCGCGGTGCCACGGCCTACGTCACACTGGAGCCCTGCAGCCATCACGGGCGTACGCCTCCTTGCGCTGATGCGCTGGTCGCCGCTGGCGTTGGCAGGGTGGTCGCGGCGATGCAGGACCCCAATCCGCAGGTCGCTGGTCGCGGCCTGTTGCGCCTGGCCAATGCCGGTATCGAAGTGCTGTCCGGCGTGCTGGAGGCCGAGGCGCGAGCACTCAATGCCGGTTTCATCAAACGTATGGAGAGCGGGTTGCCGTTGGTGCGGGTCAAGTCGGCGATGAGTCTGGATGGTCGCACGGCCATGGCCAGCGGTGAGAGTCAGTGGATCACCGGCCCGGCGGCGCGCGCCGAGGTGCAGCGCTTGCGCGCGCAGTCCAGCGTGGTGCTCAGCGGCGCCGACACCTTGCTGGCGGACGATGCCCGGTTGACCGTGCGCCCTGACGAGCTGGGGCTGGGTGTCGAAGCCACCTTCATGGCCGCTTCGCGGCCGCCGCTGCGGGTGTTGGTCGATGGCCGTCTGCGCGTGCCGCTGAGCAAAGCCTTCTTCCAGGTCGGCCCGGCGCTGGTGGCCACCTGCGCGGCGGCCGCCGCGCGTGATCGCTATCTGGTCGATGGTCACGAACTGCTCGCCGTGCCCGGCAGCAATGGCCATGTCGACCTGCGCAAGCTGCTGCTGGAGCTGGCTGGCCGTGGCGTCAACGAAGTGCTGGTCGAGGCCGGGCCGCGTCTGGCCGGAGCCTTTGCCCGTGCCGGGTTGGTGGACGAGTACCGCATCTTCATCGCGCCCAAGCTGCTGGGGTCCAGTGCGCGGCCGCTGTTCGAGCTGCCGCTCAACCGCATGGCCGAGGCACCGGAACTGCAGATTCTCGATATTCGTGCTGTCGGCGACGACTGGCAGATCACTGCAGTGCCCAAGGCCAGGTAGAGTGCGCCGCAGTTTTCTCCAAGTCTCCCTTGCCCGGTGGCAGCGACTCGAACGGACACGGGAGCAGGCGCTGGCCTGGCAAATCGGCGGTTAGCCCCGGTGCGCATAGCGCACCCTACGGGACTGCAATGCCCAAGGCCAGGTAGGGTGCGCCGTGCGCACTGCGGTTGCCGCAGTTTTCCCACATGCCCCTTGTCTGGTGGCAACGATTCGAGCTGGCACGGGAGCAGGCGCTGGCCTGGCATATTGACGGTTGACCCTGGTGCGCGCAGCGCAACCTACAGGCCATGCAGCGCAGCGATAAATATGGTAAAACGCCACGCGGTCATTTCAGATGACCGCAACGTTCTCAGGGCGGGGTGAAATTCCCCACCGGCGGTAATGGTTCGCAGAACCTAGCCCGCGAGCGCTCGCCACGGCACCTGCCGTGCGAGGTCCAGCAGACCCGGTGTGATTCCGGGGCCGACGGTATAGTCCGGATAAAGAGAGAGCGGGATTCCCTCCACGGGCGCCTCGTGCGTGTCCGCGAAATCCCTATCGATCGGCATTGCCCTGTTTTTGACCAAAACAGGAGTTCGTCCATGCTGTTCAGAAATACCTTCAACGTGAAACCGGAGGGCTTATGTTCACCGGCATAATCGAAGCCATCGGCAGCATTCGCGCCATGACGCCCAAGGGGGGCGACGTGCGTGTCTACGTGGCCACCGGCAAGCTTGATCTGGGTGACGTCAAACTCGGCGATAGCATCGCCGTCAACGGCGTGTGCCTGACCGCTGTGCAACTGCCTGGCGACGGCTTCTGGGCCGACGTCAGTCGCGAGACGCTGGCGCGCACCGCCTTCGTCGATCTCAAGCCCGGCAGCGCGGTGAACCTGGAAAAGGCCCTGACGCCAACCAGTCGCCTCGGCGGGCACCTGGTCAGTGGCCACGTCGACGGCGTTGGCGAGATCGTCTCGCGCGCCGATAACGCCCGCGCCGTGCAGTTCAAGGTGCGCGCCCCGCGTGAGTTGGCCAAGTACATCGCACACAAGGGCTCGATCACCGTCGACGGCACCAGCCTGACCGTCAACGCGGTCGATGGCGCCGAGTTCGAGCTGACCATCGTGCCGCACACCCTGGCCGAGACCATCATGGTCGACTACCAGGCCGGGCGTAAGGTCAACCTCGAGGTCGACCTGCTGGCGCGTTACCTGGAGCGCCTGCTGCTCGGCGACAAGGCCGCCGAACCCAAGGCCTCGGGCCTGACCGAAAGCTTTCTCGCCGAACACGGCTACCTGAAGAATTGAGGAGACGCCCCGATGGCGCTCAACACCGCTGAAGAACTGATCGAAGACATCCGCGCCGGCAAGATGGTCATCCTCATGGATGACGAGGACCGTGAGAACGAAGGCGACATCATCATCGCCTCCGAATGCGTCACCGCCGAGCACATCAACTTCATGGCCCGCTTCGCCCGTGGCCTGATCTGCATGCCGATGACCCGTGAGCGCTGCGAACTGCTCAAGCTGCCGCTGATGGCGCCGCGCAACGGCTCCGGCTTCGGCACCAAGTTCACCGTCTCCATCGAGGCGGCCGAGGGCGTGACCACCGGCATCTCCGCCGCCGACCGCGCGCGCACCGTACAGGCTGCCGTGGCACGCAACGCCGTGGCCGAGGACATCGTCAGTCCGGGTCATATTTTCCCGTTGATGGCTCAGCCCGGCGGCGTATTGGCGCGTGCTGGTCACACCGAAGCGGCCTGCGACCTGGCGCGCATGGGCGGTTTCGAACCGAGCGGGGTGATCTGCGAAATCATGAACGACGACGGCACCATGGCGCGTCGCCCGGAGCTGGAGAAGTTCGCCGAAGAGCACGGTCTGAAGATCGGCACCATCGCCGACCTGATCCACTACCGTCTGATCCACGAGCGCACCGTCGAGCGCATCAGCGAACAGCCGCTGGACACCGAACTGGGCCAGTTCAACCTGGTGACCTACCGCGATGGTGTGGAGAACACCGCGCACATGGCGCTGACCCTGGGCACCATCTGCGCCGAAGAGCCGACGCTGGTGCGCGTGCACAACATGGACCCGCTGCGCGACCTGTTCATGGTCAACCAGCCGGGGCGCTGGAGCATGCGTGCAGCGATGGCGGAAGTGGCCAAGGCTGGCAGCGGCGTGGTGCTGCTGCTGGGCAATCCGCTGACCGGGCCGGAGTTGCTGGCGCTGATCAGCCGTCAGCAGCCGGCCAATCCGGCGACCTACAGCACGGTGGGCGCCGGCTCGCAGATTCTGCGCGACCTTGGCGTACGCAAGATGCGCCTGATGAGTTCGCCGATGAAGTTCAACGCGATATCCGGCTTCGACCTTGAGGTTGTAGAATACCTGCCTTCTAAATAAGAAGCGGCTCGACAGAGCCGCATCTGATGACCCTCTCCCTCCGGGAGAGGGTGCCCGCAGGGCGGGAGAGGGTGTTGTGGCCAACGCCTAACCCTCTCCCTACGCGGGCCGCCCCAACCCCTCTCCCATTTATGGGAGAGGGGAGCTAAAGCACGTAGCCCGGATGAAATCCGGGAAGATCGGCACACTGGCCCCGGATTGCATCCGGGCTACGCAGCCAAACGAATTTTATTTTCGGAGCGCACCGCCGCTCCGGCTCTTTAACCCATGTGAGACCCGTCATGACCCTGAAGACCATCGAAGGTACCTTCATCGCCCCGAAGGGCAAATACGCCCTGGTGGTAGGCCGTTTCAACAGCTTCGTCGTCGAGAGCCTGGTCAGTGGCGCCATCGACGCCCTGGTTCGCCACGGCGTGAGCGAGAGCGATATCACCATCATCCGCGCGCCGGGTGCCTTCGAGATTCCGCTGGTTACCCAGAAGGTCGCTCAGCGTGGCGAGTTCGCGGCAATCATTGCCCTGGGCGCGGTCATTCGTGGCGGCACTCCGCACTTCGAGTACGTCGCAGGCGAGTGCACCAAGGGCCTGGCTCAGGTTTCCATGGAATACGGCGTACCGGTCGCCTTCGGCGTCCTGACTGTCGACTCCATCGAACAAGCCATCGAACGTTCCGGCACCAAGGCGGGTAACAAGGGTGCCGAAGCTGCGCTGTCTGCCCTGGAAATGGTCAGCCTGCTGGCGCAGTTGGAGGCCAAGTGAGCAACTCCGGTAACGGCCAGCCGGCCAAGAAGGGCCCCAGCGGCAAGATCCTCGCGCGCCGTGAAGCCCGCACCCTGGCCATGCAGGCCCTGTACTCCTGGCACATCGCCGGGCAGCCGCTGAACGAGATCGAAGCGCAGTTTCGCGTCGACAACGATTTCAGCAAGGTCGACGGCGCCTATTTCCACGAGATCCTGCACGGCGTGCCGCGGCAGAAGACCGAGCTGGACGAGACATTCACGCCCCTGCTCGATCGCCCGCTGGGAGAGATCGATCCAGTCGAGCTGGCCATCCTGCGCCTGTCCACCTACGAGCTGAAGAACCGCGTCGACGTCCCCTACAAGGTGGTGATCAACGAAGGTATCGAGCTGGCCAAGGTGTTCGGTGCCACCGACGGACACAAGTTCGTCAACGGCATCCTCGACAAGCTCGCGCCCAAGCTGCGTGCCGCCGAAGTCAACGCCAACAAACGTTGAGGCCCATGGGGATGCTTGATTCACGATCTTGCGAGCTAGAGCCATGCAAGGCGCAACGACCAGCGGGAGTAACAGCCGAAGGCTGGCCCGTAGGGCGAGCGCCAGCGAGTCAAACAGGCGAGGAAGCGCAGTGTGCTGCTGTTCTGTATCTAATGAGCATGACTCGCTTCGCTCGCCCCTTCGGGGCCGCACTGAAGTGCGTTAGCCGCAAGCGGCTTTCCGAGTCTGCTTTTAACGCAGCAGGGCCGACGCGCAGCAGATCGTTGCCTGCCCGTGAATGAGTTCGAACTGATCCGCCGCTACTTCGCCGCCGCCCGTTGTGCTCAGGGCGGCGACGGAGTGGTTCTCGGTATTGGTGATGACTGCGCACTGCTGGCGTTGCCCGCCGGTGAACAGCTGGCGGTTTCCACCGACACATTGGTCGCCGGGGTGCATTTCCCCGAAGCCTGCGATGCCTTTCTTCTCGGTCAGCGCGCGCTGGCTGTTTCCGCCAGTGATCTGGCCGCCATGGGCGCTACGCCGCTGGCCTTTACCCTCGCCCTGACCCTGCCGAGCGCCAATGAAACCTGGCTGGCCGAGTTCGCTCGCGGCCTGCAAACGATGGCGCAGAGCTGTTCACTGGCGCTGGTCGGTGGCGACACCACGCGGGGCCCGTTGAGCCTGACGCTGACCGTGTTTGGCCGTGTGCCGTCCGGGCAGGCGCTGTTGCGTAGCGGCGCCCAGGTTGGCGATCTGCTCTGCGTCGGTGGCGAACTGGGTGATGCCGCTGGCGCCCTGCCGCTGGTATTGGGTCAACGTGAGGCAGCTCCTGAAGTCGCCGAGCCCTTGCTGGCGCGTTACTGGTCGCCGCAGCCGCAACTGGCCCTGGGCCAGGCCTTGCGCGGGCGGGCCACGGCCGCGCTGGATATTTCCGACGGCCTGTTGGCCGACTGCGGGCATATCGCCAAGGCCTCACAGGTCGCCCTTGAGATCGAGCTGGCGCGTGTTCCGCTGTCTGCAGCGCTGCGCGCTTTCGCCGGTGAAGAACAGGCTCGGATCTGTGCGTTGGGCGGCGGCGACGACTACCGCCTCGCCTTTACCCTGCCACCAGCCCTGCTCGCCGACCTGCAGGCCGATTGGCCTTATGTACGGGTTATCGGCCGTGTACTGGCCGGCTCTGGGGTACAGTTGCTGGATGCTGCCGACCAGCCCATCGATCCGCCGCGTGGCGGCTACCAACATTTCTGACAGGACGGAGTGCGCGTGACCGATCACCCCAACCAGGTTCCCGCCGAATACGTACCGCCTTCGGTGTGGCGCAATCCCTGGCACTTCATCGCCTTCGGCTTCGGCTCCGGCACCCTGCCCAAGGCGCCCGGCACCTGGGGCTCACTGGTGGCACTGCCATTCGTGCCGTTTTGGCAGATGCTGCCGGACTGGGGTTACTGGCTGATGCTCGGCGTGACCATGCTGTTCGGCTTCTGGCTGTGCGGCAAGGTTGCCGACGACCTGCGTGTGCACGACCACGAAGGCATCGTCTGGGATGAAATGGTCGGCATGTGGATCACCCTGTGGCTGGTGCCCGAGGGGTGGGTCTGGTTGCTGCTAGGCTTTCTCATGTTTCGTCTGTTCGACATCGTCAAACCCTGGCCGATTCATTGGATCGACCGGCATGTGCATGGCGGTGTCGGCATCATGCTCGATGATGTCATCGCTGGTGTCTTTGCCTGGCTGGCCATGCAGGGGCTGGTCTGGGGCTGGGACAACTATGGAGCCGGGCTGGGTTTCTAAGGAGTGGGCATGCGCATGAGGCAAGTCTGGTTGGGGATGCTGCTGATGCTCTCTGCCTTGTCTGGTGTCCAGGCTCAGAGTGAGCAGCCAGGTGAAATACGCCTGGCCAGTGAGATCTGGGAGGCCTATACCGAAGCCGATGGTAGCGGTCTGGGCTGGGATGTGATGCGCGCGGTGTTCGAGCCGGCAGGTGTTCGTCTGGATATTCACAGCGTGCCTTACACCCGTTCTGTCGGGTTGGTGCAGCGTGGCGAAGCCGATGCCTGGGTCGGTGCCTATCGTGACGAGGTCGAGGGGCCGGTGTTCTACCCCAGGCACCCCTATGATCGTGATCAGATCGTCGCACTTGGCCTCAAGGACAAACCGGTGCCGACCCTCGACAGCCTCGGCGAGTACCGGCTGGTCTGGGTGCGAGGCTACGGTTACGAGGAATATCTGCCGAATGTGCACGACTACCGGGAAGTACAGCGGCGCGACGGTATCCTCGGCATGCTCGAACTGGGCCACGCGGATTTCTATATCGATGCCCGTCCCGAGGTCGACTACGTGCTGAGCCGGGCCGCCAAGCCGCAGCAATACCGGGTGACGAATCTGACGCAGTTGCCGCTGTATCTAGGTTTTGCCGATACGCCACGCGCTCATGCCCTGGCCGAACTCTTCGATCAGCGTATGACGCAGCTGATCGCCAGCGGTGAGCTGCGGCCGATCTTCGAGCGCTGGCAGCAACCCTATCCCTTCGACTGAGCCGGGAGGCCTTCATACATGCAGCTTCGTCACTGTCTCGCCGCGCTGGCGCTGCTATGTGCGAGTTCTTCCTGGGCGGCCTCTCAGGTTCAGGTGGTCGGCCTGTTTCCCGGCGCGGCGGTGGTCAATGTCGATGGCCTGCGCAAGCTGGTGCGGATCGGACAGACCGGTCCGGGCGGGGTAGAAGTAGTCAGCGTCGACAAGCAGGGCGCAGTGCTGCGTGTCGATGGCGTCGAGCGTGCCTATCCACTGAGTCGTGAATACAGTGCCGGTTTCGCCGAGCCGGTAAGGAAACGCTTGAGCATCGCCAAGGGCATCGGTGGACATTACTGGGTGGCCGGTTCGGTCAACGGCCAGACGGTGCAGTTTCTGGTCGATACCGGCGCCACCTCGGTGGCGCTCAACGATGCGCATGCCAAGCGTCTGGGTATCGATTACCGGGTCAGTGGTCGGCCTTTGCAGGTCAATACCGCCAGCGGCGTGGCCCGTGGCTGGCGAGTGATGCTCGACCGGGTCAAGATCGGCGATCTCGAGGTGCTCGGCGTCGAAGCTGTGGTGCTCGAAGGCGGCGCGCCGCATGAGGCGCTGCTGGGCATGAGCTTCCTCGGTCGGGTGGGCTGGCGCGAGGAGCAGGGGATGCTAGTGCTGGAGTCCAAGCTATGAGAATCAGCCCAAAGTCTGCTGCGCGTCGGCACTGCCGCGTTAGAAGCAGGCTGGAGCGCCAGCCCGGTCGGAGGCCGTTTGCGGCCAACGCGCTTCAGCGCGGCCCCAGAGGGGCGAGCGAAGCGAGTACTGCTCATTTACAATCAGTAGACTCCGCTTCCTCGCCTACTTCTGCCTTGCATTGCTCTAGCTCGCGAGACTTTGAACTGATTCTGATCGTGCTCATTGACCGTTTCGATACTGATGATCGGCAATTCTGACTGACCCGCCAGCGAGGGCTGCTGATACAATGCCGGCCCTGTTTCGTACTCATTGCCAGGAGTATCCGGTGTCCGTCGTGTTCGTCGCCGCCTCCCAACTGCCCACCCCCTTCGGTGTGTTCATCATGCACGGCTTCCTTGACGAGGCCACCGGCAAGGAACATGTCGCCCTGACCTTCGGCAACGTCGCCGACGGTGCGCCGGTGCTTGGCCGTCTGCATTCCGAATGCCTGACCGGCGACGCGCTGTTCAGCCTGCGTTGCGACTGCGGTGCGCAGCTGCAGGCGGCGCTGCAGGCCATCGCCAACGAAGGCCGTGGCGTGCTGCTGTATCTGCGTCAGGAGGGCCGTGGCATTGGCCTGCTGAACAAGATCCGCGCCTATGAGCTGCAGGACGGCGGTGCCGATACGGTGGAAGCCAACGAGCGCCTGGGTTTCGGTGCCGACCAGCGTGATTACGCCATCTGCCTACCGATGCTCGAGCACCTGGGTATCGACAGTCTCAAGCTGATGACCAATAACCCGCGCAAGGTCAAGGCGCTGGGCGACATGGGCATCGCCGTGGATCATCGTGTTCCGCTGCAGATTGCGCACAACCCCTACAACAAGCGCTACCTCGCCACCAAGGCCGGTAAGCTCGGCCATATGCTGGGCAATCAGCACCAGGGCGAGACCGAGGAAAGCTTGTGACCCGAGGCCAGGTAAAGCGCCGTCTGGCGCTGGCCTGGTGGCGTCAGCTGGGCGTGGCGCTGGCGCCTCTGTTTGTGTTCAACCTGCTGTTTGGCGGCGGCGGTCCCACGGTGCTGGCCATGCCGCTGTTCATCGCCGGCATGGCTGCGATGTTCGTCAGCCTGCCGTTGTTCTCCGCCTACAAGCGCGCACTGATCGCCACTGAAAAAGCACTCGACAGCGACGACGAGCCCGCCGCCTGGCTGGAGCTGGATCGCGTACGTTTGCGCGCCTTGCTTGGCGCTGCCCTGCCTGCGTGGATCGCGGCGCTGGCGGTGCTGGCTGGCCTCGAGGCGATCCCGCTGGTATTGCTGGCGCTGTCGTCCATCGTGCTGCACGGTCTCTACCGCATACCTCGCCAGTTGGGCTGATGCGCACGCTGCTGCTCACGCTTTGCCTGCTGGCGCTGCCGCTGGCAGCCGCCGAGCGGGTGGTCAGCCTGGCTCCTTCGCTCAGTGAAATCATGCTCGATCTGGATGCTGCCGACCTGCTGGTTGGCGTGCTTGAAGGGGATGAGCGTCCCGCCGCGCTGGCGCATCTCCCCACAGTCGGTCGTTATGGCCAGCTGGAATTCGAGCGCCTGTTGCAGCTGGCGCCGGATCTGATCCTCATCGCGCCTGGCAGCGTGCCACTGGCGCAGCAAGCGCAGTTGCAGCGTTTTGGCATTGACCTGCTGATCGTCGAGCCGCAGCGTCTCGAGCAGCTCGGGGAAGCTTTCGTGCGGATTGGCGAGCGAGTGGGCCGGGCAGAGCAGGGGCAGCGCTTGGCGGCCGAATTTCGCGCTGAGCTGGATACGCTGCGCCAGCGCTACCGGCGCGAGCAGCCCCTGACGGTGTTCTACCAGGTCTGGCACCAACCGCTTTACACCATTGGTGGCGAGCAATTGATCAGTGACGCCTTGCAGGTCTGCGGCGCGCGCAACCTGTTTGACGATCTAGCGCAGCCGGCGCCGCAGGTCAGCGTCGAGGCGGTGTTGGCGCGTGATCCGGACGTGATTCTTGGCGGAAGCAATGCCGAACTCACAGCCTGGCAGGCCTGGCCGCAGCTGCATGCAGTGCGCCGGGAACAGGTATGGGCGGTGCCGGACAAGGGCCTGGAACGGCCCAGCCGGCAGATGCTGGGCGCCATCGAGCAGTTGTGTGAGCGGATGGCGGGGGCGCGGTAGCCCGAAGCCCTTGGTGCGCACGGCGCACCCTACAGCGCTCGTAGGGTGCGCCGCGCGCACCAAGGTCAGAGTTGCGGCGTCCAGGTTACGGCGAAGAGCGCAGTGCGGCCGGCGCTGTTGTAGCCGAAACGGCCATTGGGTGTGCTGTAGGTCGCTTCTGCGTAATCCTTGTCCAGCAGGTTATCCAGCTTCAGGCTCAGGCCTAGTTCCTCATTGGCCTGCCAGGCGGCGCGTAGGCTGAGCAGGCCGTAGCCGCTCATGTCGCGCTGGTTTTCGGCATCATCGTAGCGACCACTGATCGCACGCCAGCCAGCACCGAGTGAGACATCGCCGAAGCGGCGGTCGACATCCAGGCTCAGCGTGCGTTTGGCCCGGCGCTGCAAGGTATGGCCGCTGTTGCGGTCACGTGGGTCGATCAGGCCCAGAGCGAGATTGGCCTGCCAGCCGAACAGCTCCTGCTGTACGGCCGCTTCGAAGCCATTGATCCGCGCAGTCTGGACGTTCTGCGGAATGAAATTTTCGTCCAGGACGATGGCATCTTCGATGTCGGTTCGATACAGGGACGCCTGCAATGAACCTGTGTCGCTGTAGCGGCTGCGCCATTGCAGCTCGTAGCTTTCGGAACGCTCGGCTTGCAGGCCGGGGTTGCCGTACCACTGATCGTAGAGGTCATTGAAAGTCGGCGCACGAAAGCCTTCGCTATAGGACAGGATCAGGTCGTTGGCACTGTTCAGGGGAAGGGTCAGTGCCGCGTTCCAGGCGTTCTCGCTGCCGAACTGCTGGTTGTCGTCGTGACGAAGCCCCAGCTCGGTAGAAAATGTGTCGCCGGTGTAACGATGCTGGACGAAGGCCGCTCGGTTCCAGCGTGAGTCCTCGGCGAAGGCCGCACTGCTGTGCAGGCGATCCTCGTACCAGTCGGCACCGACCAGCAGTTGCTGGTTATCGCTGAGCGTCAGGGTATTTACCCAGCTCACAGAGTCGCGATAGGTGGTGTAGGTGAAGAATGAATAGTCTGGCGCTGCCGGCGAGTCATCACCGCTATCGCGCTGGTCTTTGCTGTGGCCTATTTCCAGACGGCTATTCCAGCGCTCGTTGAGCTGGCCATCGATGAAACCGGAAAGGCTGCTGACCTGAAAGTCCGTTGTCGGAAGCAGGCCGGTAAAGACGTCGTCGTATTCCACCTGTCCGCGCTGGTCGAGTGCGCTGAAGCCAGCCTGTAGATCATCATTGAAGCGGTGCGACAGATTCAGGCTGAGCGAGCGGTTGCGGTAGGCGTCGTCGTCGCCATTGGCGCCGAAACCGTCGCGGGTCGCGTCAATGCCGGCTGTCTCGTCCAGGGCGGCGCCCAGGTGAAAGCGAGTGCGCTCGTCTCCGCCGGAGAGGCCAAGGCTGCGCTGGTAGGTGCTGTCGCTGCCAGCCGCCAGGCGCGCGTAGGGCTTGAGACCAGGGCCGTCGCCCTGGCGAGTGAAGATCTGAATCACCCCGCCAATGGCGTCGGAGCCGTAGAGTGCCGAACGGGCGCCACGGACCACTTCGATGCGTTCGATTTGTTCGGGAGCGAGAAACTCCAGGCTGCTGGTGCCGCTGGAGGCCGCCGCTATGCGTTGCCCGTCGACCAGGACCAGGGTTTGTGCCGTGCTGGTGCCACGCAGGAACACGCCAGTCTGGCTGCCGGCACCGCCAGTGCGGACCACGCTGAGGCCTGGCACGCGTTCCAGCAGTTCGACAACGCTGCTGACTTGCAAGCGTTCGATATCCTGGCGAGTAAACACCGTGGTGGCGGCGGTAGCCTGCACTTGCGGTTCTGCCAGACGCCCGGAGGTGATTACCAGTGGTTCGCTTGCGTAAGGCTCGGCAGCCAGCACGGCAGCAGGCATGAAGCTGATGGCCAGAGCCAGACGAGACAGTTTCATTTTCTTTCCTCAACGGTCGGCAGACGTTCGAGGAGGGCAGGCGCAAGCGCGGGCAGGGCAGCGCTTGACCGTGTCGCCCTCCGCAACACCAGTCGCACCGCCTTGGCCGGTCTCCGGGCTGTCGATCCGCGTCCGCCTTCCCAGGCCTGGCCCAGTGGCTGTTGGACGCGGCGCAAGCTCAGCGCTTGCTGTCGATTACCGTTGCGGGGGCAGCGTCGGCATTGCCCGTGAAGAGCGCACCGACTTCCCGTTTAACGCCGCTTGCGCAGCGCACCCTGGCGGAACATGAATGGCGCGCACCTTAGTGCGCGCGAGTATGAATGACAAGCAAGCCCCACTCATTCAGCGATGAGCGGGCTTCATGCTCAGGCCTTGAGCAGGCTCAGGCGCTCGCGCACCGCGCGTTCGATACCCGCGTCGTCGAGGCCGCATTCGGCGAGCATCTGGCTGGGCTTGGCGTGTTCGACGTAGTAGTCCGGCAGGCCCAGGTGCAGCACCGGTACCTGGCGATTTTCTGCAGCGAAGAATTCGCTGACCGCGCTGCCGGCGCCGCCCATGATGCTGTTTTCCTCGAGGGTCACCAGCAGCTCATGGTTGTCTGCCAGCTCGCGTAGCAGGGTTTCGTCCAGGGGTTTTACGAAGCGCATGTCGACCACAGTGGCATCCAGCGTTTCACCCACGCGCAGGGCTTCGGCCAGTTGCACGCCGAAGGCCAGCAGGGCGACGCCCTTGCCCCGGCGGCGCACTACCGCTTTGCCGATTTCGAGCGGCTCAAGGCCTGCATCGAGCTGAGCGTTGGGGCCGGTGCCGCGCGGGTAGCGCACGGCGGCCGGGCCGTCGAACAAGTGGCCGGTGGTGAGCATGCGGCGCAACTCGTTCTCGTCGCTCGGAGTCATCACCAGCATGCCGGGGATGCAGCGCAGGTAGGACAGGTCGAAGCTGCCGGCGTGGGTCGGACCGTCTTCGCCGACCAAGCCGGCGCGATCGATGGCGAACAGCACGTCGAGGTGCTGCACGGCGACGTCGTGGATCAGTTGGTCATAGGCACGCTGGAGGAAGGTGGAATAGATCGCCACCACTGGCTTCGCGCCCTCACAGGCCATGCCGGCCGCAAGGGTCACGGCGTGCTGCTCGGCAATGGCGACGTCGAAGTAGCGCTCGGGGAAGCGCTCGGCGAAGGCCACCAGATCCGAGCCTTCCTTCATCGCCGGGGTGATGCCGACCAGACGGTTGTCTGCCGCAGCCATATCGCACAGCCACTGGCCGAACACGTTGGAATACTTGGGGCCAGCCGGCTTTTTGGGAGCCGCGCTGGGGGTGACGGGTTCGAGCTTGGTGATGGCGTGGTAGCCGATGGGGTCGACCTCGGCCGGGGCGAAACCCTTGCCCTTCTTGGTCACCACATGCAGGAACTGCGGACCGTCGAGGTCGCGCATGTTACGCAGGGTGGCGAGCAGGGTGGGCAGATCGTGGCCGTCGATGGGGCCGACGTAGTTCCAGCCCAGTTCCTCGAACAGGGTGCCGGGCACCAGCATGCCCTTGGCGTGTTCCTCTACCTTGCGCGCGATTTCCCAGGCACCGGGCAGGCGCGAGAGGATCTTCTTGCTGCCTTCGCGCATGCTGGCGTAGGTGCGGCTGGAGATGATCTTGGCCAGGTAGTTGGACAGGCCGCCGACGTTCTTGGAGATCGACATGTCGTTGTCGTTGAGGATCACCAGCATGTTGGCGCCGACGTCGGTGGCGTGGTTCAGCGCCTCGAAGGCCATGCCGGCGGTCAGTGCGCCGTCGCCGATCACCGCCACGCTCTTGCGCTTCTCGCCCTTCAGGCGGGCAGCGATGGCCATGCCCAGCGCCGCGCTGATGCTGGTGCTGGAGTGACCGACGCCGAAGGTGTCGTACTCGCTCTCGCTGCGGCGCGGAAAGGCGGCCAGGCCATCCTTCTGGCGCAGGCTGCCCATGCGCTCGCGACGGCCAGTGAGGATCTTGTGTGGGTAGGCCTGATGGCCGACGTCCCACACCAGACGGTCAYCGGGGGTGTCGAAGACGTAGTGCAGGGCGATGGTCAGTTCGATCACGCCTAGGCCGGCACCGAAGTGCCCGCCGCTCTGGCCGACGCTGTAGAGCAGGTACTGGCGCAGTTCGTCGGCGAGGGTTTCCAGGTCCGCTTCGGCCAGGCGGCGCAGCTCATCCGGCGTGTTGGCGCTGTCCAGCAGCGGCGTCAGCGGGCGCTCGCGGGGGATCTCGTGGAAAGTGGTCGGCATCAGGCGAATCGTTATAGGTGTAAAAAGATGCGGCAGTTTACCCGAAAAAGGTGGCTGCAAGCTTCACGCCCCGTGCGACAAGCCAGCGTCCTCGCACGGGGCCCCTACCAGGTATCGACGAACGGCCGCTTGCGACCCTCGCGCCGCACCGGGCGCGGTTTGGCTGCCAGCCCGCGCAACAGCCAGGCGCGGCTGTCAGCCGGGTCGATCACGGCGTCGATCTCCAGATAACTGGCCATGTTCAGCGCCTTGCCGTTTTCGTAGGCCTTGGCCACCAGTTTGTCGAACAGCGCCTGACGCGCGTCGTCGTCTGGCTGAGCTGCCAGTTCCTTGGCAAAGCCCAGGCGCACCGCGCCCTCCAGGCCCATGGCACCGAATTCTCCACTGGGCCAGGCGGCGGTGAACAGCGGCGAATGGAAGCTGCCGGCCGCCATGGCCTGGGCACCGAGGCCATAACCCTTGCGTAGCACCAGGGTGAAGAAGGGCACCGTGAGGCTGGCGGCGGTGACGAACAGACGCGAGACGTGACGCACCGTGGCCTGCTTCTCCGCCTCCGGGCCGACCATGAAACCGGGGGTATCGCACAGTGAAACGATGGGCAAATCGTGTGCCTCGCACAGCTGCAAAAAGCGTGCGGCCTTGTCGCCGGCCACGGCATCGATGGCGCCGCCCAGGTGTGCGGGGTTATTGGCGATCAGGCCGAAGGGCTTGCCCTCGATGCGGATCAGCGCGGTGATCAGGCCGGGTGCGAACTGACGGCGCAGCTCCAGCACGCTGCGGTGATCGGCGAGCAGTTCGATCACCTTGCGGATGTCGTATACGCGCAGGCGATTCTCCGGGATCACTTGGCGCAGTTCGCGGGCATCGCTGCACTGCCAGTCGCTGAGCGGGCCCTGGAAATAACCCAGGTACTGCTTGGCTATGGCGACCGCTTCGGCCTCGTCCTCGACCAGCACATCGATCACGCCATTTGGGCCCTGCACGCTGGTCGGGCCGACCTGCTCGGGTTTGAAGCTGCCGAGGCCGCCACCTTCGATCATCGCCGGGCCGGCCATGCCAATGCTGGCGTTACGCGTGGCGATGATCAGGTCGCAGCAGCCGAGCAGCGCGGCGTTGCCGGCGAAGCAGCGCCCGGAGACCACGCCCACCGTCGGCACCAGCCCGGAGAGCCTGGCCATGGCGACGAATGTATGGCAGTCCAGCCCGGCCACGCCGACGAAGTCGGTATCGCCCGGCCGCCCGCCGCCGCCTTCGGCGAACAGCACCACGGGCAGGCGCCACTGCTCGGCCAGGGCCAGCATGCGGTCGGTCTTCTTGTGGTTCATCACGCCCTGGGTGCCGGCGAATACCGTGTAGTCGTAGGCGATGGCCATGCAGCGCGCGGCCTCGGTGCCGAACTGCGCAGCGCATACCGTGCCGATACCGGCGACCAGGCCATCGGCCGGACTCAGCTCCTGCAGTTCCTCGGGCGAGCGCCGACGGCGCTGGGCGGCCAGGGCCATGGCGCCGTATTCGATAAAGCTGCCGTCATCGAGCAGGTCCGCCAGGTTCTCCCGAACCGTTCGCTGGCCGGTCTTGCGCCGCTTGGCCACGGCCTCGGGGCGACGCGCGTCGGTCAGGCGCGCATGGCGTTCCAGCACTTCGGCCAGATCAGCGCGGATATGCGTCAGATCGACCGCCTGCTCACCGTGGGCGTCGAGGCCGTCCACCTCGGCTGGCTCCACGAACAGCAGCGCCTGGCCCTCGCCGAGGGCGTCACCCGGCGCCACGTTCAGCGCGCGGACGATACCGCTGTGCTCAGCCTTGACCTCGAACTCCATCTTCATCGCTTCCAGCACGGCGATGGGCTGGCCGGCGGCCACGGCGTCACCCATGGCGACCGACAGGCTGACCAGCACGCCGGCGCTGGGCGCGTTCAGCGCCAGGGTGCCGGGCGGGGCGTCGACAGTATCCTTGGCGCTTTGCGCAGATTCGTCGCCGGCGAAGTAATGGTGGGGATGCGCCTGTTCGCGGGCGGCGAGCAGCTCGCCCAGGTGACGCTCGACGTAGGTGGTGTCGACTCGGTTGGCGATCACCTCGTCGCGCTGCAGCAGGTTCTGCAGCAGGTGCAGGTTGCTCGCCACGCCCTCGATGCGGAACTCGCACAGCGCCCGGTAGGCGCGGCGCAGGGCTCCGGGGTAATCGCTGGCGCTGGCGATCAGCTTGGCCACCAGCGAGTCGTAGGCCGGGCTGACGGCGTAGCCGGCATAGCCGCAGCCGTCGACGCGCAGGCCTGGACCGGAGGGCGGTTGGTAGGCGCCGAGCACGCCGGCAGCCGGGCGCGCGCTACCGTCGGCGAGCAGGGTTTCCAGGTTCAGGCGCAGCTGCACGGCACAGCCTTTCGGCGCGGCCGGAGTGAGCAGGCCCAGCTCGTCCAGGCTTTTACCGGCGGCCAGGTGCAGTTGCGTGTGCAGCAGGTCGACGCCTGTGACCTGCTCGGTAACGGTGTGCTCCACCTGCACGCGCGGGTTGGCTTCCATGAAGTAGAAGCGCCCCGGCTGGTCGAGGTCGAGCAGGAACTCGAAGGTGCCGATGCCGCGATACTGCACCTCGACCGCCAGGCGCAGTGCGCTGGTGATGATCGCGTCACGGGTGGGCACATCCAGATCGGGGCTGGGTGCAATCTCCACCAGCTTCTGGTGGCGGCGCTGCAGGCTGCAGTCGCGTTCCCACAGGTGGCTGACCGCGCCGCTGCCGTCGCCGAGTACCTGCACTTCGATATGCCGGGCGCGGCGCACGCGCTTCTCCACGTACAGTGCGCCGCTGCCGAAGGCCCCCTGGGCCTCGGAGGTGCAGCGGGCGAAAGCCTCGGCCAGTTGCGCGGCATCGTCCACCGCTCGCATGCCGCGTCCGCCGCCACCGGCCAGGGCCTTGAGCATCACGCTGCCGTGCTCGGCGAGAAAGCCTGCGGCCTGCTCCAGCGTTACCGCCTGGTTGATGCCGGGCACCAGCGGCACCGCACAGCGTTCGGCCAGGTCGCGGGCGGCGGCCTTGTCGCCGAACAACTGCAGGGTTTCTGGCGAGGGGCCAATGAAGGTCAGCCCGGCTGCCTGGCAGCGACGGGCGAACTCGGCGTTCTCGGCGAGAAAGCCATAGCCGGGATGGATGGCGCTGCAGCCCTGCTCGTGGGCGATGGTGATCAGCTGGTCCATGTCCAGATACGCGGCCACGCCTCGCCCTGCGAGCGGCACTGCCAGATCCGCCTTGCGTGTGTGCAGGCAGGCACCGTCATCTTCGGCATACACCGCGACACTGCGGACGCCGAGATCGGCACAGGCCTGGGTGATGCGGATGGCGATCTCGCCGCGGTTGGCGATCAGCAGGGCGGGGAAGGGCATGGCGGCTCCAGACGTCTTGTCGTTATGGAGCCATCTTAGGAGCCTGGTCGCAGGGGTAAAGCAAGCCTTATGCGGCGATCATGGCGACATAGATTGCAATGATGGGGCGAGCGAGTGGATTTCGCGGCTGAAGCCGCTCCCGCAAGAGCGGACTAGCTGCGTCGTTCGACGATGTAGCGCGCCAGCTCGCGCAGCGGTTCGGCGCTGTTGTCGAACGGGCGCAGCACGTGCAGGGCCTGGTCGCGCAGCTCCAGGGCATAGTCCTTGGCCGCGTCGAGGCCGAGCAGTGCAGGGTAAGTGGGTTTGTCGTGGGCTTCGTCCTTGCCCTGGGTCTTGCCCAGGGTGGCGGTGTCGCTCTCCACGTCGAGGATGTCGTCCTGCACCTGGAAGGCCAGGCCGATGGCGCGGGCGTATTGCCGCAGGGCCTTGTGCGCGAGCTCGTCGGTGTTGCCACTGGCCAGGGCGCCGAGCGCCACGCTGGCCTCGATCAGCGCGCCGGTCTTGTGCCGGTGCATCACTTCCAGCGCCTGCTGGTCGAGCCTCTGGCCGACCGAGCCGAGGTCGATGGCCTGGCCGCCGACCATGCCGGCCGGGCCAGCAGCCTGGCTCAGCAATTCGATCATCTGCAGTCGCGTCTCGGCATCCTGCGGATTGCGCCGGCGGTCGGCGAGCACTTCGAAGGCCAGGCTTTGCAGACCATCGCCGGCAAGGATGGCACTGGCTTCGTCGAAGGCCTTGTGGGTGGTCGGCTGGCCGCGACGCAGATCGTCGTCGTCCATCGCCGGCAGATCGTCATGCACCAGCGAGTAGGCGTGAATCAGTTCCACCGCACAGGCGGCACCATCGGCCCGTTCGAGATCACCTTCGAGAGCCTCGCAAGCGGCATAGACCAGCAGAGGGCGCACACGCTTGCCACCGTTCATCACGCTGTAGCGCATGGCCTGGTAGAGGCGCTCGAGCTCCGTGCGTGGTGCTTGAAACAGCGTTTCCAGTGCCGTGTCGACGCGGGTCTGGCAGCGTTTCTGATACGCCGCAATCATGCGTGCTCGTCCGTGTCGAAGGGCGCGGGCTGCAACTCGCCGTCGCGCTCGAGCAGAATCTGCACTTTCTGCTCGGCCTGGGCCAGGGCGGCCTGGCATTCGCGGGTCAGGCCGATGCCCTGTTCGAAGGCGGTCAGCGAGTCTTCCAGCGACAGCTCGCCGCTCTCCATGCGCTCGACCAGCGTCTGCAGTTCGGCGAGGGAGTGTTCGAAGTCAGGGGCGGCTTTCTTGCGGGCCATGGCGGCGGGTCTCGGGCAGCGTGTAAACGGGCGCGACACTAGCAGAGGCTTGCTGCTCGGGCAAATCAGCTGGGCAGCAAGTGTGCTGGCCGAGGGCGCAGTCCGGGATTGGTGCCTGCGCAGGGTGCGCCGCGCGCACCGCCGTGGAACCCTGGTGCGTACGGCGCACCCTACGGTCCGAGCACGCTACGGCGGCAATGGCTTGTACCGCGATGTCCCCGGTAGGGTGCGCCGTGCGCACCGGCTCTACCTCGGATGCGGGTTTTGGTGCGCATGGCGCATCCCACGGTCTATCCCAGATAGGTGCTCCAGAAGTAGTACAGCGTCATCGTGCTGCCGACCAGGATGACAAAGCTGCGCAGCAGTGCCGGTGGTAGTTTCTCGCCCAGTGCGCCGCCGGCATAACCACCCAGGGTGGCGCCGGTGAGCAGGATCGCCAGCTCGTACCAGCTGACTCGGCCGGCGATGACGAAGGTCAGCGTGGCGATGCTGTAGATCACCGCCGAGATCAGGTTCTTCAGTGCGTTGGCGCGGGCCAGTGGGTGACCTTCGATAGAAAACGCAGCGAGCTGCAGAATGCCCATGCCGGCGCCGAAGTAGCCGCCGTAGATCGATACGCCAATGTGCGCACCCAGCGACAACGGCGTATGTGGCGGATGCTCGGCTGCCTTGCGTCGTGCCGCCAGCGCGCGACCCAGCCAGGGGCTGGCGGCGAACAGCGCGGTGGCCGCCAGCAACAGCCAGGGAATCAGCACGCGGAACACGTCGTCGCCGCCGGCCAGCAGCAACAGTCCGCCGAGCAGACCGCCAGCCAGGCCGGCCAGCAGCAGCGGAATCAGGTAACGCCCTAGCGGGCGCAGCGAGGCGCGCGCAGCCCAGGCGCCGGCTAGGCTGGCCGGCCACAGCGCCACGGCGTTGGTGGCATTGGCCGTCACCGGCGGCAGGCCGGCGGCGAGCAGGGCCGGGAAGGAGAAGAAGGTGCCGCCGCCGGCGAGGGCATTCATGCCGCCGGCGGCGAAACCGGCGAGGGCCAACAGCAGCAGATCGAACAGGGGCATCAGGCAGGCTCGCACAAAAAGAGTGCAGCATAAGACCTGAGGTATTACTCAGCCAGCCCGACCATTGGCTCAGGGCGTATCGTCGCCCATGCCGTCATTGATCGGGATGCCCAGCTCACGCATCTGCTCGATCAGATGAGCGCGTGTATCCGGCAGGTTGAGCATGCTCACCTTGCGCAGTTGGGCCACCTCATCGGCGCTGTACGGCTGGTAATGCGCCGGCATGCTCTTGCCGGCCATGCCGTCCTCGCGCAGCAGCCAGTTGAGCAAGTCGGCCAGTTGGGCGTCGTTGAGCGCCGATTGCGACATGCCGGGCACGCGCACCAGGAATTCACGCCCGCCCTCGACCTTGAGAAAGTGGCCGACGAAATCCTTCATGTTCGGCGTGTCGTTGGCCTTCGAGCCCGTGCCGTCGTCCAGGTGGCAGCCGGCACACTGCAGCTGGTAGTTGACCGGCGTGCTGTACTGGGCCTGGGCAATGGGCTTCTGTTGCTCCTCGTTGCCGGGAGCAGGCCGCTGGTCGGGGTTGGGAATGGCGCGAGCCATGGCCAGAGGGGCGACCATGGCACAGGCCAGTCCGATCATGAATGCACGCATGGTCGCCCCCTGTCTCACACTGCGACGCCGCGGATTACGGCAACCGTGCAGTTGTAGATGCTCGACTTGGCGGCCAGGCACCAGTTGATGTCGTTGTTGTTGAACGGCCGGTACAGTGGCTCCTCGCTGTCGTTGCGGGTGCAGGCGCACTGGGCGCAGCTGTGCTTACCGCAGCAGTCGTTGTAGGCAATGATGTAGTCCTTGCCATCGCCCGGGTTGCGGCAGGTGCCGATCCAGGTAACTTGCGATACTTCGGTGCCCGGTGGGCAGGAGGTCACGGTGCCGCCGCAGCAGCTGCACAGGAAGCCGTCGATGGAGCAGTAGCGCCAGTAATCGCAGCTGTTGGGGTCGCCTGGATCACCGGCTTTCGGTGCCTCGGCGGCCAGCGCCTTGCTGGTGCGGTCAATGGGCAGCAGCACCGGCAGGGCGGCACCGGCGACCATCAGCGAGCCGAGGCGACCGAGGAAGTTGCGTCGTGAGGTGGTGTCGGCCACATGGCGAGTGGAGCGTTCGAACAGGCGGTCTAGCAATTTCATGTCAGGGCTCCCTGGCTCAGTGGTTGTGCGCGCCGTGGGCGTGCTGGCTGTTGTGCAGGTACTGCTGGAGGGTGGCGCTACCCAGGTGCTCGGTCTCGAACAGGCTGTCGAGGTGCTCGCGGGAGTTGACCAGGCCCTTGGCGCGCAGCACGCCAGCGTTATCGATCAGGGCCGCATAGGGCAGTTTGCCGATCTGGTAGGTCATGCCCACTTCGGGGCTTACCACGTAGGTGGCGTCTTCCAGCTTGTGTTCGGCTATCAGGGCCTTCTGCGCATCCATGTCGCCGTCGCTGACGTAGATCACGTCGAGACGATGGGCTTGTTCCTTGGCGATGGACTTGATCGACGGCAGCAGGGATTTGCAGATCGGGCAGGTGGGCGATAGGAAGAACAGCAGCTGCGCCTTATCGCCGGCATAGCCTATGTTCACCGGACGCCCGCTGCGGTCGGCGGCAGTCAGTTGCGGTGCGGGCTCGTTGACGGCCACGCCTTTGTCGACCATGAGCGCGCCGGCTGGCGCCAGGCGACCATGCAGAACGCCGATCTGGCGTACCAGCCCCATGACGGCGAAGGCCAGGGCGATCAGCAGGCACCAGAGCAGAATGTTAGAAACGATCAGAGCTTCCATGATTCACCTTCCAATGAGTTTGAGCAGACGAGGGCTGTTGGCCATCAGGCCATCAGCAGCGGCGTAGATCAGCAGGGCCACGGCACTGGCAGCGATGACGACGAAACCGTCGAACACGCCCAGACCACGGCTCAGTGGAGCGAGACTGGCGACCAGTGCCAATCCCACCAGAACGGCATTGCGTGCCAGCAGCACCGGGCGAATCGGCTGCGCTTGTTGTGGCCCGGCGCAACCGCAATCGATATCACGTCGACCACGCCAGAGGTTGATGGCTATGGCCAGGGCGTAGCCCGCGAGCAGCGCAGCAGCAGCGAAGGCCGCGACCTGACGCGCTGCGGGAACCAGCAGGGCGAAGGCCAGGGCCGCCTCGATCCAGAGTAGAACCCGAGCTACGGGGCGCACCAGGGCTTGCGGCAGCAACTGGTATTCCTCCAATTGGCTGGCGAAACGAGCCGGTGCGCGCAGTTTGTGGGTCGCGGCGCTGGCCAGGATCACCGATACCGCGAGTGCGGCAGCGATGACGAATATCGGATCGGGTTGCATGGCTGCACCTCGTCAGTGACTGAGTATGTGAATCGCGGTCTTGGCGATGCTTTCCACGGTTCCGGTATGTTTGCCGCTGGTCAGGTCGAAGACCTCAAGTCCGCCGACCACATTGGCGCCGAGTAGTCGCGGCTGGTCATCGGTGGTCGCTTGCAGGCTCCAGATCGGCGCCGGGGCTTCCATAGTGCCGATTCGCTTGCGCGTCTTCAGGTCGTAGACCCAGATGATCGTGCTCGGATCTTCCCATTTCAGCGGTTCGTGGGCGTCGTGCATCAGTGCGTATAGGCGATTGAGCTTCGGCGCGACGGCAATCAGTTGCCAACCGCCCGGCGCCCAGCCAGCTTTCTTGTCGGCGGCTTCGCTGACCAGCTCCCAGGCCGGAATGATCTTCGGTTTCTCGCCAGAGAAGTCCACGGCGCGCACGGTGCCGGTGGTAGTGACGAAGTAGTAGGTATCGCCCACTGCGTAGGCGCGCTCCACCAGCTTCTCGGCGTTCGGGTCGAAGAAGGTGGTGTGGGTGCGGGCAGTCTCCTTGCCGGCGTCGTCCAGGGTGACCACCTGCAGGTTGCCGTCGCCGCACAGCGAGGCGAAGCGGCGCGTGCCGACCGGGTAGTTGAGCACGCAGCCTGGAATCGAGATCTCGCTGACTACTTTCTTGGCTTGGGTGTCGACCACCGTCACCGAGGTCGAGGGCGTGAAATTGTAGATGTAGATAAAACGGTCATCCGAGCTGGCGCCCAGAGCGTGGCGTTCTGGCAGCATCACCGCACGCTTGTTGGGGATTTCCACTTCCCAGTCGGGCGACAGGGTGCTGGTGTTCCAGGCGGTGAGCACGTCGGTGCGGGTGCCGCGGGTGCCGCGCGAATAGAACAGGTCGGCGGTGTACAGGTACTTGCCGTCGTGGCTCAGGGTCGAGGGCGCGGCGAAACCGGTGCTGACCATGCCAAGCATGCGCTTGCTGTCCGGATCGACCACGGTGATCCGTCCCGTCACCAGGTTCTCGAATTCGGCATCGACGATATAGGCACGGTGCGGCGACGGCGGGAAGGGCAGGGTTTCCTGGCCGATGGTGTCACGGGGAAGCTCGGCATAGGCGCCGAGCCCCACCAGGGACAGACCCAGCGCCAGGGCCGTCTGTCTGATGATCCGAGGTGTTCGCATGGGGTTCTCCTTGTTGTCGGGAGTACGGGGCATTGCCCAAGGAGTCGAGCGCAGTCGGGCTGGATGGCGGGTGAGCATGCAGACGTTCTCCGAGGGAAAATGATTCGGGATGGGCATCACCACGATCTTAAAAACGCAGCTCACTGGCTTGTAAGCGCCTGCAAGAAACTTGTATTTGCCTGCCAGCGTGCAGGCCTGGTAACGACGTGTCATGCCCACAAGAGTGATCTGGCAGGCATGGGCAAGTGAATGGCAGGCAGATGAAAGAGTTCGAGGTGGGCAGAGCATAGCGTCGGGGAGCTGTCAGAAGTGGCCTGAGAAAAAACGATACTTAATATCTTGGCCATGAATGTAGGCGTTTAACGTCCGCACAAGTGCTGACGTTGAGTTCACGTTCATCGTGATGAGGGGCCTCAAATGCTCGGTGCTCAGGTTTTTCTTGGGTGTCGGCTAGATTGCGCTGACAGGTAAGTATCGTCGTTTACGCAGTTGAGCCGAGCGCTGTTGAGTATATCGGTCGAAAGACTAATCAACTTATTGAGTTGTTGCCCGTAAATACGTTTTTGCGCTATCCGGATCTCGACATCGCCGAAGTCAAGTTCTGCGCAAAAAGTCTCTGAACTCGCTGATGCTTCATTAATAACGAGTTGGGCAAGCGGCTGCGGTTAATGCGTTCCCGCCTGTGCCAAAAGTCGAGAGAAATAATGCTCATTTGCCGATCATGAAGTCCGTTTTCGCATCTGCCCCTCGCTCGACAAATTTTCGTGCGTAACCTGGTAATGGCTTAATCAGCGGATGTTCGTTGCCAATGTGCGGCGACGACGGCCTCTCCCCATGTTATTGGCCTTTTGGCGCAGCTCTGGACGCATTCTGGCAGAAATGTCCAAAAGCTTGGCAGTGCTGCACATGTCGCTGCTCTCTTTGCGCTGCACACTATTTTGGTCACAAGACTCCGGCTCAGGCAGGCAAACGAGCACGTTGGCCAAGGCTCGGGGCTTATCCCCGTCACTAAGGTAGGTCTGTATGTCTCTGTCATTGGAAAACCCTTCTTCGTACTACACCATGACCCGCAAATATGATCTCCACTACGGTGATCTAGAGGGTGATATCGACGCTCAGGTGGTTATCATCGGTGGCGGATTTTCCGGAATTAATACCGCCTTGGAACTGGCTGAGCGCGGTATCACTGACGTGGTGGTGCTAGAAGCAAACTACCTGGGTTTCGGTGGCTCAGGACGTAACGGCGGACATGTGATGGCCGGTATCGGTCATGACTTGGAAACGATTGAGAAGGATGTCGGGCCCGAAGGCCTGAAGGCGATTTTCGAAATCAGCGACTTGGGCGCCAGTCTGATCAAGCAGCGCATCGCCCGCTACGATATCCAGGCGGACTTCCGTCACGGCTACGGCTACATGGGCTTCAACAAGCGCCAGGGCAAGCTGCTGCAGGGATGGGAAAAAGACTTCCAGAGCCTCAATCCCGGTCAGGAAATCACCTATCTGGAAGGTGCCGACGTGCAGAGCATCGTCGGTGCTGAGATTTACACCTGTGGCCTAAAGCATATGGGCAACGGTCAGGTGCACTCGCTCAATCTGTTGCTGGGGCAGGCCAAAGCTTTCACCGAGCTCTACGGCGGTCGCATCTTCGAGCAATCCCCGGTACTGCAGATTCAGTACGGACCGAAGATCATGGTGCGCACTGCCAAGGGCACGGTCAAGGCCGACAAGTTACTGCTAAGTTGCGGCGCTTTCCTCAATAAGCTCGATCGCTCGCTCGATCGCGCTGCCATCAATGTCTACGCGTTCAATACCGTCACTGAGCCACTGTCCGACGAGTTGATCCAGCGCATCAGTCCGATCCGTGGAGCGTTCAGCGACATCACGCCGATCATCGACTACTACCGCATCACCCCTGACAACCGGCTCATGTATGGCACCGCCGGCATGTTACTGGAATACGTGCCGCGCGATCTCAAGGCGTGGAACCATAAAAAGCTGTTGCGCCTGTTCCCCTACTTGGCCGATACCCGTATCGACCTGGCGTGGGGGGGGCCGATGGACTGCACGCTCAACCTGTTCCCGCAGGTCGGGACGCTGGAGGGGCACGACAATGTGTTCTATGTGCAGGGCTATTCCGGCTTTGGTGTCACCCCCAGTCAGGTGATCGCCAAGGTCATCGTCGACGGCATGACCGGCGGCTCACCTGCTTGGCGGGCAATGAGTTCGATCCCTCTTCGACGTATTCACGGCAAGGATCGCTATCGCGCGTTGATCTGCACCCTCGGCAAGATAACCCGCCAGCTCAATGCTTACCGGGTGGGGCGCCGCTGAGGCTGGCGTGGTCGGGACACCGCTACCTAGCACTACACATCCAATCCAGGATCACATTATGAAAACAACAGTATCCAATCCGATTGACAATACCTCTGTGTACATCTGCGCAGGACTGGTTTCCGCCGCCGGAGCACTCCTACTTAATGTGCTGCCGGTGTTGTTCGGCGCCCTGGCCGAGCAGTTCGGCTACGGCGAGCAACAACTTGGCACCCTTGCTATGGCCATGAATCTTGGTTTCGGGGTGCTCGGCCTAGCATCGCTACTGTGGATCCAGCGGGTTAGCTGGCGGATCATCTCCACTCTGGCTTCGCTGCTGGTTGCAGCAGCGGTCGCGGCCGTTCTCCGTGGTCCCTCCTACGAGCAGCTCTTGCTGCTCATGGCGCTGGCCGGAGGTGGTACCGGTGCGTTGTATGCGTTGGCAATGACCATCTTTGGCGACAGCGCACAACCTGAGCGTGCATTCGGTTTCAAACTCGGCATGGAAACCGTGCCGGGGGCAGTATTGTTGATAGTCCTGCCAGTACTGGTGGCGCCGCAATGGGGCTTCCAGGGCATGCTGATCGCCTTGGTCATCAGCATCGTGTTGATGGGCATCATTCCGTTGCCCTGGGTGCCGCGGCACAGTGTGCGGCATCTTGAGTCCCGCGCCGGCGAGGCGCCGGTTGCCTGCCGTAAGAGTCGCGCCATTGTCTGGCTGAGCCTGCTCGCCAGTCTGGTTTTCCTCACTGGGATCATGTCGGTATGGGCGTTCCTCGAACTGATGGGGAAGAAAAGTGGTTTGTCCTCGGACGCCATCGGCACTGTGCTGGCGCTTGGCTTCATCATCAATGCTGGGGGCGGCTTTATTGCTTCCTCGATAGGTCTGAAAGCTGGGCGTTTCCTGCCAGTCGCTGTGATCATCTGCGCTGAGATAGCTGGTCTGGTGCTGCTAGGACAGTTCGCCTCACTGTTTACCTACGTAGTGGGGGTGATGTGCTTCCTTTTCTCGATTAGCTTTGTGCTGGCCTACACCTTCGGTGTGATGGCTGAGTTCGATTTTTCGGGCAGGCTGGTGGCTCTGGGCGCATTGTGCTTGTCGGTCGGCGCAGCGGTGGGACCGGCCGTAGGTGGTTTCTTGATTGAGGCATTTGGTTATACGGCTGTACTGCTGTTCTCTGGCGCTTGCTCGATCAGTGTCCTAGCTATTTATGGTGCCGCGGTACTCCGCTCCCAGCAGGTTAGCGAACGTGTCTTAATCGACAGCGCGGCTGTGCTTCCGAAGCTATAACGCAGTTGCTTCATAGAAAAGGCTCGTCGGGGACCCCGGGCGAGCCTTTTAGGTTTTTGCTAAGGCTTGGGTTGGTGGGCTTGGATGAATTCATCGAGGCGCACGCTGGCTTCTCGGTATTTGCCGGTCGCCGCAAGGGCAAGGGCTTCGACCTGGGCTTGCTCCTGTTCCAGCACGTACATATAGAACGTGCGATGTTGGGCAGCGACCTTGGCTGTGACGTCACTTAGCTCGCGGTAGTAGCTGTCGGTCGACTTTGCCATGGTCTTAAGCATGCTTTCGGGAAAGAAACGGTAGTACAGCGACGCCGAACGACCCTTCAACCAGGCCGATAAAGCGCTGGGCTTGAGCTGCAATTCTGCTGCCACTGGGGCGTAGCGAGCCTGGTTAAGTGCTTCGAGCGCTGCGTAGCTGTGCCAGAACTGTTTCGCGTCCTGCTCCAAGTCCCGCGCGGTGATGGCAGCAATCGCGTAGCGTGCGGTAGCGCGGTTGGTCAGTTCGCCCTGCATGGTGGTTTTGAAGGGTTTGAGATCCACTGTGGTAGCTATATCAGGGTTAGCCATAGCTGTTGCACAGATCAGGGAGAGTGTGAGGATAGAGGGTTTGAGCATCGGTTACTCGCGAGATGGGGGTAGATAACGCCCATCCATTGAAGCGCAAGTATCGCAGCGGGCCTTGTTCTTGGCTGCCAGTCACGGGTATCTCCCTGCCAGACCGCGCAAGATCGGGTTAGCGCTGGCAGTAGGCTGCAAAGAGCTTTCCAGCAGGTTTGGAAGGTGTCATCACGTGGCAGATGTGTGGGTCCGATGCGAGCTGATTTGCGACTGATCTATGAGTCGATCATGACCCATTGGTCTCGGCCATTTTGCTCACGCCCCCTCGCTCCACTGACTTGTGCCGCAATTGCTGGAGGCTTTTGGCTCTGTTGTCTAGTAACCATGGTGTAGTGGATTGTGTTCTGGTACGGCTGATGGACCTGGCGCAGGGTGTTCAATTCAGTAGCGACTTATTATTGCTAAATTCACGTGAATATTTCAGTGTGTTGTCTGCCGATCTTCATAGGAGGTGGTTAATGAATGGTCACGCGATGTCTGCCTGGAACGAGAAGGTTCACGCCTTGTGCGGACGTTTCGAAACTCGTTTTGATCATTGCCAGAATCTTTTTATCGGGGAATTTCGAAGCACGCTGTTGGGTGCTGCACGTGTCGCCCACATCCGTAGCAACGCCAATGTCATCGCCCGATCGGGGCGTGAAGCGAGGCGTGATGCCGATTCGCATTGTTTTCTTGTGTTACAGCGTTATGGGAGCATGTCCTTAGAGCTTGGCGATCGAGTTACAGAGCTGCGCGAAGGTGACTTAGCATTGCTTGATCCTGCTCAGGCGATGAAGATGGTTCCCCAAGGTCTGTTCTCACATTTGTCGATCCACCTGCCTCGTGAGCGTTTGAAAGAATTTGAACGTAGCCGCTATGGCAGGCTCTCCACGGCAGGCGCTTGTGGCCAATTGCTGAGTACCCTGATGTGTCAGGTGGCTGACGGTGAGCTTGAGCAGTGGGCCTGTTCGGCGGACGGTACTGGCTTGCAGGCCGCCTTGATTGGATTGCTCAGCTCGGTGCTGGAATACCAGACGCGAGATGCTTCGCCAGGTCTGCATTTACATGAAGTGCAGGCGTTAATTCAGCAGCGCCTTCATACCCCTCGGCTGAGCCCCACTTCTCTCGCCGAGGAGTTGGGTATCTCCGGCCGCCAGTTGTACCGTCTATTCGAGGCCAGCGGCGACAGTGTGTGCCGCTATATTTTACGTGAGCGGCTGCTCAAAGCTGCTCAGGATCTGCGGAACCCGGCTTGCCGCCATCGCTCGATCACCGACATCGGTACCCGTTGGGGATTCGCCGATTCCGCGCATTTCTCTAAATCCTTCAAAAAGCACCTGGGCATGACGCCGCGTAACTACCGCATGTAGGAGAGTCGTACGGCTCTGCACGAATAGGCTGGCCCGCGAGATTCCGGGTCAAACAAGACAATGTGGTTACCGCTCTTGATTTCCGGCGTAGATAGCTGGCGACTCTGCATGCCTGTTCGGCGCTATCACCATTGGTCGTATGAGTGCTCCTGCTCCGATGGGCATCTGGCGATAAGTGTGCTGGCGCACTCGTTAACGTAAGCAGCCGCCATGCCTCTTGCGGGTAACTGGCAATGTATAAGTCAGGCGCTGGCGGCCATATCCAAAAGCGTGGCAGGGCGGAACCTGTAAGGCGTGCAGTGATGTTGCAAACTCGGTACTGGATTAAAAATCCAGGTTCCTAACTTTGTAGAGGGGAGTTGAAATGTCTATTGAACAAGCCGTCCAGCAACTGCAAGCAAGCTGCCAGGCTCACGATGTCGATGGTGTATTGAGGATTTTTGCCGCCGACGCCACCATCTCGGGAGAAGGTGTTCCCGGGATCCTGCAGGGCGAAGTCGGCGTGCGTGCCGCTGTTGCCCAAATGTTTGAGTTGACGCCGTCTCTCACCATCTCGATCTGCCTGCAGCAACAGGCCAGCGCTGACAGCGTGGTCACCTGGCTGAACTGGAGTTCGCCAGGTCCTCAGGGCGAGAGCATTACCTTTCGCTCTCTGACTACTTGGCGCCGCCATGGCGATAGCTGGCAAATCGTCGCTGATTTCTATGGTATGGGTCAGTTTGAGGGCTGACCACAAGGATTTCCACGGGCGGTTTGAAAAGGGCTGAAAACTTCATATCTTGCCGGGCGACTCTACGACGCATTCGTGGGTTATGAAACCGCTCGATGTAGTTGAATAGAACCGCCCGTGCTTCATAACGAGTTCGATACGACTGATGGACAATGTCCTCCCGTTTGAGCGAACTTAAGAAGCATTCACCGCTCGCGTTATCGTCGCAATGCCCGACGGTACTTATGCTGCAGCTCCGCATGTTGCGATTCACAAAACGCTGGTAGTCAACATTGTCCAGTGGACCTCCAGAATGTGCTTCACCAAGCGCGCACTCTTTTGAGCGCGCGGACCTGGGGGCGCAAACTTGCCAGGCGCAATAGCCCTTGGCAGAAACTCTCAAGCAAAGGTTCATCGGTCCTACCGGGGGCTCGTTGCGACTGCTCTCGATCATCGTGTAGTGCTCGATGACTCCTTGGCAAAGGACGCTGCCGCGTCTCTAAAATCACGTTCCTTGGTTACTCGGGCCAGCTCGCTCTTGAGGCGGGGAAGCTCCTCACCCCACGGGCTTCCTGTTACGGGAAAGGCTCTATCTGTAAATGGTTGTGCCTCTCGAACCTAGTGTGTGAGCAAGTTGGGAGCAACACAAATCTCCAGGGCCGCCTGTCGGCAACTCGCCCCTGAGCGACGAACCAATTCGATGGCTTCCTGCTTGAATCGTGGGCTGTATTTATTGCGCTTGGACGTGAGCATTTCTTCAGCTCGGTACGGGCTCACTCAAAAGTGTCCGTGCTATCGGGGTTAGAACCCGCAGCCCGCTGGCTTGTAAGCGCCTGCAAGAAACTTGTATTTGCCTGTCAGCGTTCAGCCCAGGCAGCAGCGCATCACGGGGTTCGCGCGATCTGGCAGGCGTAGGCAAGTGAATGGCAGGCAGGTGAAAGAGTGTGAGAGGGGCAGGGCATAGCGTCGGGGTCTGTCAACTTCACTCACCACTTTGGGGAAAGTCATGTCCAAACTACCCTCGTTTCGTCTCTCTACTCTCGCGCTGCTTCTCGGCGCCGCGTTACCCGCTGGCGCGGTAGAACTTTATGCCGATGACGACACGCGCTTGAACGCCGATCTCGAAGCCGTATTCGGCATATTTAACAGCCGTGAGAACTATGCCCCGAGCGGGCGACTGGGAGAAGGCAGTTCCTCCTGGCGTGAGGGCTACGTCAAGTATGGCCTGAGTTTCGAACAGGGCCTGGCGGGTTTGGGCAATTCTTATGGCGCGCTCTCCATGGTTAGTTCCGCAACCTGGGGTGATGGTGATGCCGCTGGCTTCTCCGATGGCTCAGAGCGCACCACCAAGATAGAGGATGCCTACCTCGGCTGGCGCTCGGGCACGCTCTTCGAGGCGCTCGGCGAGGACGGCGTGGACGTCTCCTTCGGCCGGCAGAACGTCATGGTCGGCGATGGTTTCCTGATCAACGGTGATGCGTTGAACATCGGCAAGGGGCTGGCCGATGGCGAATTCAATCGTGGTGGCGCCTACTACCTGGCGGCGCGCAAGACCTTCGACCAGACTGCGGTGCTGCGCTTGGGTGGGCAGCAGGGCTGGCGGGGCGACCTGATGTGGCTGAAATCCGACAACCGTGCGCAGGCCAAGACCGAACTCTACGTCGGTACGCTGGAGCATGTAGCTGATGCCGGTACGGTAGGCCTCACTTATATCCGCACGCGTGATGTCGACGAGCGCTACGCTTCGCCGTCGCAGCTCCAACGCAAAGACATGGAGACCTATAGCCTGCGTGCGGCGGGCAACGCCGGCGTGGAGAACCTGTCGCTGTCCGGCGAGTACGCCATGCAGGACCGCGACCAGGGCACTGACGAGAATGCCTGGTACCTGGAGGCCGGCTGGACTTTCGCTGATGTCGCCTGGTCGCCGACCCTCAGTTACCGCTACAGTCGTTTCTCGGAAGGTTACGACACGCTGTTCTACGGTTTCAGCCGTGGCTATGGCACCTGGTTCCAGGGTGAGGTAGCGGGCAACTACGCCGGGCCGTTCAACACTAACAGTCGTGTGCATCACGTCGGCCTGCGTGCCAGCCCCTTGGAGAACCTCAGTGTCGGCGCGCTGTGGTTCGACTTCGACACGCTTGATCGTGAGCGTGGTGACTTCTCCGGCCGCGAGCTGAATCTCTACGCTGAATGGGGACTGACCGAAAATCTGGTGGTGATGCCGGTTGTGGGCCTGTATCAGCCGAAGAAAAGTGCTGAGAACGGTGGCGCTCAATTGGGTAACAACGACCGCAACCTCTACAGCCAACTGGTTTTCGCCTTCCACTTCTGATGCCTGACACACGTGCCTCGCCAGCCTTTGCTGGCGAGGTACTGTAAGCCGTGAGGCGCGATGCCGCGGTGCAACGATTACGAGAATTATCTATTATCTCGCCTTATTCCCATCGAAGCGGTCTATCCATGAAGGTGCCGAAGAAACGTCGCAATCGCTATAACCCGATCAGCGAAGATTTTCACAAGGAAGAGTTTCCGTTCTATTGGCTGGTGCGTGTTCACGCCCGCTATTCGATGAGCATGGAAAGGCTGCTGAAGAAGGTCGATCTGGACATTCCTCGTTGGCGCGTTCTCAACATCCTTTACGAAACCCAGGATGCGAGCATTTCGGAAATTTCCGAGTTCGCCGTGGCCAAACTGTCGACCATTACCAAGATCGTCTACCGGATGAAAGACGATGGTCTGGTCGATACCCGCCAGAGCGATATCGACGGTCGCGTTACTCAGGTTTCCATCACGGAAAAAGGCCGTCAGGCCTACTTTGCCATGCATGAGGTCACCGCAGAGCTGTTTCATGCCGGTTTCAAGGGGATGACCGAGGCGCAGATTCGCAAGCTCAACCAGACCCTGGCGACCATGTTCGACAACCTTTCTGAGATCTGACTCGTCCGAGCTACCCGTGCAGGTGCGCAGTGCCTGCCACTTGGCGCTTCAGGGCATCAGCCCGATACGCCCGCGGTGATACACCGTAGCATTGCTTGAATACGCGCGAGAAATGCGCCGAGTCGGTGAAGCCCCATTTGTAGGCGATGGTGGTTATCGGTAACGCTTGGCTACCGGTATCGGCGAGCTCCCGAGCGCTACGCTCCAGGCGCTGACGCTGTATGTAGCGGCAGATGCTGTCGCCGTCGATCTCGAACTGGCGGTAGAGCTTGCGCACCGACACGTTCAGTTTCGCCGCCAGCTCGGTCGGTGTCGGCGCATTGGGCAGCGACTCGCTGATGATCTTCTCCGCCAGGCGGCGCAGGGGGCGGCCTGGTTCGAGCAACTGCTCGTCTTGGAAGGCAGGTGGCAGCAGGGCGATCAATGCGTTTTGCAGGGCGGAACCGTAGTGGTTCTGGGTGGCCGAGCTGAGTTCGCCATTGGCGATCTGCTGCAAGATGCCTTGTAGCAGGTGCCCGGTCGGGTTTTCCTGCTCCAGCTTGCCAAAGCGTCGAGCTGTCACCGGCAGCAGCGGGTCGACCATATCCCGGCACAGGTGTACCGACAGTTGGCGGATCAGCCCTTGCGGCTTCATCTCGAAGGCCTGCGCCGAATCGAGCAGGGCCATGTCGCCGGGGTGCAGCACGAATTCTCGGTCACCCTGGTCGATGGCCATCACCCCTTCGCGCTGCATCACCAGAAAATAGTAGCGATCATCGGCGCGGGCACTGTTACCGCGCTGGCGGTTGATGGCCAGGGCATTGGTACTGATGTCGGCGATCTCCAGACCGCCCAGGTCGATGCGCTCGATCTCGCCAACGAAGGTTGTGTCATGCCACGCTGGTCGGGTTTCAAAACGCCCACAAACGCTGTGAACACTATGGTTCCAGCGTTCGAAATCACGGGATGTATGCACGCTCATGAGGCAACCTCACTTTATTTTTTATGTTTTGGTGCGCTGTTTGTGTCGTTTCTGCACACTTGGCAAATAACGTGAATATTCAAGCATTTTTTGAGCCAGAAACCGCTATGTGATGTCGTATTGAGATCGGTGGCGGGTTCCGTGCGGGCGGTCGGATGCCGGCGCGTCCGCGCGTCAGTGAGCCGACTCGGGGCATGTGAGAATGGGGGCTGGGCGGGGGGAGGAACGGGCCGCAGGAAGGGCTGGCGGCCCGTTTGTGGTGGGTCAGTAGCGGATCATCACCGATTTGAGTTCGGTGTAGTCGTCGATGAAGGCGCTGCCGAATTCACGACCGGTGCCGGAGGCCTTGACGCCGCCGAAGGGCACCGAGGGGTCGAGGAAGGTGTGCATGTTGACGTATACCGTACCAGCCTCGATCTGCGGGATCAGTCGCAGCGCGCGGGACAGGTCGTTGGTCCAGATGCTGGCGGTGAGGCCGAACGGCGAGTCGTTGATCAGTGCCGGCAGCTCCTCGACCTCGTCGTAGGGCAACACGCAGAGGATCGGGCCGAAGGTTTCCTCGTGTAGCAGGCGATCCTGCGGCCCGTTGGCCAGCACCACGGTCGGCTCGACGAAGTAGCCGGCGCGGGCCAGCTGCTTGCCGCCACAGACTACCTTGCTCTCTTCGCGAGCCAGTTGCAGGAACTGTGAAACCTTGTCGAACTGCGGCTTGTTGGCCAGCGGGCCGAAGTTCACGCTTTCATCCAGCGGCGAGCCGATGTTCATGCCTTGCAGGGCCGCAGTGAACTTGGTGAGGGTCTCGTCGAGGCGCGAGCGGTGCACGTAGATGCGCTCCGGTGCGGCACAGACCTGGCCCTGGTGCACGTAGCCGGTCTGGATAAGGCCGGCCACCGCGCCGTCGATATCGGCGTCGGGCAGCAGCGCGGCAGCGTTCTTGCCGCCCAGCTCCAGGGTCACGCGGGTGAGGTTGGCGGCCATGGCGCTCTGGCCGACCTTGAGGCCGGTGGGCACCGAGCCGGTGAACGAGACCTTGGCCACCTGCGGATGTTCGATCAGGCTGGCGCCGACCTCGCCGGTGCCATTGACCACGTTGAATACGCCCGCCGGCACCCCAGCCTCGATGGCCAATTCGGCCAGGCGCAGCAGGGTCAGAGGGGTGAACTCGCTGGGTTTGAGCACCAGCGTGCAGCCGGTGGCTAGGGCTGCGGCGATCTTCCACACGGCGATCATCACCGAGAAATTCCACGGCACGATGCCGGCCACCACGCCCACTGGCTCGCGGCGGGTGAAGGCGGTGTACTGCTCGCCAGCCATGGAGGGGAACGACGGGCTCATGGTCTCGCCGTTGATCTTGGTCGTCCAGCCGGCGTAGTAGCGCAGGAAGATGGCGCTCTGGCCGACTTCGAACATGCGCGAGAGGTGGATGGACTTGCCCGAACAGAGGGTTTCCAGTTGCGCCAGTTCCTCGCCATTGGCTTCCATCAGGTCGGCCAGGCGGTTGAGGGCCACGCCGCGCTGGTAGGGCGAGGTTTGCGCCCATTCGTTCTTGAAGGTGCGGCGGGCGACGGCAACGGCTGACTCGACCTCGTCGGCAGTGGCGCAGGTGATCTGCGCGATCACTTCGCCGCTGGCCGGGTTGACGATGGGCAGGTGCTTGCCCGATGTACCGGCGCGGTATTGGCCGTCGATGAAATGGGCATGATTGCGCTGAAGGAACTCGCGCACCTGAGGCAGTAACTGGATTTCGCTCATGGAGGACTCCGGAGTGGGGCGGCACGAGGTTCTGCGCCTCTGTGGCCGGCTGGAGGTGCCCGGGCGCCAATGGGCCCGAGCCGGGAATATCTGGGCGCTATTCATAGCACCCGAGCAGAGTGGAAAAATTGATCATGGCGGACAGCTTGTTGTAGATGCCTGCCACTCTGGCGACGTCAGTGCCGGGCGGCCCTGACTCGCGCCCAGGCGTCGTCGAGTACCTGCTTCTGCCGAGGCGGCAGGCTTTCCAGCAGGTAGCTGCGGCGTCGCTGCTCAGTCGTCAGCACTTGCGCCGGATGCTCGGCGGCGAAGCTCTGCATGGCGGGCGCTGTGCTGGGCAGCGGAGGGTAGAAACGGGTGGCGCGGGCGTTACGAATGGCCACGGGTGGGTCGATGAGAAAGTCGATCAGGCGGTAGGCCAACTGTGGATTGGCGGCGTGGGTGGGGATCGCCAGGGTGTCGATGTAGATAGCCGCGCCTTCGTCTGGAATCTGGTAACGCAACTGCGTATTGCCTTCCATCGCACGTACCGCATGGCCGCTCCAGGTCATGGCCAGGCACAGGCGGCCAGCGATCAGCTCGTCGACGAAGGCCCAGTTATCCAGGGTACGCAGCAGCGGCGCGACCGCTTCTAGGCTGCGCAGCTGACGCACGATCTGCCGGTCGCTGCTGGCGGACAGGCGCCTGCCACGGTAGTTGAGCAGCAGCGAGCTGGTTTCTTCGGCAGCGTCCAGCAAACCCAGGCCACAGTCGCTCAGTTGCGCTGCCTGCTCGGGATCGAATAGTAGGCGCCAACTGTTGGGCAGTGCGCCGCTGTAATGCGCCTGGGCCTGCTGCGGGTTGACCACCAGGCCGATGGAGCCCCACAGATAAGGTACCGCATGACGGTTGGCAGCTGGGATGCCGGCCAGGGTAGACAGCAGCCAGGGATCAAGGCTGGCGTGATGGCGCAAACGGCCTGTATCCAGTGGCGCCAGGCGGCCCTCGGCAATCAGTTGTTCGAGCATGAAATGGCTTGGCATAACCAGGTCGTGATCGGTACCGGCGGCCAGCGCCGCGAGCAGTTCGCCCGAGGTGGTGAACGCCTGGTAATCCACGGTGATACCGGTCTGCGCGCGGAAGTCTTCGAGCACCTGCGGGTCGATGTAGTCCTTCCAGCCATAGACGCGCAGCACCTCCTCGGCATGGGTGGTGCTGGCAAGCAGGAGCAGCAAGGCGAACAGCCGCTTCATCGGAAGGCCTCCAGGTAGGACGAATGGCGAAGGGCATCGGGTTGGCCGATGAGCTCGTGTGCGCCATTCAATCGCCCTGCGCCGGGCGTCGCTTGATCCTGGCGGCCAAGTTCTTGTACTTGGCTGCCAGGTTCTCAACCCCTGAGGAAGCGCTGCGCCAACCCCAACTGCGACTCGGCCAACTGGTGCAGTGCCTGGCTGATCTCGTTGGTGCGCCCGGCCTGCTGACTGCTGCGTTCGGTAAAACCGGCGATCTCGGTGATCTGCTGGTTGATCTGCTCGGCTACCTGGCCCTGCTGCTCGATGGCGGCGGCCATCTGCAGGCTCATGCCGCTAATCTGCGCGACCTCGGCGCAGATACGTGTTAGTGCCTGGCGCGCCTGCTCGACGTCGGTGCTGGCGCGTACTGCCGCCTGCTCGCCGCGCTGGGCGGTGGCCAGGGCGGTGCCGCTGTCCTGGCGAAGGGTTTCGAGCGAGCGCTGAATCTCATGGGTCGATTCGCGGGTGCGCGAGGCTAGGCTGCGTACTTCGTCGGCGACCACCGCGAAGCCCCGTCCTGACTCGCCAGCGCGGGCGGCTTCGATCGCCGCATTGAGGGCCAGCAGGTTGGTCTGCTCGGCGATGCTCTGGATCACCTCGGCGACGCCGCCGATGGATTCGATGGCCACAGCCAGGCTGCCGACCGCCTGACCAATCTCGCCCACCGAGTGACGCATGGTCTGGGCCGAGCGCTGGCTGTCATCGGACAGACGTTCGCCATCGCGAGCCAGTTGGTCAGCGTTCTGTGCGGCCTGCGCGGTGTGCTGCAGGTTACGCGACAGCTCCTGGATGGTGGCGCTCATCTGGTTGATCGCGGCAGCGGTCTGCTCGGTCTCGCGCACCTGGCGATCCAGGTGCTCGACCGAGTTTTCCACCACATCGGCCGAGGTCTGCGCCTGCTGGCGCAGCACCACGCTATTGATGCAGATACGTGACATCACCGTGGTCATACGCGCGCGCTGGCTTTCCAGAGCCATGGCCAGCAGGCTGACCGGGCCGGGTTGCTGGGCGTGCAGTGGTGCCAGCAGCGAGTCGCTGAAGGCCTGGCCATGCTGGGCGAGGAGGGCGCGGATCAATTGACGCTGGCGCAGCGCTGGCTGCAGGCCGGCGAGCCCCAGCGCGAACAGCAGCGGCAGGCCCGCAGTGGCTGGTAAGTAAGCCAGCAGTGTCGCAAGCAGCGTGGCAAGCCCAAGCGCCAGTTGCAGACCGTGCCCTGCCAGCAGTGCGACGAGACGCTGACCCGCATTCCACGGCGCCTGGCCCCGTGCCAGACGCGTATAGAGGAACTCGGCACGGCGTGCCTGTGCCGGCTCGATGGGCTGGTATACGGTGCCCAGCGCCGCCAGCTTACCGTCGTCGAACAGTGGGACCACGTAGAGGTTGCGCCAGTCTTGGTCGCCCTGCCTGTGGCGGATCATCACCGGTGCCGTCCATGGCACGCCGGCACGTAGGGCGCGCCACATGCTGGCGACCACCGATGTCGGCATGCGTGGATGATTGATCAACTCGTGGGGTTTGCCGACCAACTCGTGCTCGGCGTACCCGCTCATGTTCAGGTAGGCGGCGTTGCAGGTGAGCATCACGCCCTGTGGATCGAGCCGGGAAATCGGCGGTTCCTCGAAAACCGTTGGTGTGTTGACGGCAGTTTGCATGGCACGACTCCTCGGCTGTGACCCGTTGTGGCCTGCCTATGCAGGCCGTGCGATTACCAGTCCATGCTCCGTTCGGCGCGCATCTTGCGCACCATGGCGTCATAGAACTTGGTGGCGAAACCGCTCTCGCGGATCAGCATCGCGGTGAGGTCGGAACATTTGGCCGCGATGCCTTCTTCCAATGGGTTGTCCTCGCCGCCCAGGGCACCGGCAGCGCATTGATTCTCGGCGGCGCGTTGCACCGTCCAGAGCAGGAAGAAGGTCTTCTCGATGCTGCTTTCGCCTACCGCGATGCCGTGGTTGCGCAGCACCAGCACATGCTTGTCGCCGAGGCTCTCGATCATTCGCGCCTTCTCGTCATCGAAGAGGGTGATGCCCTCGAAGGTGTGGTAGCCAATGCGGCCATAGAGCTGGGCGCCGTAGAAGTCGTCGTGGGTAAAACCGCGCTTCTTCTGCACCACGGCAGAGATCGGCGTGGTGTGGGTGTGGATCACGCACTGGATGTCGTCACGCGCACCGTGCACGGCGCTATGCAGGGCGAAGCCGGCGGGGTTGCCGTCGTAGGACGAGGCCTCCAGTTTCTTGCCGTGCAGGTCGACCTTGAGCAGGTTGCCCGGTGTGACTTCGCTGTAGTTCAGGCCGAAGGGGTTGACCAGGTAATGGTGGGCCGGGCCAGGCAGGCGCGCGGAAATGTGGTTGAAGATGGTCTCGGTCCAGCCGAACCAGTCCACCAGGTGGTAGCAGTAGGCGAGCTTGACGCGCAGCGCCCATTCTTCGTCGCTGCAATGGGCGGGTTTGCTGAAATCGGTCATGACGAAGTCTCGTATCAAGGTGTGGGGGAATGGACGTGACCGGGTGCGCTGCGGAAGCGCGCCAGGGCGAGGATGTCCTGAGTGGTGGGCATGGCCAGGCCCTGGTAGCCGGCCAGTTCTACGACCGCATCGCCGATGGCGGCGAGTTCAAGTGGGCGGCCCTGTTCATAGTCCTGCAGCATGGACGTGCGTACCGCGCCCATGCCGGCACCCAGCTCCATGAAGGTCTGCGGATCGAAGGCGATGCGTGCGCCGTAGGCGGCTGCCGTGAGCAGGGTTTCCTGAAGGATCTTGCCGACCACCGTTTTCAGCTCAGCCTGGCCGTACAGCTCTTCCAGGGTCGCGCCGGTCACCACTGACAGCGGGTTGGAGGTGATGTTGGCGATGATCTTGGTCCACAGCTGGTCGCGGATGCGCTCGGTAGCGCGTGCCTCGATGCCGCTGGCGGCGATCAGCGCGCGCACTCGTTCCAAGCGTTCGCTCATCTGTCCGTTCGGCTCGCCGAAGATCATCAGGTGCGGGTTGTTCGAGCGCACCACGCCGGGAGCGCTGCTTTCGGCAGTGATAAATACCACGCAGCCGAGCACGTGGCGCAGGTCGAGGCTGGCGCTGAGTGCGCCGTCAGGGTCGACCGCCTCGACGCGGCGACCGGCGAGGCGCCCTTCGTGGCCGTGGAAGTACCACCAGGGCACGCCGTTGACCACCGGCACCACCACGGTGTCGGGGCCGATCAGCGGTGCCAGTTCGGGCAGCAGGCCGACCAGGGCCGGCGCCTTGGTGCAGATGAATAGCAGATCCTGCTCACCGAGTTTGCGGCAGTCATCGCTGGCGCTGACCTGTACGCGGTGTTCGCCGTCCAGATCGGTCAGTTGGATGCCGCTGTAGCGCAGCGCGGCGAGCGTCTTGCCGCGCGCCAGCAGGCTGACCGGCTGGCCGCTTGCGACCAGGCGGGCGGCGAGGGTACAGCCGATGGCGCCGGCACCGGCGATACCGACGCGCAATGGCTTGGAATCAGGCATGCGTGTGTTTCCTTGCGAGCTGACGACGGCGCCCGCCAGGCGGGCGCCGTGGGTTCAGGTGGAGAGCATTTCCTGATGCTTGCTGGCCAGGCCCAGGTAGGCTTCGATCACGCGCGGGTCGTCTGCCAATTGGGCGGCTGGGCCCTGCATGGCGATCTGGCCGGTTTCCAGCACGTAGGCGTAGTCCGCCACGCGCAGGGCGGCGCGGGCGTTCTGCTCCACCAGCAGGATCGACACGCCCTGCTGGCGCAGAGTGGTGATGATGCGGAAGATCTCGCGGGTGATCAGCGGCGCCAGGCCCAGGCTCGGTTCGTCGAGCATCAGCAGCTTGGGTTTGGCCATCAGTGCGCGGCCGACGGCGAGCATCTGCCGTTCGCCGCCGGAGAGGGTGGCAGCGAGCTGCTCACGGCGTTCCCACAGGCGTGGGAACAGCTCATAGACTTCCTTGAGCGTCTGGCCGTGATCGCGCTGGCCGCTGCGATGGCGCTGGAAGGCGCCCAGCAGCAGGTTGTCGGCAACCGTCATACTGCTGAACAGCTCGCGTTTCTCCGGCACCAGGCCGAGGCCACGGGCGACCATCACCTCGACCTCCGGCACGGCTTCCAGGCTGCCATCGAAGGCGACCCGGCCGCGCGAGTCAAGCACGCCCATGATGGCCGAGAGCAGGGTGGTCTTGCCGGCGCCATTGGGGCCGATCACGGTGACAATCTGGCCCTGGCCGACGCGCAGGCTGGCGTTGGACAGCGCCTCCACCTTGCCGTAGGCGACGCTCAGGTCGCTGATGTCGAGAACGGGGTTGGCCACCTGGTTCTGCGTTTGCTGCAGGTTATGCATGGGCATGTTCATCACTCCGCTCCTCCGAGATAGGCTTCCAGCACGGCCGGATCCTTCTGCACATCGGCCGGCAGGCCGAAGGCGATGCGCTGGCCGAACTCCATCACCACCACGCGATCAACCAGGCCCATCACGAAGTCCATGTCGTGCTCGACCAACAGGATCGCCATACCTTCGCTACGCAGGCGGCTGAGCAACTGGCCGAGTGCTTCCTTCTCCTTGTGGCGCAGGCCGGCGGCCGGCTCGTCGAGCAGCAGCAGGCAGGGGTTGGCGCACAGCGCGCGGGCTATTTCTAGGATGCGTTGCTGGCCCAGCGCCAAGCTGCCGGCTTCCGCGTACAGGTAGTCGCCGAGGCCGACACGCTCGAGCTGGCGTCGAGCTTCGCCGAGCAGGCGTGCTTCCTCGGCGCGATCCAGACGCAGGGCAGCGGCGAGTACACCCTTGCTGCCGCGCAGGTGGGCGCCGAGGGCGACGTTCTCCAGCACGCTCATCTCCGGCAGCAGCTTGACGTGCTGGAAGGTGCGGCTCATGCCCATGCGCGCGATGCGCCGCGAGGGGGTGCCGTTGATGCGCTGGCCACGGAACAGCACTTCACCGGAAGTGGGCGTATCGACCCCGGAGAGCTGGTTGAACAGGGTGCTCTTGCCGGCGCCATTGGGGCCGATCAGGGCGAGAATTTCCCCGGCGTGTACCTCCAGGTTCATCTCGTTGTTGGCTACCAGGCCGCCGAAGCAACGGGTCACGTCGCGCGCTTCCAGCAGCACCTCGCCGACGACCGGCGCTTCGCGCTGCGGCAGCTCGCTGGCGTCGTCGATTGGGCGGGCGGTGCGGCGCGGCTTCCAGGCATCAGGCAGCAGGCGCGTCAGCAGTGGCCACAGGCCGCCCGGCGCGCGCTGCATCAGCAGCACGATGGCGATGCCGAAGACGATCACCTCGTAGTTGCCGGTATTGCCCAGCAATTGTGGCAGCAGATCCTGCAGCCACTGTTTGAGCATGGTCAGCACACCGGCGCCGAGCAGGGCGCCCCAGACGCTGGCCACGCCGCCGATCAGCGCCATGAACAGATACTCGATGCCCATGTGCAGGCCGAACGGCGTGGGGTTCACGAAGCGCTGGGTGTGCGCGTAGAGCCAGCCGGAGAGGGCGGCGAACAGCGCCGAGATGAGGAAGATCACCATCTTCGTGCGGAAGGTGTTCACGCCCATCGACTCGGCCATCAACTGGCCGCCCTTGAGCGCGCGTATGGCACGGCCTTCACGCGAGTCGAGAAGGTTTTGCGTGATGAGCATGGCGCACAGCAGGATCGCCCAGATCAGGTAATAGATCTTCTCGCCCTTGTCCAACGCCCAGCCGAACAGGGAAATGCTCGGCAGGCCGCTGACGCCAGTGTGTCCGCCGAGCGATTCCAGGGTGCCGAACAGGTAGTACAGCGACAGGCCCCAGGCGATGGTGCCTAGCGGCAGGTAGTGGCCGGACAGCTTCAGCGTCATGGCGCCGAGCACCAGGGCCACGATGGCGGTCAGGGCCAGGCCCACCAGCAGGGTCAGCCAGGGCGAAGCGCTAGCCCAGGCCAGCCAGGTTGGCAGGTCCTGCACGGTGGTCAGGTAGGCGCTGGTGTAGGCACCGAGGCCGACGAAGGCGGCCTGGCCGAAGCTGGTCATGCCGCCGACACCAGTGAGCAGTACCAGACCGAGCACCACCAGGGTGTACAGGCCGATGTAGTTGAGCAGGGTGACGTAGTAAGGCGGCAGCACCGCCGGCGCCACGGCCAGGACGGCGACCAGGGCGAGGATCAGGTAGCGCGGTTTCATTCATCGTCCTCCACATGACGGCTGGTGAGGGAACGCCAGAGCAGGAAGGGGATGATCAGGGTGAAGACGATGATCTCCTTGTAGGTGCTGGCCCAGAACATCGAGAACGCCTCGATCAGGCCCACGGCGAGGGCGCCCAAAGCGGCCGCCGGGTAACTCACCAGACCGCCGATGATGGCGCCGACGAAACCCTTGAGGCTGATGACGAAGCCGGAGTCGAAATACAGAGTGGTGATGGGGGCGATGAGGATGCCCGACAGCGCACCGATGAACGTGGCCAGGGCGAAGGTGGCCTTGCCCGCCAGGTTCGGCGAGATGCCCATCAACCGTGCGCCCATGCGATTCACCGCGGTGGCCCGCAGGGCCTTGCCATACAGGCTGCGTTCGAAGAACAGGAACAGGCTGATGATCAGCGCCAGGGACACGGCGATGACCCACAGGGTCTGGCTGTTGAAGGTCACCGGGCCGAGGGTCAGGCCTGCTTCGGAGAAGGGCTGGGTACGTGCGCCTTCGGGCCCGAACAGCAGCAGGGCGATACCGACCATGGCTACGTGCACGGCGATGGAGACGATCAACAGCACCAGTGCACTGGCCGAAGCCAGCGGCTGGAACACCAGGCGATAGAGCTGCGGGCCGAGCGGTACCACCAGCGCCAGAGTAAGCAGGGCCTGCAATGCCATGGGCAGCTCCGCCAGCGGCAGGCTGCGGATCAGGCCGACCATGGCCAGGGCATAGGCGAGCTTGAGCACGATGCGTTTTGGGAAGCGGAAACTGCGGCTGGCGCGAGTGGCGTCGTACAGATCCATGGCGCAGTCGGCCAGGGTCAGCGCCAGTAGCAGCCAGACCAGCGCGGTGGGCTGGCCGGCCTGCAGGGCGGCCATGGTCAGCGCACCGTAGGTGACGAACTCACCCAGCGGGATCAGCAGGATGCGCGTCACGGTGAAGACCAGCAGGATCGACAACGCCAGCAGCGCGTAGATAGCGCCGTTGGTGATGCCGTCCTGGCCGAGCAGCAGGGCAATCTGGAAATTCATATCGGAAACTCGTTTGCGGTATGGGCATGCGGGTTGGTGCGGCTCGGGCGTAGGGTGGATGACGCTTTTTTCATCCACCTGTCGGTACCGGGCCAGGCTCCATCCGGTGGACAGAAAAGCGCTGTCCACCCTACGGGGCTTGACTCCGCGATCAGTCGCGCTTGAGCAGCGTCCAGGTGCCGTTCTTCACCTGGATCAGCTCGCGACCACGCTCGTCGAAGCCGCTGTGATCCTCGGGACTCATGCTGTAGACGCCCTGGGTGGCGGCGAACTCGTGGGTCGCCTCCAGCGCATCGCGCAGGGCAGCGCGGAACTCGGGCGTGCCGGGTTGCGCCTTGGCGGCGGCAGCCGGAATCGCCTGTTGCAGCAGCAGCCCGGCGTCATAGGTGTTGGCGCCGAAGGTGGCCGGCTTGCTGCCGTTGAGCTTCTCGTAGGCCGTCACGTATTCCCCAGCGATGGCCTTGGACGGATGGCTGTCGGGCATCTGATCGAGCACCAGCATCAGGCTGGCGGCGAGGATGGTGCCTTCGACCTTCTTGCCGCCGAGCCGGAGGAAGTCCGGCAGCGCGGCGCCGTGGGTCTGGTACATCTGGCCACGGTAGCCCTGGTCGAACAGGGTGGTCTGCGGCAGAACCGCCGAGCTGCCCGGCGCGGCCACCAGCACGGCGTCGGGGCGCGAGGCGAGAATCTTCAGGCTCTGCCCGGTCACCGAGGTGTCCTGGCGCTGGAAGCGCTCGCTGGCCAGCATCTTGATGCCGTGTTCGGCGGCCAGTGTGCCCATCACCTTCGACCAGTTCTCGCCGTAGGGGTCGGCGGTGCCGATGAAGCCGAGCGTCTTCACGCCACGGGCGTTCATGTCCTCGACCAGGGCCTTGGCGATCAGGTCGTCGTTCTGCGTGGTCTTGAATACCCACTTCTTCTGCTCGGTCATCGGCAACACCACGGCGGCGGTACCGACCGGTGCCAGCAACGGCACGCCGGCCTCGGCGACGAACTGAATCACGCCCATGGCATTGGGCGAGCCGCTCGGGCCGATGATGGCGTCGACGTTTTCCTCGCTGATCAGCTTCTTCAGCGCCTTGACGGTGGCGGTGGGATCGCTGCCGTCATCCAGGGCGATGTACTTCACCTGCTGGTCGCCGGCCTGAGTGGGCAGCAGCGGGACGGAATTCTTCTGCGGTAGCCCGACCAGTGCGATGGGGCCGGTAGAGGAGGTGATGACACCCACCTTTACCTCGGCTTGTGCGAAGGAAGCGCAGACGGCGCTGAGGAGGAGGGTGGACACAGCTCGTTTGAAGTGCATGACGTACTCCGAGGGGTTGCAAGGCTATTTGGAGAGACAGAGCCCTGCCGGTTGGGAGGGTTTGTCGTCTTCTTGTTGTTCTGGCGCCTTTGGGCGCTGTCGGCGATTGACCCGTCCGACACAGGCTGTTTTGCACCTCCCGTGCCAGAACGGCGTGCACCGACCTGTCGCATGGCCCTGTTCGGTCGCGAACCGAACGCTTGGCTTGCCCTCCTGCGGCAGTGCCGAGGCGCTCCATCCGAGAGGGTGATGCAGATCACCTCATGGCTGATTTCATCGGGCCTGGACGTGCTTTTTCGTGAGCGGGAAATTACGGTTTTTTAGTGTTTTTTGTTGTTTAAAAATCGCATTTTTTGCCTTTAAAAACGCCGTTTAAATCGTGCAATTTTCGTGCGGTTATCGGCCATTTTTACTGTGCCGAAGAGATCGTTAAAAATCCTTGTGCGCGTTGAGAGTTAATCTCATATTAGTCTTAAATATATGTTTTTAAAGAATTTATATGTGATTTATACGTGAATGTTACAAGTTTATAGTGTTACCAAACTGCACGAGAATGGTGCTTGTGATGGTGAAAATGCACCGAATCTACACACTATTTTTAAGCGATAATTCAATTGACAATTCACGTAATTCTTCCGATTCTGAATTTACGCAAGCCGCTCCTCTGATACGGCTCGCTTTTCAATAGGAACGGCAGTGGTGAAGCAGATGGCAATAGTGGTCGAGAAGCTGAAGCTTGGTGGGCAAGGTCCGCGTGTGATGGTGAAAGACACCATCGATGTGGCGGGTCATCCCACCCGTGCTTCCAGTCGTGCTCTTGAGCATGCGCCGGATGCCGAGCGTCATGCCGATGTGGTTAAGGCGTTGCTCGATGCCGGTTGTCAGCTGGTTGGCAAGACCAGCCTGCATGAGTTGGCCTTTGGTACTACCGGACTCAATGCCTGGATCGGTACAGCGGAAAATCCGCGCTATCCCGGACGCATTCCAGGAGGCTCCTCAAGTGGTTCAGCTGCTGCCGTTGCTGCGGGCCTGTGTGATTTTTCCCTGGGTACCGACACCGGCGGTTCGGTGCGTATTCCTGCTGCCTGCTGTGGCGTGTTCGGCCTCAAACCCACCTACGGCCGGATCAGTCGTGCCGGAGTGATGCCGGTGCAGACCTCGCTGGATTGCGTCGGCCCCTTCGCGGCCGACATCGAGACACTGATCAGTGCGATGAAGGTCATCGACCCTTCCTTCAAGGCGCTGCCGGACGTGGCTGGCATCCGCATCGGGGTGGTGCCGGTGCAGGCCAACCACGAGGTGCAGGACACTCTGGGCGCCGTGCTTGAGGCTGCGGATTTTGAGCTGTGCGAGATGCCGCTGCCTGGTATGCCAGCTGCCTACGACGCGGGTCTGGCCGTGATCAACCGGGAAACCTGGAATGCCTGCGGACACCTTGTGGAAACCGGCCTGGTCGGCACTGATGTCGCCGCCCGGCTGCTGGCAGCGCGTGATACCCGTGACGCGGCCCTGGTTGACGCCGAGCGTTGTCGCGCCGCGTTCACTGCCGAGGTGGACGCCGCCCTGGCGCAATGCTCGATTCTCGCCCTACCGACCATGCCGGATTACCCGGCGCTCGTTGCAGATGCTGCCGACACCCGCGCGGCCATCGGCATGACCGCTTTCGTACGTCCCTTCAACCTGACTGGTCACCCGGCCTTGAGCATCCCTTTCGAGGGCGCCTCGAAGCTGCCGGTAGGACTACAACTGGTCGCTGCCAAAGGCGCGGACGAACTGCTTCTGGCAGTCGCCCGCGAATTATTGCAGCGCCTCGAACAATAACCATGTCCATCCTGGAGAAGCCCATGTCTTCCCTAAGCCAGCTGGATCACCAGCGCCTTGCCCCGATTACCGCAAATGAAGCCTTTCAGTCGCTGCTGGTCGATATTCGTGAGCGCGCCCAGCGTGAAGAGTTCGACCAGCAGAAATACATCTCCCATGACGTGATCCAGCGTTTCAAGGAGCTCGGTGTCTACCGTGCCCTGGTGCCTACGCGCTTCGGTGGCGATCAGCGCAGCCCCATGGAGTTTTGCGAGATGGTGGAGGAGATCTCCGCTGCCGACGGTTCTGCCGGCTGGGTGGCCAGCTTCGGCATGAATCCTGTGTACCTGGCAGCGCTACCCCTGGCAACGCTGGAGAAACTCTATGCCGATGGTCCGGACGTGGTGTTTGCCGGCGGTATTTTTCCTCCACAACCGGCCGATCTACATGAAGGCGGCTTCAAGGTCAGCGGACGCTGGCGTTTCTCCAGTGGCTGCAAGGGGGCCAGCCTGATCGGCGTCGGCATCAGCCCAAAGAATGGCGAGACTCTGGGGCTGCCGCGCCTGGCAGTGATGCCGAGCGAGAAGGTAACGATCGAGGAGACCTGGAATGTGGTGGGCCTGATCGGTACCGGCAGTCATGACGTGGTGATCGATGGCGTGGTAGTGCCCGACGAGTGGACATTCGTCCGTGGCGGCCCGTCCAACCTCGACGAGCCCATGTTCCGCTACCCGTCGTTGTCCTTCGCCACACAGGTGCTATCCGTGGTCGGCCTGGGCGTGGCCCGCGCTGCCCTGGACTATCTATCCGGCATGGCCAGCGGCCGCTTCTCAGTCACCGGTGCGCCAGCCCTGGCTGATCGCCCACTGGCGCAGATGCAGATGGCCAAAGCAGAAGCCGAACTGCGCGCCGCCCGCGCCTGGTTCTACGAAGCCATGGAAGACGCCTGGGACAGCGTGGTTGCCGGTACGCCGGCGAGCATAGAGCAGACCAACCTGCTGCGCTTGTCCTCGACCCATGCCACCCGTGTGGCGGCCGAAGTGGCACGCACCGCGCAGATGCTTTCAGGGATGACCGGTGTCTATCGCGACAACCCGTTGTCGCGCTTCGTCAACGACACCCTGGTGGTTACCCAGCACGCCTTCATGGGCGACATGACCTACCAGAATGCCGGTGCGATCTTCTTCGGCAACAAGCCACTGCCTGGCTACCTGTAATCGACAACTAACGATCGGTGAATGTGATGACTGAGAAAAAAGCCCTGCGCGTCCTGTTCTGCATGGGCATCAACCAGAACTTCTTCGACGCCCCGCGCGAAGAGCAACTGGAAGTCTGGGCTGCGTTCAGCTCCATGTGGAATGGCATCCACGACCTGCCTGGTGTGACGGTCTACGGCAACATGGATGACGACCAGAGCATGGTCGGGCCATCCAGCGGTTACCCCTGGACCACCTACCTGCTGGCCGACGTGCCGGATATCGAAACCGTCCACGCCGCTTGCAACCTGTTCCGCACCACCGCTGTGGGCACCGGCCCTTACAAGTTGTGGCGCTACTGCAAGGTGGAAGCGCGTACCGGTCGTGAACTGATCATCCAGCGGGCCTGAGCCATGAGCCAATCCCTCGAAGCCCGCCTGTACCAGCTGGAAAGCGAGCACGCCGTACGTTGCTGCATGAACCGCTACATGGTGCTGTGCGATGCACTCGATGCGCGCACCCCGCTGGACGAGTTGGCCGGGCTGTTCACCACCGACGCCGTCTGGGAGGGCAAGGGCGCCAGGTACGCCAAGAGCTTCGGCGGCTACCGGGGACGTGAGGCGATCCGCGCGATGTTCGCCGGCTACATGAGCGAGCCGGCGCACTTCGCCCTCAACGTGCACTTCCTCTGCTCGGAGCTGATCCGCGTGGAGGGTGACGAAGCCAGCGGCAGTTGGGTGATGTTGCAGACCTCAACCTTCGCCAGTGGCGCTTCGCATCTCAATGCGGCGCGCCTGACGGTGCGTTTCCGTGAAGAGGAGGGCGTCTGGCGCATGGCCCATTTCCAGACCGAGAACCTGTTCGGTCGTCCGGTCGAGGCATGGAACAGCGATGCCCACCTGCCCGTGCCGGGCAAGAACCAACAGACGTAGGGTGGGATTTGGCCCACCGCAGAAAGGCCAGACGTGGGCTGAGGCCCACCCTACGAAGAGAGCGCCAACCGAAACTTCGATTTTCGGACAAGGCGCGCAAAAGAAATTGTGAGTCGGCACGTGATGCCGAGGAGGAGTGATCGTGACCAACCTGATCGAAACCGTGAACCTGGCCGCCACCCCGGCCGACCTGGTGCTGCACGACCGCGTGCACACCTCCCTTTACACCGATGCGCGTCTGTTCGACGAAGAACTGGAGAAGGTGTTCTACAGCACCTGGGTGTGGGTGGCGCATGCCAGCGAGATTCCTGACAACGGTAGCTACAAGAGCACGTACATCGGCAAACAGCCGGTGATCGTGGTCCGCGACCGCAAGAAGGATGTGCACGTGCTGCTCAATCGCTGCCGTCACCGTGGCGCCACTGTGTGCGAGCACAAGAAGGGCAAGACCAACAGCTTCGTCTGCCCTTACCACGGCTGGAGTTACGCGCTCGATGGCAGCCTACGTGGCGTGCCGCACCCGGAGAGCTACGCCGACTGCCTGGACAAGGGTGAACTGCCGCTTGTGAGCCTGCGCGTCGAGCAATACAACGGCATGATCTTCGCCACCTTCAAGGACGACATCGAACCGTTGGAAGACTTCCTCGGCGCGGCCAAGAAGTGGATCGACCTGTTCATGAAACAGGGAGCTGGCTACGGAGTGAAAGTCTCCGGTGAGCATCGTTTCCGCTTCCCCGGCAACTGGAAAATCCAGCTGGAGAATACCACCGACGCCTACCACTTCCCGCTGGTGCACAAGTCGTTCCTGTCCTCGGTGGACGAGCAGACTCTGGAGCTGTTCGATTTCGTCAAAGGCCCCGGTTATGTCGAGGATCTCGGCAACGGCCACAGCGTGATGGTGATGATCCCCGATCTGGTGGATCTGGAAGCAGACCTCGACAAGCCGATCCCCGAGCGCTTCGAAACGCTGGCGCAGGAACTGCGTGACGAGGGCATCGACGAGCAGCAGGTGCGCCGCATCGTCCGCGCCGTCGGCGGTTCGGGCTTCAACCTCAACCTGTTCCCCAATGTCGCCTGCTCCATGGCGTTCTTCCGCGTGCTGCAGCCGGTCTCGGTAACAGAGACCGAGATCCACCACGCAGTGATCACCATGGACGGCGGCCCGGCCGTGGCCAACCGCTACCGCCTGCGCCTGCACGAGCACTTCCAGGGGCCGATGGGCTTCGGCACACCGGACGATTCCGAGGCCTGGGAGCGCGTACAGAAGGGCGCCCAGGCCGGCAGTGACCTGTGGATCATGCTCAACCGCGGTCTGCCCGGCGAGAAGCCAAGCGAAGACGGCCTGGTCAGCGACGTGAGCGCCGAGACCGGCATGCGCGCGGCTTACCAGCAGTGGAAAAAGATGATGTCGGCCTGAGTCTTTTCGCCCCTCTCGTCGCGATGAGAGGGGTCTGCTGCTCAGCTGCGTAACGCACTTATCTGAAGAGAACGAATATGAATATCGAGCTGCTCAACCACGTCAGTGCCTTTATCTGGCAGGAAGCGGACATGCTGGATCACGGCGAATTCGACGCCTGGCTCAACCTGTGGGCCGACAAGGGCACCTACATCATCCCTATCGATCCCAACGAGACCGACTTCGAGAACACCCTCAACTACGCCTACGACGATCACCACATGCGCCAGTTGCGCGTGCAGCGCCTGATCGGCGGCGAGTCCATTTCCACCAGCCCGCGTGCACGCACCGTGCGCAGCCTGTCGCGCTTTCGCGTGCTTGGCGAGGAAGACGACGTGGTCACCGTGCGCTGTGCGCAGAACCTGCGCGAGTTTCGCAAGGACGTGCTCAAACACTACACCGCCGACCTCACCTTCCAGCTCAAGCGTGACGGCGACAGCTTCAGGATCCAGCGCAAGCTGATCCAGTTGATCAACTCGACCGATACCCTCGCCGGTATCGGCTACATCCTGTGAGGGCCCGTCCATGAGCGGCTGCGCGTCGGCGATACAGCGCCATCAACGGCTTCGGAATGCTCATCTACAGCTCGTAGACTCCGCTTCCTCAGCCCTTTCTTCCTTGTCTCGCGCTAGCTCGCGCGCCCATGAACGGGCCCTCGGGGGTGAGGCATGACTCAGGTAGCCCTCGTCACCGGCGCCGCCCAGGGGCTCGGTCTGTCCATCGTCAGCCGCCTGTATGCAGCCGGTTATGCGGTGGTGATCACCGACCTGTCGCTCGACAGTGCCCAGGCCGCCGCCGACCGTCTCGACCCGAGCGGCCAGCGCAGCCTGGCGCTGCAGCTCGACGTCGCCAGCAAGGCCGACTTCGAGGCCGCGCTGACCGCTGTGCTGGCCCGCTGGGGCGAGCTGCACGTGGTGGTCAACAGCGCCGCAATGACGCGCACCACGCCGGTCATGCAGATCAGCCCCGAAGAGTTCGATCAGGTCATGAGCCTCAACACCCGCAGCATCTTCCTCGGCTGCCAGGTGTTCGGTGGGCACATGGCCGGCTCTGGCTACGGGCGGATCATCAACATGGCCTCACTGGCCGGGCAGAACGGAGGCACCGCTACGGGTGCGCACTACGCCGCCTCCAAGGGCGCCATCGTCACCCTGACCAAGATCTTCGCCAAGGAACTGGCCGGCGCCGGTGTGACGGTCAACGCCATCGCCCCCGGCCCCATCGAGTCGCCCGCCGTGCATGCGGCGGTGCCGCCGGAGCGCATGGCCGGCCTGCTCGCCAATATCCCGGTGAAGCGCCTCGGCGATGCCGACTTCCTTGGTGACCTGGTGGTGCAACTGGCGCGCCCGGAAGCCTACTTCACAACCGGGGCGACCTGGGACGTGAACGGCGGCCTGTTCATGCGTTGAATCCCGTTCGCTGTGGCCCTTCGGCTGCAGCGGACAAGCGAAAGAATGCCGCGCGTGCGAGCTGCGGACTGTAACGAACGAGAACAATCAGCACCCCGAAGGGTGCGGGAAGGTCGGTATGACTGAGCAAGTGTTGAACCTGGTGGTACGCAAGCGGCAGGAACAAGGCGAGGGCGTGGTGATCCTCGACCTCGCCGATCCGACGGGCAGCAATCTGCCGGCCTTCGAGGCCGGTGCCCATGTCGATATCCACCTCAAGCCCGGGCTGGTGCGCCAGTATTCCCTTTGCGGTGACCCGGCCAACGCCGCTGTATACCGCCTGGGTGTGCTGCGCGATCCGGCTTCGCGCGGTGGCTCGGTAGCGGTTCACGACCTGCTCACCGAAGGCTCCAGCGTCAGCGTCGGCACGCCGCGCAACCTGTTTCCTCTGGCCGCTGGCGCCAGCCGTTCGATCCTTATCGGAGGCGGCATCGGCGTCACCCCGATGATCGCCATGGCGCACCAGCTGACTGCCCAGGGCAGCCCGTTCGAGCTGCACTACTGCGGTCGCTCGCGTCAGCGCACAGCCTTCCTCGACGAACTGGCCAGCGCCGGTTTCGCTGCCAGTGTGCGCACTCACTTCGATGATGAAGGCGATGCGCAAAAGCTTGATCTGCCGGCTGTGCTCGGCCAGCCGGGCGCCGGTGTGCACGTCTATGTGTGTGGTCCGTCCGGTTTCATGGACTGGGTCATCGAGGGGGCGCGCCAGGCAGGCTACGACGAGGCACACATCCACCGCGAGTATTTCCAGGTGGAAGTCGACGCTAGTGGCGCCGGCTTCGAAGTGGTGGCCCAGCGCAGCGGCAAGACCGTTCAGGTCGCCGAAGGCCAGACCATCATCGACGCCCTCGCCACCGTCGGCATCAAGGTGGAGATCTCTTGTGAGCAGGGCGTTTGCGGTACCTGTTTGTGCGATGTGCTGGACGGCGAGCCGGATCATCGCGACGTCTACCTGACCGATGACGAGAAGGCCGCCAACGACCAGATTCTGGTCTGCTGTTCGCGCGCCAAGTCAAAAAAACTGGTGCTGGATATCTAAGAGGCGAGGGCAAGATCATGGTTGATACCACAGGTTTCCGTAACGCCATGGCGCTGCTGGGCGGCGCCGTTTCCGTGATTACCACCGACGGCGTTGCCGGACGCTGGGGCTTCACCGCCTCGGCCGTGTGCAGCGTTACCGACCAGCCGCCGACGCTGCTGGTGTGCATGAATCGCTCATCTTTCTCCAATGGCCACTTCAAGCAGAACGGTGTGCTCAGCGTGAACGTGCTGAGTGCCGAGCTGAAGGACATTTCCGGCGTCTTCGCCAGCCGCGACCTGGACTCCGAACAGCGTTTCGCCCAGGCCAGCTGGAGCACCCTGGAAAGCGGCGCGCCTCTGCTGGACGACGCCCTGGTCAATTTCGATTGCCGCATCGCGCAGGCGCATGAGGTGGGTTCGCACACCATCTTCTATTGCGAGGTACTGGGTATTCGTAACGGCAAGAACCAGGACGGTCTGGTGTATTTCAACCGTGCCTATCACCGTTTGGGCGAGCAGTCGCGCTCGGCCTGCTGAGGCGCCGTAGGTGGGTATTGGCCCTCCCGCCGTTTTGCCAGTGCACAGGGATTTCCGAAGTAACTTCGGAAATGACGGATGAAGTGTCATTTCATCCTGAAGCATGTAGTACCCGTTAATAAGAAATAACTGCCCGATATTCATGGGTAGAACCTTGCTACGACCTTTTTTGCAGTAAGTGGTTATAAAAACAACACTGCGGATTAACTGCCTTGTTTGAGTTGTCTGCTAATTAATCTGCTTCCACTCATTGTGCTTTGCACAAGTAACAAAGGATCAAAACAATGATTCAGAATAACTGGCTGGCCGGCAGCTTGGGCGCTGTTGGCCTAATGGGCATGTTCGCGTCTATTTCCGCGCAGGCGGACTTCTTCGATGATCGAAACGTCAGTCTCGGCTTGCGCAATTTCTATATCGATCGCGACTTCAAACAGCATGATGCGCCCAAATCGCGTATTGGCAGTTGGACTCAGGGTTTCGATTTTCGCGCCATCTCCGGATATACCGAAGGCACGCTGCAATTCGGACTCGACGTCTCGGCGCAATATGCCTATCGCCTGGATGGCGGTGGTGGTCGCGGCCCGGACACCATCATTCCCTATGATGACAGCAAGGGCGAGCAGGTGCGTGACTATGGCCGTGCCGCGCTGACGGCCAAGCTGCGTTATTCCAAGACCGAGCTGAAGGTGGGTGAGCACCGCCCGATGCTGCCGGTGGCCTTCTATGACGATTCGCGCCAGCTGATCACCACCTACCACGGCTTCATGCTGGAGTCGCGTGAAGTGGACAAGCTGACCCTTACTGCCGGCCGGTTTACCGAGATCAGCAGTCGTGAGTCGTCCAACCGCGAGAAGATGTACCTGTTCAACGGGCCGGATATCCAGCGCCGCAGCGATGGTCTGAACTTCGGCGGTGCCACCTACGCCTTCACTCCGTCGTTGTCTGCTACTTACTTCTACGGTCAGTTGGAAGACATCTACCAGCAGCAGTATCTCGGCGGTACCTACAACGCCGACCTGGGTAACGGCTTCGGGCTCAAGACTGACCTGCGCTACTTCGACAATCGTGAGGACGGCAAGGCACTCTACGGTGACATCGACAACCGCTCCTACGGCGCGATGACCACCCTGCGCAAGGGGGCCCACGCTGTCGGTGTCGGCTACCAGCGCATGCTTGGCGACAGTACCTTCCCCACCCTCAACGGCTACGCACCGCAGCCGTACCTGGTGAACTGGTCAACCGTCGCCTTCGTCAAGCCCAACGAGAGCTCCTGGCAACTGCGCTACGACCTGGACTTCGCCAGCTATGGCGTACCTGGGCTGAAGCTGATGACCCGCTACCTGCGCGGTACCGGTATCGACCGTGGCAGCAACGATCTGGATCAGAACGTGGAGAGTGAGCGCAACATCTTCCTCAGCTACGTGGTGCAGAGCGGTCCCCTCAAGGGCGTAGGTTTCGAGTGGCGCAACATCGACGTGAAGACCCGCTACGGCAATGGCGCGGCGTCGGGTGCTGACTACAAGGAGAACCGCCTGATCACCTCCTACACCTTCAAGTTCTGACCTGCGGCGGGGTCGGATGCAGATCCGGCTCCGCCTGCATTCAACGGTTGCGAGAAGACGATGCGACTCTACGAACTGATCACCTTCACCCTGCGCGTGCGCACCCCGGCCGAAGCACTGAAGCGCCTTCGTGAGACGCTCGCCGAGGTGCGCGATGGCTGCATGCTGATGGGCTGCTGGTCGTCCGAAATCGGCCCACTGAACCAGATCGCCGTGTTACGCGGTTTCCGTGACGAGACGGCGCGGCAGGCTGAGCGCGAGCGCTTCCTGCAGGCACCCGATGCCTTCGGTATCGAAGCCTTCATGCTCGACATGAAGGTGGAGAACTACACGCTTTTCCCCTTTCTCGAACCCCTGGCGCCCGGCCATCACGGGCCGTTCTACGAGCTGCGCGAATACAACCTGATTCCCTCCGGCCTGGCGCCTACCATGGCAGGCTGGGAGAAGGCCGTCAGCTCGCGTACCGGGGTAGGTTACTCAGCGGTCTATGCAGCGTTCTTCGCCACCGACGGGCGCACCCCGCGCTACCTGCACATCTGGCCGTACGCGACCCAGGAGCAACGCCTGGATGTGCGCGCCCGTGCCGTGGCGGACGGTGTCTGGCCGCCGGAGAACTCCGGGCCGCAACTGCGCGAGATGCATTCCACCCTCTATCTGCCGGCGGCGTTCTCGCCGTTGCAGTAGGCAGGAACTCTTTCATGCCCGTCTCCCTCCTTGCGGGCTTTTTTCTTCCTCCGCGCTTAGCGCTGGTGCGCGCGCGACAGCTCGTCGACCAGAGTCAGGCAGTGATCGAGCGCCGGCGAGGCGTCGCCGATACGCCGGCTGATGATGATCGGCGAGGTGGCCTGCGCATCCTGCAGCGGCGCGTAGTCGATGTCGGCGCGGTGCAGTACCTGCACCGAGGCCGGTACCAGGGTGATGCCGATGCCGGCGGCGACCAGGCCGATGGCTGTCTGCAGCTCGTTGGTCCACTGCGCCACGCGAATCTGCAGGCCATGCGTGGCAAACAGCGTCAGCACATGGTCGGCGTAGCTCGGGCGTGGGTTGCCCGGGTACAGCACGAACGGCTCGCGGGCCAGCTCGGCCAGGCTCACCGGTCCCGGCAGCAGCGGATGCCCGGCGGGCAGCGCGGCGACCAGGGGGTCGAGCCTCAGCACCTGCTGGGAGATGGCCGCATCGTTGATGTGGATACGGCCGAAGCCGACGTCGATACGCCCGGCCTTGAGTGCTTCCACCTGTTGCAGCGTGGTCATTTCCGACAGCCCCAGTTCCAGGCCGGCGTCACTGCGCAGACGGCGAATCAGTTCCGGCAGCACGCCGTAGAGGGTGGACGGGGCGAAGCCGATACCGAGCCAGGCCTTCTCGCCCGAACCGATGCGCCGGGTGCTATCGCAGACCTTGGCCAGTTGCTCGAGCAGGGCATTGGAGTGCTCGTGAAAGAAGCGCCCGGCTTCGGTCAGGCGCAGCGGCCGGCCGCGTTCGAGCAGGGCCACACCGAGTTCGTCCTCGAGCTGCTGGATTTGCCGGCTCAGTGGTGGCTGGGCGATGTGCAGGCGCTCGGCGGCGCGGGTGAAGTTGAGGGTTTCGGCGAGCGCCTGGAAATAGCGCAGGTGGCGAAGCTCCATGGGCGACTGTCCTCTGAGGTTGACGATACCTTCAGGGTATTGTTGCAGACAAAATCAATATTGGAACCTCTCAAAAGGCAGGATCAATATCAGTCCATAGATATGAGCAACCTGATGGGTATTGAAATGAGCCACGCCGCGATCGAGTCGCTCGAAGCGATCATCGTTGACCTGCCGACCATCCGCCCGCACAAGCTGGCGATGCACACCATGCAGAACCAGACCCTGGTGATCCTGCGCCTGCGCTGCGCCGACGGTATCGAGGGCATCGGTGAGGCCACCACCATCGGTGGCCTGTCCTATGGCAACGAGAGCCCGGACAGCATCAAGGTCAACCTGGATCGTCACTTCGCGCCACTGCTGATCGGCCAGGACGCCAGCAATATCAACGCCTGCATGCAGCGCATCGACCGCGTGGTGAAGGGCAACACCTTCGCCCGCTCGGCCGTGGAAACCGCGCTGCTCGATGCCCAGGGCAAGCGCCTCGGCCTGCCAGTCAGCGAGATCCTCGGCGGCCGCGTGCGCGACAGCCTGGAAGTGGCCTGGACCCTGGCCAGCGGCGACACCGGCAAGGACATCGCCGAAGGCGAACAGATGCTCGAAGCCCGTCGCCACCGCATCTTCAAACTGAAGATCGGCGCCGGTGAGGTGAGCAAGGACCTGGCCCACGTCATCGCCATCAAACAGGCCCTCGGTGAGCGCGCCAGCGTGCGTGTCGACGTCAACCAGGCCTGGGACGAGGCGGTGGCCCTGCGTGCCTGTCGCATACTCGGCGACAACGGCATCGACCTGATCGAGCAGCCGATCTCGCGTCACAACCGCGGTGGCCAGGTGCGCCTGAACCAGTCCAGCCCGGCGCCAATCATGGCCGACGAATCCATCGAATGCGTGGAGGACGCCTTCAACCTTGCACGTGACGGTGCTGCCCCGGTGTTCGCCCTGAAGATCGCCAAGAACGGTGGCCCGCGCGCCGTGCTGCGTACTGCCAGCATCGCCGAGGCAGCCGGCATCGGCCTGTACGGCGGCACCATGCTCGAGGGCAGCGTCGGCACCCTGGCTTCGGCCCATGCGTTCATCACCCTGAACAAACTGGCCTGGGATACCGAACTGTTCGGTCCGCTGTTGCTGACCGAAGACATCGTCACCGAGGCGCCGCTGTACCGCGACTTCCACCTGCACGTGCCGCGCTTGCCCGGCATTGGCCTGACCCTCGACGAGGAGCGCCTGGCGCGCTTCCGCCGTTCCTAACCCTGCGCGAAGGAGGAGAGATCTCATGCTGTTCCACGTGAAGATGACCGTGAAGTTGCCGGTCGACATGGACCCCGCTCAGGCGGCCAAGCTCAAGGCCGACGAGAAAGAACTGGCGCAGCGCCTGCAGCGCGAGGGCAAATGGCGCCACCTGTGGCGCATCGCCGGCCACTATGCCAACTACAGCGTGTTCGACCTGGCCAGCGTCGAGGAACTGCACGATACCCTCATGCAGTTGCCGCTGTTTCCCTACATGGAGATCGAGGTGAACGGCCTGTGTCGTCACCCGTCTTCGATCCACCAGGACGATCGCTGATCAATCTTCCAGTCGATAAAAACAAGATGAGGAAATAATCATGAGCATCAAACTGTCGCATACCGAAAGCGTCCAGAACTTCTTCAAGGAAGTCAGCGGCCTGACCAACGATCAGGGCAGCCCGCGTATGAAGGCGCTGATCAATCGCATCCTGCAGGACAGCATCCGCATCATCGAGGACATGGAGGTCACCACCGAAGAGTTCTGGAAGGCGGTGGACTACCTCAACCGCATGGGTGCTCGCAGCGAAGCCGGCCTGTTGGTCGCCGGTCTGGGTCTGGAGCACTACCTGGATCTGCTGCTCGATGCCAAGGACGAGGCGGCCGGTCTCACTGGTGGCACCCCGCGCACCATCGAAGGCCCGCTGTACGTGGCCGGTGCGCCGATGACCGAAGGCGAAGCACGGATGGACGACGGCACCGACCCGGGTACGCCGATGTACCTGCATGGCCGCGTGGTCGATAGCCACGGCAAGCCGGTTGCTGGCGCCATCGTCGATGTCTGGCATGCCAATACCAAAGGGACCTATTCCTACTTCGATTCGAGCCAGAGCGATTACAACCTGCGTCGACGCATCGTCACCGATGCCGATGGCAGCTACCGCGCGCGCAGTATCGTGCCGTCCGGTTACGGCTGCCCACCCGAAGGCACCACGCAGGAGCTGCTCAACCAGCTTGGTCGCCACGGCAACCGCCCAGCGCACATCCACTTCTTCATCTCCGCACCTGGCTATCGTCACCTGACCACGCAGATCAACCTGGCGGGCGACGAGTACCTGTGGGACGACTTCGCCTACGCCACCCGCGAAGGCCTGATCGGCGACGTGACCTTCGTCGAGGGTGAAGCCGCTGCACGCGACCGTGGCTTTCAGGGCAATCGCTTCGCTGAAGTGAACTTCGACTTCCAGCTGCAGAGTGCACCCGTAGCGGATGCCGAACAGCGCAACGCGCGCCCCCGTGCCTTGCAGTAAGACCGGGTCGCCAACCACCCCGATTAATAGCCGGCCTTGGTGCCGGCTTTTTTTATTCCGTCTCACCCTAGGGACGGGGCGAGGAATCGGGCTGGGAGCCTGGCGGGCTTTGCGGCATGATCGCAGCATGTCCCTTCGGTGCCCGCGATGAACATCGACACCCGTATCAAATTCCGCCACCTGCTGTGCTTTCTCGAAATCGCTCGCCAGCGCAGCTTCGCCAAGGCGGCCGATGCCCTGGCGGTCAGTCAGCCGGCGATTTCCAAGACGCTCAAGGAACTGGAGGAGATCCTCGAGGCCAGCCTGTTCGAGCGGGGCAGGAACGGGGTGAGTCTGACCGCTGCTGGCGTCGCCTTCATGCGTTACGCCGGGCCCTGCGTGCAGGCGCTGCGCGATGGGGTGAACAGTCTTCGCGAAGGTGAGCACGAGGCCGGCCAGGTGCGAGTCGGTGTGCTTTCTACTGTAGAGAGCCTGCTGATTCCCGAGGTGGTGCGACGCCTACATCAGCGTCACTCGGCGCTGGTGGTCAGCGTGGCCACCGGGCCGGGTGCCTACCTGCTCGGTCAGTTGCGCGTTGGCGAGCTGGACCTGGTGGTCGGACGCATGACCGACAGCCCGGACATCCAGGGCCTGACCTTCGAGCATCTGTACAGCGAGTCGATGAGCCTGGTGGTGCGCCCCGGTCACCCGCTGCTGGCCGCAGGCGCCGCCACACTGGGGCGGCTCGGCGATTACCCGCTGGTGTTGCCGACGGCGGGCACCACCATCCGCAAGCACGCCGACAGCCTGTTCGTGCAGTGCGGGGTGACGCCGTCGCGGCAGCGCCTGGAGACCCTGTCGCCGGCGTTGAGTCGGCGCTACGTGCTGTCCGGCGATGCGCTGTGGGTGGCGCCGCAGGACGCGGTGTGCCTGGACGTGCAGCGTGGCGAGCTGGTCGAGCTGCAGCTGGGCGTGCAGGAACCAGGCGGCTCGGTGGGTATCTGTCGCAACAGCGCGCTGGCACTGCCGCTGGCTGCCGAGCAGTTCTGCGCAGCGCTGCGTGAGGTGGCCGAAGCCTACCGCGAAGGGTTGTTTGCATAACCATCTGGTTATGGTGTGGCGGCGTCTTTTCAATATTCCCCGCGTCTGCTTTGTCGGAAACTGTGCTTCAGCCTGATCCCAGGTCGACTCCACAATACTCACAACAGGAGCGCACCATGCCTGCCGAGGACAACCGCCGTTTCGTCATTCGTGACCGCAACTGGCACCCCAAAGCCCTGACGCCCGATTACAAGACCTCCATCGCCCGTTCGCCGCGCCAGGCGCTGGTGAGCATCCCGCAGTCGATCTCCGAGACCACCGGCCCGGACTTCTCGCACCTGAAGTTCGCCGAGCACGACAACGACCTGCTGCTCAACTTCAACAACGGTGGCCTGCCCATCGGCGAGCGCATCATCGTTTCCGGCCGGGTGATGGATCAGTACGGCAAGCCGATCCCGCATACCCTGGTGGAGATGTGGCAGGCTAACGCCGGCGGCCGCTACCGGCACAAGAACGATCGCTATCTGGCGCCGCTCGACCCCAACTTCGGCGGTGTCGGCCGGGCACTGACCGACAGCGAAGGTCGCTATATCTTCCGCACCATCAAGCCCGGACCCTATCCGTGGCGCAACAACCCCAACGACTGGCGCCCGGCGCATATCCACTTCTCGCTCAATGGCCCATCGATTTCCACTCGCCTGATCACCCAGCTGTATTTCGAGGGTGATCCGTTGATTCCGCTGTGCCCGATCGTCAAGTCCATCGCCAACCCGGACGCGGTACAGACGCTGATAGCCAAGCTCGACATGAGCACGGCCAACCCGATGGATTGCCTGGCCTACCGCTTCGATATCGTGTTGCGCGGCCAGCGGAAGACCCATTTCGAGAACAAATGAGGAGGATGCCCCATGCCTGTTGAATTGCTGCCGGAAACCCCCTCGCAGACCGCCGGCCCCTACGTCCATATCGGTCTGGCCCTGGCCGCCGCCGGCAACCCGATCCGTGAGCAGGAAATCTGGAACCAGATGGCGAGGCCCGAAGCCCCGGGCGAGCACATCGTGCTGGTCGGCCATGTCTATGACGGCAACGGCCATCTGGTGCGCGATGCTTTCCTCGAACTGTGGCAGGCCGACCACCAGGGCCAGTACGACGAGGATTACGACCTGTCCAAAGCGTTCAACGGTTTCGCTCGTACCGCCACCACCTTCGACGCCGGCAGTGAGTGGACCGCTTACACGGTCAAGCCGGGCGTGGTGAACAATGCTGCCGGCGTGCCGATGGCGCCGCACGTGAACGTCGCGCTGTTCGCCCGCGGCATCAACATTCACCTCAACACCCGCCTGTACTTCGAAGACGAGGCCGAGGCCAACGCCAAGGATCCGGTGCTGAACCTGATCGAGCAGCCACAGCGCCGCGAGACGCTGATCGCCAAGCGCTGCGAAGTGGACGGCAAGCCGGCGTACCGTTTCGACATCCGCATTCAGGGTGAGGGCGAGACGGTCTTCTTTGACTTCTGAGTTGTGCTCGCAGACCTTGCGCTTCATCGAAGCGCAAGGTCTGCATCTGGACGATGCCCAGCAACGGACGCTCGCCCGCCTGACCGATTGGTTGCAGGCGCGCATTCGGCCGTCTGGCTGGCGGCGCCGGCCTGCGGCTGGCGCTTACCTGTGGGGCGGTGTCGGGCGTGGCAAGAGCCTGTTGCTGGCGGCCTTGTTCGAGGCCGCGCCAGTGGCCAGCAAGCGCCGGATGCATGTCCATGCGCTGCTGCAGGACGTGCAGCGCCGTCTGCTGGTGCATGCCGGCCAGGCTGATCCGCTGCAGCGCGTGGCCGACGAACTGGCCCGCGAGGCACGGCTGCTCTATCTCGATGAATGCCATGTCCATGACATCGGCGATGCAATCCTGCTCGGGCGCCTGTTGCAGACCCTGATCGAGCGCGACTGCATCCTCCTGTTCAGCTCCAACTACACCCCGGCACAGTTGTGTCCCAACCCGCTGTATCACAGTCGTTTCAAACCGTTCGCCGAGCTGCTGCAGCGCCGCTGCCTGGTGCTGCAGATGGAGGCCGGCCCTGACTACCGTGCCCACAGCACGCGGCACTGGGGGCTTTACCTGCAAGGCCCTGCCAGATTGCTGGAGGCGCGGCTGGCGCATCTACCGGCCACGTCTCAGTTGCTTGTGCAGCGCCGCACTCTGGCACTGCGCGGCATGGATGAACGAACGATCTGGCTGGACTTCGCCGCACTGTGCCGACAGCCGCTGGCCAGCAGTGACTACCTGCAGCTATGCCAGCGTTTCGCGCACATCGCCATCGGTGAGTTGCCCGCACTGGGGCGTTGCACGCTGGACGAGCAACAGCGTCTGATCAACTTCATCGACATCGCTTACGACCGTGCTTGTGAACTCTGGCTGCAAGGCGAGCGCCCTCTCGATGTGCTGTGTGCAGGTGTCTCGCACGGCGACTTTTCCCGTACTCGCAGTCGCTTTGCGCAACTGCGCCAAGAACAAGCGGAGAGCCTGGCATGCTAGCGGTTCTGAGCATTACCGCACCGATCTTCATCCTCATCGGTCTGGGCTTTCTCTCGGCTCGCGTCGGGCTCGTCAATCGGGAACAGGTGCGCGGCATGGGCACCTTCGTCATCTACTTCGCGCTGCCTGCGCTGGTGTTCAAGGCGCTGGCCGAGCGCAGCCTGAGCGAGGTGCTCAACGGGCCTTATCTGGCAGCTTATGCGATGGCCTCGCTGAGCCTGTTCGGCATTGGCCTGCTGGTGGCGCGACGTTGGCGCGGTCTGAATCTTTCCAGCAGTGCGATCCTGGCCATGGGCATGGCCGTGCCCAATAGCGGCTTCGTTGGTTACCCCATTGCGGTCATGGTGATCGGCCCCACGGCGGCGCTGGCCATGGCGCTGGGCATGCTGGTGGAAAACCTGCTGATGGTCCCTCTGGCTCTGGCGCTTGCCGAAGCCGGCCAGCAGGGCGGGCGCGGCTGGACGGTGGTGCGCGAAACGGCGCTGCGCCTGCTGCGCAATCCGCTGATCATCGCCATCGTGCTGGGTCTGGTCATGTCGATGCTGGCGCTGCGTCTGCCGACGGTTCCGGCACGTGTCATCGACATGTTGGCCGCAGCCTCGGCCCCGGTGGCACTGTTCGTAATCGGCGCCACGCTCAACGGTATGAAAGTCGGCGGCATGGCGGCGGATCTGGCCCAGACCTCCATCGGCAAATTGATCCTGCATCCGCTGCTGATGTTCGCGGCTTTGGCGCTGGTGCCAGGCATCGACCCGACGCTGATGGTGGCCGGCCTGCTGTTCGCCAGCGCGCCCATGATGAGCGTGTTCCCGATTCTCGGCCAACGCTTCGGCCTGGAGGAGCGCTGCGCGGCCTCACTGGTCGGTTGCACCGTGCTCGCCTTCTTCAGCGTCAGCATCCTGCTGGTGTTGCTGCGCTGGCAGGGCCTGTTGCCGGACTGAGAGTTGGTGGTGCGCGTGGCGCACCTTGCGTTCAGGCATGGCGCCTGTGGGAGGCGCTTCAGCGGCGAGGCGTCGCCGATACGCCGGCTGATGATGATCGGCGAAGTGGCCTGCGCCTCCTGCAGCGGCGCGTAGTCGATGTGCGGAACGGACGATGTGCGCGTGTGCGCAGGTGCGCCAGTCGAGGATTCGGGAACGCAGATGCGCAGGAAGACAGCTCCGCTTCGACGCAGGTGTGCGGTTCTCGCAGAGCTGTATTGCGATTGTCAGCTATTGCTGTGGGTGAATTTCTCGTAATACAGATGGCCATTGTCCGGGCCATTCTCTTCGAGCCAGTGTTTGACCGAGTCGACCATCGGCGGTGGACCGCACAGATACATGTCGAACGCCTGGGCGCGCAGGGCCTCAGCGTCCATATGTTCGATCACGTAACCGCGCTTGCCCTGCCAGTTCTGCGCCTCGTCGCTGATCACCGGGGTGAAGCTGAAGCCGGGAATACGCTCGGCGTAGCCCTGGATACGCGATAGTTCGCACAGATCCGCCACCTGACGTACGCCGTAGTACAGCTGTACCGGCTGGCCGCAACCGCCGCGTTCGGCCAGTTCATCGAGCATGCCGAGGAAGGCGGACAGCCCGGTGCCACCTGCTACCAGCACCAGTGGCCGTTCGACATGGCGCAGGTAGAAGGTGCCCAGGGGCGCTTCCAGGTGAATTACGTCACCCACCTGACAGCGTTCGCGGATGTAGTCGCTCATGACCCCGTGCGGCAGCAGGCGGATTAGAAACTGCAGCTTGTTGTCCGCACCCGGCCGGTTGGCGAAGGAGTAGGAGCGGCGGGCGTCAGTGCCGGGCACGTGCAGGCGCGCGTATTGTCCCGGCAAGAAGTCCAGCTGCTGGCTGTCGCTGCCGTCCAGGTGGAGGATGGCGGTGGTCGGTGAAACCTGCTCGACGTGGCTGACCACGCCGCGCCACTGCACCGCTTGGGCGGTGCTGCAGCGGCTGGCATCGAAGTCGAAGTAGAAGGAGGCGTCCGACTTCACACGGGTCTGGCAACTGAGAATCCGGCGCTGGGCGAGGTCCTGTGGCGAGAGGGCTTCCTCATCCACATAGTCCATTTCATAGAGACCCGACTCGCAGCGGCCCGCGCAGGTTCCACACACGCCTTCACGGCAGTCCAGTGGGATGTTGATGCCGTTGCGCAGGGCGGCATCGAGCAGGATTTCATTGTCTTGCACGGCGAAAAACAGGGTTTTGCCGTCGGCAAAACTGAAGGCGACCTTGTGCGTCATGAGCTGTCTGTCCGGCTGTTCAGAGGTGGTAGAAATCGAGCACCGCGTTGATGGTGTCGTTGAGCAGCACGATGTGCTTGCGGGTGATCTTCCAACTCTCGCCGTGCGGTTTGAGGTGATAGGTGGCGTAGCCGAAGAACTGGTCGCTCGCGCCGAGGCGGTGGAACAGCGTCTGCCAGTTGGTCTTCACTTTCAGTTGGCCGTCTTGAGCCTCGGCGATACGCACGTTGCTGATCATGTGCAGGGTGCGCGGCATCGGAATGGTGGAGGCGGCTTTGCCAGTGCGAATGCGGAACACGCGGTCTTCCAGGCCCGAGCGGTTGGCGTAGTAGATCAGCGACATACTGCGCTTGGGGTCCTGGGTGTAGGTGTGCTCGCTTTCCCATTGCGGCAGGTGGTACTCGCACTGCTCATCGAACAGGTCCAGGTAGGCATCCCAATCCTGTGCGTCGCACAGCGCCGATTTGCGGTAGAGAAACTGCTCGACCTGGTATTGCAGTTGCGCGTTCATCATTGCACCTCCTTCAGGCTCAGAGCTTTCTTGGCCAGACCTTCGAGCAAAAAGCGCTGCCAGCTGCCTTGCTGGTTCACGTAGAGACCTTCGTGGGTTGCCTCGGTGCCGGTCATCACAGGTGTGATGCCGAGGGTTTCGCTGTTGGCGGTGGGGCCTGTACGCCACTTGTCGTAACCGCGCGAGATGTCGCTCCAGCGCTCCAGGCGTCCCTGGAAGCCGCGCTGCTGTTCGCGAAACTCCACCAAGTCATCCGGTGTGCCCATGCCTGAGACGTTGAAGAAGTCTTCGAACTGGCGGATGCGGCTTTCACGGTCGGCGTCGGATTCACCCTTCACGCCGATGCATTGGCTGATGACTTCAGTCTTGTTCCAGGCCAGCGGACGGACGATGCGCAACTGGGAGCTGATCTGGTCCATGAAGAACAGGCTGGGATAGATGTTCAGGTTGCGCAGGCGATGCATCATCCACTCGGCGCGGGCCTTGCCATAGGTTTCGACCAGACGTGGCATGACGGTCGCATAGCCGGGACGCACGCTGGGGTTGGGCATGTCACTGAACAGCACGCTATGGCCGTTGTGGAAGGAAAACCAGCCGTCGTCGGTCTGCGCATCACCAGCACCGAGTTTGCTGTAGTCCAGGGTCTGGCTGGTGGTGCCGGCTTCGGCGTTGACCTGCTGGCGGTGTTGTACGGTGGCCACGTAGTTGTAGTGCACGGTACTCACGTGATAACCGTCCAGGCCGTTCTCGTTCTGCAGTTTCCAGTTGCCGTCGAAGGTGTAGGTGGAGCGTCCCGGAATGACCTCAAGTTCGCCGGTGGGGGATTGCGCCACCATCATGTCGAAGAACACACGGGCGTCGCCGAGAAAATCTTCCAGGCTGTCGCTGGCGGTGACGTCGAGACTGATGAAGACGAAGCCCTTGTAGCTCTCGATGCGCGCCTTTTTCAGGCTGCGCGTGGCTTTGTCGAAGCTCTCCGGGTATTCGCCCGGCGCCTTGACCTTAACCAGACGGCCATCGCTCTTGTAGCACCAGGCGTGGAAGGGGCAGGTGAAGGTGGACTGGTTGCCCTTGCTCACGCGCGTCAGTGTGGCGCCACGGTGCTGGCAGGCGTTGACCAGAGCATGCAGTTGGCCATTGCCGTCGCGGGTGATGATGATCGGCTGGCGGCCGGCGCGCATCGTGATGAAGTCGTTCGGCTTGGCAATCTCGCTCTCGTGGCAGGCGTAGATCCAGTTGCGTTCGAAGATCAGCTCCATCTCCAGATCGAAGAGTTCTGGCTCGGTGAACATGTCGCGGGCGATACGGAACACGCCCTCATCGGGGCGGAAGTCCAGGCAGCCGCTTATGTAGTCTTTCCACTGTTCAATGCTTTTGTTGGAGGTATTCATGGCGTCGCACCTTGCACGTCAGGCAATTCGAGATGCCATTAGAAAGAGTGCGGCAAATGCCGGTCTATCCGCTTAGTTGACGAAGTCGGGCCGCTTATTTGATAGGGATGACAGAAGCTGGAGTTTGGTAGCCCTTGGTAACGCTTCGGGGCAATTGCGGGCGATGGGGTAACGCTTTGTCGGCGTTCATCTGCTGTCAGGGAGTAGAGCGTGGTGAGCGGCGATGCGCGTTGATCAGCGTCGCTGCCTCGCCTTCAGAGCGGCCACCGGCGGGTTAAAAAGCTTCGAAAATGCTCATTTAACCTGTGAAAACTCCACTTTCCGCCTGTTTTTCTGGGCAATGTCGGCATTGCGCCGATTACTTGGCCAGAGCTTTCAGGGATGCCGACAGGTGAAGGTTCACCGAGTCTGGCCGAAAAGCGCACGATTACTATCCGTTTCTTTCGGTTCGCTGTCAGGCAGGTCTTGATGGCATACCGCTTGCGTTGAATGCATCGAGTGCGTCGTCAGAACGCGCCTGCCTATTGCCGTGTCGAGAGTTGCGTGATGAATAGCCCCTCCCAGCATTATCGAGATATCTCCGCCGATCATTACGATCTAGCCGGAGCCCGTGCCTGGATGGCCACTGTTTGCGGGCCGCATCATCTATATGTGGCCCGGCCTGAGTGCATTGAATTTCACCACAGTGGCAACGTGCTGCCTTCGATGTCGACGACACTTGGTTATGTCGAGTACGGCACGGATGTCACTATCGGCATCGGTGATGGTCATGCGCTGAACTGTTACAGCCTGAGTCTGCCGCTTAGCGGCGAGCAGGAGTTGGAAAAGGGCGGTCAGCGACTGCTATCGGACCGAGGCTGTGGCGTGATCGTCTCGCCTCATGAAACGCAGCGGCTGACCATCGCCGGCAACTGCCACAAGCTGCAAGTCGCCATTGGCCGTGCGGCCATGCAGAAAACCCTCGAAGAACTGCTGCAGCGTCGGGTGGATGCTCCGCTATGTTTCGAGCCGCGAATGAATGCCTTGAAGGGGGCGGCTGCCGGCTGGTGGCGTATGGTTCGGCACCTGAGCGATGAGCTGGAGCACAGTCGCGACCTTTACGGACAGATGCTTTTCACCCGTGATATCGAAAGCGCTCTGATCAAGGGCTTGATTCTTTCTCAGCCGAGCAACTACGCCGACGAACTGCGTGAACGTCTGGCGCTCAAGTTGCCGCATTATCTGGTGCGTGCGCGTGACTTCATTCATGCCCATGCCCGCGAGCAACTGGCGCTGGATGATGTCGAGCAGGTAGCAGGCGTTTCCCGCTTCAAGCTGTTCGAGGGGTTCAACCGCTACTTTGGGCAGACGCCCATGGCGTACCTGAAAAAATACCGTCTGACAGCCGTGCGCCAGGAGCTACTGGAGGATCGCTTTGCGCGCAATATTTCGGTTATCGCCATGGCCTGGGGGTTCAATCATCTTGGGCGCTTTGCCAGCGAATACCGCAAGTTGTTTGGCGAAACGCCCACGATGACCCAGCAACGCCTGAAAGCGTTGCGACGGCCATGAGGTGCTGCGGCGGGGTGCCCCGCGTTTTGGATACTCAGTCGGGCCGTGCTCAGGCCATTTAGGGTAGCCGGGAAACTGGCTTAGATGGCAATCCACATTGACCCCCTGGTCGTGGTGCCGAATTGCGATTACCGCACAATGGTTCGATAATCGCCTGGTGCTGTCCATTCCGTTTCGGAGGCCCCATGAGCGAAACCCGTCCGCCGCTTACCAGTCTTGCTCCGCCGCCCTACGTGTCGCCGGCCAAGCGTATCGAGGAGTTCGCCGGCGATCCCAATTTCATGACCTCCCTGGCTCGCGGCCTGGCGGTGATCAATGCCTTCCAGGAGCGCAAGCGTCACCTGACCATCGCCCAGATCAGCCACCGCACCGAGATTCCTCGCGCCGCCGTGCGCCGCTGCCTCTACAGCCTGATGAAGCTGGGCTACGTCACCACCGACGGGCGTACCTATTCGCTGCTGCCCAAGGTGTTGACCTTGGGCCACGCCTACCTGTCGTCGACGCCTTTGGCGGTGTCCGCCCAGCCCTACCTCGACCGCCTCAGCGAGCAACTGCACGAGGCTTGCAACCTGGCCACCCTGGAAGGTGAGCAGGTGTTGTATATCGCCCGTTCGGCGATTCCGCAGCGGTTGATATCGGTGGATCTCAGTGTCGGCAGCCGCCTGCCGGCCTACTGCACGTCCATGGGCCGCATCCTGCTGGCCGCGCTGGACGACGACCAGCTCCAGGACTACCTGGCTCACGCCGAACTGCAGCCCAAGACCAGCCGCACCTTGCACACTCCCGAGGCGCTATGGGAATGCCTGCAGCGCGTGCGTCACCAGGGCTGGTGCGTCGTCGATCAGGAACTGGAACAGGGCCTGCGTTCGCTGGCAGTGCCGGTGTATGACTCTGCCGGCCACGTGCTGGCGGCGATGAACGTCAGCACCCACGCCGGCCGCGTGCCGGTCAGCGAGTTGGAGAAGCGCTACCTGCCGCTGATGCTCAGCGCCAGCCGCGAGCTCAGTAGCCAGTTGTTCCGGCCGGCCTGAGCGGCCGCCTCGACGCTTGCTCGTAGGCGCTGCGCTCCGGGGCGAAGGTGCGTTGTCTGCTCGATCGCTTTCGCCCCGGGGCGGGGCTCCTACAGAGGCTGCGGGGGGCGGTCCTGCTACGCCACTTCACGAAACCGGGCGGTAATCGCCCGCAGCGATATTCGTCCAAGATCCGATTGCCTAAGCTCGTCGAGCCGCTAACCTGCTGCGGTCAACCGTTGATCGGTTTGTGATCAGGTATGGGCCATTTGCCTGTATCTATGGTTCGAGCGAGGAGGGCTGCCTTGGCCCGTCAGTACCCGCTACTCAAATAACAATGATAAGAGTGCCGTGAGTCATGGACTGTCGCCTGCTGAACGAGAAGAGTCGGCTGTTCGCCAATGCCGATCCCTATGCGGTATCCGACTACGTCAACCAGCATGTCGGCTCGCACTGTATCCGCCTGCCCAGCAGCGGCCGTCCGGCCGCCAGCCTCAGCCATCGCAGCTTCGCGAGTCTTGACCTGTGCCGTATCAGCTACGGCGGCAGCGTGCGCGTCACCACGCCGGCGCTGGAGACCATCTACCACCTGCAGGTGCTGCTACAGGGCCACTGCCTGTGGCGCGGCTACAGCCAGGAACACTACTTCACCCCCGGCGAACTGCTGTTGATCAACCCGGATGATCCGGTCGACCTGACCTATTCCGACGATTGCGAGAAGTTCATCGTCAAGCTGCCGGCCCAGTTGATCGAGCGCGCCTGCAGCGACAACCACTGGCAGCGCCCGGCCGATGGCGTGCGCTTCGCCTCGCGCCACCAGCTGCAGCAGCTCGAAGGCTTCACCAATCTGCTCGGTCTGGTCTGCGACGAGGCCGAGAGCGAGCAGTCGCTGCCATCGGTGCAGGAGCACTACACGCGGATCATCGCCAGCAAGCTGCTCGGCCTGCTGGGCAACAATGTCAGTCGTGTGGAGTTGGCCGAGAGCAACCCTTCGTTCGAGCGCCTAGTGCAGTTCATCGACGACAACCTCAAACAGGACATCAGCCTCGAGCAGCTGGCTCAGCTGGCCCATATCAGCCCGCGCTCGCTCTACGGGCTGTTCGACAAGCATCTGGGCACCACGCCCAAGCACTACATCCGCCAGCGCAAGCTGGAGCGGGTGCATGCCTGCCTCAGCGATCCGTCGGCCAAGGTGCGCAATATCACCGAGGTGGCGCTGGACTACGGCTTCCTTCACCTTGGCCGCTTCTCCGAGAGCTACAAGAGCGCCTTCGGCGAACTGCCCTCCGATACCCTGCGTCGCCGCGAGTCCTGATTTCCCGCCTTCTCGGTGCGCGCGGCGCACCCTACGCCCGATGAAGCGTCGCGCAGGCCCCGTCATCTCTGGCTTCTACGACCTTGGTCGCACCCTGCAGAAAACGGATAAAGGTCCTGCACGAACTGGATATTGTCGGACAATCAGGCGGCATAGCCTTGGAACCGTTGAAACAATAACAACGGAGCCATGGCCATGAACCTGGGACTCGACTACCTCAATAGCCTGCTTGAAGAAGACAAGGACAAGGGCATTTTCCGCTGCAAGCGCGAGATGTTCACCGACCCCCGGTTGTTCGACCTGGAGATGCAGCACATCTTCGAGGGCAACTGGCTGTACCTGGCCCACGAGAGCCAGATCCCCAACGTCAACGACTACTACACCACTCACATGGGGCGCCAGCCGATCTTCATCGCGCGCAACAAGGACGGTGAACTCAACGCCTTCATCAACGCCTGCAGCCATCGCGGCGCCATGCTCTGCCGCTTCAAGAGCGGCAACAAGGCCAGCTACACCTGCCCGTTCCACGGCTGGACCTTCAACAACAGCGGCAAGTTGCTCAAGGTCAAGGATCCCAAGGAAGCCGGCTACCCGGACAGCTTCAACTGCGACGGCTCCCACGACCTGAAGAAGGTCGCCCGCTTCGAGTCCTACCGCGGCTTCCTGTTCGGCAGCCTTCGTGAGGACGTGGCTCCGCTCGAAGAGTTCCTCGGCGAGTCGAAGACGATCATCGACATGATCTGCGACCAGTCCAGCGAAGGCCTGGAAGTGCTGCGCGGCTCCAGCACCTACGTCTATGAGGGCAACTGGAAGCTGCAGGCGGAAAACGGCGCCGACGGCTACCACGTCACCGCCGTGCACTGGAACTACGCCGCCACCCAGCAGCAGCGCAAGCTGAAAGAGGCCGGCGACGATATCCGCGCCATGAGCGCCGGCGGCTGGGGCAAGAAGGGCGGCGGTTTCTACTCGTTCGAGAACGGCCACCTGCTGCTCTGGACCCGTTGGGACAACCCCGAGGACCGCCCGCTGTTCGCCGACCGCGAGCGCCTCGCCGCCGAGTTCGGCGAAGCCCGTGCCGACTGGATGATCGGCCACTCGCGCAACCTCTGCCTGTACCCCAACCTGTACCTGATGGATCAGTTCGGCTCGCAGCTGCGCATCGCCCGCCCGCTGTCGGTGGACAAGACCGAAGTGACCATCTACTGCATCGCGCCCAAGGGCGAGAGTGCCGAGGCCCGCGCCCGTCGTATCCGCCAGTACGAGGATTTCTTCAACGTCTCCGGCATGGCCACCCCTGATGACCTGGAAGAATTCCGCGCCTGCCAGCAGGGCTTCGCCGGCCGCGCGATGGAGTGGAACGACATGTCCCGCGGCGCCAAGCACTGGATCGAAGGCGCCGACGACTCGGCCCGGGAGATCGACCTGCAGCCGTTGATGAGCGGCGTGCGCACCGAGGACGAGGGTCTGTTCGTGCTGCAGCACCACTACTGGCAGCAGCAGATGATCCAGGCGGTGAAGAAAGAACAGGACCAACTGATCCACGTGGAGGGTGCGTAAATGAGCCTTTCCTATGACGCCGTGCGCGACTTCCTCTACCGCGAGGCGCGCTACCTGGACGACAAGCAGTGGGATCAGTGGCTCGAGCTGTACGCCCCGGATGCCGAGTTCTGGATGCCGGCCTGGGACGATGCCGATCAGCTGGTGGAAAACCCGCAGACCGAAATCTCGCTGATCTGGTACGGCAACCGCGGCGGCCTGGAGGACCGGGTGTTCCGCATCCGCACCGAGCGCTCCAGCGCCACCATCCCGGATACCCGCACCTCGCACAACATCAACAACATCGAGATCGTCGAGCAGGAAGAGGGCCTCACCAAGGTGCGCTTCAACTGGCACACCCTGAGCTTTCGCTACAAGACCGTCGATCACTTCTACGGCAGCAGCTTCTACACCCTGGATACCCGCGGCGAGAACCCGCTGATCAAGGCCAAGAAGGTGGTGCTGAAGAACGATTACGTCAGACAGATCATCGACGTCTACCACATCTGAATCCGCTGCAGCGCTGCCGGCGGGGCCATTGGCTCCCGTCGCGGGCTTCTGCACGCCGCCAACCGCATAGCGAGGTGCGCCATGAGCCACAAGATCGCACTGAATTTCGAAGACGGGGTGACCCGCTTTATCGACGCCAACCTGGGTGAGACGGTGGCCGACGCCGCCTATCGCCAGGGCATCAATATCCCGCTGGACTGCCGCGATGGCGCCTGCGGCGCCTGCAAGTGCTTCGCCGAAGCCGGCCAATACGACCTCGGCGAGGAATACATCGAGGACGCCCTGAGCCAGACCGAGGCCGAGCAGGGCTACGTGCTGACCTGCCAGATGCGCGCCGAGAGCGACTGCGTGATCCGCGTGCCGGCGTCGTCGCAAGTGTGCAAGACCCAGCAGGCCAGCTTCGAGGCGGCCATCAGCGCGGTGCGCAAACTGAGCGACAGCACCATCGCCCTGTCGGTCAAGGGCGAGGCGCTGAGCCAGCTGGCCTTCCTGCCGGGGCAGTACGTCAACCTGCAGGTGCCGGGTAGCGAGCAGAGCCGCGCCTACTCCTTCAGCAGCCTGCAGAAGGACGGCGAGGTCAGCTTCCTGATCCGCAACGTGCCGGGCGGGCTGATGAGCAGCTTCCTGAGCAACCTGGCCAAGGCCGGCGACAGCATCAGCCTGGCCGGCCCGCTGGGCAGCTTCTACCTGCGCGAGATCAAGCGCCCGTTGCTGCTGCTGGCCGGTGGCACCGGCCTGGCGCCCTTTACCGCAATGCTGGAGAAGATCGCCGCCGAGGGCAGCGCGCACCCGCTGCACCTGATCTACGGCGTGACCCACGACCATGACCTGGTCGAGTTGGACAAGCTGGAAGCCTTCGCCGCGCGCATCCCCGGTTTCAGCTTCAGCGCCTGCGTGGCCAGCCCCGAGAGCAGCTACCCGCACAAGGGCTACGTCACCCAGCACATCGAACCCAGGCACCTCAACGACGGCGAGGTGGACATCTATCTGTGCGGCCCGCCGCCGATGGTCGAGGCGGTCAGCGCCTGCATCCGCGAACAGGGCATCGCGCCGGCCAATTTCTATTACGAGAAGTTTGCTGCCAGCGCATAGGCGCGGGCGGGGCAGTCGTAGCCCGGATGAAATCCGGGGGAAGTCCACGAACCAGTCCCGGATTGCATCCGGGCTACGGTCGCACCATTTGATTGAGGTCGACAGATGAACAAGCGTTTCCAAGACAAGGTCGCCGTGGTCACCGGCGCCGCCCAGGGCATTGGCCGACGGGTCGCCGAGCGGTTGCTGGATGAGGGCGCGCAGGTGGTGGCGGTGGACCGCTCCAAGCTGATCAATGAACTGGCCGAGCAGGTCGGTGTGCTGTGCCTGACCGCCGACCTGGAGCAGGCCGGCGACTGCCAGGGCGTGATGCAGGCGGCGGTCGAGCGTTTCGGCCGCCTGGACATCCTGATCAACAACGTCGGCGGCACCATCTGGGCCAAGCCGTTCGAGCACTACGAAACCGCGCAGATCGAAGCCGAAGTGCGTCGCTCGCTGTTCCCCACGCTGTGGTGCTGCCACGCCGCATTGCCACAGATGCTGAAGCAGGGAAGCGGTGCCATCGTCAACGTCTCCTCCATCGCCACTCGTGGGGTCAACCGTGTGCCCTACGGCGCGGCCAAGGGCGGCGTCAACGCACTAACTGCCTGCCTGGCGTTCGAGACTGCCGAGCGCGGCATTCGCGTCAACGCCACCGCTCCTGGCGGCACTGAGGCGCCGCCGCGACGCGTCCCGCGCAACGCCGCCGAGCCGAGCGACCAGGAGAAGGCCTGGTACCAGCAGATCGTCGATCAGACCGTCGAGAGCAGCCTGATGAAGCGCTACGGAACCCTCGACGAGCAGGTCGGCGCGATCCTCTTTCTCGCCTCCGACGAGGCCTCCTATATCACCGGCGTGACCCTGCCGGTGGGTGGCGGGGATCTCGGCTAGTCCCCTGATCGCGTAGGAGCCGGCTTGCTGGCGATCCATCAACTGCATCGCCCGCAAGCGGGCTCCTACAAACATCAACCGAGCAGTTCACAACAAAAACAAAACCGAGAACCGATGCCATGCGACAGATAGACGTTCACCCCGTTATCGATAACGCGCGTTTTTCCCGCTTTCACTGGATGGTCATGGCGCTCTGCGCGCTGCTGCTGATCTTCGACGGCTACGACCTGTTCATCTTCGGCGTGGTGCTGCCGTCGATCATGCAGGAGTGGAACCTGACCCCGCTGGAGGCCGGCGCCCTGGGCAGCTACGCGCTGTTCGGCATGATGTTCGGCGCCCTCGGCTTCGGCACCCTGGCCGACCGGATCGGGCGCAAGAAGGGCATCGCCATCTGCTTCGTGCTGTTCTCCACGGCGACCATCCTCAACGGCTTTGCCTCCAGCCCCACCGAGTTCGGCATCTTCCGCTTTATCGCCGGGCTAGGCTGCGGCGGGCTGATGCCCAACGCCGTGGCGCTGATGAACGAGTACGCGCCCAAGCGCCTGCGCAGCACTCTGGTGGCGGTGATGTTCAGCGGCTACTCGCTGGGCGGTATGCTCGCTGCCGGCGTCGGTATCTACATGCTGCCGCGCTTCGGCTGGGAATCGATGTTCTTCGCCGCCGCCGTGCCGCTGCTGCTGTTGCCGCTGATTCTGTGGAAGCTGCCGGAGTCGGTGGGTTTCCTGGTGCGCCAGGGTCGCCATGAGCAGGCCCGCGCGGTGCTGGCCAAGGTCGAGCCGGGCCTGCGGATCGACGCCGCCGACCAACTGCAAATGAGCGATGGCAAGGGCCAGGGCGTTGGCGTATTCGAGCTGTTTCGCGACGGTCGTGCGCTGCGCACCCTGTGCCTGTGGCTGGCGTTCTTCTGCTGCCTGCTGATGGTCTACGCGCTGAGCTCCTGGCTACCGAAACTGATGGCCAACTCCGGCTACAGCCTGGGGTCCAGTCTGTCGTTCCTGCTGGCGCTGAACTTCGGCGGCATGGCCGGAGCGATCCTCGGCGGCTGGCTGGGCGACCGCTTCAACCTGGGCAAGGTGATGGTGGCCTTCTTCGTCGCCGCCGCCGCCTCGATCAGCCTGCTGGGCTTCAACAGCCCCACGCCGGTGCTCTACGGGCTGATCTTCATTGCTGGCGCCACCACCATCGGCACGCAGATTCTGCTGTACGCCGGTGCCGCGCAGTTCTACGGCCTGTCGATCCGCTCCACTGGCCTCGGCTGGGCCTCGGGCATCGGCCGCAACGGCGCTATCGTCGGCCCACTGCTCGGTGGTGCGCTGATGGCGATCAACCTGCCGCTGCAACTGAATTTCATCGCCTTCGCCGTGCCCGGGGCCATCGCTGCCCTGGCCATGGCGGTGTTCACCCTCAGCGGCCAGCGGCGCCAGGCGGCAGCGACCGCGGCGCTGGTGTCTGCCAAGGCCTGAGCCGCATGCCGAGCCCCTGCCTGTGAGCAGGCAGGGGGCCCGTCGTTCCGACACCGAGCGCCTTCCGCTGCCGGAAGGCCACACTGACTTGCGAGGCTGACATGCAGGCTTTGCTGCGCGACTGTTCTCTGCCCGCCCTGGTGGCCGGGCTGCTCGCCACCACCATCTCCTACGCAGGGCCGCTGGTGCTGATCTTCCATGCCGCGGAAAGCGCCGGCCTGTCGCAGGCGCTGCTGTCTTCCTGGGTCTGGGCAATTTCCATCGGCAGTGGCGCGTTGGGCCTGCTGCTCAGCCTGCGCTACCGCACGCCGGTGGTGATCGCCTGGTCGATCCCCGGCAGCGCGCTGCTGGTCGGCGCCCTGCCGGAACTGGGCCTGAACCAGGCCATCGGCGCCTACCTGGTGGCCAACCTGATCCTGCTGCTGATTGCCCTGAGCGGCAGCTTCGACCGGCTGATCGCCAAACTGCCCGGTTCCATCGCTGCTGGCCTGCAGGCCGGCATTCTGTTCGCCTTCGGCATCGAGGTGTTCAAGGCGCTACCGGAGCAGCCGTTGCTGATCGTCAGCATGTTCGCCACCTACGTGCTGCTGCGCCGAATCGCGCCGCGTTATGCGGTGGCCGGTGTATTGCTGGTGGGCGCGGCGCTGACCCTGCTCGGCGGCCAGCTGCGCAGCGAGGCGCTGGTGCTGGAACTGGCTACGCCGCAGTGGATCGCCCCCGAGTTCAGCCTGGCCGCCAGCCTCAACCTGGCGCTGCCGCTGGTGCTGGTGGCGCTCACCGGGCAGTTCATGCCGGGCATGGCGGCGCTTCGCGGCGCCGGCTATGACACACCGGCCAGCCCGATCATCGGCGCCAGTGCCATTGGTGGCGCGCTGTTGGCGCCGTTCGGCTGCCACGGCCTGAACCTGGCGGCGGTCACCGCCAGCCTCTGCACCGGCCGCGAGGCTCATGAAGACCCCAAGCGGCGCTACATCGCCGCAGTGGCCGGCAGCCTGGCCTACCTGCTGCTGGGCATTGGTGGCGCCACCCTGGTGTCGCTGTTTGCCGCCTTTCCCGCCGCGCTGATCGCCGCCCTCGCGGGGCTCGCGCTATATGGCGCGTTCAGTGAGGCGCTGGCGCGCAGCCTGAACGAGCCCAGGGAGCGCGACGCCGGGCTGTTCACCTTTCTGGTGACGGCCTCCGGGGTGAGTTTTCTCGGTTTGTCGGCGGCCTTTTGGGGCCTGCTGTTCGGTCTCGCCGCACACCTGCTGTTGCGAGCACGGCAGCAATCGCCAAGCGCCACGAGTAACCCGAGGGCCGCGCCGGTGCGCGAGTGAACAGCGCTATATCCGCGTCTGGACCGGCTTTCGTAGGGTGCGCCATGCGCACCAACCATTGCCACATCGCGCGTATCAACAGTTGCCGTCTGTATTGGTGCGCACGGCCTAGGCGGCCCCGCGACCCCCTACAAACCGCGATATAGCTCCAATCGACCCGATCCATCTACCCCCAACCGGCTTCCCAATGGCTGCCGGGCGGGTTTCTGCAACCTCGATAACAACAAGAGCACGCTACCGATGAAACACAGCCCACGCCTTTGCCTGCTGTCCACCGCCATTGCCGCCTGCCTGCCGAGCCTGAGCCAGGCTGGCGAGGGAGGGTTTATCGAAGACGCCAGCGCCACGCTCACGGCGCGCAACTACTACTTCAGCCGCGACTTTTCCGACATCGTCGGCCCTAACCGGCAGTCCAAGGCCGAGGAGTGGGCGCAGGGCTTTATCCTCAACGTCAAATCCGGCTACACCCCTGGGCCGGTGGGGTTCGGCGTGGATGCCATCGGCCTGCTCGGCCTCAAGCTCGACAGTAGCCCGGATCGAGTCAATACCGGTCTGTTGCCAACCCGCGAGAGCGGCAAGGCCGCCGACGACTACAGCCGCCTGGGCCTGGCAGCGAAGCTGCGTGTGTCCAGGACCGAGCTGAAGGTGGGCGAATTGCAACCCAACCTGCCAGTGCTGACCTATTCCGATATCCGCCTGCTACCGCCCAGCTACCAGGGCGTCAGCGTCGTCTCCAACGAGTTCGCCGGGCTGACCCTGCAGGCCGGGCATCTCAATTCCACCAGCCTGCGCAACGAGGCTGGCGACGACAAGATGCTCGCCATGCTCGGTCACCTGCCGCAGCGCGCGGCGACCAGCGACGCTTTCAACTACGCCGGCGGCGACTATGCCTTCAACGCCGGGCGCACCACCGCCAGCGCCTGGTACGCGCAGCTGGAAGACATCTACGACCAGCGCTTCCTCGGCCTCAAGCACAGCCAGCCGGTTGGCACCTGGACCCTGGGCGCCAACCTCGGCTTCTACGACTCGGCCGAAGACGGCAAGCAGTTGCTCGGTGAGATCGACAACCAAGCGCTGTTCGCCCTGCTGTCGGCCAGGCACGGTGGCCACACCTTCTATATCGGCTACCAGGCGATGTTCGGCGATGACGCCTTCCCGCGCGTATTCGCCAACGTCAGCCCGCTGGGCAACGAGGTGCCGACATTCGAGTTCGCCTCGGCCGACGAGCGCTCCTGGCAGCTGCGTTACGACTACGACTTCGCAGCCATGGGCTTACCGGGCCTGGTGGCCGGGGTGCGCTACATCCGCGGCGACAACGTCGATGTCCAGGCCACCAACCGTGGCGGTGCGCGCTACGAAGGCAAGGACTGGGAGCGCGATCTGGATATCGGCTACACGCTGCAGAGCGGCGCGCTCAAGGGGCTCGGTGTGCGCGTGCGCAACGTCACCGCGCGCTCCAACTACCGCAGCGATATCGACGAGAACCGCCTGATCCTCAGTTACACCTGGAACCTGCTGTAAGGCGCTGTCAGCACCATTAATCAGGAATGGTTCGATAATCGCACGATAAGGCGATTATCGGATTGTTCCGCCGCATGGCGCGCCCTAATCTGAACTCACCGCCACCCCTGCCCGGTGGCACCTGCAACCCAAGCGAGAACAACACGATGGCCGACATCATCACCCTGGGCGAAGCCATTTCGCGCCACGTCAACGACGGCGACTGCGTCGCTCTCGAAGGCTTCACCCATTTGATCCCCACTGCCGCCTCCCACGAGCTGATCCGCCAGGGCAAGAAAGACCTGCATCTGGTACGCATGACCCCGGACCTGGTCTACGACTTGCTGATCGGCGCCGGTTGTGCGCGCAAGCTGACCTTCTCCTGGGGTGGTAACCCCGGCGTCGGCTCGCTGCACCGTCTGCGCGATGCGGTAGAGAAGAAGTGGCCGAACGCCCTGGAAATCGACGAGCACAGCCATGCCGACCTGGCCAACTCCTATGTCGCTGGCGCCTCCGGCCTGCCGTTCGCCCTGCTGCGTGCCTATGCCGGCTCCGACCTGCCGAAGGTCAATCCGAACATCAAGTTCATCGACTGCCCCTTCACCGGCGAGAAGCTGGCGGCTACCCCGGCGGTGCGCCCGGACGTCACCGTGATCCACGCGCAGAAGGCCGACCGCAAGGGCAACGTGCTGCTGTGGGGCATCCTCGGCGTGCAGAAGGAAGCGGCCCTGGCGGCCAAGCGCTGCATCGTCACGGTCGAGGAAATCGTCGACGACCTCAAGGCGCCGATGAACGCCTGCGTGCTGCCGAGCTGGGCGTTGACCGCCGTGTGCCACGTGCCTGGCGGCGCGCACCCGTCCTATGCCCACGGCTACTACGAGCGCGACAACCGCTTCTATCAGGCCTGGGACCCGATTGCCCGCGACCGTGAAACCTTCAGCGCCTGGATCGATGAATACATCCGCGGCACCCAGGATTTCGCCCAGTTCCGGGAAAAGATCGCCCAAGCCAAGATTGCGGAGGCCAAGTGATGAGCCACTACAGCACCAATGAAATGATGACCGTCGCCGCTGCCCGCCGCCTGAAGAACGGCGCGGTCTGCTTCGTCGGCATCGGCCTGCCGTCCAAGGCTGCCAACCTGGCGCGCCTGACCTCCTCGCCAGACGTCGTGCTGATCTACGAATCCGGCCCCATCGGTGCCAAGCCCAGCGTGCTGCCGCTGTCGATCGGCGACGGTGAGCTGGCCGAAACCGCCGACACCGTGGTGCCCACTGGCGAAATCTTCCGCTACTGGCTGCAGGGCGGGCGCATCGACGTCGGTTTTCTCGGCGCGGCCCAGGTCGACAAGTTCGGCAATATCAACACCACCGTGATCGGCGACTACCACAACCCGAAAGTGCGCCTGCCCGGTGCCGGCGGCGCGCCGGAGATCGCTGGTAGCGCCAAGGAAGTGCTGATCATCCTCAAGCAGTCGCATCGCACCTTCGTCGACAAGCTGGCCTTCATCACATCGGTCGGTTTCGGCGAGGGCGGCGACCACCGTCAGCAGCTCGGCCTGCCCGGCAAGGGCCCGGTGGGTATCATTACCGACCTGTGCATCATGGAGCCGGAAGCCGGTAGCAACGAGTTCATCGTCACCTCGCTGCACCCGGGCGTGACCCGCGAGCAGGTGATCGAGAATACCGGCTGGGCCATCCGTTTCGCCGACGACCTGGCCGTGACCGAGGCGCCGAACGACACCGAGTTGGAAGCGCTGCGCGCCCTGGAAGCGCGCACCGCCGCCGCCCACGGTCAGGCCGGGGGTGAGGAATGAGCCGCGACGTTTACATCTGTGACGCCATTCGCACGCCCATCGGCCGCTTCGGCGGCGGCCTGGCGCCGGTGCGTGCCGACGATCTGGCGGCGGTGCCGCTGAAGGCGCTGATCGAGCGCAATCCGCAGCTGGATCTGGCCGCCATCGACGAAGTCTTCATGGGCTGCGCCAACCAGGCCGGTGAGGATAACCGCAACGTCGCGCGTATGGCGCTGCTGCTGGCCGGCATCCCCGACAGCGTGCCGGGGGTGACCCTCAACCGCCTGTGTGCTTCCGGCCTGGATGCGGTGGGCAGTGCCTTCCGTGCCATCGCAGCCGGTGAAATGGAACTGGCCATTGCTGGCGGCGTGGAGTCCATGTCCCGTGCGCCCTACGTGATGGGCAAGGCCGACAGTGCCTTCGGGCGCAACCAGAAGATCGAGGACACCACCATCGGCTGGCGCTTCATCAACCCGCTGATGAAGGCGCAGTACGGCGTCGACGCCATGCCGCAGACCGCCGACAACGTCGCCGACGACTATCAGGTCAGTCGCGCCGACCAGGACCTGTTCGCCCTGCGCAGCCAGCAGCGCGCTGCGCGGGCACAGGCCGAAGGCTTCTTCGCCGAGGAAATCGTCCCGGTAGTGATCAAAGGCAAGAAAGGTGAGGCGGTGGTCGACACCGACGAGCATCCGCGCGCCGACACCACTCTGGAAGCGCTGACCAAGCTCAAGCCGGTCAACGGCGAGGGCAAGACGGTCACCGCCGGCAATGCCTCGGGCGTCAACGACGGCGCCGTGGCGCTGATCCTGGCGTCCGCCGATGCGGTGAAAAAACACGGCCTGACCCCGCGTGCCAGGGTGCTCGGCATGGCCAGCGCCGGCGTGGCGCCACGCGTAATGGGCATCGGCCCGGTGCCGGCGGTACGCAAGCTGCTGGAGCGGCTGAACCTGGGCATCGACCAGTTCGACGTGATCGAACTCAACGAAGCCTTCGCCGCCCAGGGGCTGGCGGTGATGCGCGAGCTGGGTTTGGCCGACGACAGCGACAAGGTCAACCCCAACGGCGGCGCCATCGCCCTCGGCCACCCGCTGGGCGCCAGCGGCGCGCGCCTGGTGCAGACCGCGCTGCATCAGCTGGAGAAATCCGGCGGCAAGCTGGGCCTGGCGACCATGTGCGTGGGCGTGGGCCAGGGGTTGGCGCTGGCCATCGAGCGGGTGTGAATGACATCTGTAGGGGGGGCTTTAGCCCACCATGTCCACTATGGCTATTGGTGGGCTAAAACGGATCTCCGCCCGGCCCACCCCAAGGCCCGGTCATCGAGCGGGTGTGAACCTTGTGGGAGGCGCTTCAGCGGCGACGCCTTTAAGCCGTCGCGGCTAAAGCCCCTCCCACAGACGCCCCTCCGTGCGCGGCGCCGCCGGTTGATGCCACACTAGCCGTACATTTTTCCCAGGAGCGTTTCGCTCGTGAGCAACCAACTCTTCGATGCCTACTTCACCGCCCCGGCCATGCGCGCGGTGTTCTGCGACGCCGGCCGGGTGCAGGGCATGCTCGACTTCGAGGCCGCGCTGGCACGGGCCGAGGCACGCGTGGGGCTGATCCCCGCCGAAGCCGTGGTGCCCATCGAGGCCGCCTGTAAAGCCGAACTCTACGATTACCCGGCGCTGGCCGAGGCCATCGCCACGGCCGGCAACTCCGCCATTCCACTGGTCAAGGCGCTGGGCAAACGCATCGCTGCGTCAAGCCCCGAGGCCGAGCGTTTCGTACACCTCGGTGCGACCAGCCAGGACGTCATGGACAGCGGCCTGGTGCTGCAACTGCGCGCGGCCATTGACCTGATCGAAAGCGATCTCGCCAACCTGGGCGATGCCCTGGCGGCGCAGGCCGAGCGCCATGCCGACACGCCGCTGGCCGGGCGCACCTGGCTGCAGCAGGCTACCCCGGTGACCCTGGGCATGAAGCTGGCCGGCGTGCTCGGCGCCATCACCCGCCATCGTCAGCGCCTGAATGAACTCAAGCCGCGCCTGCTGAGCCTGCAGTTCGGTGGTGCCTCCGGCAGCCTGGCGGCGCTCGGCGAGCAGGCATGGCCGGTGGCCGAGGCGCTGGCCGCCGAGCTGCAGCTGAACCTGCCCGAGCAGCCCTGGCACACCCAGCGCGACCGACTGGTGGAGTTCGCCAGCCTGCTCGGGCTGATCGCCGGCAGCCTGGGCAAGCTCGGCCGCGATCTGAGTCTGCTGATGCAGACCGAGGCCGGTGAAGTCTTCGAACCCTCGGCGCCGGGCAAGGGCGGCTCGTCGACCATGCCGCACAAGCGCAACCCGGTGGGCGCTGCGGTGCTGATCGGCGCCGCCACCCGCGCGCCGGGCCTGGTGGCGACGATGTTCGCCGCCATGCCGCAGGAGCACGAGCGCAGCCTGGGCCTGTGGCACGCCGAATGGGAAACCCTGCCGGAACTCTGCTGCCTGGTTTCCGGCGCGCTGCAGCAGGCGCTGTTGGCGGTGCCTGGGCTGGAGGTGGATGCCGCGCGCATGCGTGCCAACCTCGAACTGACCCAGGGCCTGGTGCTGGCCGAGGCGGTGAGCATCGCCCTGGCCCTGCGCATCGGCCGTGACGCCGCACATCATCTGGTCGAGCAGTGCTGCCGCCAGGCGGTGCAGCAGGGCGTGCACCTGCGTGCGGTGCTCGGCGCCAATGCCGAGGTCAGCGCAGAGCTGTCCGCTACCGAGCTGGAGCGTCTACTCGATCCGGCCCATTACCTGGGACAGGCCCGCCGCTGGGTGCAGCGGGCCGTCGCCGAACACCAGCAATTTTCGCGTTAGGAGTTATCCATGCCTGCCGTACGTCTCGCCGATGGCGATCTCAACTACCAGCTCGAAGGCCCGGCCGGTGCGCCGGTGCTGGTACTGTCCAACTCCCTGGGCACCGACCTGCACATGTGGGATATGCAGATGCCGGCGCTGACCCGCCATTTCCAGGTACTGCGCTACGACACCCGTGGCCATGGCCAGTCGCTGGTGACTGAAGGGCCCTATAGCATCGAGCAACTGGGCCGCGACGTGCTGGCCCTGCTCGACGCGCTGGATATCGCCAAGGCGCATTTCTGTGGGTTGTCCATGGGCGGGCTGATCGGCCAGTGGCTGGCGCTCAACGCGCCCGAGCGCATCGCGCGCCTGGTGCTGTGCAACACCGCCGCCAAGATCGGCGCGCCAGAGGTGTGGAACCCGCGTATTGAAACCGTGCTAGCCGGCGGCGCGCAGGCCATGCGCGATCTGCGCGACGCCTCGATCTCACGCTGGTTCACTGCCGGTTTCGCCGCCGCGCAGCCGCAGCAGGTCGAGCCCATCGTCGACATGCTGGCGCAGACTTCGCCCGAAGGTTACGCCGCCAACTGTGCAGCGGTGCGCGACGCCGATTTCCGCGAGCAGATTGCCGGCCTCCAGTCGCCAACGCTGATCGTCTGCGGCAGCCTCGATCCGGTGACCACCGTCGAGCACGGCCGCTTCATGCAGCAGCGGATCGAGGGCGCGAAGCTGGTGGAGTTCCACGCCGCGCACCTGTCCAACGTCGAGGCCGGCGTGTCCTTTACCCAGGCGCTGCTGGATTTCCTAACCACCTGATCGCACGTTTTTCTGTAGGAGCGAGCTTGCTCGCGAAGCTTTTTCGCTCGTGATGTTCGCGAGCAAGCTCGCTCCTACAAGAGCATTTTTCCACGGAGCAGAAAATGGACGAAAAACAACGCTACGAAGCCGGCATGCAGGTGCGCCGCGCGGTGCTGGGCGACGCCCATGTCGACCGCAGCCTGGAGAAGCTCACGCCGTTCAACAGTGAGTTCCAGGAGATGATCACCCGTCACGCCTGGGGCGATATCTGGACTCGCCCCGGCCTGCCGCGCCACACCCGCAGCCTGATCACCATCGCCATGCTGATCGGCATGAACCGCGAGGGCGAACTGAAACTGCACCTGCGCGCAGCGAAGAACAACGGCGTGACCCGCGACGAGATCAAGGAAGTGCTCATGCAGAGCGCGATCTACTGCGGCATCCCGGCAGCCAATGCCACCTTCCACCTGGCCGAGGAAGTCTGGGACGAATTGGGCGTGGAATCACTGGAAGACTGATTCGTACGAGCAATGGGGCGCTACCCGGACCACGCATCCGGGTGGCGCTTTTTTATGCCTGCCATCCATGGCCGGCAGATATCACAATGTGGCCGCGTGGCGTCCGGCGATATAGCCAAAGGTCAATGCAGGGCCGAGATTGATGCCACCCGACGGGTAGTGCCCACCCATGGGGCTGGCCATGTCCGTACCTGCTGCATACAGCCCGGGTATCGGTTGGCCTGTGCCATCGAGCACCCGCGCATGCCCATCGGTGCGCAGCCCGGCGAAGGTGCCGAAGCAACCCGGTTGTACTTTCACGGCATAGAAGGGGCCATGCTCGATAGGGGCTACGCAGGGGTTCGGACCGTTGTGCTTGGCATCGCCACTGCGACGGTTGAACGCGGTGCTGCCACGCCCGAACAGTGGGTCTTCGCCACGGCGCGCATGCTGGTTGAACTCGTCGACGGTGGCAACGAGCCCGATCGGGTCGATGCCACAGGCCTGCGCCAGTGCTTCCAGGCTGTGGCCGCGCTTGAGGTAGCCATTGCGGATATGTGGCCACAGCGGTATTGGCGCCGGGCGAGCGAAGCCGAGGCCGTAGCGGCGCTGGAAGCGGTGGTCACAGATCAGCCAGGAGCAGGCTTGCTGATCGTCGGGGATGGCTTTGAGCATGGCGTCGACATAGTCGTAGTAACCACCGGCTTCGTTGACGAAGCGCTTGCCGTTTTGCAGCACGCCGATGATGCCGGGTTTGCCGCGGTCGATGATGTGCGGGAAATGGCCGACGCTGCCGTCGGCGTGGGGCACCTTCGACACCGGCGCCCAGGCCACCGGCGAGCGCAGGTCGTCGGCCACCTGGCCGCCCGCTGATTCGCCCAGGCGCAGGCCGTCACCGGAGCAACTGGCAGGCGGCAGGGCGAGGTTGTCGTGGCCGCTGGCATCGCGCGGGAATATCGCCTTGCGGCGTTCGGGGTCGTTGGGAAAGCCGCCGGCAGCCAGTACCACCGCTTTGGCGCGGATAGTCATTTCCTCACCGGCGTGCAGCACCATGGCACCGCATACGTTGCCGTCTTCGATCATCAGGCGCTGCGCGGGCGTGGACACCATCATTTGCACGCCGAGATCCTGCGCCGAGCGCGCCAGGCGTGCGATCAGCGCTACGCCGTTGACCAGGTGCATGGCGCGTCCGTAGCGGGCCAGGTGATACAGGTGGGTGGTGAAGCGCCGGATCACGTGCAGCAGCGCCTTGGGTGAACGGGTCATGTTGAGGAAGGCTGCGAGATCGGCGCCGGCCATGATCGGCATGCCCATGAAGGACGTCTCGCGCATGGTCTTGCGCAGGCGCGGCAGCAGGTCGAGCACTTCGCGACCATCGTAGGGCGCGGCGATGACCTGATGGCCACCGCTGGCGGCGCCAGGCGTGTTGCCGTGCATATCGGGGATGCCGTTGCCGTCGACGAACTGCAGGGCAGTGTGCTGCTCGAAGAACGCCACCATCTCGGGGCAGTGCTGCAGAAAGGCGTCCACCAACTCGGCGCGGTAATGTTCGCCCAGCTCGTTACGCAGGTAGGTACGCGGTTGCTCGATGTCTTCGACGATGCCGGCGCGTCTGGCCAGAGGGTTACGTGGCGCCCACAGCCAGCCGCCGGACCAGGCGGTGGCGCCGCCCAATACCGGGTCCTTTTCTACCAGGATCACCCGTTTGCCCAGGTGCGCGGCGCTGACGGCGGCTGCCAGGCCGGCCGCGCCGGAGCCGATCACCAGCAGGTCGCAGTCGAGTGGGGCGTTGGCCATGGCAGATCTCCGCATTTGTTATTTATTGGAACTTGGTTCCGAATTTTATGTGGCGACTACCGGGGCGCCAAGCACTGTCGGATGATTTGCCCGGGAAGTCGTGCGGTTAGCGGTCATTTATTGTCGGTGTAGCCGGATGCAATCCGGGAAAGGGCCGCGATTGTGTCTTGCTCGTGAGCAGCAGCGGTGGACAAGCTTCGCGTTGCCCACCCGACGGCCTTGATGATCAAGGCCAGTTTCTCGGCCTCAGGTACGAAAGCGGCCGATGCGCAGCTGCAATTCACCGCCCAGTCTGGCCAGTTCGGCGCTCGATAGCGCGGTCTGCTCGGTGGCGCTGGCGCTTTGCTCGCCGATGCCACGTACGTTGTCCAGGCTGCGGTTGATCTCCAGAGCCACCGCACTCTGCTGTTCGGCCGCGCTGGCGATCTGCTGGTTCATCTGCTCGATCAGTGCGACCGCCTGATTGATGCGCGTCAGGCTCTGGCCGGCCAGCTTGACGCTGCTCATCGCGTCCTGGCTCAGCGTCTGGCTGGCCTGAGTCTGGGTAACGGCCGTTTGTACGCGGCTCTGCAGGCTGGTGATCAGCGCCTCGATCTCGCTGGTGGAGTCCTGAGTACGGCGCGCCAGGGCACGCACTTCATCGGCGACAACAGCGAAACCGCGACCTTGTTCACCGGCGCGTGCGGCCTCGATGGCGGCGTTGAGCGCCAGCAGATTGGTCTGCTCGGCGACTGCCTTGATTACATCCAGCACACTGCCGATACGTTGGCTCTCGCCTTGTACCTGGCCAACCGTCTGTCCGGTATGCGCCACTTCGCTGGCCAGGCGTTCGATCTGCTCGACTACCCGATGCACCTGGCGGTCGCCATCACGGGCCTGCAATTCTGCCTGTTGCGCGGCCTGCGATGCCTGCTCGGCATCACCGGCCACCTGCTGCACGCTGGTGACCATCTGTTGCATGGCGCAGGCCGTCTGGCTGGACTCTTCACTCTGCTCGCGCACACCCGCGCGGGTCTGTTCGCTGACTGCCGAGAGTTGCTCTGCCGCAGCGGCAATCTGTGTCGCGCTGCCACCGATCTGCTCGATCAATTCGCGCAGGTGGTCGCGCATGGTTTGCAGTGCGCCCAGAAGCTGGCCGACCTCATCACGCCGCACGGCAATGCGACTGCCACTGAGATTGCCGGCCGCGACCTGCTGGGCCAGCAGCAGGCAGTGCTGCAGCGGCCCGACGATCAGGCGGCGGATAAGCCAACTGGCGAGCAGAGCCAGTAGCAGCGCTGCAGTGGTGAGCAGGGCAAGGGTTTGCAGGGAGGTGCGGTTGCCTGCTTGCATGGCGCGTTGCTGGTGCTGCTGCAGGTCGTTGCCATGCTGCAGCATGCCTTGCGCCAGGTCGGCCAATTGGCTGCGACTGCGCTGCTCGGCCTCGCGACTATGGCGATAGTGCTCGAAGGATTCGCGATAGCTGTCGAGTGCGCGCAGGGCCTCGTCCAGGGATGCCTGCTGCAGGGCCGCGAGTTGCGCGCGCAGTTGCTGAGCTGCCTCGGTCATGCTGGCGAAGCGCGTTTGCCAGAGATCGGCATCGACCTTGTCAGCGCTGCGGATGAACTGGCTTTCCGCCAGGCGCAGCTGCAACAGGGTGTGGCTCAGGCGCGCCGCCGCTTCGGCCTGGTCGACGCTGCTCTGCGTGCCCGTTTCGCCATCGTACAATCGATCGCGAATCAGGTTGAACTGGTCCTGGGTGATCATCTCGAACTGGATCAGCGCTTCATCGGCGCGAATCGCCATGCCGGTCTGCGCGGTGCTTGCCTGAGACTGCGCCGCGCGCAGTTGAGCAAATTGCTGCAGGTAGGCGTCGTTGCCGTGCAGCAACAGCTGGAGTTGCTCGGCGTCGGTGGGCAAGTCAGCCAGCTGTGCGGCGATGCGCGCATGTTGCTCGGTTATGCCTGCTTCATGACCAGCCAGCGGCGCCAGCAGATAATCCTTCTCCTGCAAGCGCAGTTGCAGGATCCGTTGCTTGAGGTCCGCCACCTGGAGCGACTGGGCGGCATGCCCGAGAATCTCGCTGGCTGTGCGCCAGCCACCCAGGGCGACTGCCAGGGTCAGCAGCATGACCAGTGAGAAGCCCAGCAGGAGTTTGTGCCCGACCTTGAGGTCGGCGCTACGTTCGATAATCCAGCGCATGGGGGTACTTCCTCGAACAGTTGCACATCAAAAAAAAGCCCGTCACGAGGACGGGCTGAACGTGCCGTAACACTAGGAGTCACTTGTGCAGCGATGTCGCGTGATGCTTACAGAATCGACAGCGGGTAGTTGATGATCAGACGGTTCTCGTGCAGATCCTGGCCCACGTCACGGCGCACGTCGGAGTTACGCCAGCGGATGCTCAGGTTCTTCATCGTGCCTTCCTGAATGGTGTAGGCCAGCTCGGATTCACGCCCCCACTCTTCGGCATCGGTACGGCCGCCGGTGTGGATGTTGGAGCCGCTGACGTAGCGGTTCATCAGGGTCAGGCCCGGGATGCCGAGGCCGGCGAAGTTGTAGTCGTGGCGAACCTGCCAGGAGCGCTCCTCAGGGTTGTCGTAGCTGTTGGTGAAGCCGTCGTTGACCAGGGTGCCGCCACTGGCACCGTCGATGCGCATGAACTTGGTGTCACCGCTCAGTCGCTGGTAGGCCAGCATGAAGGTGTTGTTGCCGGTCTTGGCCGTGAACGCGCCTTGATAGACCTTGTTGTCCAGGTCGCCGGCCTTGGCCGCGCCTTCTTCCTTGCCGGTGACATAGCCGAGGTTGGCACCCAGTACCCAGTCACCGACCGGTTGGCTGTGGGTCAACTGCACGTAGCTTTGCTGGTAGACGTCTTCCAGGCGGGCATGCCAGACGCCGACCATGGTGTTGTTGCCATTGAAACGGTACTCACCACCGCCGAAGTTGAAGTCGTCGCCCTTCACGCCACCGAACGACATGTCTTCACGGCTGGCATCGTTGCGCTGGCTGTTCTTCCAGAACTGGCCGCCGTACAGGGTCAGGCCATCGATCTCGTTGGAAGTCAGCTGGGCGCCCTGGAAGGTTTGCGGCAGCGAACGACCGTCGTCGGCGCGCAGGATCGGCAGCACGGCGAACCATTCGCCGACCTTCAGTTCGGTCTTGGAGAGCTTGGCCTTGGCGGCCACGGCGGTGCGGCCGAACTGGTCGGCGGCCTGGCCATCATCGTGGATCGGCATCAGTTGGGTGTTGGCAGCGCCACGGTTGCCATCCAGCTTGATGCTGTACAGGCCGAGCACATCGAGACCGAAGCCGACGGTGCCCTGGGTGTAGCCGGAGCGGGCATCGAGGATGAAGCTCTGGGTCCAGCCTTCGGCCTGGCCCTGGCGCTCACCGCGGATCAGCGGATCGGTGCCGTTCAGGTAGTTACGGTTGAAGTAGTAGTTGCGCAGGCCGAGGGTGACCTTGGCGTCTTCGACGAAGCCGGCGGCCTGAACGCCGACCGAGAGGCTGGAGGCCATGACTGCAACGGCGATTGCACTGGGAGCGAGGTACAGGGTTTTTTTCATTGTTATCGTTTCCTTTTTCAAGGTTGAAAGCTCCCCTCCGCAGCGGCGGATACGCTTCTACATCGGGGAGAGTGGTGGCAGTTATTCGGGGTTCAGCGGCGTTCGTCTGAATGCATCGCGAGTCCTCAGTTCAGCCAGCGCACCAGGCACAGGGTGATCGATGGGAAGAGCACAAGGATGACCACGCGCACGATGTCCGAGATCAGGAACGGCACGATGCCTCTGAAGGCTTCACTCATGGGGATATCGCGCGCCATGCCGGCAATCACGTACACGTTCATGCCCAGTGGCGGGGTGACCATGCCGATTTCCACCACCATCAGGGCCAGGATGCCGAACCAGATGGCCTTCTCGGTCTGGTCCAGTCCATAGAAGTCCAGCCCCATGATCACCGGGAAGAAGATCGGGATGGTCAGCAGGATCATCGACATGGTGTCCATCACGCAGCCGAGGATCAGGTACAGGACGAGAATTCCGGCCAGCACCAGGAAGGGCGGCAGACCTGCGCCGCTGATGGTTTCGGCGATGAAGTTGGGCAGTTGCGAGATGGCCAGGAAGGCATTCATCACATCGGCGCCGAGCAGGATCATGAAGATCATGGCCGTGGTCACGCCGGTGCCCAGCAGCACCTCCTTGAGTTCGGTCAGACGCATCTTGCCCAGGGTGAAGGCGAAGAACCCCGTGCCCACGGTGCCGATGGCTGCAGCTTCGGTAGGGGTGAACCAGCCGCCGTAGATACCCCCGAGCACCACCAGGAAAATCAGCAGTACCGGCCACACACCCTGCTGCGCCTGCAGTCGCTGTTTCCAGCTCGAGCGCTCCTGCGCTGGCCCGGAGTCCGGGAACAGGCGCACATAGATGGCAATGGCGATCATGTAGCCGATGACGGCGAGAATGCCCGGCACGAAGGCGGCCATGAACAGCGTGGAGATGTTCTGCTGGGCGAGAATGGCGTAGATCACCAGCACCACCGAGGGCGGGATGAGAATGCCCAGGGTGCCGCCGGCCGCCAGGCAACCCACTGCCAGCGAATTGGAGTACTTGTAGCGACGCAGCTCCGGCAGGGCCACCTGGCCCATGGTCGCGGCGGTTGCCACCGATGAGCCACAGACCGCGCCGAAGGCTGCGCAGGAACCGATGGCGGAGATCGCCAGGCCACCGCGCCAGTGTCCGACCATGGCGGCTGCGGCCCGGAACAGGCCCGTAGCCAGGCCGCCACGCGAGGCGAACTGCCCCATCAGCAGAAACAGCGGGATCACCGACAGGTCGTACACGGTGTAGCGGGCGTAGGCCACCGTCTTCAGGTAGTTGAGCAAGGGGTCCCAACCGCTGATCGAGACGTAGCCGCCAATACCGGTCAGCAGCATGGCGATGGCGATTGGAATGCGGATGGCCAGCAGAACCAGGAGGAAGGCGAGGAAGAGTCCGCCCAATGCGACGCTGCTCATTGTTGGCCTCCCTCACCGCGCAGGTCGAGCCAGGCGGTGTACAGGGAAACGACGGCGAGCAGAGCGAAAGAAGGCGCGAAGGGGGTCATCGACCACCACATCGGAATGCCCATGATGATCGACTCTTCACCGTTGCGGTAAGTATCCAGGGTGCCGATTATCGAGCGCCAAGCCAGCAGCGCTGCACAGGCGGACATCAGCAGGCAGCCGAGCGTGTCGAGATAGCGCCGGGTGCTGGCCGAGGCGCGCAAGGTGAAGGCGTCGACGATGACATTGTTGCGACGCAACTGGCACAGCGGCAGGAAACTCACCACGGCAATACCGCAGCCCATCTGCACCAGCTCGACGTCACCGAGCAGTGGCGCATCGAACAGGCTGCGCATGGTGATGCTGTAGGCCGACAGCAGGGTGATGGCGACCAGCACCAGGCCACCAGCCAGTGCCAGCCAACGGGCCAGGACATCGAGCAACTGGCCGAACGGGCGCGTGCGCTGAGGCTGCCCGGGCAAGGCAGGGTTTTCGATCATGAGAGGACTCCGCAAGACCGGCACCGCAGGTGCCGGCCAACACAACGAGGGTTAACGATCAGTGCGGCAGCTTGGCGTTGTAGCTTTCGATCAGGTCGCGCACTTCTTGCAGCAGCGCAGCACCGTTGTCGTTGCCTTTGCTCTCGACTTCCTTGATCCAGTCGTTGTCCAGCTTGCGGCCGATGGCCATCCACTTGGCCTGTTCTTCGGCGGGCAGTACGTAGATCTCGTTGCCACGCGATTGCGCCAGCTTGTGCCCGGTCTCGATCACGTTGGTATCCCAGATATGGCCGGCCTGGCGTGAGAGTTCACGGCCGCTGTTGGCGTCGATGATCTTGCGCAGGTCATCGGGCAGGCTGGCGTACTTGGCCGGGTTCATCGCCAGTACCAGCGCGGTGTGCATCAACGCTGGCTGACCCGGCGCCATTTCGGTGTGGTACTTGACCAGTTCCTGCAGCTTCAGTGCAGGGACCACGTCCCAGGGCAGCACGGCGCCGTCGACCACACCCTTGGACAGCGCTTCCGGCACCTGCGGTACCGGCATGGCCACCGGGGTGGCACCGAGCATGGAGATCAGCTTGGTGGAGATGCGGTTGGCCGAGCGCAGTTTCAGGCCACGGAAGTCGGCCAGGCTACGCACCGGCTTCTTCGCCGTGTGCAGCAGCGCGCCATCGGTCAGGTGAGTCGCGAGCAGATGCACGTCGGCGAACTCCTTCTGCCCGTGGGCTTCGAGGAAATCCCACATGGCCTGGCTGCTGGCTTCCGAAGAGCGACTCATGAACGGCATCTCGAATGCCGATGCCAGCGGGAAGCGGCCGCTGGTGTAGCCAGGCAGGGTCCAGACGATGTCGGCGACGCCGTCACGCGCCTGGTCGATCAGTTGCGGCGGGGTGCCGCCCAACTGCATGGAAGGGTAGAACTGAAACTGGATTCGACCATTGGATTCGGCGGTGATCTTCTCTGCCCAGGGCTTGAGAAAGTCGGCCTGGGTCACCGAGTGCGCCGGCAGGAAGTGGTGAACCTTGAGGGTGACCTCGGCCTCGTCGGCGTTGGCCCAGGTCATGACGCTGGTGGCGAGCAGCGTCAGCAAAGCCTTGGAAAGCTTGTGCATCGCAAATGTCCTTTCTTATTCATTGTTAGTAGGCGATTCAGGTACAGCCAAATTCGGCTGCAATACTGCCGCCGCTAGGATTCGCTGCTCGCATGGTGCGAGTTAGCGAGGGGCTATTCAATTCGATTAACGACTTAGTGTGCGATAAACGAACGAATTGCGTGAGCCTGGGACGTGCCAGAGGCGCGCCGGGCGATTATCGATCAAGGGCTCCCGTGCGAGGGCCAGGGTGCACCGTGCGCACCAATGGCCCGCAGTTTGGCTGGGTGCGCGCGGCGCACCCTACGGCTGAGAAATGAGTCATTCGATGGCTTCGTAGGGCAGGCCGACGTAATTCTCGGCGATGGTCCTGCGGCCGGCTTCGGAGCTGACGAAGTAGTCCAGTTCGGTCTCCTGCATGCGGCGGCTGAAGGCATCGGTGTCGGGAAAGCGATGCAGCATCGAGGTCATCCACCAGGAAAAACGCTCGGCCTTCCAGATGCGCCGCAGGCAGATTTCCGAGTAGCGTTCGAGCAGGTCCACTCGGCCTTCGCGGTAGACCTTGAGCAGGATGCGGTACAGCGTGCTGACGTCGCTGGCGGCCAGGTTGAGGCCCTTGGCGCCAGTCGGCGGAACGATGTGTGCGGCATCACCGAGTAGAAACAGACGGCCGTACTGCATCGGCTCGACGACGAAACTGCGTAGCGGCGCGATGCTCTTTTCGATCGAAGGTCCGGTGACCAACTGGCTGGCGATATCGCTGGGCAGACGGCGCTTGAGTTCGTCCCAGAAGCGCTCGTCGGACCAGTCCTCGACCTTCTCCTCGGCGCCCACCTGCACGTAGTAACGCGTGCGTGTCGGCGAACGCATGCTGCACAGGGCGAAGCCACGCGCGTGGTTGGCGTAGATCAGCTCCTCATGCACCGGCGGGGTGTCGGCAAGGATGCCCAGCCAGCCGAACGGATACACCCGTTCGAACTCCTGAAGTACCCCAGCCGGAATGGATTGTCGCGATACACCATGGAAGCCATCGCAGCCCGCGATGTAATCGCACGTCAGGCGCTGCGTGCGGCCCTCATGCTCGAAGGTCAGGTAAGGGCGCTCGCCCTTGAGCTCGTGCAACTGCACCCGGCTGGTGTCGTACAGGGTGACGGCGCCGCTGGCCTGGCGTGCTTCCATCAGGTCGCGAGTGACTTCCGTCTGGCCGTAGACCATCACGCTCTTGCCACCGGTCAGCTCTTTGAGGTCGATGCGCTCGCAGCGGCCATCGAAGGCCAGCTGGAAGCCATCGTGCGGCAGTCCTTCGCGATCCATGCGCGCGGCCACGCCGGCCTCGCGCAGCAGGTCGACCATGCCCTGTTCGAGCACGCCAGCGCGGATGCGGCCGAGTACGTAGTCGGGGCTCTGGCGTTCGAGGATGACGTTGTCGATGCCGGCGTTGTGCAGCAGTTGGCCGAGCAGCAGGCCGGAGGGGCCAGCGCCGATGATGGCGACCTGAGTGTTCATTATTGTTCTCCAGTACGTGATCGGCTGTATGTCGATTCACAGGCTCAGGTCTGTATTTTTTGTGGATACATGCTCGGTTAGAAGGCAATATCGGAAAGGATTCTTGGACTTTTCGATGATTTTAAGAGCCCGCTCATGACTGCTTCGAAAGCCTCCCTGGTGCCGGTATTCAAGCTGTACGGTGAGACGACCGAATGGCCGACCCCCGACCTTATCCACTGCGAATCGATTCCCGAGCGCAGCCAGCTGCACGGTTGGGAAATCAAACCGCACCGTCACGCTGACCTGCTGCAGTTGCTCTATGTGCAGGCGGGTGAAGCGGAGCTGGAGGTGGAAGGGCAAGTGCGCCTGGTGCGCAGTGCTTCGCTGCAGGTCGTGCCGGCGCTGTGCGTGCACGGCTTTCGTTTCTCGCGTGATGTTCAGGGCTATGTGCTGAGCCTGGCGCGGCCTCTGGTGGAGCAACTGGCCGCGCCGCTGGGCCAGCAATGCTTGCAGAGTCCCATGTGCTATGAGGTTGGCGAGCAGCGCCGTTATCTGGATGCCTTGTTCGAGTCGATCAGCCAGGAGTACGGCCGTCTGGAGCCAGCGCGGGAGCTGATGCTGCAATCGCTGATCAGTGTCCTGCTGGTTGCCATCGCGCGCCGGCAACTGGCGCGAAGCGAGGCGCAGGAGCCTGCCGATGGCCGAGGGCGCGAGCATGTGCAGGCCTTCGTGCATTTGCTCGAAACGCACTTTCGCGAGCATCTACCGATCGAATATTACGCCTCGCGCCTGGGCATCAGTGCCGCTCACCTCAATGCGCTGTGCCGGCGGTTGGCCGGGCAATCCGCATTGCAGCTGATCAATCAGCGTCTGTTGCTCGAGGCCAAGCGCTGTCTGGTGTACACCACCATGACGGTGAGCCAGGTGTCAGACAGTCTGGGGTTTTCCGAGCCGGGCTATTTTTCCCGTTTCTTCAAGCGTGGCAGCGGGCTTTCGCCCAAGGCATTTCGCCTGCATCGCTGAGCAGCGATGCAGGCGAAAGAGAGGCAGGCGCCGAAGGCACCCGCTGGGGAAGGTCAGGGCTTGGCGATGCCGACCGAGTCCGGGGAAATTTCGATGGCCTTGGCCTTGTACATCGACCAGGTGGTGACCGACTGCCAGCGCTTGAGGAACTCTTCAGCTTCGGCGCCGTTGAGGTTCAAGCTCTGCGCGCCGAAGTTCTTCAGGAAGCCCTGGAACTCGGGGTTGGCAACGGCCTTGGCGTAGGCGTCGACCAGCTTCTGCTTGACGTCGTCCGGGGTGTCCTTGTGCACGAAGGCGCCCCAGAACGGGCCCCACGGCAGGTACTCGGCGATGGCCGGCAGGGACTTGGTGATCGGCTCCACGCCCGGCAGTTCCGGGGTTTCCTCGGTGGCGAACACGGCCAGGGCCTTGAGCTTGCCGCTGCGTACCAGTTCGCGGGCGGCGGCCAGGCTCAGGGGCATGAAGTCGATGTGTTTGCCCATCAGCGCGGTGATGCCGGGGCCGTCGCCACCGAAGGTCACTTCACGCACTTTCAGCTCGTCCACCGCATTGATCATCGCGCTGACGGTGCTCGGCAGGCCGCCGGCGCCGGTGGAGCCCATGCGCAGGGTGTCCGGGTTGGCCTTGGCGGCGGCCATCAGTTCGGCCATGTTGTTGAACGGCGCGTCGGCGTTGGCGGCGATCACCACCACGTTCTGGCCGATGATGTTGACCGGGTAGAAGTCGGCGTAATCGAAGTCGGCGAGTTTCAGCACTTTATAGAGCTGCGGGTTCTCGGCGCCGAGCAGGACGGTGTAGCCGTTAGGACGCTGCTGCATGACGTGGGTGCTGCCGATGACGGCGGTGCCACCCGGGCGGTTGTTGAGGATGAACTTGCCGCCCAGCTCTTTCTCCACGTACGGAGTCAGGCTGCGCATGACGTTGTCGGTGGCGCCGCCTGCACCCCAGGGAATGACCGCCTGGATGCTGCGCTCGGGGTATTCGGCGTGGGCTGGCAGGGCCATGGTGAGGGCGCTGAGTCCGAGAGCGGCGCCAGTCAGTAACGATTTGAACATGTGGAGACTCTCCATCGGTTGTTGTTGTGAGCCCCTGTCGGCCGGGGCACGCCTTGGAACCTGGGTGTCAGCCGCGCGCCGAAGCGGGGCTGAACTTGCTCTTGAGTTTCTTCAGCAGCGGGGTGTTGCCCAGCAGGATCAGCACCACCGCGGCGCTGAGGATCAGCGACAGCGGGCTGGTGACCAGCCCTTGCAGCAGCTCCACCGGGTTGTCACCGGCCGAGGACATGGCCTGGCGATACGAGGTGTCCATCAGCGGGCCGAGGATGGCGCCGAGGATGATCGGGCCCATCTGGAAGCCAAAGATCTTCAGCAGATAGCCGAGCACGCCGAAACCGAGCATCCAGTACACCTCGGTCATGCTGCTGTTGATCGAGTAGGTACCGACCACGCAGAGCACGAGGATCAGTGGAATCAGCACGGCCTTGGGCATTTCCACGAACTTGGCGAAGAGCTTGATGCCCATCAGGCCGAAGATCATCAGAAACACGTTGGCCAGCAGCAGGTTGCCGACGGTGAAGTAGAAGATGTGCGGGTTTTCCACCATCAGCATCGGGCCGGGGTTGAGGCCATGCACCACCAGGGCGCCGATGATCACTGCGGTGACTGCATCACCGGGCATGCCCAGGGTCAGCATCGGTACGTAGGCGCCACCGACCGCTGCGCTGTTGGCGGTTTCCGGGGCCACCAGGCCTTCGTAGGCACCCTTGCCGAACGGCCTGGACGGATTTTTCACGGTGCGCTTGGCGTGGTCATAGGCCATCAGCGCCGCGATGTCGCCGCCGACGCCCGGCAGCACGCCGACGATGACACCAATGATCGAGGTGCGGATCGACAACGGGAGGAATTTCAGCACCATGGCGAAGGACGGCAGGATCTTGTCCACCTTCTGGCGGACTACCGGGCTGTCGAGGTTATGCAGTTGATAGAAGGCCTCGGCGACGCCGAACAGGCCAATCATCAGCACCACGTAGTGGATGCCGCCCATCAGTTCGACCTGGCCCAGGGTGAAACGCCCTTGTGCAGTGACCGGGTCCATACCCACCAGGCCGATCACCGCGCCCAGGCCGGCGGCGAAGATGCCTTTTGCCAGCGAGCCTTCGGCCAGGCTACCGACCAACAGCAGGCCGATGGCGGCGACCAGGAAGTAGTCGCGCGGGGCGAAGCGCAGGGCCAGTTCGCCGATCAGCGGTGCCGCGCTGGCGAGCATGATGGTGCCGACGATACCGCCGACCACCGACATCACGGTGCTCAGGCCGATGGCGCGACCGGCTTCGCCCTGTTGTGCCAGCGGGTAGCCGTCGAAGGCCGTGGCCACCGAGGATGGCGCGCCGGGGATGTTCAGCAGGATGGCGCTGCGTGAGCCACCGTAAACGCCGCCGATGAAGATACCGACGATCAGCGCCAGCGCATCGTTGACATCCCAGGAGAAGGTGAAGGACACCAGGATGGACACTGCCATGGTCACCGAGAGGCCCGGGATGGCGCCGATATAGATGCCGGCAAAGGTGCCCAGTGCAGTCAGCATCAGCAGCTGCGGATCACTCCAGGCCATCAGCAGGTAGGAAAGGGTATCGCTCATCTCGAGTGCCTCGTTATGGCAGGTAAACGCTGAACGCCAGGCTGAACAGCAGATAGATCAGCACCAGCAACACAGCTGCGATCAGGATGGCGTTGAGTACGCGGCCTTTGCGCAGGTAAACGATCGACAGCACCAGAAAAAGGAAGGTGCTGACGTAGAAACTGACCCACTGGATCGCCGCCAGATACGCCACGGCCAGCAGGCCGAAGACCAGTGTGCGGCGCGGGAAGTGGGTGTCGCGAAACTGCTGGAAGGCATCCAGCCAGCCGCTGCAGTCGGGTTTGGCCTTGCCGATCAGTTCGACGCCGATCTTCACTGCGGAGAGGATCATCACCAGCGCGACGCCGATGGGAAATGCCCCTGGGGAATTGATCGAGGAGAAACCGGAAATCTGGTAGGCCAGGTAGAAGATCGCCAGGCTGAATACCAGCAGCAGGACACAGAAGGTGCGCTCGCCGACCAGCATCTTGTCTGTCTTGTTCATGCTATCGCTCCGACAGAATGGGGGGAGGGTAAGGGGCTGAGTCAGGCTTTGCGCGCAGGCAGCAGTCTGGCAAGCAGCGAGCTGATCAGGCGCGGCCGAGAGCTCCTGTGCATGTCATGACAGGCAGGGGCGAGGGCAGGCATGGCTAGCGTCGATAGGGATGACCAGTCGTCGAGCAACGAGCTGGGCGCCGGACGAGGAGCGATCCTCGCTGTGGCGTTGGTGGCCGGGGCACGCAGGTGCATAGGCTGTGACATGACAATTGACCTTCTTATATTTATTGGCTGCTGAAACATTCGAAGCGTGATGCACCAGGCAGAAGATCACTTCGGTTTCAGGCGTGGTAGGAATAGTGGGCCGACCAGGCTGGCCATTTCAATTCGCTAAACGGGGTTTTGTTCGATAACCGAACAAGAACGAACCAGTTAGTACATTGTGCGTCGCGCCGGCAGTATCGCGCGTCCGTGGCCCAGCATCCAGAGGTAGGCTCCGGTCTGGCTCGCGTCACCGGGCGCTTGTCTCTTAGAATCGGCGCAAATTTTTCAGGACATTCTCATGGCCGGCAGTCAGATCGAACGCGCGCTCAGCCTTCTCGAAAGCCTCACTCGCGATGCCCGTGGCATGCAGATGCAGGCACTGGCCGATGAGCTGGATATTCCCAAGAGCGCTACGCATCGCATGCTCGCCGAGCTGATGCGTCTGGGCTATGTGCGCCAGGATGCGCTCACCAGTCGCTATCGGCTCTCGACCAAACTGGTAGCGCTGGGCTTTCGCTATCTGGCCAACAGCGGCGCCGATGTGGTGCAGCCGATTCTCGATGGTTTGGCTGAAACCAGCGGCGAGCTGGTGCGCCTGGGCGTGATCGAGGGCGAGCGCCAGACCTGGATCGCCAAGAGCCAGGGGGCTCGCTCCGGTTTGCGTTACGACCCGGACATGGGGCGTGACGCACCGCTGTTCTACACCGCTTCCGGGCATGCCTGGCTGGCCAGCATGAGCGACGCAGACGCTCTGGCGCTGGTGGCGCGGCAGGGTGTCGCCGACCCTGCCGACTTCGGCCCCAATGCGCCGCGTAACCAACAGCAACTGCTGCAGCGCCTGGCCCTGGCGCGCCAGCAGGGATACGCCTGGGTGATGGAAAGTTCGTCGATCGGCACCGCAGCGCTGGCTGCTGTGGTGCGTCACCCCGTCGAGGAACGGGTAATCGGCGTGCTCAGCATTGCTGGGCCCAGTGCTCGTATGCCTCTGACGCGTATCGAGCAAATGGCGCCTGAGCTGCTGGCCGCCGCCGGTGAGCTGTCCGCCGCCAGCCCTGCTTCCGAACTGTTCGCCTGATCGATTGGAAAGCGACACGCCCACCTCATCGTAGGAGCGGCTGGGCGGCACTCCGCTTCAGCCGCGAATCAACGTCCTTCGTGGCACCGTCGCGCCTGCAGGTAATCTGCGGGCTGATGCCGGATCCGATGCTTCCGTCGGTTCTGGTGCGCACGGCGCACCCTACGTACTGAGTCGGCACGGGCGCAATGCATCGGTTGATGCGACTAGCGTGTAGGGTGCGCCGCGCGAACCTGCTTCAACTTCTTCCTCTCGCCGACTTCCGATCAAGGGCAATCCGTTAGCCCCAATTCGCGCTTGCGATTTTTCTGGAACTAAGTTCTAAATTAAAAAAAGAGGCGCTGCAGGACCTCCCAGGCAGCGCCCGCGCAAATACGACAAAAAGAGGATCAACGCGTGATTTCCCCCCTGCGTATTGCCCTGATCGGCGCTGGTGTCATGGGCCGTCAGCACCACCAGCACCTGCAGAATCTGGCCGAAGCGCAACTCTGTGCCATCGCCGATCCCGGCCCTCAGGCCGCCGAGTTTGCGGCGCAATGCGGCGTGCCTTTTTTCGCCGATCACCAGCAGATGCTGGAGCAGGTTCGGCCTGAAGCAGTGATCGTTGCGAACCCCAATGCGCTGCATGTCAGTACGGCGCTCGACTGCATTGCAGCGGGCGTGCCGGTGCTGCTGGAAAAACCGGTGGGCGTCCACCTGGACGAGGTACGCGAGCTGGTTGCGGCCAGCGAACGCAGTGGCGTGCCGGTGCTGGTGGGGCATCATCGCCGGCACAATCCGCTGATCGCCCGTGCCCGCGAATTCATCGAAGAGGGCGCTCTGGGCCGACTGACCACGGTGACCGCGCTGTGGCAGGTGCAGAAACCCGACAGCTACTACGACATCGCCTGGCGCCGCGAAGCAGGTGCCGGGATGCTGCTGACCAATCTGATTCATGACCTCGATCTGCTGCGGCACTTGTGCGGCGAAGTGCGCCAGGTACAGGCCATTACCAGCAATGGCGTACGCGGTTTCGCCAACGAGGACAGCGCGGCGGTGCTGCTGCAGTTCGAAGGTGGTGCGCTGGGCAGCCTGACTGGTTCTGACGCCGCCGCGGCGCCCTGGAGCTGGGAGATGACATCGGGCGAGAACCCGGTCTACCCGCGCCAGGCCGATCAGCCCTGTTATCTGCTCGCCGGTACACGCGGCGCCCTGAGCATTCCGCAGCTCAAGCGCTGGCATTACAGCGAGGCGGGTGCCGGCTGGCACCAGCCGCTGCAGCAGGTGCAGGAGCACTTCGACGCAGGCGAGGCGCTATACCGCCAGTTGCAGCATTTCGTCCAGGTCGCCCGTGGCCAGGTTCAGCCGTTGGTCAGCGCTGCCGATGCCGGTCGCACCCTGGCGTTGGTCGAGGCCATTCGGCAGGCGGCGGAAAGCGGCCAGGCCTGCGTCCCCGAAACCCTCTGAGCAGAGAATCATCATGAGCGAACGTATTCTGTCCCTGGCCGCCCTGACCGTGCTCGAGCTGTCGCCGCCGGAAATGGTCGAGGTGGCGGCGCGCGCCGGCTATAGCCATGTTGGCTTGCGTCTGGTGCCGGCCACACCGGAGGAACATCACTTCCCGCTGGTGGCTGATGCCGCCCTGCGTACGCAGACCCTGCAGCGTTTGCGCGATACCGGCATCCAGGTGCTCGATGTGGAAATTCTGCGCCTGAGGGCGCAAACCCGCGTCAGCGACTTCGAGGCCATCCTTGCCGTAGGCGCCGAGTGCGGTGCCAGCGAACTGCTGGTAGCCGGCAATGATCCAGACGAAGCGCGACTGACCGACAACTTCGCAGCGCTCTGTGATCTGTCCGCGCGGTACGGCCTGCATCCGCACCTGGAATTCATGCCCTGGACCGACGCTCGCGACCTGACCCAGGCGGCGCGTATCGTCGCTGCGGCGGGGCGAGCCAATGGCTGCGTGCTGGTCGATGCCTTTCACTTCGACCGTTCTGGCTCACGCCTGCAGGATCTGGCGGCCGTGCCCACCGAGCGCCTGCGCTACGCTCAGTTGTGCGACGTGGCCGGGCCGCGCCCGCAGGACATGGAGGAGATCCTGCGGCAGGCGCGTAATGAACGGCGCTTCCCCGGCGACGGCGACTGCGATCTGCTCGGCTTGCTGCGAACCCTGCCGACGAACATCCCGCTGAGCCTGGAAATTCCGACCCGGCAACTGATGGAACAGGGTGTCAGCGCATTGCAGCGAGCCCGCATGGCGCTGGAGAAGACCCGGCAGTTGCTCGACCGTCAGTCGTGATGCAGTCAGCGCCTGCCGCAGTGGATGTAGGCGTTGATCCGTCGTGGTCTGTATAGTTAGTTGTCTTGCTATCTTTTTGCGGCGAGTCCGCCTTCCGGGTATTTCATGAGTCTCACTCCATTGTCCGGTGCCAATCACCCGCTCAAGGGGATCGGCCTGATGGTGCTGGCGACCTTCCTGTTCGCCAGTCACGATGCCATGTCCAAATACCTGTCGGGTTTCTATCCGATCATCCTCATCGTCTGGGCGCGCTACCTGGTGCACACCTTGCTGATGGCCGGCATCTTCCTGCCGCAATCCGGATTGCGCGTGCTGCGTACCAAGCGGCCTGGCCTGCAGGTGCTGCGGGCGCTGTGCCTGCTGGGTGTGAGCCTGCTGTTCACCACGGGTCTGATATTCATCCCGCTGGCCGAGGCGACCTCGGTGATCTTTCTGGCGCCGCTGCTGGTCACGGCGCTATCGGTGCCCTTGCTCGGTGAACGCGTCAGCGCGGGCCAGTGGGCTGCGGTGATCGTCGGCTTCGTCGGGGTCCTGATCATCGTGCATCCGGGCGGCAGCCTGTTTACCCCGGCTGTGCTGTTGCCGCTGAGTGCGGCGTTGTGTTTCAGCTGCTATCAGATCCTCACCCGGCGTCTCAGTGAAGTGGACAGCGCGACCACCAGCAACTTCTTCGCCGGCCTGGTCAACACGCTGGTGATGAGTCTGCTGGTGCCGTTCTTCTGGCATGTACCGAGCCTCACGCACGGTCTGATGATGCTGGCGCTGGGCGGCTGTGGCATGGCCGCGCACCTGCTGCTGACCCACGCCTTCCGCCATGCCGCGCCGGCTTTGCTGGCGCCGTTCGGCTACGTGCAGATCGTCTTCGCCGGGCTGCTGGGGCTGCTGGTGTTCCAGCACAAGCCGGATACCACGGCGATGATCGGTATTCTCATCATCTGCCTGAGTGGTTTGGCGGCTGCCTGGCAGAACCGGAAACAGCCCCGGAAGTGATGATGTTCGATTATCGAACGGAAAACTAACCAGTTCGTTCATTTTAAATTGCTGATCTCCCCGACCCTGCCAATAATCCAGGCTACGAACAATCCATGAGCGCCGACCAACCGGCCGAGTGAGGGCTCATGAGCGCGTCTCGCCTCCCTCACTTTGCCCGCCACGGCGCCGCCTCAGCCCGGAGCCGTCTATGCAGCGTTCAATTGCCACCGTTTCCCTCAGCGGTACCCTGCCCGAGAAGCTCGAAGCCATTGCTGCCGCCGGCTTCGACGGTGTGGAAATCTTCGAGAACGACCTGCTCTACTACGACGGCAGCCCCAGCGAAATTCGCAAGCGCTGCGCCGACCTGGGCATCGCCATCACCTTGTTCCAGCCATTTCGCGACTTCGAAGGCTGCCGCCGCGACCGCCTGCAGCGCAACATCGACCGTGCCGAGCGCAAGTTCGACCTGATGCAGGAACTGGGCACCGACCTGGTGCTGGTGTGCAGCAACGTCGCTGCCGACTCGCTGGGCGACGATGAAATCCTTATCGACGACCTGCGCCTGTTGGGCGAGCGCGCTGGTGCGCGCGGCCTGCGAATTGGATACGAGGCCTTGGCCTGGGGCCGTCACGTCAATACCTACCAGCAGGTATGGAATCTGGTTCGTCAGGCCGATCACCCGGCCGTCGGGGTGATCCTCGACAGTTTCCATACGCTGTCGCTCAAGGGCGATCCTGCAGCCATCGCCGATATCCCCGGCGACAAGATCTTCTTCGTGCAGATGGCCGATGCACCGATCCTGGCCATGGACGTGCTGGAGTGGAGCCGCCATTTCCGCTGCTTCCCGGGGCAGGGCGAATTCGATCTGGCCGGTTTCCTCGCGCCGATCCTGCGTACCGGCTATCGCGGCCCGCTGTCGCTGGAAATCTTCAACGATGGTTTTCGCGCTGCGCCGCCGCGTCAGAACGCCGCCGACGGTCTGCGCTCGCTGCTCTATCTCGAGGAAAAGACCCACAAGCGCCTTGAGAAAGAGGGCCATCAGATCGAGCCGGGCGTGCTCTTCACCCCGCCTGCGGCACACCGCTACGACGGCGTGGAGTTTCTCGAGTTCGCCGTCGACGAAGCCGTCGGCGCGCGTCTGTCCGGCTGGCTGGAGCGACTGGGTTTTGCCCATGCCGGCCAGCATCGCTCCAAGGATGTCCGCCTGCTGCGTCAGGGCGATATCAATATCGTGCTCAACGCCGAACCCTATTCTTTCGCGCACAACTTCTTCGAGTCGCACGGCCCGTCGCTGTGTGCCACTGCGCTGCGGGTGAAGGATGGTGCCGCGGCGTTGCAACGCGCCTGCGACTATCGGGGCCAGCCCTATCGCGGCCTGGTCGGCCCCAACGAGCGGGAAGTGCCGGCAGTGCGCGCTCCCGATGGCAGCCTGATCTATCTGGTGGAGCAGGCGGGAGCAGGTCAGACCATCTATGACACTGACTTCAGCCTGAATCAGGCGGCCGAGGCCAGTGGTGGCCTGCAGCGCATCGACCACATGGCGCTGGCACTGCCAGCCGAGTCGCTGGACAGTTGGGTGCTGTTTTACAAGAGCCTGCTGGATTTCGAGGCCGATGACGAAGTGGTCCTGCCCGATCCCTATGGCCTGGTGAAAAGCCGCGCGATTCGCAGCCGTTGCAGTTCGATCCGCCTGCCGCTGAACATCTCGGAGAACCGCAACACCGCCATTGCCCATGCTCTGTCGAGCTATCAGGGCTCCGGCGTGCACCACATCGCGTTTTCCTGCGAAGACATCTTCGCCGAAGTGGCGCGGGCCAAGGAAGCGGGTGTGCCGCTACTGGAAATTCCGCTGAACTACTACGATGATCTGGCCGCGCGCTTCGATTTCGACGACGAATTCCTCAGCGAGCTGGCGTACTACAACGTGCTCTATGACCGTGATGCCCAGGGTGGCGAGTTGTTCCACGTCTACACCGAGCCGTTCGAGGAGCGCTTCTTCTTCGAGATCATTCAGCGCAAGGGTGGCTACGTGGGCTACGGCGCAGCCAACGTCGCGGTGCGCCTGGCGGCCATGGCCAAGGCGCGCAGCGGTGGCTTGAAGCGGCCGCGGCTGTAACTCGGTCGAGGCGGCAACCTGCTCGGTTGCCGCTACCCGGCCTGCCATACTCCGTATTACCAATACTTATAAAAAAGACCATTGCCGTATGACCGAAGCCGTTGCCAACCTGACCACTGAACCTCTCGAGGTGGTGCGCAAGGTACGTAAGAACAACCCGGAAAAAACCCGCGAGAGCATTCTCCAGGCCGCCATCACGGAGTTCGTTCAGCAGGGCCTTTCCGGCGCCCGCGTGGACGCCATCGCCGAGCGCACCGCGACCTCGAAACGGATGATCTACTACTACTTCGGCAGCAAGGAACAGCTCTATCTCGAGGTGCTGGTCAAACTCTACGGTGATATCCGCGGCACCGAGAGTCGCCTCGATCTGGCCTCCTTGCCGCCGGTGCTGGCGATCCGTCGGCTGGTGGAGTTCACCTTCGATCACCATGACCGCAACGTCGACTTCGTGCGCATCGTCAGCATCGAGAACATCCACTACGGCGAGTACGTCAAGCAGTCGCCGGTCATCCGCCAGATGAGCAACGTGGTGCTCGATACCCTCGGCAAGACCCTGCGTCGCGGCGAGCAAGAGGGGGTGTTCCGCTCCGGTATCGACGTACTCGATGTACACCTGCTGATCAGTTCGTTCTGTTTCTATCGGGTGTCCAACCGCCACACCTTTGGCGAGATCTTCCAGATCGATCTGCCCGACGAGCAGGTCAAGCAGCGACACAAGGCGATGATCTGCGAGGCGGTGCTGCGTTATATCCAGGGCTGAAGATCGGTGCGGATATGAAAAGGGCCCTGGCCGCGTTGTCGCTGCCAGGGCCCTTTTTGCATGAGTGTGCTCAGAAACTGGCGAAGTGCGCCTGCATGCGTTCGGCATCGGCCGGGCGGCCACTGAACAGTTCGAACGCCTTGACCGCCTGGAACACCGCCATGGTGCCGCCATCCAGCGTGCGGCAGCCAAGGGCGCGGGCGTGGCGCAGCAGTTCGGTTTCCAGCGGGAAGTAGATGATCTCGGCGACCCACAGCCCGGCATGCAGCAGCTCCATCGGCAGCGGTGTGCCCGGCAGTTTGGCCATGCCCACCGGCGTGGTGTTGACCAGTCCGTCGGCAGCGGCGACTTCACCTGCCAGGTCTTCGCCCGCGATGGCGCGCTCGGCGCCAAAGTGAGCGTTGAGATTGTCCGCCAGGGCCTGGGCGCGGCCGGGCTCCACCTCGAAGATGCACAGGCGTTCGACGCCTTCGGCGAGCAGGGCATGGGCCACGGCTGCGCCGGCACCGCCTGCGCCCATCTGCACCACGCGACGGCGAGCCACGTTGGGCAGGCCACGGCGCAAGCCCTCTGCGAAGCCCAGGCAATCGGTGTTGTGGCCGACACGCTTGCCGTCCTTGAGCACCACGGTGTTCACCGCGCCAATGCCACGGGCCTCGCTCGACAGCTCGTCGAGCAGCGGGATGATCGCCTGCTTGGCCGGGAAGGTGATGTTGAGACCGGTAAAGCCCATGTGCTGCGCCGCATCGAGCAGGCTCGGCAGCGCATCGAGATCGAGGCCCAACTGGTCGAGGTCGATCAGGCGGTAGAGGTAGCGCAGCCCCTGCGCATCGCCTTCGCGTTCGTGCATGGCGGGCGTGCGCGAAGCCTGAATGCCTTTGCCAATGAGGCCGGCGAGAATGCCGCTGGTAACCGAGGACATGGTCTTAACCCTTGAGCGATTGAGCGAAGTACTGCAGGCCCAGTCGGTAACCCTGACTGCCGAGCCCACAAATGACACCGACGGCGATCGGCGAGACGAAGGAGTGATGACGGAACGGCTCACGCTTGTGCACGTTGGACAGATGCACCTCGATGACCGGCAGTTCGCTGGCCACCAGGGCATCGCGGATGGCCACCGACGTGTGAGTCCAGGCTGCCGGATTGATCAGGATGCCGGCGCAGCGCCCGCGCGCGGCATGAATCCAGTCGAGCAGTTCGCCCTCATGGTTGGTCTGGCGAAACTCGATCTTCAAGCCGTGTTCGGTGGCAGTTTCGGCGCAAAGCCGGGAAATGTCGGCCAGGGTTTCATGGCCATAGGTAGCCGGTTCGCGGGTTCCAAGCAGGTTCAGATTGGGGCCATTGAGTACAAGAATGCAGGGCGTCATGGGGTATCTCTTGTTGTTGTGACGTGACTGCGAGAAAAATGTACTAACTGGTTAATTCAGTCAATTCGGTGGTCGCTGGGTAAGCGCGCAAGAAAAAGCCTGGCGCCCTCGGTCAGGGCGTCAGGCTCAGTAAAATCAAGGGTTGTGGAAGATTTCGGCAAGACCGAAGGGGGCTTGCAAAGTGGGCGATTATCGCCCTGCGCTTTAGCTGTTCTCGCCAGCCTGCGCCACCTGGTTGCGGCCGCTGTGCTTGGCCAGGTACAGGCCTTCATCAGCCTTGATCACCAGGCTCAGCGGATCATGTTCCACAGAGGGCCGGATGGTGGCGATACCGATACTCACGCTGATCGGAGAGCCGGGCTTGGGCAGGTCGTGGGGAATGCCCAGTGCTTCGACAGCACGACGGATCTTTTCTGCCTGCAGACGCGCGCCGCCGGCGGCGGTGCCGGGCATGATCACGGCGAACTCTTCGCCACCGTAGCGTGCAGCCAGATCAGAGGCGCGCGTGCAACTTCCGCGCAGCGACTCACCGACGCGGCGCAACACTTCATCGCCGGCGACGTGGCCGTGCTGGTCGTTGTAGGCCTTGAAGTAGTCGACGTCGATCATCAGCAGCGACAGTTCGCTCTGATCACGCAAGGCGCGGCTCCATTCGATTTCCAGGTACTCGTCGAAGTAGCGGCGGTTGGCCAGGCCGGTGAGGCCGTCGGATTTGATCAGGCGCTGCAGCACCAGGTTGGTATCGAGCAATTGCTGCTGGCTTTCGCGCAGGGCGCGGTAAGCCTCGTCGCGCTGCAGCAGGGTCAGGTAGGAGCGCGAGTGGTAGCGGATGCGTGCGAGCAGCTCGATCACGTCCGGCAGCTTGACCAGGTAATCGTTGGCCCCGGCGGTGAAGGCGGCGCTCTTGACCTTGGGGTCTTCCTTGGTCGACAGCACGATGATCGGTACATCGCGCAGGCCGGGCGCCGCGCGGTACTGGGCGAGCAGTTCGAGTCCGTCGACACCGGGCATGATCAGGTCCTGCAGGATCACCGTCGGCTTGATCTGCTGGGCAACGCTCAGCGCCTGATGCGCGTCGGAGCAGAAGTGGAAGTCGATGTCGCTCTCTTCACTCAGCGCCCGCCGCACGGCTTCGCCGATCATGGCCTGGTCGTCGACCAGCAGCACCATCATCGAGTAGTCGGGCAAGCCGTAATGATGATTGGAGTTCCCTTGAGGCCGTTGCATAAGTGCGTCTCCGCCTTTGTCTTCGTAGGTTGCGCGGCTGCTTTGGCCGCGAGTTGGCGTTCTCAGCCCAGGCGCTCGAGCAGGCGCGCCGCAATTCTGTCCAGAGGCAGCACTTCGGCTGCGGCGCCCAACGCCACAGCGGCCTTGGGCATGCCGTAGACGGCGCTGCTGGCCTGATCCTGGGCGATGGTATGGAAGCCGCGTTCGCGCATCAGTTTCAGGCCCCTGGCGCCATCGCGCCCCATCCCCGTCAGCAACACGCCAATTGCATCACCTCGCCAGTAGGTGGCCACGCTCTCGAAGAATACATCGATAGAGGGCCGGTAGACCTGATCGGTCGGCTCGCGTCGGTACACCAGGCGCCCCTCCGGCGCCAGGTACAGGTGATTGTTGGTGCCGGCCAGGAGCACGGTGGCCGGTTGCAGCACTTCGCCCTCTCGGGCCAGGCGCACCGGCATGTGCGATTCGCTGCCGAGCCACTGGGCCATGCCGGCCGCGAAAACTTCGTCGACATGCTGCACCAGCACGATGCTGGCGGGAAAATCCGGTGGTATCTGCCGCAGCAGCTCTACCAGCGAAGCCGGTCCGCCGGCCGATGCGCCGATGGCCACCAGGCGTTTGCCGCGGTTCTCAGTGCTGCGCACGGGTGTCGGTTTGACCGAGCGCGAGGTCTTGTGGCCGATCATCCAGGCGATGTTGTGGATCTTGCGCCTTACCGTCGCGGCATCGAGCACTTGTTGCGGGCCGAGCGACGGCGCGGCGACCACATCCAGCGCACCGGCACCCATGGCATCGAATACCCGCGACATGTTGCGTTCGACATCCGAGGTGACGATGAGAATGGCGCAGGGCGTGTCGTGCATGATCCGCCGGGTCGCTTCCACGCCGTCCATACCGGGCATGAGCATGTCCATCAGCAGCAGGTCGGGCAGGTCGTCGCGGCAGCGGCTGACCGCCTCTTCGCCGTTGCTGGCAACCCAGATCAACTGGTATTCGGGCTCTGCCGCCAGGGCGCGGCGCAGGGCTTCGACTGCCAGGGGCATGTCGTTGGCAATGGCGATCCTCATTCGCGGGCCTCACCGATCAGGGTTTGTACGGCATCCAGCAGCGCTTCGTCATGGAAGCTGGCCTTGGCCAGGTAATAATCGGCGCCGGCCTCCAGGCCGCGACGACGATCCTCTTCGCGATCCTTGTACGACACCACCATCACTGGCAGAGAGCGTAGGCGAGGGTCCTGGCGCACGTGCGTGACCAGCTCGATGCCGTCCATGCGCGGCATGTCGATATCGGTGATCAGCAGATCGAAGGTCTCGGCGCGCAGGGCGTTCCAGCCATCCATGCCATCCACGGCGACCGACACCTGATAGCCACGACTGAGCAGCAGCTTGCGCTCCAGTTCGCGCACGGTAAGTGAGTCATCCACCACCAGCACACGCTTGCTGACAGCCTGGCGCGCATGGCTGGCATGGTCGACGCGCTCCAGGTGACCGGTGCCGAGCAATTTGCCCACCGAGTTGAGCAGGTCGTCGACGTCGAGGATCAGCACCGGCGTGCCGTCGTGCAGCAGGGCGCCGGCCGCGACGTCGCGCACCTTGCCCAGGCGCCCATCGAGCGGCATCAGCACCAGGGTGAACTCGCCGAGGAAGGCTTCGACCGCCAGGCCGTGGTATTGCTCGCGGTCGCGAATCAGCACGATGGGAATGCTGTCATCGTCACCCTGTTTCTCATTGCATTGCAGCAGCTGTGCGGCGGAGATCAGGCCGACATGCTCGTCCTCCAGCCAGAACTGCTGGCGTCCCTCGAGCTGGACGATGGCGCTGCGCGGCAGGCGCAGCATGCGTTCGATCTGCGCCAGCGGGAAGGCATAGGCTTCGCCGCCGATGGTCACCACCAGCGCGCGCACCACCGAGAGGGTCAGTGGCAGTTCGAGGTGGAACAGACAGCCCTGATCCGGGTTCTGCAGCAGGCGTACATTACCGCGCATGCGGCGAATTTCGTGTTGCACCACATCGAGGCCGACACCGCGACCGGATACTTCAGTGACCTGCTGGCTCATGCTGAAACCAGGCAGGAAGAGGAAGGCCAGCAGCTCTTCCTCGGTCATCTGCTCGACCTGCTCGGCAGTGGCGAAACGACGCTTGATCACCGCCTCGGCGACGCGCTCGAGGTCGATGCCGGCACCGTCGTCACTGACTTCCAGCACCAGCATGCCGGCATGATGACGGGCGCGCAGTTGCACCACGCCTTCTTCCGGCTTGCCCTTGCGGGCGCGCAGCGCCGGTGGCTCGATGCCGTGGTCGACGGCGTTGCGCAGCAGGTGCGTCAGGGGGGCCTCCAGGCGCTCCAGCACGTCGCGGTCGACCTGAGTGTTGTCGCCCTCGATCTCCAGACGCACCTGTTTGCCCAGCGAGCGACCCAGGTCGCGCAGCATGCGCGTGTGCCCGGTCAGCACATCGGCGAACGGGCGCATGCGCGAGGCCAGTGCCAGGTCGTACAGCTGCTGCGTGCGTTGCCCGCCGTACCAGACGAAGTCGTCGAACAGTTCCTGGTGGGCCTGCAGCTGTTGCTGGCATTCGATCAACAGGTTGCGGCTCTCGGCAAACAGCGCCTGCGCGGTGGCGTCCAGGTCGGTGCCGAGCAACTGCTCGCGCAACGTCTCCAGGGTGCGCCGTGCCGACTCCTGCTGGCGCTTGAGGCGATGCAGCGAATCGTTCAGCGGCTTGGTGCGTTGGAACTCCACCAGCGATTTACCGGACAGGTCGATCAGGTGGTCGAAGCGTTCGGCCGACACCCGCAATACGCGACTGATGCGTTCGTCGGCCACGGGCTCGGCTGGCTGCGGGCTGGGCGCAATGGGCGTTTCGTGCGGGCTGGTCGGGGTGGCTTCGGCGGCAAACAGGGGGCTGTCACCAGGCTGCACGCGCAGTGCCGGCACGGCATTGCCAAGCAGCACCTGCAGGCGTGTGGTGACGGTTTCCACCCGCGCGTCCAGCTCGGCGTCCTGCTGTGCCTGGCCGATGCGCAGGAGCAGGTCGGAACCTTGCAGCAGGGCGTCGATATGATCGGGCAGCAGGCGCAGCAGGCCTTCCTGGGCGGCGACCAGCAAGTCCTCCATGGCGTGGGCGACCTGCACGCCATGGTCCAGGCCGACGATGCGTGCCGCGCCCTTGAGCGAGTGCGCGGCGCGCATGCAGGCTTCCAGCTGGCCGGCGTTGGTCGGGTCCCGTTCGAGAATCAGCAGGCCGGTGTCGAGCACCTGCTTCTGCGCCTCGGCTTCCAGCCGGAACAGGTCGAGCAGCGATGCGTCCCTCATCTGGTCCGGTGTCACGCGAGGCTCCCGATCATGGTTTGCAGCAACTGTTCGTCGTCGAGCAGGGTAATGCTCTGTTCCTGCCATTGCAGGACGCCCGCAGTGAAACGGCTGATGGCGCGCTTGTCGTCATGTTTGGCGCTGCTGATGCGTGCCACGGGGATGCGATGGATGCCGCTGACCTCATCCACCGGCGTCACCAGCGGGCCGCTGTCGCTCTCCAGTATTAGCATGCGCGGAATCACTCGCCGCTCGCCACGGCGTGCATCCTGCTGCGTGTCGAGATCGAGCAGTTCGGCCAGCGACAGGCAGGCGACCAGGGTGCCGCGTACGTTGGTCACGCCCAGCAGGCCACGGCTGTTACGGTGCGGCAGCACGTGGATCGGCGAGACCGGCATCACCTCGGCCAGGCAGCGCGTGGCGATGGCCAGCCATTGCTCGCCAAGGCGGAAGATCAGCAGTGAGCGCTGCGCGCCCTGAACTTCCTCGGTTCCGCTCTGGGCGTAGTCGTCATCGCCACGCTCCAGTGCACTGCCGTAGCGGTCGAGCAGGGCGATGGCCGCTGCGCCGTAAACCTCGCAGTTGCGGCAATGGATATGCCGCTCCAGCTGCGGGCAGCGCTTGTCGCCGAACACGCCAATGCGGTTCCAGCAGTCGTCTACGGCTGTTTGGCTGTGCAACAGATCCTGATCAGTCACGTTCGCCTACCTCGGGGTTCTGCGCGCGTCGATACAGGCGTAGGGCGCCAGTCTGATCGCCTTGCGCTTCCAGGTGCGCGGCCAGATGGGTGAGTGCCTCGCGGTGTTGCGGTTCGAGATAGATCGCCTTGCGGTAGTAGGCGCAGGCCTGGTCGCCCTGGCCTGCCGCGTCGCAGAGCAGACCCAGCCAGTAATAGGCTGCGGCGCTGGGGCCGTTTTGCTGCAAATGCTCTTCGCTGCGCTGGCGCGCCTCGTCGGTGCGGCCGGCGTTGGCCAGGTTGGCGACTTCGCTCCAGACATCCACTGCCTGTACGTTTGGTGCCGCTGTGTCCAGCGCTCTGCTCGCGGAGCGTGGCCTGCTTGGCTGGATGGCGCGCGTCGGTATGGCCACAGCTGGGCGCGAACGACTGGCGGGTGCCCGCGTCGGCACGCTTATGACCGGTTGGGCCGGGGCCATGCGAAAGGCAAAGGTCTGCTGGCGGCCCAGCGCCTGCAAACCGTTCTGGCTGGCCAGGCTGGCCTCGGCGGGGCCAATGAACAGTGTGCCGCCTTCCTGCAGCTGGCGCTTGAGCAGCTCCAGCACGCGCACCTGGGTCGGGCGGTCGAAGTAGATCAGCAGGTTGCGGCAGAAGATGAAATCGTAGCTGGGCTCGCCGGCAAACAGGCTGGAATCGAGCAGGTTGCCGGTGCGCAGCCTGATGCATGTGCGCACCCGGTCGTCGAGGAGAAAGCCACCGGCGTCCTGCTCGTGGAAGAAGCGATCACGAAAGGCCAGGGCATCACCGCGGAACGAGTTGCGCCCGTAGAGGCCCTTGCGAGCCTGCTCCAGCACCTTGTCGCTGACGTCCAGTGCCTCGATCTGGAACTGTTCGGCGGCAAAACCGGCATCGAGCAGGGTCATGGCGATGGAGTAGGGTTCTTCACCGCTGGAGCAGGGCAGGCTGATCAGGCGCAGCGGCCTGGCCCCATGCAATTGGGCGTGACGTTCCTGGGCCAGGCTGGCCAGCGCGTTGAACGATTCCGGGTAGCGGAAGAACCAGGTTTCCGGCACCACTACGGCTTCCACCAGCGCCTGCTGCTCGCGTGGCGAGCCGCCGAGGGTGGTCCAGTAGCCTTCCAGGCTCTGCTGGCCGAGGGCGTTCATGCGCTGGCGTACGGCGCGTTCGATCACTGTGCGGCCGACCGATTCGGCTTCCAGGCCGATGCGGTTTTTCAGCAGGCGTTCGATATGCTCGATCATCCCTTCAGCCCTGCTGCGTCGGTTGGAACAGCAAGGCGCGTACCTCGTCGTCGAGCAGCCCGGCGACCTCGATACGCTGGATCATGCCCCGGGCGTCGCGTTGCAGTGGCCCCAGGTAATCGGCCTGACCCGCTTCCAGGCCGCTGGCCTTGAACGCCTCGCTGGGCAGGCGCAGGGTGTCGGTGGCCTGCTCCAGGATCAGACCGAGCACCGGAGATTGCTCACCCAGCTGCATGTCGAAGCGCACCAGCACCAGCCGCGTACTGCTGCGCGGCAGGGCGGGGCGACCCAGCACGCGGCGGCTGAGATCGATCACCGGGGTCACCCGGCCGCGATGCTCGAACAGCCCGGCAACCCACTGCGGTGCTTCGGGTACCTTTTTCAGGCGGCGCAGCGGCAGCACTTCGACCACCTGGCTGGCGGGCAGGGCGTAGCGATCGTTACCGAGCTGAAACTGCAGGTGCAGCTCCCCGGCTGATGCTTTGCTGGAAGCCGGCATGTTCAGACCTTGAAGCGGCTGACGCCAACGCGCAGGTTGTTGGCCACCTGGTTGAGTTCATCGATGGCGGCGCCGGCCTGGCGCAGCGAATCGACGGTCTGGCTGCTGGCTTCGCCGAGCTGCACCAATGCCTGGTTGATCTGTTCGGCGCCGGTGGACTGTGCCTGCATGCCTTCGTTGACCATCTGGATGCGTGGCGCCAGGGCCTGTACCTGCTGGATGATCTGGCTGAGCTGGTCGCCCATCTGTGCCATCTCGCCGATGCCGCGGCGCACTTCTTCGGAGAACTTGTCCATGCCCATCACCCCAGCCGATACGGCGGACTGGATCTCGCGCACCATTTGTTCGATGTCATAGGTGGCCACGGCGGTCTGGTCGGCCAGACGACGTACTTCCACGGCGACCACGGCGAAGCCCTTGCCATATTCGCCGGCTTTTTCCGCCTCTATGGCGGCGTTGAGTGAAAGCAGGTTGGTCTGGTCCGCCACCTTGACGATGGTGGTGACCACCTGGGTGATGTTGCCGGCCTTCTCGTTGAGGATCGACAGCTTGCCGTTGACTACGTCGGCAGCGCCCATCACCTGATGCATGATCTCTTCCATGCGGGCCAGGCCCAGCTGGCCGGTGCCGGCGAGAATCGAGGTCTGCTCGGCGTTATCCGATACCTCGCCCATGGTGCGGACCAGATCGCGCGAAGTGGCGGCGATCTCCCGTGAAGTTGCACCGATCTCTGTAGTAGTGGCGGCTGTTTCGGTGGCCGTGGCCTGCTGCTGGCGCGAGGTAGCAGCAATCTCGGTGACCGAGGTGGTCATCTGCACAGCCGAACGCTGTGTGTTGCCGACCAGGTTCTTGAGCTCGCCGACCATGCTGTTGAAACCCAGCTCGATGGCGTTGAATTCGTCGCGCCGGTGCAGGTCGAGCTTCACTGACAGGTCGCCGCTTTCCAGGGATTTGAGGGTGGCGACGATGCGGTTCACCGGTTTGGTGATGGCGTTCATCAGCAGCCAGCCGCACACGGCGGAGACGAGGATGGCCAGGAGGATGGCAATCAGCAAGCCTGCTTCCATGATGCGCACCGCACCACGAATTTCGTGCGCGGCGGCCTCGGCCTGGCTGCGATTCATCTCGATCAGCTCGCTCAGCAGGCTTTCGCCTTTGTCCCACTCGGGAAACACGCGTTCGGCACTGAACTGACGAGCCTGCTTGAGTTCGATGCTTGGCAAGCTGTCGAGCAGTTGCCCGTGGCGGTTCAGATACTGACGCTGCACCTGACGGAATTGCTCTGCCAGAGCAAGCTCCTGCTCGTCCGCCGTGGCGCTCTGGTAACGACCGAATTCCTCATCGAGCGCCTGCTCCAACGTGGCGAACTGGTCGCGGTAGGTGTCGAGCACGATGGTAACGTCTTCATCGACGGCACGTAGCAGCAGGCGGCGGGTGTCGAGCATGTGACGGGACCAGAGCTCCTGCGCCTTGCTCGGATGATAGAGGCCCGGGATAGACCCGTTGCGAATGCCATTGGCCTCTTTCTCGATCTGCACCAGGCGAAAATAAGAGGCGCCAGCCAGCAGAACCAGAATGGCGATGATCAGCAGGAAGCTGACAATGATTCGATTACGTACGGTCAGGTTCATCATGTCCATTGGGCCTGGCAGGTCAGTTTTGCTAATCGATTACAGCACACCGGCGTGTCGCCGTTTTGCCTGGGTGTAACGAATGTGTACCGGTTGCCTGGCGAAAGGCAATAAAAAAGCCGGCTTGTGGCCGGCTTTTCGGAGGTGGTCAGGGCTTATTTTTGGTAAGCCGCGACTGCCTTGTTGATCAGGCCGCGGGCTTCTTCAGCGCCGCCCCAGCCTTCTACCTTGACCCACTTGCCCTTCTCCAGATCCTTGTAGTTCTCGAAGAAGTGCTTGATCTGCTCGATCAACAGCGCGGGCAGGTCGGTGTATTCCTGAACGTCCTTGTACAGAACGCTCAGCTTGTCGTGCGGAACGGCAACCAGCTTGGCGTCGCCGCCCGCTTCGTCGCTCATGTGCAGGACGCCGACCGGACGGGCGCGGATCACCGAACCCGGAGCAACCGGATAAGGGGTCACGACCAGCACGTCGAGGGGGTCGCCGTCGTCAGCCAGGGTGTGCGGGATGAAACCGTAGTTGGCCGGGTAGAACATCGGGGTGGCCATGAAACGATCGACCATCAGGCAGTCGGTGTCGTGGTCGATTTCGTATTTGATCGGCGCGTGGTTGGCCGGGATTTCGATGGCAACGTAGATGTCGTTCGGCAGGTCTTTACCAGCCGGGATCTTGCTGTAGCTCATGGGGGAAACTCCCAGGGAGGGCCAAAAAAGTGGGGCGCATTATAGGCGTATTCGCAGTGCGTTACTACGGTGGCCTACTCAGCCATTGGTCGCGTTTTCGACCGCCCTGTAGTCGGGGTGTTCCGCCTGCAGACGCTGCAATCGCGCCAGGCTGTCCTGGCGGTAGAACAATGCCAGTTGCCGGTAGACCTCGGGGAAGGCGTCAGCCAGCAGATCCGGTGCGCTGAAGAAATATTCGCTGGTCACCGCGAAGAATTCCGCCGGGTCTTCGGCTGCGTACGGGTCGATGGCGGTTTCGCTGTCGGGGTTGGCGTCCAGCTCGGCGTTCAGTGCGTTATAGGCACTCTGCATGGCATTGGCCCAGTCCTGCACGCGCATGTCGCGGTGCAGCGGCGGCAGGCCATTGGCGCCGCCTTCGAGCATGTCCAGCTTGTGTGCCAATTCGTGGATCACCAGGTTGTAGCCTTCCCAACCGCCGCTGGCCTCGACGCCGGGCCAGGCGAGGATCACCGGGCCTTGCTGCCAGGCTTCGCCACTGCGGGCGTCATCCCATTCATGTTCGATGCCACTGGCGTCGCGGTGGCGCTGTGGGCTGAGGAAGTCGTCCGGGTAAAGGACGATTTCGTGAAAGCCCCGGTACCAGTCCAGATCGCCCAGGTGTAGCAGTGGCAACTGTGCCTGAGCTGCCAGCAGCAGTTGCTCGACTGGCCCGAGTTCCAGGCCGGGCAGGGCGGTCAGGTGCTTGTCATGCAGAAACAGTACGGCGTGCTCGCGCAGATGATGCTCTTCGCGTTCGTCGAGGCCGTCGAGAATCGGCAGGCGCCTGCGTACTTCGGCCCAGTGGGCGGGGTCGACAGGGTTGTTTTCGAGGGTGCGCCGACGGCGCCAGGCCTTGAAGGACCACATGCATGCGGGCTCGTTGGGATGACCACGCCACCATAAGGGCGCCAAGGCCTGGCTACAAGTCGGCACAAAGGCTGCAATGCCACTGGCAGCTTCGCTGATGCAGGAGGACTGAGCATGGCGCTGCAATTGCTGGAACACCCTGGAATCACGCTGGCGTTCGGCACTGGGCTGGACTTGCCGCAGCAGGCCGCGCGCGCTCGGGCGATGTGGCTGGCCGGTCGCCAACAACGTCCACCCTTGTTGCTGGTCGTGCTGCTTTGGGCGCGCCATTGCCCCGATGTGGTGCAGCGCCTTGAACATCATTTGGATGCCCTGTTCGCCGATTTTCGCTGTACGCCTGAGGGCTGGAGTGAAACCCAGGCCGTGCGACAGGTGCTGGCAGCCCTGAATCTTCAGCTGTTTCGCCAGCAGCAGGCCGGGCAGGGCGTCGCCGACTTGCATGCCGGTGTGCTTTTGATGCAAGGCGATGAGTTGCAGTTTCTGCAGGCGGGCAGTGTCGGCCTGGCGCGTGCGCATAAAGGCACCTTGCAAATCCTCACGGGGCGTGAGGGGCAGGCGCTCGGCGCCCAGGCCGAGCTGGCGCTGGTTCAGCACAGCCTGGTGCCAAGCTGCGGCGAGCATCTGCTGCTGGCACCGCAACCGCTGCTCGATGTGAGTGATCTGCAAGGGCTCTGTATCCAGGCGGAGGGTGCGCTTGGCGAGCGGCTGCAGCCGCTGTTGCAGGCCCCCGGCGCTGCAGTTTTGCTCGGCGTGGGCGAAACCCAGTGCCTGACGCCGGCGCCGTCCGCGCCGGCGCGCCCGGCGTTGACGCAGATCACCTGTGGCCAGCAGCTCGATGGTTGGACGCTGCTGAGCCAATGTCCTTATGGGCCGCCCGGGCGGCTGTATATCGGGTGTGATGAATCCGGGCGGGAAGCCGTGCTCTGGTTCGCCGAGGAAGACGCAGGGGAAGCCTTCTGGCAGCGCGAGTGGGCGTTGCGGCGTAGTGCGCAGCAGGGGTTGCCGCAGGTGCTGTCGCCGCATCAGGCGCGCAGTCACGCGTATCTGGTACTGGCCAAACCGCCCCGCGGCATGCGCAATCTGTTCGATTGGGTGGCCGCCCATGGTGCGCCGGATACACAGACGCTGATGGGGATAGTGACGCAACTGATCGCCGCCGTGCGTTCGCTGCAGCGCCGTGGCATGCAGGGGCTTTGGCTGAGTCCCAGGCAGATTCTGCTCGGTGATGATGGGCGCGTGCTGTTTCTGCCCGGAGCGGCTGTCATCCTGCCCGGCGTTGCGCGTCAACCTGTGCCTGAACAGGCTGTACCACTGGCGCCGGAGCTGCGCAGTGGCCGTGCGCTGGATGGTCGTGCTGATCAGTTCGCACTTGCGTCGCTGGTCTACTGGCTGATGTCCGGGCAATGGCCGGAGGCGGCGCGCAGCGACGTCGGGCCCGGTCACTGCTACGTGCCGTTGGCGACCTTTAGCGTGCATGTACCGCAAGGCTGGGATGGTGTGCTTGCCCGTGCCCTGGCGCCGCAGCCACAGGCACGTTTCGATGCACTGTCGGAGTTTCAGCTGGCATTGCAGCAGCCGCTGCAGGCGCGTCGCAGTCAAGCGCTGCGGCGGGTGCCGTTGCAGCCGACACGCCTGGCTGTTTTGGGCCTGGTCACCTTGCCATTGCTGTTCGGGCTGCTGCTCAGTCTCGGCGGCTGACGCACAGCCGCTGCGCTTGCAGTTCGATCAATCGGAGTTGATCGGCAGCACGTAGTTCTTGAACTGCTCGTCCTCGACGAAGCCGATGGACTCGTAAACCTTCTGCGCCACTTCGTTGTCGCGGCTGGTGGCCACGCGCATGCGCACGGCGTTGGTTTCCTTGGCCATCTGCTTGGCGGTGTGCAGCAGGCGGTCGGCAACCAGTTGGCGGCGAGCATCCTCGGCGACGTAGATGTCGTTGAGAATCCACACGCGCTTGAGCGACAGCGAGGAATAGCTGGGGTAGAGCTGGCAAAAGCCGAGCAGCTTGTCTTCATCGTCGGCCAGCGCCAGGTAGATCACCGACTCCTTGCGCCGCAGGCGCTTCTCGAGGAACTTGCGCGACGACTCGGGGTAGGGCAGTTCGTTGTAGAACTCGCGGTATTTGACGAACAGCGGGGTCAACAGGTCCAGGTGCTCCAGGGTGGCTTGGACGATGCGCATGGCGGGCCTCGGCTTCTGTGATTGAAACTGGATGGACGATGCAGCTGTTGTGCCAGCAAGCCAGTCGATGCTGCCTCAAAGCCAGTTGAATGTGCAATCAAAGCAAGCGTTTGATTTTCGCCTGCCGGGCAACTTGGTTTGCGCATCTCTGTCTGAACAGGGCGCAGCAGCCGCCTGGCGGGCGCTGTGCTAACCTGCCGCCATCGCTTTAAGCCCTATGATTAGGGCGCGTTCAGAGGTCATCAATGCACATTCATATTCTCGGCATCTGCGGCACCTTCATGGGGTCGCTGGCCGTTCTGGCCAAAGAGCTTGGCCATCGCGTTACCGGCTCCGATGCCAACGTCTACCCGCCCATGAGCACTCAGTTGGAAGCCCAGGGCATCGAGCTGATGCAGGGCTACGACCCGGCGCATTTGCAGCCGGCGCCCGATCTGGTGGTGGTGGGTAACGCCATGAGCCGTGGCAACCCGGCGGTGGAATATGTGCTGAACAAGGGCCTGCCCTACGTTTCCGGCCCGCAGTGGCTGGCCGATCACGTGCTGCAGGGGCGCTGGGTGATGGCGGTCGCCGGTACCCACGGCAAGACCAGCAGTTCCAGCATGCTCGCCTGGGTGCTGGAGCACGCCGGCATGAGTCCGGGCTTTCTGATTGGCGGCGTGCCGCAGAACTTCGGCATTTCCGCGCGGCTGGGCGACACGCCGTTCTTCGTGGTCGAGGCTGACGAATACGACAGCGCCTTCTTCGACAAGCGCAGCAAGTTCGTCCATTACCGTCCGCGTACGGCCATTCTCAACAATCTGGAATTCGACCACGCCGATATCTTCCCGGACCTGGCGGCCATCGAGCGACAGTTCCACCATCTGGTGCGCATCATTCCCGGCGAAGGCCTGGTCATCCACCCCGCCAGCGAAGCCGCGTTGGCGCGAGTCATCGAAATGGGCTGCTGGACACCTGTGCAGACCACCGGCGAAGGCGGGCAATGGCAGGCACGCCTGCTCAGCGCGGATGGCTCGCGCTTCGAGGTGAGCTTCGACGGCAAGGTCGAGGGTACCGTGCAGTGGAACCTGACCGGTCAGCACAACGTCGCCAACGCCCTGGCCGTGCTCGCTGCAGCGCGCCATGTCGGCGTGGTGCCGGCGCTGGGCATCGAGGCGCTGGGCCAGTTCATCAACGCCAAGCGGCGCATGGAGAAGGTCGCCGAGGTGAATGGCGTGACCGTCTTCGATGACTTCGCCCATCACCCGACCGCCATTGCCACCACCCTGGACGGGCTGCGCAAGCGCGTTGGTGACGACACTCAGGTGATCGCGGTGATCGAGCCGCGCTCCAATTCGATGAAGCTTGGCGCTCATCGCGATGGCCTGGCCGAGTCGGCCGAGCAGGCCGATGCGGTGTTCTGGTACGCCCCGCCGAATCTCGGCTGGGACCTAGGCGCGACCGTTGCTGGGGCGACCAATGCGACCCAGGTGTGCGATTCGCTGGAGTCGATCATCGACGGCGTGAAGGCCCTGGCGGGCCCCGGCACCCAGGTGGTGATCATGAGCAACGGCGGCTTCGGTGGTTTGCATGGCAAGCTGGCCGAGGCCCTGGCCTGAAGCTGGCAGTAGGGCGGGTGAAACCCGCCATGGTTCAAGTCCCGGCGGTTTGCACCCGCCCTACGCGGCATAAGCACGCGTAGCAGTCTTGAGAGTGAATGTATGAGCGGTCCCGATAGAGTTACCCTGGCCATGACCGGCGCCTCCGGCGCGCAATATGGTCTGCGCCTGCTCGATTGCCTGGTGCAGGAGGATCGCGAGGTGCACTTCCTGATCTCCAAGGCCGCGCAACTGGTGATGGCCACCGAGACCGACGTGGCGCTGCCGGCCAAGCCGCAGTCCATGGCGCAGTTCCTCACCGAATACACCGGCGCGGCGCCGGGGCAGATTCGCGTCTACGGCAAGGAAGACTGGATGGCGCCGGCGGCCTCCGGCTCCGGCGCGCCGACGGCCATGGTGGTGGTGCCGTGCAGCACCGGCACCTTGTCGGCCATCGCTACCGGTGCCTGCAACAACCTGATCGAACGCGCCGCCGACGTGGCATTGAAGGAGCGCCGCCAGTTGATCCTGGTGCCGCGCGAGGCGCCGTATTCGAGCATTCACCTGGAGAACATGCTCAAGCTGTCGAATCTGGGCGTGACCATTCTGCCGGCTTCGCCCGGGTTCTATCACCAGCCGCAGACGCTGGATGATCTGGTGGATTTCGTCGTTGCGCGCATCCTCAATTGCCTGAATATCCCTCAGGACATGTTGCCGCGCTGGGGCGAGCATCATTTGGTGTCGGATGACTAGCAGCGTGCGCCTGCTCTTATGCGCCGTGGCGCTGCTGAGCCTGAGCGGCTGTGCCACCGTGCGCACGCTGGATGCGGCCAAGCCTGGTGCGCCGGTGGTCTATGCCGGCACGCGACTGGATTGGTATGCGATCAATGGCGGCTGCTGCCCGCTGGATCGTTTCGGTGCCGAGGCGCCTCGTTATGCGGGACTGGATCTGCCGGCCAGCGCGCTGCTCGATACCCTGTTGCTGCCGTTTTCGCTAGCTACCGCCCTGGGTGTCAGCCTCGGTGTCAGCGGCGGGTTGTAGCCCGGATGCAATCCGGGACAGGCGCTAGTGCCATGACACCGTAGGGTGCGCTGTGCGCACCGAATCTCGGCTGCAGTGGTGCGTCCTAAGGTTGAAGGCTGGGATGTCATCCGGGAAAGCCCGGTGCGCGCGGCGCACCCTACATGGACGTGACGCCGTTCAGCAGGGTTCGGTTTCCACTTCCTGGCACACGTCGATCCACTCGGCGTCCACCAGTTCGGCCATGCGCTGCGGGGCGATACGCACGGCGCTGTGGGTGGCGCCGGCCGCCGGCAGCACTTCGTTAAAGGCCAGCAGCGAGCGGTCGCAGTAGACGCTGAGCGGTGTGGCCAGGCCGAACGGGCAGACGCCGCCGACCGGGTGGCTGGTCAGCTCGACAACGGTTTGTGCATCGAGCATGCGCGCCTTGGCGCCGAAGCATTCCTTCATCTTGCGGTTGTCGATACGGGCGTCACCGCGGGCGACGATCAGCACGTCGCGTTCGGCGATGCGAAAGGCCAGGGTCTTGGCGATCTGTCCCGGCGATACACCATGCGCTTCGGCAGCCAGCGCCACGGTGGCGGTGCTGGACTGCAGTTCGATGATCGCGATATCGGGCGCCTTGGCGGCGAAGAAGGCGCGTACAGAGGCCAGGCTCATGAAACGATCCCCCCAGGGCTGTCGAGGTGGGCATGGCACGACGGCCAGTCTCTCGCTGGCCAAGCGCAGCCCCCTTCCTGGGGTGCTGGTGTGGTCGTGACCACGGCGAAAAAACAAGCGGCCATGCTCGCGCTGCATGAGCTGCGCGTCAAGGCCTGATGGCGTCAGTTTGCCAGCAGATGTGCTGTTTTTACCGCCTCAATGAGCCCGTAGCGGCCTTTTTCATCTCGCGTTACCCGTCCCATGGCCACTTCCGGGTCATGGGTGAACACCAGCCGGCCGTCACGCGAAAACAGGTCACTGAGCAGCGCTTGCTTCTCCTCGATCAGGCCTTCGGGGAAGCGGTCATAACCCATGGTGATCGGGAGATGGACCCAGGGCGCGCCGGGAATCAGGTCACCGGGAAACACCACCGGTCCGCCCGGCATGGCGACTTCCGGCAGCAGTTGGCCCGGCGTATGGCCGTCGCTCCAGTGCAGGCGCCAGTCGGGGCCGAGCAATTCGCAGTGCTCGGTTTCGTCGATCAGTTGCAGGCGGCCGCTGTTTTCCAGGAGATCGAGCAGTTCCGGAATATAGGAGGCCTTATCCCGGGCGTGTGGGTTGCAGGCACGCTGCCACTGGCGTCGGCCTGTGATGAAGCGCGCGTTGGGGAACAGCAATCGTGCTGGCTGACCCTCTTGCCAGGCGGCGAGCAGGCCGCCGGCATGGTCGAAGTGCAGGTGGGTGAGCACCAGGATGTCGATGTCGGCGTCACTCAAGCCCACGGCCGCCAGGCTGTCGAGCAGCACGTGGCGATCTTCCTGCACGCCAAAGCGCTGCCTGAGTTCGGGGCTAAAGAAGGCACCGATACCGGTTTCGATGAGGATGTTGCGCTCGTCCTCCTGCACCAGCAGGGCACGGCAGCCGAGGTCGATGCGGTTCAGTTCGTCGGCCGGCATCCAGCGTTGCCAGAGAGCCTTGGGCGCGTTGCCGAACATGGCGCCGCCGTCGAGTTTCTGGCTGTTGCCGGTGAGGGTGGTCAGGGTTCGCATGGGTGTTCTCTTGTTCTTGTCTGGGAGGCGTGGTGGATGTCGCTTTCTACATCCACCGGCTCGTTTGTTCCAGGCTAGCGTTCGATGGCCAGCGCCACGCCCTGGCCGCCGCCGATGCACAGGGTAGCCAGGCCACGGCGGGCATCGCGGCGCTGCATCTCGTGGATCAGGCTGACCAGGATGCGGCAGCCGGAGGCGCCGATGGGGTGGCCGAGGGCGATGGCACCGCCGTTGACGTTGACCTTGGCGCTGTCCCAATGCAGCTCGCGGCCGACGGCGATGGCCTGGGCGGCGAAGGCTTCGTTGGCCTCGATCAGGTCGAGCTGTTCCAGGCTCCAGCCTGCCCGCTCCAGTGCCTTGCAACTGGCGAATACCGGGCCAATGCCCATCACCGCCGGGTCGACCCCGGCGCTAGCGTGGGCGGCAATGCGCGCCAGCACCGGCAGTTGCAATTCATCGGCCTTCTCGGCGCTCATCAGCAGTACGGCAGCAGCGCCGTCGTTGAGCGTCGAGGCATTGCCGGCGGTCACCGTGCCGTCGTTCTTGAAGGCCGGGCGCAGCTTGCCGAGGCTGTCCAGGCTGGTGCCGGCGCGCGGCTGTTCGTCCTGGGCAAAACGCAGCGGTTCGGCGCCGCGTTGGGGAATTTCCACGGGGACGATCTCGCTGGCAAAACGGCCGGACTCGATGGCTGCCTGGGCGCGCTGCTGCGAGCGCAGGGCGAAGGCATCCTGTTCGGCGCGCGTGACGCCGTACTGCTCGGCCAGGTTCTCGGCGGTGATGCCCATGTGGTAGTTATTGAAGGCGTCCCACAGACCGTCCTGGATCATCGTGTCGACCAGCCCGGCATGACCCATGCGCAGGCCGCTGCGGGCGCCGGGCATGACGTAGGGCGCCAGGCTCATGTTCTCCTGGCCGCCGGCGATGATGATCTCGGCATCGCCACCACGAATGGCCTGGGCACCGAGGATCACCGCCTTGAGGCCGGAGCCGCAGACCTTGTTCAGGGTCATGGCCGGCACCGTATGTGGCAGGCCGGCGAGCAGCACGCTCTGCCGGGCCGGATTCTGCCCTGAGCCTGCGGTAAGTACCTGGCCTAGAATCACCTCGTCGATCTGCTCGCCTGCAATGCCTGTGCGGGCGAGGAGTTCACGGATCACTGCCGCGCCCAGCTGCGGGGCTGGAATGCGGCTCAACGCGCCCTGGAAGCTGCCTATGGCAGTACGGCAGGCGGCGACTATCACGACTTCACGCATAAAGGTTCCTCGTCGGTTGGGCATGTCCCAGCCGAGACTTGAATAAAAAAGCGCGGCGCCGAAGCGCCGCGCAACACGCTCAACCCTGTAGGGCGGGTGAAACCCGCTAGCTCGGCGGTGACGGGTTACCCCCGCCCTACGTTTAAAACTGCTCGGCAGCCAGGCCATACAAGGACTGGCTACCACCACGAATGCTCGCCTCCAGGCTCAGGGTGCGCGGCAGCAGGCGGGCGAAGAAGAACTCGGCGGTAGCGAGCTTGCCGCCGTAGAAAGCGTTGTCCTCGTTCTGTTTGCCCTGCGCCACGGCGGCCATGCGCGCCCACATATAGGCGTAGGCGACGTAGCCGAACAGGTGCAGGTACTCCACCGAGGCGGCACCGACCGAATTGGGATCGCTCTTGGCCTGCTCCAGCAGCCAGCCGCTGACCGCTTCAAGACGTTCCAGCGCTTCCACCAGGCGCTCGCCGTGAGGCGATTCGTGAGCATGGGCGAAGTCGCGCACTTCGCCGGCGAACAGGCGCAGCGCGGCGCCGCCGTTGGCCACCACCTTGCGCCCGAGCAGGTCGAGCGCCTGTATGCCGTTGGTGCCTTCATAGATCTGCGCGATGCGCACGTCACGCACCAACTGCTCCTGGCCCCACTCGCGGATGTAGCCGTGGCCGCCGAACACTTGCTGGCCGTGCACGCAGCTTTCCAGACCGGTGTCGGTGAAAAAGGCCTTGGCCACCGGCGTCAGCAGGGCGACCAGGGCTTCGGCGTTCTGCCGCTCGTTGGCGTCCTCGGCGTACTTGGCCAGGTCGAGTTGCTGGCCGACGTAGCAGGCGAAAGCACGACCACCTTCGTTCAACGCCTTCATCGTCAGCAGCATGCGACGCACATCAGCGTGGACGATGATCGGGTCGGCGATCTTGTCGTGATTGACAGGGCCGGTGGCGGCGCGGCTCTGGATGCGTTCGCGGGCGTAGCTGACGGCCGACTGGTAGGACGCCTCGGCGCAGCCGATGCCCTGGATGCCAATGGACAGGCGTTCGTAGTTCATCATGGTGAACATCGCCGCCAGGCCTTTGTTGACCTCGCCGATCAGATAGCCGGTGGCGCCGTCGAAGTTCATCACGCAAGTGGCCGAGGCCTTGATGCCCATCTTGTGCTCGATGGAGCCGCAGCTCACCGCATTGCGCGCGCCGAGGTTGCCATCGCCGTTGACCATCACCTTGGGCACCAGGAACAGCGAGATGCCCTTCGGCCCAGTCGGTGCGTCCGGCAACTTGGCCAGCACCAGGTGGATGATGTTCTCGGTCAGATCCTGCTCACCGCCGGTGATGAAGATCTTGCTGCCGGTGACCTTGTAGCTGCCGTCTGCCTGCGGCTCGGCGCGGGTTCTGATGATGCCCAGGTCGGTGCCGGCGTGGGCCTCGGTCAGGCACATGGAACCGGCCCAGCGGCCCTCGTACATCGGCGGCAGGTAGGTGGTTTTCAGTTCTTCGCTGGCATGGGCGTCGATGGCCAGGCAGGCGCCGGAACTCAGCGCCGAATACAGCGCGAAACTGGAGCCAGCGGCGTAGAGCATTTCCTCGAAGGCCACGGCGAGCATCTTGGGCATGCCCATGCCGCCGTACTGCGGGTTGCCGGACAGGCCGACCCAGCCGCCTTCGGTGTAGGTGGCGTAGGCCTCGCGGAAACCGGCTGGGGTGCGCACGTCGCCATCGACCCACTGCGCGCCTTCCTCGTCGCCGCTGCGGTTGAGCGGGGCGATCAGGCTGCCGGTGACCTTGGCGGCTTCTTCGAGGATGGCGTCGGCGGTGTCGGCATCGACGGTTTCCGCCAGGGCCGGCAGACGTGCCCACAGGTTTGGCGCCTGGAAGACTTCATGGAGGACGAAGCGCATATCGCGCAGCGGGGCGTTGAACTCGGGCATGGTGCAACCTCGACAGCAGTGGCGCCGCGACGAGCGCGGCGCGTGTGGAACGAAATCCGTCAGTCGGCTTCCGCCTGACTTTGCGGCTTATCCTTGACGCTGGTGAATTTAAGCAGATGGGTACGTTCGACCAGGATGTACAGCGCCGCACCCGCAGCCAGGCCCCAGCCAGCGCCGTAGACGGCGAGCACCACACCCATGGTGCCGGCGATGCCGCGCTCGGTGTTGTTGTTGAGTTGCTCGAAGCCGACCATCAGGCAGATGTAGCCGGTGAGGATCAGCGTCAGCGACAGGGCGATCGGCAGCACCGGCTGGAAGAAACTGACCAGCGGCAGCATGAACAGCGCGGCGAAGCCGGTGATCCAGAACGTGCCAGCGCCGCTGTAGATCGAATCCATCGCCTTGCGTCCGTATTTGTAGCGTTCGGCCATGGTTGCCGCCACCGCCGTCCACAGCGGACCGGCCAGGCCCGGGTAGGGTGCGAAGAAGGCATGCAGGGCGTTGCGGATGGCGGTCACCAGATGCACGCGGTCGACGTTGTTTTCGATCACCTCGTCGGTGCGCAGTTCATCGGCGCGTTGCATCAGCGACTGACCAACGATGATGTCGCCGAAGGCGATCACATAGGCGATCACCGCCGTGGGCACGGCCAGCAGGAACACGTCCAGGCCGGGGAAACCGACGCTGAACGGCAGGTAGTTCCACATCTCGGCGAAGGCCGGCGCGGTGATGCCCCATTTCACGTCCGGCATCTTGTACTCGCCCACGCCGATGCCGATGAAAATGGCGATCAGCATGCCTGGCACCATGCCGTAGTTGACGATCTTGCGTGCCATTGGCACACGCTCGGTCAGGCCCTTGAACGACACGGAGAACATCAGGTACAGGCAGATCAGGCTGCCCAGCACCAGGGAGATCGGCGTGTTGGCCAGGCGGCCACCGGCGCTGATCTCGCCCATCAGTGCGGCGATGCCGGCGCCGATGATGATGCCGCCCTTCATCGAGTTGGGGATCAGCCGCACCAAGGCGCTGCCCAGACGCGTGACGCCGAGCACGAGGAAAATCACGAACACCAGGAACTGCAGGGCGAACAGCGCCTGGATGGCCTGCGGGCCCGGCTCGAAGTCGCCGAGGAACAGCAGCACCACGGGGATGCCAGGGGTGATCCAGCCGGGTACGAAGGGCACGCCGAGCAGCGCCGGCAGCATGAAGCCGATGCCACACACCACCACATAGGCCAGGGCCACGTCATAGGGCAGGCCGAGGTATTTCTCCAGCAGCGGGATCATCGCCAGGCTGACCACGAACATGATCAGCGCCTGCAGCATCTCCGCCGTTTCCCAGCGGTAATGCACGAAGGGCAGGCGCACCTTGAACGGCCCGAGGGGCCAGTGTGGTTGTTCGTCGCCGTCACGGCGCTTGAAAATTTGCATGAGGGTTCTCCGTCGGCCGCCAGGGCCGGTTCTTGTTGTTGTGCAAACGGTGGGCTGCGGTCTGTGGGAGGCGCTTTAGCGGCGACGCTCGCGGCTGAAGCCCCTCCCACAAGGGATCAGAGCGCCTTGGCCATATCGCGCAGGACGAACTTCTGGATCTTGCCGGTGCTGGTCTTGGGCAACTGGGTGAAGACCACGGTCTTGGGCACCTTGAAGCCGGCCAGGTGGTCGCGGCAGAAGGTCATGATCTCGCTGTCGCTGGCTTGCTGACCGGTCTTCAGGGTGATGAAGGCGCAGGGCGTCTCGCCCCATTTCTCGTCCGGGCGCGCTACCACGGCCGCCTCCAGCACGGCGGGGTGGCGATAGAGCACGCCCTCGATTTCGATGGTGGAGATGTTCTCGCCGCCGGAGATGATGATGTCCTTGAGGCGGTCGCGGATTTCCACGTAGCCGTCGGCATGGCACACGCCCAGGTCGCCGGTGTGGAACCAGCCGCCCTCGAAGGCCTCGGCGGTGGCGCTGGGGTTCTTCAGGTAACCCTTCATCACGGTGTTGCCGCGCATGAAGATCTCGCCGATGGTCTGGCCATCGCGCGGCACCGGCTCCAGGGTTTTCGGGTCGGCGACCATCACCCCTTCCAGGGTCGGGTAGCGCACGCCCTGGCGCGCCTTGATGGTGGCGCGCTCCTCCAGCGGCAGTTCATCCCACTCGGCATGCCAGGCGCACAGCGTGACCGGGCCGTAGACTTCGGTGAGGCCATAGACGTGGGTCACGGTGATGCCCATCTCTTCCACCGCACCGATCACCTTGGCCGGTGGTGCGGCGCCAGCCACCATGGCCTTGACCGGATGATCGATGGCGGCCTTGGCTTCGGGCGGCATGTTGACCAGGGCATTGAGCACGATGGGCGCGCCGCACAGGTGAGTAACCTGCTCGTCGCGGATCAGGGTGAGGATCTTCGCCGGGTCGACGCGGCGCAGGAACACATGCACGCCGGCCAGGGCGGTGATGGTCCAGGGGTAGCACCAGCCGTTGCAGTGGAACATCGGCAGGGTCCACAGGTAGACCGGGTGGTTGCCCATGGCCCAGGTCATCTGGTTGCCCATGGCGTTGAGGAAGGCGCCACGGTGGTGATAGACCACGCCTTTCGGGTTACCGGTAGTGCCGGAGGTGTAGTTGAGGCTGATGGCCTGCCACTCGTCCGCCGGCCACTGCCAGGCGAACTCGGGGTCGCCTTCGGCGAGGAAGGCCTCGTAGTCCAGATCGCTGACGGCCTGGCCTTCGCCGTACTCCGGGTCGTCGACATCGATTACCAGCGGCGGGTGGTCGAGCATGCCGATGGCGGCGTGGATCACGTCATGGAACTCGCGGTCGGCGATCACCACCTTGGCCTCGCCATGCTGCAGCATGAAGGAGATGGCCTCTGCATCCAGACGTACGTTGAGGGTGTTGAGCACTGCGCCGATCATCGGCACGCCGAAATGCGCTTCGAGCATCGCCGGAATGTTCGGCAGCATCACCGCTACCGTATCGCCCTTGCCGATACCGCGACCGGCCAGCGCCGAGGCCAGGCGCCGGCAGCGTGCGTAGGTTTCGGCCCAGTCGCGACGAATCGAACCATGCACCACTGCCGGGTAGTGTGGGTATATCGCCGCAGTGCGTTCGATGAAGCTCAGGGGGCTGAGGGCGACATGGTTGACGGCGGCGCGGCCGAGGCCCTGCTCGTAGATCGACATGGCGGATACACCTTTGGCTGATTGTTAGCTCTGGTTATTCCGGTAATGATGCAGGCATTACCGAAGCTTTCTGGCGGTGATTTATAGGTCATTTCTTTTTTTTATGGAAGTTGTACCAAGGTTTTATAGAATAATTACTATATGAATCTTTCGAGTGATCAGGCGGTCGTGCCGCTGCAGGCCTGGCTGCGTATCCAGCGCGAAGCGCCATCCCTCAATGAGCGGGCGGCGGCTTTGCGCCGTGCCGTGCTGGGTTGCCCACAGGTACGCCAGGCCTGGTACCTGACCTGGCAACCGGCCAGCCGTACCTATGCCCAGGACGACGGTGGCCCGCGCCTGCCGCCGGGGCAGGGCGATCCTCTGGCCGCCAGCGATCAGGAGTTGTTCGAGGCGCTGACGACACAGCCCTGCCTGAGCCTGGAAGCAGTGCGTCAACTGCCCTGCTGGCTGGCCGGGCGACTGCGCCGCGCCGCGATTCATCACGGCCAGGCGCTGGCGCTGAGTCTGGAGGAGGGTGGTGCCGGTCTGTTGCTGCTGCAGGTGGACGAAGACGCCGGTCTGCAATGGCTACCCTGGCTGCGTGAGCTGCTGGCGCAACTGATCGCGCTGTCCGGCGGTATGGCGCGCAGCGCGCCGCTGCTATCGGCAGATCCGCAGCCGGCGCTGCTGCTCGATGAACAGGCGCGCCCGCTGGAGTTCAACCACGCGTTGCTGGCGCTGCTAGGCGAGCGCGCGTTGGCGCAGGTGGGCGCGCTGTTGCCGGTGAATCATGTGCCGCTGGTGCGCGCCTGTCTGGAGCAGGCCCGTGCCATCGAGGCGGTGGAGGCGCAGGACGGCGAGCGCATCCTGATCTGGAGCTTCATCCCCGACCTCGCCGAATGTCGCGTGCTGGCACGCTGCCGCGAAGCGACCCAGGAAATTCGCGAGCAGCGCGAAGCTGCGCGCGCGCGCAGGCTGTATCGGCTGATCACCGAGAACACCACCGACCTGATTTCCCGGCATACGCCGGACGGCGTGTTTCTCGATGCCACGCCTGCAAGCTGGACGTTGCTCGGCTACTGGCCGGAAGAGTTGCGCGGCATGGCGGTCGACGGCCTGCTGCATCCACAGGACCAACTGCAGCAGGCCAAGCAGGCGCGCGAGGCGCTGGAGCAGGACGGCTACCACACCATGACCTATCGCATCCGTCACCGCGACGGGCACTACCTGTGGTTCGAGACCGCCAGCCGCGCCATCCGCGAGACCTACACCGGCGCGGTGGTGGAGGTGGTCAGCGTTTCGCGCGACATCACTGCGCGTATCCATGCCGAAGAGAACAAGCGGCGTCTGGAGGACGAACTGGCACACACCACGCGTTTGATCACCCTGGGCGAGCTGGCGTCGGGCATCGCCCATGAGATCAACCAGCCGCTGGCGGCTGTGGTCAACTACGCCAGTGCCAGCCAGCGCTATCTGCAGGGCGTCGGCGGTGATCCGGCCGGTGTCGACAAGGTGGCTCAGGGCCTGGCGCGCATCACCGAACATGCCAACCATGCCGCGACGGTGATCAGACGTCTGCGCGCCTTCCTGCGCAAGGGCCAACGGCGCATGCAGGCGCTGAACCTGGCCGAGGTGGCACGCGAGGCCGTGCGTTTGTGCGCCTGGGAGGCGGGCGCGGCACAGGTGGCGGTCAGCGACGCCTTGCCGGACAATCTGCCGCTGGTATTCGCCGACCGTGTATTGCTCGAGCAGGTGTTGCTGAACCTGCTGCGTAATGCCATCGAGGCGAATCGCGACCAGCATCCAGGCAGCGCATCGCAGATACGCCTGGAGGCTCGTGAAGGCAACGGCAGCCTGACGATCAGGGTGATCGACCAGGGACCGGGCGCCAGCGACGAGCAACTGGGCAAGCTGTTCACGCCGTTCTACACCAGCAAGGCGGACGGCCTGGGGCTGGGTCTGTCCATGAGTCGCAGTATCATCGAGGGTTTTGGTGGGGCGCTGGAGGCATTGCCGGCCGAGGGTGGCGGGTTGTGCTTGGAGTGTCGTTTGCCGCTGGGCAGGGACGATGAGTCGTTGTCGAACAGTCGCGGCTAAAGCCACTCCCACGGGGCATGCAAACTGTGGGAGGGGCTTCAGCCGCGACCGATGAAATGCATAACAACAAGAGGAGCTGCACTGGGATGCAACAACTGGTTTATGTGGTCGATGACGACCAGGGCATGCTCGACTCGACCCTCTGGCTGCTGGAGTCGGTAGGCCTCAAGGGCGTGCCGTTCACTAGCGGTCGCGCCTTTCTCGAGGCCTGCGATGCGCTGGCCAATGCTTGCGTCCTGCTCGATGTGCGCATGCCGGGTATGGGCGGCCTGAACGTGCAGGAGGAGATGCGTGCGCGCGGCATCGACCTACCGATCATCTTCGTCAGCGGCCATGCCGACGTACCCATCGTCGTGCGCGCGTTCAAGGCCGGCGCGGTGGATTTCATCGAGAAGCCCTACAACGAGCAATTGCTGCTCGACAGTGTGCAGCAGGCGCTGGAGCGTCGTGCGCCTCCGGTCCGGCTGGATCCGCGTCTGGCCGAAGTACAGGCACGGCTCGATCAACTCACCCCACGTGAGCGTGACGTGCTGTTGCCACTGGTGCGCGGCTACACCAACCGTGAAGTGGCCGAGCAGCTCGATATCAGCGTAAAAACCGTCGACCTCTATCGCTCACGGGTGATGAAGCGCATGCAGGCCGAAAGCCTGCCGGAACTGGTGGGCATGGCCATCGCCGCCGGTCTGGTGGACAGCCTGGCGTTGCGTGAGCCGGCGCGCGCCTGAGCCTTCAGGCTGAGCCCTGCTGCAGGTCGAGGGTGGCTCGGCCATAGGCACCGATCTGTTCGGCCGGCTGCGGGACGCCATACAGGTAGCCCTGGAAGTAGCGACAGCCCAGGTGTAGCAGGGCGTCGCGCTGCGCCTGGCTCTCTACGCCTTCGGCGATGACGCGTAACTCCAGCGCCTGACCCAGGGCGAGAATGGTCCGCACGATGGCGGTATCGCTGGCATTGTCGAGCAGATCGCGAACGAAGCTGCGGTCGATCTTCAACTGGTCGAGTGGCAGGCGCTTCAGGTAGCTGAGCGATGAGTAGCCTGTGCCGAAGTCGTCCAGCGAGAAGCGCACGCCGTGGGCTCTGAGCTGGGCCATCTTGTTGATCAGCGCTTCGATGTCCTGGACCAGCTGACTTTCGGTCAGCTCCAGCTCCAGCCTGTGCGGGTCGGCTCCGGTCTCCTGCAGCGCGGCGAGCACGTCGGTGACGAAGTCAGGGTGATGGAATTGGCGGGCGCTGACGTTGATCGCCACGGTCAGCGCAGCGCGCTGCGGGTCATTGGCCCATGAGGCGAGTTGCTGACAGGCCGTGTGCAGGATCCAGCGGCCCATGGGCAGGATCAGCCCGGTGCTTTCCGCCAGCGGGATGAACTCGCCAGGCGGTACCAGACCGCGCTGCGGGTGCTGCCAGCGTACCAGCGCCTCGGCGCCGAGCAGCTCACCCCGTTCATCTACCTGCGGCTGGTAGTGCAGAAGTAGCTGAGCCTCGCTCAGGGCGTGACGCAGCTCGTGCTCCAGGGTAGCGCGGGCCGCCAGTGCCTGCTGCATGCGCGGGTCGAAGAAGCACAGGGTATTGCGCCCGGCGGCCTTGGCTTCATACATCGCCAGGTCGGCGTGCTTGAGCAGCTCCTCGGGCTTGTCGTGCGGTTGCGAGAACAATGCGACACCAATGCTGGCGCTACCGCTGTGGCTATAGCCGGGCAGCTCGAACGGGGTGGCCAGAGCGCGCAGCAGTTTTTCTGCGACATGCTCGATGGCGGCGATGGCTGCCTGAGGTTCGGGGTCGAGGTTCTCCAGAGTCAGTACGAACTCATCACCGCCGAGGCGCGCCAGGCTGTCTTCGAGGCGCACCTGATTGAGCAGACGGTCGCTGACCTGTTGCAGCAGCAGGTCGCCCATGTCGTGGCCGAGGGTGTCATTGAGCTGCTTGAAATTGTCCAGATCGATGAACAGCAGCGCGCCCTCACGTCGACTACGTGCGCTGCGGGCCAGGGCGAACTGCAGGTGTTCGAGCAGCAGGCGGCGATTGGGCAGACCGGTGAGTGCGTCGTAATAGGCGAGCTGATGGATCTGTTCGAGGTTCTTCTTGTGCTCGGTGATGTCGGTGGAAATGCCGCACAGAGCGTAGATGCTGCCATCGGCCGCACGCAGCGGCAGCTTCACCGAAAAGTAGGTGCGCTCGTTACGGCCGTAGCGATCACGGTTGGTTTCCTCGCTTTCGATGCGCTCGCCAGCCAGTACGAGTCGGTCATTGATGCTCAGTGCTTGCGCTGTGTCACTGTCGAAGAAGTCGGCATCGCTATGGCCGATGACCTGTTCGGCGCTGCGTCCGAACAGATCGCAGACCTTGCGATTGACGTACTGATAACGCAGTTGCGGGTCCTTGATGTAGATATGTGCCTCGACGCTGTCGAGGATGGTATTGAGGCGCGCTTCGCTGGTCTTGAGATGTCGGGTCTTGTCCGCGACCTGGCGGCGCAACAACAGGCTGCCGCCAATGGCCAACGTCAGTAGCGCGGCTAGCAGCGCCAGGCCCCACCAGAACAGGACGGGAACGTTGCGCTGCTGAGGTGCGCCGCTCCAGCGCTGCAGCACCTGAAAGTAGATAGAGCCAGGCGCTGATTGCCAGTTTTGCAGGTGCTGGTCGATGGCGCTGAGCAGCTCGCCGTTGGCACCCTTGCGCGTGGCGTAGAACAACTGTGCGGGCTGGAACATGATCGGTGTCGCGCTCAGGCGGTAGTTGGCGGCGTGATAGTCACCGAACAGCTGATTGGCCACCACTGCGTCGGCCTGTTCGGCAAGCACCATGGCAAAGCCCTGACTCAGGTCGCTGAGCGGAATCATCTGCGCCTGCAGGCCAAAGCTGTCGAGCAGGCTCTGCAGATACTGGTATTGAATCGACCCCTCCAGTGCGGCGATACGCAGGTCGCGCAGGTCGAGCACGCTCCGCAGGTGCAGCTCTTCGTGGCTGTACAACTGCGACCAACTGAATAGCGAAGGCACCTGGTGGAAGTCCATCAGTTGTGCGCGTTCTTCGCTGAAGGCGACGTCCGGCAGCAGATCGATCTCGCCGTCCTGCAGCATCTGCAGACATTGCTGCCAGGCGCAGGGCACTGTCTGCAGCTGCCAGCGCTCCTCGTTGGCAATCGCCTGCAGCAGTTCACCGAGAATGCCCGATGGCTGTGCGTTGGCATCGGCAAAGATCTTTGGCTCGTTGGCGTATACACCGACCCTGACCGTGCGTGTCTCTGCGGCAATGTTCCAGGCGCAGCCCAGCAGGCACAGGCACAGCAGCAGGTGAACAAGGCGGGGTGAAGAGAGCGGCTTCATGCGCGGGTCGACTTCCATTGGCAAAGTTCCAGCAACCTGTTCTGCAGTATGGCCGCCTATGCCGAGTATGCGAGCTCAGGACGGTGCTCAGTCGGCCCAGCCGCGATAGACGTGGGTCATGGGCCTGGGCCCCTTCAGGTAACCGGTATCCAGCTGGCGGATATGAAAACCACCGGCGATAATCAGCGCGGGTATGTCGCGGTCCAGGTGGCAGCCGCCGGCCAGCGGCTTCCACAGTGGGGTGAGGCGTTTTTGCCAGCGCACCACAGGGAGATCCGGCGCCAGTCCGTGTTCGCAAAACAACAGACGGCCGCCGGGTTTGAGCACCCGGCGCATTTCGTCCAGGGCGGCGACCACATCGGGGATGGTGCACAGAGTGAAGGTACAGACGATATCGTCGAAGCTGGCGTCCTCAGCCTGAATCTGGCCCAGCTCCAGGGCGATCATTTCCACCGGCATCTGGCAGCGCGCGGCGCGGTCGCGGGCCAGGCGCTGCATGTCGGCGGACGGGTCGACGCCGACGACTACCTCGACGCGCTGCGGATCGTAGAAGCTCAGGTTGAGACCGCTGCCGATGCCGATTTCCAGCACCCGTCCCTTTGCCAGTGGTACGACCTGCGAGCGTGCCTTCATGACCGCGCCCATGCCGCAGGCGAAATCGATCAGATACGGCAGCACATGGCGGTCATAGAGGCCCATGGTTCAGGCCTCGTCTTGCTCGACGTCGTCATCGTTGTCGCCGCGATAGGCAGCGAAGCACTTGAGGCTGTGGCTAGCCTCGTTGCCTTCGATGAGCCAGCTGTCGTCCGCTTCGCTGTACCGCGCGGCCTGCACCGAAGCCAGGGAAAACTTCCACAGGCGGCGTTCGCGGCCATCGATGCAGTGCACCTGCAGCAGGGGTTTGGCAGAGCTGTCGCTGCCCGCCGTGCCGGCGCTGATCTGCGCCAGCAATTCGGTGTCGAGGTCGAACTGCCAGGCATACAGACCATCGATCTCCAGCATGTCGGCGTCCTGCAGGGCCTCGATCAGGCTTGTCGGTTTCATCGCATCACCCACGGCATCAGCGCCCCAGGCGGCGCAGGTCGGAAGACTCTATCACGCGCACGCCGTCTTCCTCTTCCAGAGCCAGGCGCCACAATGCACGGGCCAGGGCGCAGGCGTCGATGCCGCGGTACTTGCCCGGCAGCCAGCGCAGCAGCGGCGCTGCCAGACGCTCGCCGAGACGAAATTCGTGCCGCGCACCGAGCAGCAGCGACGGGCGGGCGATGGTCAGTTGCGGCCAGTCCATGGCCTTCAGCGCCGCTTCGGTCTCGCCCTTGACGCGGTTGTAGAACACCTTTGATCCGGGGTTGGCGCCCAGGGCGCTGATCACCACCAGATGCCGTGCGCCCAGCTCGCGAGCGCGGCGAGCGAAGGCCAGCACCAGGTCATGGTCGACGGCGCGGAAGGCTTCCTGCGAGCCGGCCTGCTTGATGGTGCTGCCCAGGCAGCAGAAAGCGGTATCGACCTGGCCGGACAACTGCGGCAGCAGCGCTTGCAGGTCGCCCACCGGGTTTTCCAGGTGAGGGTGCGTGGCCAGCGGCCGGCGGGTAGGCGCCAGCACGCGGGCGACCGTTGGCTCGCTGAGGAGGCGGTCGAGCAGGTGTTCACCGGTGAGTCCGGTGGCACCAGCGAGAAGGATGTGCTGCGGGGTCAGGTACATGCAATTGTCTCTTGTCCGTTACAGTTCAGCTTAACAGGCTGTTGAAAAACTACCTGCGTTGGCAATGCTGCGTTAAAAACAGCCTCAAAATGCTCATTTACAATTTGTAAACTGCGCTTTTTCGGCTGTTTTTGCCTCGCCTTGCCTGCCTCGCCTACGTTTTTCAACGGCCTGTTAGTCCTTTGCCGGACCGCTGGCCACGGCGCTGAGCGCTCGCTCGGCCTGGCTCTGGCGCAGGTTACGCCAGTGCTGGAGTACGCCGCGTGGCGCCCAGATCTGCGGTTCGGAAGGTTCGAAGCCGTCGCTCTGCTCACGCTCGGCGACGCGTTCCTTGGCCAGCTCGAAGGCACGCTCGAGGTTGTCGGTCTCGCCCAGCGCCTCGGCGAACAGGGCACGCCCGAAGTAGGTGAAGTCGTTTTCCTCGCTGCAGCCGAAGGACACCCGATCGGCGCGTGCGGCGGTCATTACCAGAGTCTTCTCGTCTTTCAGTGGCGGGATGAAACCGCCGGAATAGCAGGCAGAGATCACTACCACCTTGTTGCGCTGCTTGAGCGGAGCGAGCAGAGCGGCCAGCTCGCTGGCGGGCAGGTCGGCCAGCTGCAGGCGTGGCTGGTCGAGATTGAGCTCGTGTCGGCGCGAGCCGTGGCTGGTCAGGTAGATGAAGATCAGGTCTTCCTCGCCGCTGCGTTCAGCCAGCGCCTGGACGGCGCGGGTGAGGTTCTCGCGGGTGGCCAGCGGGCGGTCGGCGAGATGGTCGCGATGGTTGATCAGGCTGATGCTGCCATAGGCGCCGAAGCGCTCGCGCATCAGCCGGCTGACGTAGTCGGCTTCGCGCATGAATACGCTTTGCTTGCCGTCGCCGGCCAGAGTCAGCGCATACAGTTCGCGCGCCGAGGTTGAGGCTGGAATCGCGGCGATGGCTTGATCGAGCAGGTGCCCTTGCTGCAGCAGACCCAGTTCGAGGCTGTCGGGCAGCACCTGGCCCTGTTCGTCACGCACCAGGCGGCCGCGTTGCCAGGTGCCGGACTGGCGGCTGCCATCGGCCAGGGTCAGGGTGCCTTCGCCGCTGTACTCGCCACCCGAGAAATGCCCGCGGTAGGCGCTGCCATCGGTCAGGGTGAGCAGGCCTTCGCCTTCGTACTGCCAGTCGGCGAATTCGCCGAGGTAGCGGGTGCCAGCGCCGTCGGTATATTCACCGGGGCCCTGCATCACGCCCTCGATGAAATCCCCGGCCCAGGTTTCGCCGCTGGCGCTCTGGTAGCGGCCCTTGCCGTGGAATTCATCATTCTGGAAACCGCCGCTGTAGTTGTCGCCATCGGCATTCTGGTAACTGCCCTGGCCACTGAGCAGCCCCTGGGTGAACACGCCGCTGTACTGGTTGCCATAGGCATCGCTGCGCACGCCCTGGCCTTCTGGCTGACCATTGACGAACTGGCCCTGGAAGCTGCTGCCGTCGGCCGTCTCCAGTTTGCCCAGGCCATGGAAGCGGTCATTGAGAAATTCGCCCTGGTAGCGCTGGCCGCCCTGTTCGAGCAAGCCTGCGCCACTGAAACGGTTGCGTTCGAAACCGCCCTGATAGCGACTGCCATCGCTGTAGGTCAGGGTGCCCTGGCCATGGAACATGCCTTGGTGGAATTCCCCCAGGTAGTGTTCGCCGCCAGGGCCTTGCCATTCGCCGCTGCCTTCGAGCATGCCGTCCTTGAACTGACCGACGAACCAGCTGCCGTTGCGGTAGTCCAGGCGCCCCGGACCTTGCAATAGCCCATCGACTATCTCGCCGCGATACTGACCGCCGTCTGGCAGCGTGGCATTGGCCGGCAGCAGCGGGCGCGCTTCCTCGCAACCGACGAGCAGCAGGGACAGGCAAAGAGGCAGTAAGCGCAGGGCAAGGGGATTCATGACGGACGTCCAGGTCAGTGCTTTGTCCGCAGTATGCCGCAAGCCTGGACGCTTGCGTTGCCGAGTCGCACGCTTTGCTGATGTGAGAACGCTCCCGCCCCGGCGGCTGCCGCCGGAAACGGGAACAGTCCGGGTCAGACGAAGCAGAGGGTCAGCGGTTCGGCGATATAGGCCGGCTTTTCCTGGCCTTCGATCTCCAGTACGGCGCGGGCCTTGAGCAGCCACTGGCCGGGGTTCTTCTCGGTGGCGTCGGTCAGGGTCACCGTCAGACGCACTTTGGAGTCAACCTTGACCGGTTGGATGAAACGCACGCTGTCGAGGCCGTAATTCACAGCCATTTTCAGGCCCTGCGGCATGATCATGATGCCTTCCATCAGCATCGGCACCAGCGACAGCGAGAGGAATCCGTGGGCGATGGTGGTGCCGAAGGGGGTCAGCTTGGCCTTTTCCGGGTCGACGTGGATGAACTGGTGGTCGCCGGTGCACTCGGCGAACTGATTGATGCGCTGCTGGTCGATGGTCAGCCACTCGGACTTGCCGAGTTCCTTGCCAACATGATCCTTGAGCTCTGCTACGGGTACGAACGGCATAGTTCCTCCTTGAGGACGCGGGTGTTGTTCTTGTGTGCGTGGAACCGTTGCGGCCTAGATCATCACGGGGCCGGCAGCGGGTCAAGCCTGCCTTGGCGTAATGAATGACGCGGCATAGGCCAGCCTGACGAAGCAATACAGGGGCCAGCGAGGGGGCATCGCGCCTATAATGGCCGACATGCCTCAATAGATGCCCGGAATCCCCTCTGGTAGGTCGCTGAAAAACTACCTACGTTGCCATTGCTGCGTTAAAAACAGGCTCGTGCGCGAGTCCGATCAGAATGCTCATTTACAACTCGTAAACTGCGCTTTCTCGCCTGTTTTTGCGGGGCCGCCATCGGTGTTGCACTGACTGCCTCGCCTACGTTTTTCAGCGGCCTACTCGCGAGCGGAAACGCGGCCATCGTTCGTCTTCTGGAGACCTCAAACATGCTGCTTCGCGGCCTTTCCTGGCTGGTGCTGTGCCAGTTGCTGGGTACCGTTCTCAATGTCCTGCTGTTACCGATGCTGCCGGGGCCTATCATCGGCATGCTGCTTTTGTTCGTCTTTCTCATGCTGCGCGGCGAGGTGGGGGAACCGCTGAGCGTCGCGTCCAGCAGCCTGCTCAAGTACCTGCCGCTGATTCTGGTGCCACCGGCCGTGGGCGTGATGGCGTACGCCAGCGACATCGCCGCCGACTTCTGGGCGGTGGTCGGTGCGCTGGTGCTGTCGCTGCTGGTGTCGCTGGCCTTCGCCGGCTGGCTGATGCAGAAACTGATCGAGCGTCAGCAGCGCCGGGAGGACGTATGAGTCCTGATTGGCAGGGTGCCTGGCAGGCGCTGACCCATCACCCGTTGTTCGGCATCGGCATCACCCTGGGCGCTTATCAACTGGCCATGGCCGCCTACGAGCGCACCCGCTGGGTATTTCTGCAGCCGGTGCTGGTATCGATGCTCACGGTGATCGGCATTCTGTTGTTGTGCGGCCTGAGTTTCGCCGAGTACCGGGGCAGCGTCGCGGCGCTGACGCTGTTGCTTGGCCCGGCCACCGTGGCCCTGGCGGTGCCGCTGTATCTCAATCTGCGGCGGATTCGCCAGCTGTTCTGGCCGATCATCCTGACCTTGCTGGTCGCAGGCACCTTCGCCACCGTGCTTGGAGCGGGGCTGGCCTGGCTGTTCGGCGCCGAGCGACTGATGCTGATGAGCATGGCGCCCAAGTCGGTGACCTCGCCTATCGCCATGCTGGTGGCCGATCAGATTGGCGGTATCGCGGCGCTGGCGGCGGTGTTCGTGATGATCACCGGGGTCATCGGCGCCATAGTCGGGCCGTCCATTCTACGTCTGTGCAGGGTTCATCATCCGGCCGCGCAGGGCATGGCGCTGGGTATCACCGCGCACGCCGTGGGTACGGCGCGAGCGCTGCAGGAGAGCGACGAATGTGGTGCTTTCGCGGCTTTGGCGATGAGCCTGATGGGGGTGATTACCGCCGTGCTGTTGCCTCTGGCGATTGCTCTGCTGCTGTGAGAGCCTGCCAGGCGATCACTGATGCCCTGGCACCACTGCATTGATAACAGGCTGTGAAACCATGAATCTGCCGCTGTTCCCTCTCAATACCGTACTGTTTCCCGGCTGCGTGCTCGACCTGCAGATATTCGAGGCGCGCTATCTGGACATGATCAGCGGCTGCATGAAACAGGGCAGTGGCTTCGGTGTAGTCTGCATCGTCGAGGGGGATGAAGTCGGCGAAGCCGCCAGTAGTTTCTCCGCTATTGGTTGCGAGGCATTGGTGCGCGACTTTCAGCAGCGCACCAATGGTCTGCTGGGGATTCGTGTCGAAGGCGGGCGGCGTTTTCATGTCGAGCGAGCTCAGGTTATGCCTGACCAACTGACCGTCGCCGAGGTGCAGTGGCTGGAGGAGCAGGCAAACAGCCCACTGCAGGCCGAACATGCCGATCTGGCCGCCCTGCATGCTGCCCTGGCCGAGCATCCGCTGGTGGCTGGCTTGGGCATGACGAGCGTGGTCGCCGGGCAGCAGCAGTTGGCCAATCAGCTGGCCTATCTGCTGCCACTGGAGCCGGCGCAGAAACTGCAGTTACTTCAACTCGATGACCCGGCCCTGCGCCTGGAACAACTGCACGCCATGCTGGAAATGCTCCAGGACAATGCCTGAAGCGACGCGTCAGTAGGAATAACGCAGCAGCGCGGTGGACAGCTGCCAGGTCGCCATGGCGCCCAGTACCGCGAGACAGGCCGGCAGGACGATCCACCACAGGCGCGCCGGTAGCGCCGGCAGCGTTTCCTGGCGCTGACACAGCGCCAGGCTAAGGCCGCAGACGGCTGAAGCCAGCAGGGCGCCGGCGATGATGTCGCTGGGCCAGTGCACGCCAAGGTAGACCCGCGACAAAGCGATCGCCAGAGCCGGCAGGCATGCCACTACCAGCCAGGCCAGGCGCAGTCGCGCCGATTGACCGCGGCCGGCCAGCACTCCCAGCACCAGGAAGAAGGCAAAGGCTGCCGAGCTATGGCCGCTGGGAAAGCTGAACGTGGTCAGTGGCTCACTCAATACGTCGGGGCGCGCCCGGGCAAAACCATGCTTGAGGGTGGTGTTGCCCAGGGCTGTGATCAGTAGCGTCGAACCGGCGAACAGCAGGTGATGCCAGCGGCGAGCCAGCAGCAATAAGGTGCACAGCACCGCTGCTGCTACAAGCTGGATATGGAAGTCGCCTAGTCGTGTGATGGTGCCGATCCAGCGATCGAGATGTGCCTGGCGTTGTTCCTGGACCAGCGTCATCAGGCCTTGATCCAGTGCATCGAGATGCGGCCAGCCAATGACGATGGCTATCAACAGCAACAGGCTGAGGCCGCCCCCCAACAGACTGGCGCGCGGTTTTTCCGCCAGGCTGGCCTGAATGGTCAGCAGCAGGATCATGCCAATACCGGCCAGCAGCACCGCTGCTTCGGTCCAGAAGCCTTCCGCCATTGGCAGGCGCAGGGCGGCACCGGTCGCCCAGCCCGGCAACAGGTAAGCCACCGCCCAGCCGGCTGCCGCCACCAGGCTGACCAGAATGAAACGCAGCAGTGGCATGTTCAGCATGCCGGCTACCAGCGGCAGCATGGGGCGCAGCGGGCCGATGAAGCGACCGACCAGCAGACTGGCCACGCCGTAATGGCGGAAATAGAGCTCGGCGCGCAGGAGCCACTGCGGGTGGTGACGCAACACCGGCAGGCGGCCGATGTTGTGCTTGAAGCGTCTGCCCAGCGAATAGGAAATCATGTCGCCACACAGCGCTCCGGCGTAGGCCAGCAGCAACGTCTGCCACAGCGTCAGTATGCCGCTGCCGGCCAGCAGGGCGACGCTGAACAGCAGCACCACGCCGGGCAGCAGAATACCCACCAGTGCCAGGCACTCGAGCAGGGCGATAAGGAAGATTGCCAGGCCCAGCCATTGCGGGTTGCCACTCAACCAGGTGGTCAGGTTGTCCAGCCAGGCGCTCATCGCTCTGCTCCCGAAACGCTCAATAATTGATAATCACGCCCTTCGACCTGCCCACGGCGCAGAGGGTTGCGTGTGCAATGGCGGGCGTAGGCAGCATCAACGAAACGGTAGGGCAGATGTTCGTCGCGGCCCTTGGGAATACCCAGTCGTGCGCACTGGATGATCGTATGCGGTCGTTCTCCGACATCCTCGACGAACAGCTGCTGTGGGTCGAAGCGGCGCGCATCCCAGTCCGGTACTTTCAGGCCCAGCGCCTTGCACAGTAGTGTCTGTCCGGCGCACAGGCGTTCGGGGGCGCGGGGCTGGCCGAGGCTGCTCGGGTTGTTGCGTTGCATAGCCGCCAGGGCATCGGGGCCGCTGAAGGCATCGACCCAGGGATGCGCGGATTTGATCAGCACCGCGTTGCCGGGCCCATGGGCACTGAAGTTCAGCGAATCGCCGCCGCGCGCGTAGTACATATAGATGTGCCCGCCATCAGCGAACAGTGCCTTGCGCTTCTCGGTGTAGCCGAGCGATGCGTGGCTGCCCTTGTCGACCAGGTAATAGGCCTCGGTCTCGATGATCCGCGCGCTCAGCCATAGCGCGCCGACGCGATGGCGGATGACCTTGCCGAGCAACTCGCGGGCCAGCAACCGCGCGTCGCGGTCGAAGAAGGTATCGGGCAATGGCCTGGCGTCGGGCCAGGGCACACTGATGGTGGGTTCGACTGCTGTCATCTGTCGTATGGGGGCTAGGTCTCGGGCGGCGAGCATAACAACAAGAAGCTTAAAAATGCCTGAACGTTCCTGCTCCCGTCGTGCCCATGTCTGCCCCTTGGCGCGTTACACCCGCGACGTCCGGCATTGCCCAGCATTCATCACCTGAAGGGCGAGCTGCCTACCGCTTGCCAGACGCCGCTGGGCGTGGACTTGCGAGCCCGCTATAATCAGCCCCTTTTTCCAATTGCCAGACCTCCGCCGCCATGACCGAGTCCGTGCACGACTACATGACCCGCCTGGGCCAGGCCGCCCGCCAGGCCTCGCGGGTGCTTGCCCGCGCCAGCACCGCGCAGAAGAATCGCGCGCTGCAGGCGGCTGCCAACGCCCTCGACGCCGCTCGCGCCGAGCTTGCCGCCGCCAACGAACTGGACTTGGCTGCCGCCCGCGCCAACGGTCTGGAGCCGGCCATGGTCGACCGCCTGGCGCTGACGCCAAAGGTGATCGACAGCATGATCGAAGGGCTGCGCCAGGTTGCGACCCTGCCTGACCCGATCGGCGAGATTCAGGGCATGCGCTACCTGCCGTCCGGTATCCAGGTCGGCAAGATGCGCGTGCCGCTGGGCGTTATCGGCATCATCTACGAGTCGCGTCCGAACGTGACCATCGATGCGGCCAGCCTGTGCCTGAAGTCCGGCAACGCCACCATCCTGCGCGGTGGCTCCGAGGCCATTCATTCCAACCAGGCGATTGCCCGCTGCATCCAGCAGGGGCTGGCCGAGGCCGATTTGCCGGCGGCTGCCGTGCAGGTGGTGGAAACCACTGACCGCGCTGCGGTCGGTGAGCTGATCACCATGCCCGAATACGTCGACGTCATCGTGCCGCGCGGTGGCAAGGGTCTGATCGAGCGCATCAGCCGCGACGCCAAGGTGCCGGTGATCAAGCACCTGGATGGTGTCTGCCATGTTTACGTCGATGTCGCTGCTGATCTCGACAAGGCCATCCGCGTCTGCGACAACGCCAAGACCCAGCGCTACTCGCCATGCAACGCCATGGAAACCCTGCTGGTGCACCAGGCTATCGCCGCGCGCGTGCTGCCGCCGCTGGCCGCCATCTACCGCGACAAGGGCGTGGAGTTGCGCGGTGACGCCGCCACCCGCCAGCTGCTCGGCAGCGATGTGCTGGAAGCGAGCGAGGACGACTGGTTCGCCGAGTACAACGCACCGATCCTGGCCATTCGCATCGTCGATTCGCTGGATGCGGCCATCGAGCACATCAACCATTACGGCTCGCAGCACACCGACTCGATCATCACCGAGAACTTCAGCGATGCCCGGCGCTTCCTCACCGAGGTGGATTCCGCTTCGGTGATGATCAATGCCTCGACCCGCTTTGCCGATGGTTTCGAGTACGGCCTGGGTGCGGAGATCGGTATCTCCACCGACAAGCTGCACGCACGCGGCCCGGTTGGCCTGGAGGGCCTGACCAGCGAGAAGTACGTGGTCTTTGGCGATGGACACATTCGCACATAAATGAAACGGATCGGCGCCCGACGCATCGGCCTGCTCGGCGGTACCTTCAACCCGGTGCATATCGGGCATCTGCGTGCCGCACTGGAAGTGGCCGAGTTCATGGCGCTGGACGAGCTGCGGCTGATTCCCAGCGCCAGACCGCCACATCGCGACACGCCGCAGGCAACGGCCGAGCAGCGTCTGGCCATGGTCGAACTGGCGGTGGCTGGCGAGATGCGGCTGACGGTCGATGACCGCGAGCTGCGCCGCGACAAACCGTCGTATACGGTCGACACGCTGGAGTCGGTGCGCGCCGAGCTGGCGGCGGACGATCAGTTGTTTCTGCTGCTCGGCTGGGACGCTTTCTGCGGCTTGCCGAGCTGGCATCGCTGGCAGGAGTTGCTCGAGCATTGCCACCTGCTGGTATTGCAACGGCCGGATGCCGACAGCGAGGCGCCCGAGGCGCTGCGCGATCTGCTGGCCGCGCGCAGTGTAAGCGACCCGCTGAGCCTGCAGGGTGCTGGCGGGCAGATCAGTTTCATCTGGCAGACTCCGCTGGCGATTTCCGCCACGCAGATTCGCCACTTGCTGGCAACCGACCGCTCGGCGCGATACCTGCTGCCGGATGCGGTACTGGCCTACATCCAGGCGCACGATCTGTACCGTGCGCCCAATGCTTGAAACGTCGCGCATGTGCGCTGGCGTCCATTACACGAGGCAAATGAGTCATTTATGAGCAAGCAGAACATACCCAGCGAAGAGCTGGTCAAGATCGCCGTGGCGGCGCTGGAAGAGATCAAGGCGACCGACATCACCGTGATCGACGTCAAGGACAAGACCAGCATCACCGACTTCATGGTGATTGCCAGCGGTAGCTCCAGCCGTCAGGTCAAGTCGCTGGTGGAGAACGTGCTGGAAAAGGTCAAGGAGCAGGGCGTGCGCCCGATCGGCAGCGAAGGTCTGGACAGCGGCGAATGGGCTCTGCTCGACCTGGGCGACATCGTCGTGCACGTGATGCTGCCTACCGCGCGCCAGTTCTATGACCTCGAACGCCTGTGGCAAGGCGCCGAGCAGAGCCGCGCTCAGCACAGCGCCGAGTAAGCGCAAACCGTGCGGATCAAACTGATCGCCGTCGGTTCGCGCATGCCGCGCTGGGTCGAGGAGGGCTGGCAGGAGTACGTCAAGCGTCTGCCTGCCGAATTACCGCTGGAACTGGTGGAAATCCCTCTCAATACCCGCGGCAAGAATGCCGACGTCGCCCGCCTGATCCGTCAGGAAGGCGAGGCCATGCTGAGCAAGGTGCAACCCGGCGAACGTATCGTCACGCTGGAGGTCCATGGCAAGCCATGGAGCACCGAGCAGTTGGCCGCGGAGCTGGATCGCTGGCGTCTTGATGCGCGCAACGTCAACCTCATGGTCGGCGGCCCGGAAGGGCTGGCGCCGGAGGTCTGCGCGCGTAGCGACCAGCGCTGGTCGCTATCGCCACTGACCCTGCCGCATCCGCTGGTGCGTATCCTGCTTGGCGAGCAGATCTACCGAGCCTGGACCGTGCTGTCCGGCCATCCGTATCACAAGTGATCACCTAGTCATGCCGCAGCCGATTCGCCTCAAGGATCACGAAAAGGACGCTCGCCTGGTCAAGCGCCGGGTGCTCGTCGGCGGCGCGGTGATCATCCTGCTGACCTGCGTGCTGATCTTGCGCATGTACTATCTGCAGGTGATTCAGTACGAGCATCACAGCACCCTGGCGGAAAACAACCGCATTCACGTGCAGCCGTTGCCCCCGACCCGTGGGCTGATCTACGACCGTAATGGTGTGATCATCGCTGACAACCGGCCGAGCTTCAGCCTCACCGTGACCCGCGAGCGCGCCGGTGACTGGCGCGGCGTGCTCGATACGGTGGTCGAGGTGCTGGAGCTTTCCGAGGAAGAGCGCGCGCTGTTCGAGCGTCGGGTGCGCCAGGGTCGGCGCCCGTTCGAGCCGGTGCCGATCCTGTTCGAACTGTCCGAAGAGCAGATCGCTCGCATCGCGGTCAACCAGTTCCGCCTGCCGGGCGTCGAGGTGGCTGCGCAACTGGTGCGGCACTATCCGCAGCAGGAACACTTCGCTCATTCGGTCGGCTACGTCGGGCGCATCAACGAGCAGGAGCTCAAGCGCCTGGATCCAACCGACTACGCCGGTACGCACCATATCGGCAAGACCGGTATCGAGCGTTTCTACGAGGAAGAACTGCACGGCGAAGTCGGCTACGAAGAGGTCGAGACCAACGCCCGTGGTCGCGTGCTGCGTGTGCTCAACCGCGTCGATCCGAAACCGGGCAAGGACATCGTCCTCAGTCTCGACGTGAAGCTGCAGGAGGCGGCGGAGAATGCGCTTGGCGGTCGCCGTGGGGCCGTGGTGGCCATCGATCCGAACAGCGGCGAAGTTCTGGCGATGGTCAGTCAGCCCAGTTTCGACCCCAACCCTTTCGTCACCGGCATCAGTTTCAAGGCCTATGGTGAGTTGCGAGACTCCATCGACCAGCCTTTGTATAACCGGGTATTGCGCGGTCTCTATCCGCCGGGGTCGACCATCAAGCCCATGGTCGCCGTGGCGGGTCTCGATGCGGGTGTGGTCACCCCCACTACTCGGGTGTTCGACCCCGGCTTCTATCAGTTGCCCAATCACAGCCACAAATACCGCAACTGGAACCGCAACGGTGACGGCTGGGTCGATCTGAACCTGGCCATTGCGCGCTCCAATGACACCTATTTCTACGATCTGGCGCACAAGATGGGCGTCGACCGCATGCATGACTACATGAGCCGTTTCGGCCTCGGGCAGCGCGTGGCGCTGGACATGTTCGAGGAAACCGCCGGCCTGATGCCTTCGCGTGACTGGAAGCGGGCGCGTTATCGCCAGCCGTGGTACCCGGGCGAGACGCTGATTCTTGGCATCGGCCAGGGTTACATGCAGACCACGCCGCTGCAGTTGGCGCAGGCCACCGCGCTGATGGCCACGCGCGGCAAGTGGATTCGTCCGCACCTGGCCAAGAGCGTTGACGGCCGCCAGCCTGTCGACCCCAACCCGATCCCGGATATCGTCCTGCGCGATCCCAAGTTCTGGGACTATGGCATCCATGGCATGGAAGAGGTACTGCACGGTGCCCGCGGGACGGCGCGCAAGGTCGGTGATAGCGCCGTCTATCGCATCGCCGGCAAGAGCGGTACGGCGCAGGTGGTGGCGATCAAGCAGGGTGAAAAATACGACCGCAACAAGGTACAGGAGCGCCACCGCGACCATGCGCTGTTCATTGGCTTCGCTCCTGCGCAGAAGCCGCAGATCGCCGTGGCAGTGATGGTCGAGAACGGTGAGTCAGGCTCTGGCGTTGCCGCACCCGTGGTCAAGCAGGTGATGGACGCCTGGCTACTGGATAAGGAGACCGGTCAGCTCAAGGCCGAGTTCGCGTTGCCCACGCCTGCCGAGGTCAGTCAGCGATGATCAGTAATTTCGACCGTACCCTGTCCGATGAGGACGTACTGCGTCGTCGCGCCAGTCTGTTGCAGCGTATGCACATTGATGGCTGGTTGCTGTTGCTGTTGCTGATTCTGGGTGCCGGCAGCCTGTTCATTCTCTATTCGGCCAGTGGCAAGAATGTCGACCTGCTGCTCAGGCAGGCATCGTCCTTCGGCCTCGGCATGGTCGCGGTGATTGTGATCGCCCAGTTCGACCCGCGCTTCATGGCGCGCTGGGTGCCTCTTGCTTACGTGGCGGGTGTCGCCTTGCTGATGGCGGTGGAGGTGATGGGCCATACGGCGATGGGGGCGACACGCTGGATCAATATCCCAGGCGTGATCCGCTTCCAGCCCTCGGAGCTGATGAAAATCATCATGCCGATGACCATTGCCTGGTATCTGTCACGGCATAACCTGCCGCCACGTTTCAAACATATCGTCGTCAGCCTGACGATGATCGGCATCCCCTTCGTGCTGATCCTGAAACAGCCGGACCTGGGCACCTCATTGCTGATTCTCGCCTCGGGAGCCTTCGTGGTGTTCATGGCTGGCCTGCAGTGGCGCTGGATAATCGGTGCCGCCGCTGCCGTTGTGCCGATCGCGGTGGGTATGTGGTACTTCGTCATGCACGACTATCAGAAGCGTCGCGTGCTGACGTTCCTCAACCCGGAAAGCGATCCGCTGGGGTCGGGCTGGAACATCATCCAGTCCAAGGCGGCCATCGGTTCCGGCGGCGTATTGGGCAAGGGCTGGCTGCTGGGTACCCAGTCGCACCTGGATTTTTTGCCGGAAAGCCACACGGACTTTATCATTGCCGTGCTCGCGGAGGAGTTCGGCCTGGTCGGCGTCTGTCTGTTGTTGCTGCTGTATCTGCTGTTGCTGGCGCGTGGCCTGGTGATTACCGCCCAGGCGCAGACGCTGTTCGGCAAGTTGCTGGCAGGGGCGCTGACCATGACCTTCTTTGTCTACGTATTCGTCAACATCGGCATGGTCAGCGGGCTGCTGCCGGTGGTTGGGGTTCCGCTGCCCTTCATTAGTTATGGCGGAACCCATCTGGTCACGCTGTTGTCAGGCTTCGGGATATTGATGGCGATCCACACTCACAGAAAGTGGATCGCTCAGGTTTGATTTTGGGGGTTTTGAGTCAATGCATTCTTTGCGTAGTTGGGCTGCTCGTACGTTCATCGGAGTCGGCGTCGCCGGCGTGCTCGGCACAAGCGTCCAGGCGCTGGCTGCCGATTACGACGGCTCGCCGCAGGTAGCCGAGTTCGTCGAGGAAATGACCCGTGACTATGGCTTCGCCAGTGAGCAACTGGTCAGCCTGTTTGCCGAGGTAGAGCGCAAGCAGGCGATTCTCGACGCCATTTCGCGTCCGGCTGAAAAGGTCAAACCCTGGAAGGACTATCGCCCGATCTTCATCACCGACAAGCGTATCGCCCAGGGTGTCGAGTTCTGGAACAAGAACCAGGCGGTGCTGGAGAAGGCCGAAGCCGAGTACGGCGTGCCGCCGCAGTTCATCGTCGCCATCATTGGCGTGGAAACGTTCTACGGCGGCAATACCGGCAGTTGGCGGGTGATGGATGCACTGTCGACCCTGGCCTTCGACTACCCGCCGCGTGCGCCGTTCTTCCGCAAGGAACTGCGTGAGTTTCTGCTGCTGACCCGTGAGGAACAGGTCGACCCGATCACCCTCAAAGGCTCTTACGCGGGTGCCATGGGCCTGCCGCAGTTCATGCCGAGCAGTTTCCGTGCTTACGCCGTGGACTTCGACGGTGACGGTCATATCAACATCTGGAGCAACCCCACCGATGCCATTGGCAGTGTTGCCAGCTATTTCAAACGCCACGGCTGGCAGGCCGGCGGTCAGGTCGCCAGTCGCGTCGAAGCCAGCGGTGCTCGCGTCGATGAAGGTCTGACGCAAGGCCTGGACCCGATGAAGAACGTCGCCGAGCTGCGCGAGCTGGGCTGGAAGAGCGAAGACAAGCTGGCCGAGGATTTGCCGGTGACGGCGTTTCGTCTGCAAGGCGCGGAAGGTGACGAATACTGGTTCGGTTTGCCCAACTTCTTCACCATCACCCGCTACAATCGCAGCGTGATGTATGCCATGGCGGTCAACCAACTGGCCGAATTGCTGGTCGAAACGCGGGGTAATCGATGAGTGCGTCCAAACTGCTGCCACTGGCAGTCTGCGTAACGGCAGCGCTGTTGCTGGCGAGCTGTTCTTCCAAGCGTGCACCGCAGCCTGTGGTGACGCCCGGTCAGTCTGCCGGTATCTCTGGCCCGGAGGATTTCAACCGACCACACAGGGATGGCGCGCCCTGGTGGGACGTCGACGTCTCGAAGATTCAGGACGCCATCCCCATGCCGCATTACGGGCCGGTCAAGGCCAGCCCTTATGTGGTGTTCGGCAAGCAGTACTACCCGATTCAGGACGCCCGTCGCTACCAGGCGGTCGGTCCGGCTTCCTGGTACGGCACCAAGTTCCATGGCCAGGCCACTGCCAACGGCGAAACCTACGATCTGTACGGCATGACCGCAGCGCACAAGACATTGCCGCTGCCCAGCTATGTACGGGTGACCAACCTCGAGAACGGCAAGGTCGTGATCCTGCGGGTCAACGATCGTGGGCCGTTCTATTCGGACCGCATCATCGACCTGTCCTTCGCTGCGGCGAAGAAGCTCGGCTATGCCGAGAAAGGCACGGCGCGAGTCAAGGTAGAAGGCATCGACCCACATGAGTGGTGGGCACAGCAGGGCCGCCCGGTCCCGCTGGTGCTGGCCAACAATCAGCCGGCCAAGGCCGCTGTCGCCCAGCCCGTGGCGCAGCCTGTGCCGCAGGTCGTCGAACAGTACGCGCCGCCGCCCGAGCAGCACGCCGCTGCGGTGGTGCCCGTGCAGATCGACGCAAAAAAAAACGATTCACTCGGAGCCTCTGGCCTGTATCTCCAGGTGGGAGCCTTCGCCAATCCGGACGCTGCGGAGCTGCTCAAGTCCAAGCTGAGCCAGACCAGCAGTGTGCCGGTGTTCATCAGCTCAGTGGTTCGCGACCAGCAGATCCTGCATCGGGTCCGAATGGGGCCGATCAGCAACCAGGGCGAGGCTGAGCAGCTGCAGAGCAGCGTGCGCCTGGCCAACCTGGGGCAGCCCACGCTGGTGCGCGCCGACTGATGGCAACTTAACCGGCTTTTGCCGGACTAAATCCGAGGCTCGCCTTGATCGCGAGTCGAAAGATGGCCCTTCGGGGCCGTACAACCCAAGCAATGATTTTTCGAGAGACGGATGAACATCACCAGCTTCGTGCAACGTGCTTCACTGGTACTGACCCTTCTGGCCGCGCCACTCGCAATGGCCAACCAGCAGGTGGTGCCTGCGGCGCCGCAACTGGCCGCGAAATCCTACGTTCTGATGGATGCCGCCAGCGGTAACATCCTGGTCGAGAACAATGGCGACGAGCGCCTGCCGCCCGCCAGCCTGACCAAGCTGATGACCGCCTACATCGCCACCCTGGAAATCCGTAACGGCAAGATCGGCGAGCAGGATCTGGTGACCATCAGCGAGCACGCCTGGCGCACCGGCGGTGCCGCCTCCGGTGGCTCCACCATGTTCCTGCCGCTGAACAGCCAGGCGACAGTCGACGACCTGCTGCACGGCATCATCATCCAGTCCGGCAACGATGCCAGCATCGCCATCGCCGAGTACATCGCCGGTAGCGAAGATGCCTTCGCCGACATGATGAACGTCACCGCCGAGCGCCTCGGTATGAAGAACAGCCACTTCATGAATGCCACCGGGCTGCCGCATCCCGAGCACTACTCCAGCGCTCATGACATGGCCATTCTGGCCCGCGCAATCATCGATGAAGACGCCGAGCATTACGCGATCTACTCGCAGAAGGAGTTCCTCTGGAACAACATCAAGCAGCCCAACCGCAACCTGCTGCTGTGGCGTGACCGCACTGTCGACGGCCTGAAGACCGGCCACACCCAGGAAGCCGGTTTCTGCCTGGTGGCCTCGGCCGTGCGTGATGGCGCGCGCATGATCACCTCGGTATTCGGTACCGACAGCGAGCAGGCCCGCGCAGCGGAAACCCAGAAACTGCTGACCTACGGCTTCCGTTTCTTCGAAAGCCGTACCTTCTACCAGAAGGGCGCAGAACTGGCGCAGGCCACCGTCTGGAAAGGTGCTGCGAATCAGGTCAAGGCTGGTCTGGCTGAAGACCTGACCATGACCTTGCCCAAGGGGCAGCTGGAAAAGCTGCAGGCCAGCATGGTCCTCAACCCGCAGCTGATCGCGCCGATCCAGCAGGGCGACGTGATCGGCAAGGTCGAAGTCAAACTGGGTGATGAAGTGGTACGCAGCACTGACCTGGTAGCGCTGGAATCGGTAGAAGAGGGCGGTCTGCTGCGTCGCCTGTGGGACAGCATTCGCCTGTTCTTCTTCGGCCTGTTCAACTGATTTAGCCTGGCCGCTCCAACTCGGGGCGGCCCTCTTATGGACGGGCCACAAGCCCGCTGATGCCATGACCGACAACGATGTTCAACCGCCAAAAATCGAATTCCCCTGCGAGCGTTACCCGATCAAGGTGATCGGTACCGCCGGTGAGGGTTTCACCGACCTGGTGATCGAAGTGATCCAGCGTCACGCCCCGGATCTGGATGCCTCCACGCTGGTGATGCGTGACAGCCGCAACGGCAACTTCCTGTCCGTTCAGGTGCTGATCACGGCCACCGGTGTCGAGCAATTGCAGGCGATTCACGTCGACCTGCGTGCCACCGGCCGCGTGCACATGGTGCTGTGACACCCATGCCCGAGCTTGTCGTCCGTCATCTCGGGCTGGTCGACTACCAGCCCACGCTGGAGGCCATGCGCCAGTTGACCCGTGAGCGCGATGCACAGGCCCCGGACGAGATCTGGTTGCTGCAGCATCCCAAGGTGTTCACCCAGGGCCAGGCTGGCAAGGCCGAACATGTGCTCGCGGCGGGCGATATTCCGGTGATTCAGGTCGAGCGCGGCGGGCAGGTGACCTATCACGGTCCTGGCCAATTGGTCGCCTATCTGATGCTCGATCTGCGTCGCCTCGATCTCGGCGTGCGTGAGCTGGTGACTGCCATGGAGCAGAGCCTGGTCGAGCTGTTGGCCGGCTATGGCATCGAGGCCGCGCCCAAGGCGGATGCGCCGGGCGTATACGTGGCGGGTGACAAGATCGCCTCGCTGGGGCTGCGCGTCAGCCGTGGCTGCTCGTTTCATGGCCTGGCGTTGAACGTCGATATGGACATGTCGCCCTTTCTGCGCATCAATCCATGCGGCTATGCCGGGCTGAAGATGGTGCAGATGCGTGACCTGCTGCCATCGCCACCCGCATTCGACGAGGTAGCGCAACGTCTGGAACAGGCGCTGCGTAGCAGGCTGGGTTACGCCTAGGGTCTTGGCGGCTCGGTATTCGCGATTTTTCGGTGCGCGCGGCTCACCCTACGGATGATCGCGCCAAGCCTAGGGTGCGCCGCGCGCACCAATGAGGCTGCAGCATGGCGCCCCCTGGCGGCCAGCAACGAAAAAGGGACGCCGAGGCGTCCCTTTCGTTTGCTGTGATGACCTGTCTCAGTTCAGATTCAGCGCCGGAATCAGGCTGGCGTTGATCTCCTGGCCGGGCACCGGTACGGGGGCAGCGAGGCCCAGGTTGTTCTTCTCGAACACGCGATCAGCGCGGTAGCTGGAGCGCACCAGCGGGCCGGCGGCGACTTCCATGAAGCCTTTCTCCAGGCCGATTTCACGGAAACGGTTGAACTCTTCAGGGCTGACCCAGCGTTGCACCTTGAGGTGGTTGCGTGTGGGTTGCAGGTACTGGCCGAGGGTGAGGATATCCACGCCGATGGCGCGCAGGTCATCCATGGTTTCCAGGATTTCCTCGTCGGTTTCACCCAGGCCGAGCATCAGGCTGGTCTTGGTCAGCACGTCAGGACGGTGCTTTTTCGCGTGTTCGAGCACCTTGAGGGTCTTCTCGTAGCCGGCGCGCGGGTCGCGTACCACGTAGGTGAGGCGTTTGACCGTCTCGACGTTCTGCGCGAAGACTTCGAGACCGGAGTCGACGACGCGCTCGATGGCCTGGTGATCGCCATCGAAATCCGGGGTCAGGGCTTCGACCACCACCTGCGGGGTGTTTTCCTTGATTGCACGCACGCAGGCTGCATAGTGGCCGGCGCCGCCGTCTTCCAGGTCGTCACGGTCCACCGAGGTCAGCACGATGTAACGCAGGGCCATCAGCTCCACCGACTTGGCGGTGTTCTGCGGCTCTTCCAGATCCAGCCAGCCATTGGGGTTGCCGGTGTCCACGGCGCAGAAGCGGCAGGCGCGGGTGCACACCGAGCCCATCAGCATGATGGTGGCCGTGCCGTTGGACCAGCACTCGCCCATGTTCGGGCAGTGCGATTCCTGGCAGACGGTGCTCAGGCGATGTTCGCCGACGTTGCGTTTGACCGCCTCGAAACGGCTACCGCCAGGCGCCTTGACCCGCAGCCACTTGGGCTTGGGTTCGAAGACCTGGGGTTCGGCCGAGGCACGGCGCTTCTGACCATCCTTGATCGCGGTGATGCCTTGGGCGGTGCGAAATTTTTCGCCGCTGGCGACGGATTTGGGCGAGGAGGTGTCGGACATCGGAAATCTGGGCTCCGGTAGAGGCTCCGTGGGCAGGTGGCTTTTGGCCGCCGGCCAGTCTACCACAGAAGGTGTATGCAGACGCTGGGGCCGCCTGTCGACAAAACACCGCAAGGGCGTTTCCCGGGGCAAGGCGCTCGCCAGTGATGGCAAGCGCCCGGGGCCAGCGCATGGATTCAGCGTGTGCGCAGCTGTTGCAGCAGTTGGGTGTTGGGGTAGCCATCGGCTGGCCAGTTCAACTGCAGTTGCAGGGCGCGAATGGCCTTGCGCGTATTGGCGCCGATGATGCCGTCGGCCGGGCCGGGGTCGAAGCCGGCCTGGGCCAGCAGTTCTTGCAGCTCGACACGTTCACTGCGCCCCAGTTGGCGCTCACCTCGCGGCCATTGCCCCTTTATTTCACTGGCGCGCAGCAGGTTGTCGGCGAGCAGGCCGATGGCCAGCGCGTAGGACGTGGAGTTGTTGTACTTGAGGATGCTGCGGAAATTGTCCAGCAGCAGGAAGGCCGGCCCTTGATGTCCGGCGGGCAGCTGCAGGCTGGCGCGGGCATTGGCGGGGGTACCGGTCGGTGCCAGCGGACGAATGCCGAGCTCTGCCCATTCGGCCAGCGTGCGGCGCTGATCCGGGTCGGCCAGGGCGTAGTCGAAGCCGTTCGGCAGACTCACTTCGAATCCCCATGGCTGGCCACGCTGCCAGCCGGATGCCTGCAGATAGTGGGCGGCCGAGGCCAGGGCGTCGGTCGAGGAATTCCACAGGTCGCGCTTGCCGTCGCCGTCGAAATCGACCGCATGCTGGTTGTAAGTGGTGGGCATGAACTGGGTCTGGCCCATGGCGCCGGCCCAGGAGCCGATCATGCGTTCGCTGGGTACATCACCGTTCTGCAGGATTTGCAGTGCGGCCAGCAACTGAGCACGCCAGAAGCCCTGGCGGCGACCGTCATAGGCCAGTGTGGCGAGGGAGCGGATTACGCTGTGGCTACCGATGTTGTTGCCGAAGTTGCTCTCAAGTCCCCAGATGGCCACCAGGATCTGCGCTTCGACGCCATATTGCTGCTCGATGCGTTGCAGCACGGTGTTGTGTTGGGCCAGCAATACCCGGCCGCGACCGATGCGGCTGGAGGAGACGGCACCATCGAGGTATTCCCAAACCGGGCGTGTGAACTCGGGCTGGCTGCTGTCGGCCTTGAGCACCGCAGGGTCAGGGGTTACGTCAGCGAATACGCGATCGAACAGCGCCGCATCGATGCCGGCGGCAATCGCTTCGCCACGCATTGCCTGCTGCCAGTCGGCGAAACTGGGCAAGGGGTTTTCGGCTGTAGTCTGGAGCGCTGCGGGGGCTGTGGCGCTAGGCAGGTTTTCCGCCGGGGCCTGGGCGCAGGCCGCCAGCAGCAGAAGAGGAAGCAGAGCCAGGACGCGACGAGGAAGCTGGTGTGGCATGTCTATCTCAGGACGTTTAAGCAGGCGGTTACCTTAGCATGCTCGGGCAACAGTCAGGGCTATCAGTGAATCAACATACCCCATAAAGCAAGAAGCCTCCCAAGTGTGGGAGGCTTCGCGGCGGTAGCTGCCTTTGCCTTTCTGCGGTCGTTCCTGGCGGGAGCGAAACAGTGGCTGGGCGACGATGGATTTGGCCTTGTTCGGCCGTTTGCCGGTTTTCTTGCTCATGGCATTTCCTCATGCAGGCTGGCCTGCGCCAATGCAGGCGGCGAAGACTATGCGCCGCTGTACAGAAAATGTCCAGACGGGGGCGTAGGGCGGGTGCAACCCGCCATCATCGGGTGGCGGGTTGCACCCGCCCTACGGAGAAAGACGCAGCCGTTGCCCGGAGAGTTGCAGGGTCAGCATGGCCAGCTCGCTCCACGGATTGCCAGCCGCCTGGCCTTTGATCTGCGCATCTATCAGTTGCGCCTGCTGCAACAACTCGCCCCAGCGTTTGCTGCTGTGACGCTGCAAGGCTTTGGAAACCAGCGGCCTGCGTTTGTCCCAGACGGGCGGACGGGCGCTGGAGAAGGCCTTGTCCAGCGGTATGCCCTGGCTCTGCTGATGGGCGATGCCGGCCAGCAGGCGAATCTCGCGGGCCAGTGCCCAGAGGATCACCGGGGTTTCCACGCCCTCGCCGCGCAGGCCTTCGAGCATGCGCAGGGCATGTGCAGCGTCGCCGCCGAGGGCACAGTCGATCAGGCCGAAGACATCGAAGCGGGCGCTGTCGGCCACCGCCGCCTGTACGGTCTCGGCATCGACCTGATTGCCGTCGGCGAGCAGCTTGAGTTTTTCCACTTCCTGGGCGGCGGCCAGCAGGTTGCCCTCCACCCGAGCGGCGATCATGTCCACCGCATCGGCGCTGGCGCTCAGGCCGGCCTGAGCGAGGCGCTGACGAATCCACTGCGGCAACTGGTTGGCGTCTACCGGCCAGATCTGAATGAACTGGCTCACCTGACCGTCGATCAGCGCCTTGGCCCATTTGGATTTCTGCGTGCTGCCGTCGAGCTTGGGCAGGCTCAGCAGCAGGACGGTGTCCTCGGGCGGGCGGGCCAGGTATTCGAGCAGGGCGGCTGTACCCTTGTCGCCTGGCTTGCCGGAAGGCAGGCGCAGTTCCAGCAGGCGCTTTTCGGCGAACAGCGACAGGCTGGCACCCGCTTGCAGCAGGTTGCCCCAGTCGAAGTTGGCTTCGGCATTGAACACCTGGCGTTCGCCGAACCCCTGCTGGCGGCAGGCATTGCGAATGGCGTCAGCGGTTTCCTGGCACAACAGCGGCTCGTCGCCGCTGATCGCATAGACAGGTGCGAGAGCGCCTTGCAGGTGTTTGCCGAGTTGCGCGGGGGCGAGCTTCATCGAGGTGATGTCATCAGACGGGCATGGCGTCGGGCCGCAGTTGCGGCCCTTGGGCCTTTAGCGGGACGGCAGTTCGATCGGCGACTGCTGTGGTGCGACCTGGCTCTCGCGAGCCCGGCGCTCTGCTTCCAGTGCTTCGGCTTCGGCCTTGGCGCGGGCTTCGGCGGTCTGTTGCAGTTGGTCCAGTCGCTCGGGCGTGATCTGCTGCAGGCTGAACATCAGTTGCTGGATCATTTCACGGCGCAGCTCGCTGCGCAGCTGAGCCGCTTCCTGGTCGGAGCCGGCCAGGTTGTTGTCATCCTGCTGGTAGTAGTTCTGTACTTCCACCTTGTTGCCGGTCAGCAGCAGGTTCTTCGCACCGCGGATCTCGTATTCCAGGCCCATGGTCAGCTCGTACTCGGCGGTACGGGCGCCGCTGCTGTAGCTGGCGCCGCGACGATCTTCGGTTTCACGGCTGATCACCAGCTTGTAGGGCGCGCCGGAGTAAACGCGAACGTCGTTGTCTTGCAGTACTTCACGTACTTGCTGCACGGTGTCACCGTAGGCATCGCGCGCGCTGACGTCGAGTTCCTTGAGGGCGAACTGCACATCGCCAGTGCCACGCAGCTGGAAGCCGCATGCGCTGAGCAGGCCGGCCAGGCCGATGACCAGCAGATTCCGTTTCATCATTCTCATATCCCCTTGGCGGATCACGGCGCCACACATGTGTGGCGCCGAGCTTAATCAGTTGGCGACTATGTTGACCAGCTTGCCCGGTACCACGATGACCTTGCGAATGCTCAGGCCTTCGGTGAAGCGCAGCACGTTCTCGTTGGCGCGGGCGGCAGCTTCGACGTCCTCGCGGCTGGCGCTGGCCGCCACGATGATCTCGCCACGCAGCTTGCCGTTGACCTGTACCACCAGGGTCAGGCTGTCCTGCACCAGAGCGGATTCGTCGACCTGCGGCCACTGCGCATCGATCACAGCATCGGCGTGACCCAGGCGTTGCCACAGTTCGTGGCTGATATGCGGGGTGATCGGCGCGAGCAGCAGGGTGACGATCTCCAGGCCTTCCTGCACCAGCGCGCGATCCTGCTCTGTCGCGGTGGCGGCTTTTTCCAGTACGTTCATCAGCGTCATCACCTGGGCGATGGCGGTGTTGAACTTGTGGTGCTGGCCGATATCGTTGCTGGCCTGCTTGATCGCCAGGTGAATGGCGCGGCGTACAGCCTTCTGCTCGTCGCTCAGGCTGGCGGCATCCAGCTTGCCCGGCAGACCGGCGCTGACATGGCCCTGAGCCAGGCGCCAGACGCGACGCAGGAAGCGGTTGGCGCCTTCGACGCCGGCATCCGACCATTCGCAGCTCATGTCGGGCGGCGAGGCGAACATCATGAACAGGCGGCAGGTGTCGGCGCCGTACTGGTCGATCATGTCCTGCGGGTCGACACCGTTGTTCTTCGACTTGGACATCTTCTCGGTGCCGCCGATTTCCACTGGCAGACCGTCGCTTTTCAGCTTGGCGCCGATGACCTTGGCCTTGGCGTCACGCTCGACCTCGACATCGGCCGGGTTGAACCAGTCCTTGCCGCCATTTGCCAGGGTGCGGTAGTAGGTTTCGGCGACCACCATACCCTGGGTCAGCAGGTTCTTGAACGGCTCGTTGGAGCTGACCAAACCTTCATCGCGCATCAACTTGTGGAAGAAGCGCGCATACAAGAGGTGCAGGATGGCGTGCTCGATACCGCCGATGTACTGGTCCACCGGCAGCCAGTGGTTGGCCGCCTGAGGATCGACCATGCCGCCCTCGTAGTTCGGGCTGGCATAGCGGGCGAAGTACCAGGACGATTCCACGAAGGTGTCCATGGTGTCGGTTTCGCGCTTGGCCGGGGAGCCGCATTTCGGGCAGCTGCATTCGTAGAACTCGGGCATCTTGGCCAGCGGCGAGCCGGCGCCGTCCGGCACCACGTCTTCGGGCAGCACGACCGGCAGTTGGTCTTCCGGCACCGGTACGTCGCCGCAGCTGTCGCAGTGGATGATCGGGATCGGGCAGCCCCAGTAACGCTGGCGGCTGATGCCCCAGTCGCGCAGGCGGAACTGGGTCTTGCGCGCGCCGTGCTCGCGGGCTTCCAGATCACCGACGATGGCGTCGAAGGCGGCGCCGAAGTCCAGGTTGTCGTACTTGCCGGAATTGATGGTGGTCAGACCGGCCTTGTCGCCATACCAGTCCTGCCAGGTGCTGGCGTCGTAGTCCTTGCCCTCGCCGGTATAGACCTGCTGGATCGGCAGGTCGTACTTGTTGGCGAATTCGAAGTCGCGCTCGTCATGTGCCGGCACGGCCATCACTGCACCTTCGCCGTAGCCCCACAGCACGTAGTTGGCGACGAATACAGGCAGCTTGTCGCCGGTCAGCGGGTGGATGACGAACTGGCCGGTGGCCAGGCCTTTCTTCTCCATGGTGGCCATGTCGGCCTCGGCCACGGAGCCGGCCTTGCATTCGGCGATGAAGGCGGCGATCTGCGCACTGCTTTCGGCGGCACGCTGGGCCAGCGGGTGCTCGGCGGCCACGGCGACGTAGGTGGCGCCCATCAGGGTGTCGGGGCGAGTCGAGTAGACCTTCAGTTGCCCCTCGATACCCACGCTGGCGACGTCGTAGTCGAAGACGATGTCGGCACCGAAGCTCTTGCCGATCCAGTTGCGCTGCATGGTCTTGACCTGCTCTGGCCAGCCATCGAGCTCATCCAGGCTGCTCAGCAGCTCTTCGGCATACGCAGTGATCTTGAAGTAGTACATCGGGATTTCGCGCTTCTCGATCAGCGCGCCCGAGCGCCAGCCACGGCCGTCGATGACCTGCTCGTTGGCCAGTACGGTCTGGTCAACCGGGTCCCAGTTGACGGTGCCGTTCTTGCGGTAGATCACGCCCTTTTCGAACAGGCGGGTGAACAGCCACTGCTCCCAGCGGTAGTAATCCGGCTTGCAGGTGGTGACTTCGCGTGTCCAGTCGATGGCCAGCCCCAGCGATTTGAGCTGGGACTTCATGTAGGCGATGTTCTCGTAAGTCCATTTGGCCGGCGCCACCTGGTTCTTCATCGCGGCGTTTTCCGCCGGCATGCCGAAGGCGTCCCAACCCATCGGCTGCAGCACGTTCTTGCCCTGCATGCGCTGGTAGCGCGCGATCACGTCACCGATGGTGTAGTTGCGCACGTGCCCCATGTGTAGCTTGCCGCTGGGGTAGGGGAACATCGACAGGCAGTAGAAGGTGTCCTTGCCAGGCTGTTCGCTGACGACGAAGGATTTCTGCGCGTCCCAATGGGACTGCGCGGCGGCTTCTATTTCACGGGGCGAGTACTGTTCGTGCATGGCTCTGGCGCTGAAGGAATGGGGCTTGCGGAAAACGTCGTAGCATACATGAGCGCCGTCTATCGAGGGAAACCCAGATTGTGCTGCGTCCGCCGTTTGTCGCGGCGCCGGGCTGCGTGCGGGGCCTTCGCTAAGCTTTATTCAAGGCCCGCGGTTGTCGGGGCTCGCGAGGTGTTAGATGGCGGATGCACGGCAAGTGGAGCGGGGTGGTGGCCTTTACGAGCGACTGCTGCAAAGGCTTGCCCTGGCGCTGGAGGAAGCCGATACCGCCAGCCGCCTGCATGCCGAGCCGCTGCGTGAGCTGGAACTCGATGGGTTGAGCCCGGCGGAGCTGGATCTGATTCGAGCCTATCTCAACCGTGACCTGAACTGGTTGCGTGGCTGGCATGCGGCGGCCGAGGAGTTGGCGCTGATCCAGCGCCAGCCAATGCGCGTGGGCAAGGGCCTTTCTGCCGGCCCTATGGCCAAGGCAAAACCCCTGCTCAAGCGGCGCCAGGCCTTGTGTTGTGCTCTCTGCGGTACGCCGGTGACCTGGCAGCGAGGGCAGAACGCCCAGGCCTGTCAGGCCTGCGGCTCGAAGTTGTTTCGTAGCGGTAATCCCCGCTAGCTGCCTCGCCTCGGACTTCCTGCATCCATGCAGTCGTCGCCTGCGGTTTAAGCAGCCTGATAGGCTTGGGCGCCCAGGAGGTGCCTGATGCCGATTCGCTACATCCTCAAACAACTGTTGATGCCGCCAGGCGTCCTGCTACTGCTGATGCTGTTGGGTTGGTGGCTGCGCCGTCGGTTTCCCCGGATTGCGATGGCTTGTTTCGCGACAGGTTTTTGCGGGCTCTGGCTGATGAGCCTGCCGGCGGTGATGCAGGCGGGGGCTCGACTGCTCGAGCGTGAGCCGGTGCTGGAGGAGGCGCAATGGGCGACGCTGGCGCAGCGTGCCGACGCCATCGTGATTCTCGGTGCCGGGCGTGAGCAGAACGATCCGGGCTGGGGGCGCACCGATCAGCCCGGTCTGATGGCGTTGGAGCGATTGCGCTATGCAGCTCGCCTGGCACGCGCGTCCGGCCTGCCATTGGCGGCAACCGGTGGCCTGCACTACGACCAGCCGCCCAGTGAAGCGGTGTTGATGGCCGATGCCATGCACCGGGACTATGGGCTGAAGATCCGCTGGCTGGAGGAGCAGAGCCGCACCACTTGGGAAAATGCTCAACTGAGCGCTGAGCTGTTACAGCCTCAAGGCGTTCGTCGTGTGGTGCTGGTGACACAGGCCTGGCACATGCCGCGTGCGCGCTGGAGTTTCGAGCAGGCCGGCTTCGAAGTGATCACGGCGCCGATGGGCTATCTCAGTGCCGGCTACGAGCGCCCGCTGGGCGGCTGGTTGCCGGAGTCGAGAGTGATCTGGCAGAGCAGTCAATTGCTCAACGAAGCCATCGGTTTGTTGGCGTACCCCATCGTCTACGGGAAGCAGTAGAGCGTACTCGCCGCAGGCTGTACGCCTGCGGATTCTGGGTTCCGTGGGCTGGTGGGCTGCTCGCTTCGCTCGCGAGGCCACCCTACAGCCTGTAGCCCGGATGAAATCCGGGGAATCCTGGCGCCTGATTCCCGGATTGCATCCGGGCTACACCGCTTCTATACCGTCTTGGCCATGCGGCTGGCCAGCAGTGCCCAGCCCAGCAACAGGGCGCAGAGAATCGCCAGCGGCCAGATGCGCCATTGCAGATAGGGCGTGAGCCCCTGCATGGGCAGCACTTCGCCGTAGAGCACGCCTTGTTCGAACTGCGGTAAGCCGAACTGGATACGTCCTTGCGGGTCGATTACCACGGTCATGCCGTTGTTGGTGGCGCGGATCATCCAGCGTCCGGCCTCCAGTGCGCGCATCTGCGCCATCTGCAGGTGCTGCAGCGGGCCGATGGAGGTGCCGAACCAGGTGTCGTTGCTCACCGTGAGGAGGATCTCGCTGTCCGCTGCCAGTGCTGCGGCGAACTCCGGGTAGACCACTTCATAGCAGATGAAGGGGGCGATGCGATGCCCCTTGGCCAGCAGCGGCGGCTGGTCGGTGGGGCCGCGGGCGAAGTCGGACATCGGCAAGTCGAAGAAGGCGATCAAGCCGCGCAGCACTTCCTGCAGAGGGACGTATTCGCCAAATGGCACCAGCTTCTGCTTGAGGTAGGTGCCCTGGCCCTCACCAAAGCTGGTGATCGCATTGTAATAGCGAATCTCCCCGCGCTCGTTGGACTGGCGCACCGGCACGCCGCTGATCAGTGCACTGTTACGATCACGGGCGAAGCGATCCATCACGCCGATGTAGCCCTGGGCCATGTCCTTGAGCACGGGGATCGCCGTTTCCGGCCAGACCAGAATGTCGACCCGCTCGGCGCTGAAACTGAGGTCGCGATACAGCGCCAGCTGCGCGTTGAGGTGGGCCGGGTCCCACTTCAGGTTCTGCTCGACGTTACCTTGCACGGCGGCAACCGTAAGGCTATTGCCTGCGGCGCGGGTCCAGTGGTGATCCTTCAGCGCCAGGCCGACGATCCAGGGACTCAGCAACAGGAGCAGGGCGCAGACGTAGCGTGGTTTGTGCTTGCGCAGGCGCTCCAGATTGATGATCAGCGCTGCCGACAGGGCGATGACGAACGACGAAAGCCACACGCCGCCAACCGGTACGAGGCCGCTCAGCGGGCCGTCGAGCTGGCTGTAGCCGGCATAGAGCCAGGGAAAGCCGGTGAGGAACCAGCCACGAAACACTTCCTGTGCGACCCATAGCGCGGCGAACGCCAGGGCGTCGGCCAGTGGTGCTTCGTTGCGGCGTATCCAGCGCGCCCATAGGGCGCCAGTCAGGGCGAACAACAGGCCCAGGCCGGCGACGAAGCCCAGGGTGAGAATGCCGGCCAGTGCCGGTGATGCAGCACCGTAGTCGTGGATGCTGACATATACCCAGCTGGTTCCGGCGGCGAACAGGCCAAAGCCGTAGCTCCAGCCGCGCAGCGCTGCCTGGCCGGGGCGCAGATGGCGCAGGCCGAAATACAACAGGGCAATGGAAAGCACGGCCAATGGCCAGAGATCGAAAGGCGCGAGCGCCAGGGTGGTCAGGGCGCCAGCGCCGCAGGCGAGCAGGTGGCCGGGCCAGCCCGGGCGAGTGATCCATTGCAACATGAGCAGATCCTTGGAATCGGGGTGGCGCAAGGGTAGGGGCAGGCAGTGGCGGGCGGCAAGTGGTAGGGATGTTCTGAAAAAGCCACTTATCGTCACTCCCGCGAAGGCGGGAGCCCAGGTGATCCGCTGGTTCTGGATGCCCGCCGGTGCGGGCATGACGGCTTTTTCAGTGATTCCCTGGCCCGGATACCAGCCGTCAGCGGCTGACTGGGGTCAGGCGCAGCAGGTGGATGCGGCGGCTGTCGGCGTTGAGCACGCGGAAGCGGAACTCGCCGATCTCGGTGACTTCGTTGCGCTTGGGCAGGTGGCCGAAGGCACTCATCACCAGGCCACCGACGGTGTCGTACTCGTCGTCGGAGAACTGGCTGTCGAAGGTTTCGTTGAAGCTGTCGATGGGCGTCAGCGCCTTGATCAGGTAGTCGCCGGAGGGCAGCGGCTTGATGTAGCCGTCTTCCTCGACATCGTGCTCGTCTTCGATGTCACCGACGATCTGCTCGAGTACATCCTCGATGGTCACCAGGCCGGCAACACCGCCGTATTCGTCGATGACCACGGCCATGTGGTTGTGGTTGGCGCGGAACTCGCGCAGCAGCACGTTCAGGCGCTTGGACTCGGGCACGAAGGTGGCCGGGCGCAGTAGGTCCTTGATGTTGAAGTTGGGTTGTTCACCCTGCAGGATCAGCGGCAGCAGATCCTTGGCCAGGAGAATGCCAATGACGTCGTCGAGGCTCTCGCCGATCACCGGGTAGCGCGAGTGCGCCGCGTCGATGATGGCGGGCAGGAACTCGCGGGGCGTCTGGCTGGCCTTGATGCTGATCATCTGCGAGCGCGGCACCATGATGTCGCGTACCTGCAGGTCGGCGACCTGAATGGCGCCTTCGACGATGGCCAGTGCTTCGCTGTCGAGCAGCTTGTTCTGGTGGGCTTCGCGCAGGACTTCCAGCAGTTCCTGGCGGTTTCTCGGCTCATGAGCAAAAGCCTGGGTCAGCTTGTTGAACCAGGACTTCTGCTCGTTGCTCGATCGGTCTTCGCTCATGGCGTTTTACTCGGGGTCCTTGTCAGGAGGGGATTCGTCGTCCGCATACGGGTCGGGATGACCCAGTTCGGCGAGCAATTGTCGTTCCAGTTCTTCCATCTCGAGGGCTTCGTCTTCCTCGATATGGTCATAACCCAGCAGGTGCAGGCAGCCGTGGATCACCAGGTGTGCCCAGTGCGCCTCCGGCGTCTTGCCTTGCTCGGCGGCTTCGCGCTCGACCACTGGCACGCAGATCACCAGGTCGCCCAACAGCGGAATATCGAGGATTCCGTCGGGGATCTCGGCCGGGAAGGACAACACGTTGGTGGCGTAGTCCCTGTGCCGCCAGGTGTGGTTAAGCTCGCGGCCCTCGGCCTCATCGACCAGGCGGATGGTCAGCTCGGAATCGGCCGTGCGCTGGCGCAGCGCCAGTTCGCACCAGCGGCGCAGCTGTGCTTCGTCCGGGTGCTGGCCGTCAGTGGCCAGTTGCAGGTCGAGCTCAAGCATCGTGACTGTCGACCTTGCCGTGCAGGCGCGCGTCATGGCGCTCGTAGGCTTCGACGATGCGCTGCACCAGCGGGTGACGCACCACGTCCTTGGGCTTGAAGTGGGTGAAGCTGATGCCGGGCACGTCACGCAGCACCTCGATGACGTGCGCCAGGCCGCTCTTGGTGCCGCGCGGCAGGTCGACCTGGGTGATGTCGCCGGTGATCACGGCGGTGGAGCCGAAACCGATACGGGTGAGGAACATCTTCATCTGCTCGACGGTGGTGTTCTGACTCTCGTCGAGAATGATGAAGCTGTTGTTAAGGGTGCGGCCGCGCATGTAGGCCAGTGGCGCGATCTCGATCACCTGCTTTTCGATCAGCTTGGCCACGTATTCGAAACCGAGCATCTCGTACAGCGCGTCATACAGCGGGCGCAGGTAAGGGTCGATTTTCTGCGCCAGGTCGCCGGGCAGGAAACCGAGCTTCTCGCCGGCCTCGACCGCCGGGCGCACCAGCAGGATGCGTCGCACCTGTTCACGCTCCAGCGCGTCCACCGCGCAGGCTACGGCCAGGTAGGTCTTGCCGGTACCGGCTGGGCCGATTCCGAAGTTGATGTCGTTGTCGAGGATCGCCTTGACGTAGAGCTGCTGGTTGGCACCGCGCGGCTTGATCACGCCCTTCTTGGTGCGTAGGGTCACCTGCGGCAGGTTGCTGGGGGTGACCAGCTCTTCGACGCCGGATTCCTGCAGGTACAGGTGCACCAGATCGGGCGACAGCTCGGTGGCCTTGGTTTCGCGGTACAGCTTGCGCAGCAGGGTTTCGGCGGCCTGGGTCTTTTCGGTGCTGCCGAGCATCTCGAACTGGTTGCCACGGTTGCGGATTTCCAGGCCGAGGCGCTCTTCGATCAGGCGCAGATGCTCGTCGAACTGGCCACAGAGATTGGCGAAACGGCGAGCCTCGAAAGGTTCGAGGGTAAAACGATGAGGTTCTAGAGAGGCGTTCAAGGTGATGGTGTGATCGTCACTTGTCTGGGTATGGAAAGGCAGCATAACGCCGGTCGCCCACAACGCAAAGTGTGGGCAATTACGGCTTTAGTTGAGGGTGCCGGCATCCAGCAGGGTGCCGCGCAGGGAGTGGGGCAGGGCGTCGTCGATGTGGACGTCGACGAACTGGCCGATCAGGCGCGGATTGTCGCAACGGAAATTGACGATGCGGTTCTGCTCGGTGCGGCCCTGGAGCATGCCCGGGTCTTTCTTCGAGTAGTCGCTGACCAGGATGCGTTGCACCGTGCCAACCATGCGTCGGCTGTTCTCGAAGCCGTTCTGGTTGATGCGATGCTGCAGCAGGGCCAGGCGTTGCTTCTTCACCTCGTCCGGGGTGTCGTCGACCAGGTCGGCGGCCGGTGTGCCGGGGCGCGAGCTGTAGATGAAAGAGAAGGAGAAGTCGAAACCGACGTCTTCGATCAGCTTCATGGTCTGCTCGAAGTCCTTCTCGGTCTCGCCGGGGAAGCCGACGATGAAGTCCGAGCTGATCAGGATGTCCGGCACGGCAGCGCGCAGCTTGCGGATGCGCGACTTGTATTCCAGGGCGGTGTGGTTGCGCTTCATCGCCGCGAGGATACGGTCGGAGCCGGACTGCACCGGCAGGTGCAGGTATTTGACCAACTGCGGGATCTCGGCGTGTGCCTGGATGATCGCGTCGGAGAACTCCAGCGGGTGACTGGTGGTGTAGCGGATGCGCTCGATGCCGTCGAGCGCGGCCACGGCATGCAGCAACTCGGCGAAGTCGGCGATACGGCCGTCCGGCGTTTCGCCACGGTAACCATTGACGTTTTGCCCGAGCAGGGTGATTTCCTTCACGCCTTTCTCGGTGAGGGAGGTGATTTCCATCAACACGTCGACCAGCGGTCGGCTGACTTCCTCGCCACGGGTATAGGGCACCACGCAGAAGGTGCAGTACTTGCTGCAGCCTTCCATCACCGAAACGAAAGCGCTGGGGCCGTCGACGCGCGGTTCGGGCAGGCGGTCGAATTTCTCGATCTCGGGAAAGCTGATGTCGACCTGCGCGGTCTTGGTCAGGCGTGCGGCGTCGATCATCTCCGGCAGGCGGTGCAGGGTCTGCGGGCCGAACACCACGTCGACATAGGGTGCGCGGTCGCGGATCGCCGCACCTTCCTGGCTGGCCACGCAGCCGCCGACGCCGATCACCAGGTCCGGGTTGGCCTGCTTCAGCTCGCGCCAGCGGCCGAGTTGGGAGAACACCTTGTCCTGCGCCTTCTCACGGATCGAGCAGGTATTGAGCAGGATGACGTCGGCGTCTTCGGGTTTTTCCGTGACCTCCAGGGCCTGATGCTCACCCAGCAGGTCGACCATGCGCGAGCTGTCGTACTCGTTCATCTGGCAACCGTGGGTTTCGATATAGAGCTTCTTGGTCATGGCACTGTCTGAGGTGGTTAAAAAATGACCGCGCATTATAGGCGTGTGCCAAAGTGGATGCTACCGCTCCGTTCCCGTAGCCCGGATGCAATCCGGGGCCTTGCGTCGTCCGTCCCCGGATTGCATCCGGGCTACGCATGCGGCGCTGTGCTATTCTGCGCGCCCCGTTTTTCCTCACTTCGAGTCTTCATGAGCAAGCGCGATCCCATCTACAAGGTGATTTTCCTCAACCAGGGTCAGGTGTACGAGATGTACGCCAAGCAGATCTATCAGAGCGATCTGTGGGGCTTTCTGGAAGTAGAGGAGTTCGTCTTCGGCGAGCGTAGCCAACTGGTGGTCGACCCCAGCGAGGAGAAGCTCAAGGCGCAATTCGAGGGTGTGGTGCGCAGCTTCGTGCCAATGCACGCGATCATTCGCATCGACGAGGTAGAGCGTCTGGGCACGGCGAAGATCAGCGAGGCCAAGGGCGGCGGCAACGTGATGCCGTTCCCCATGCCGATGCCGGACAAGTGAGCACAAGCCACAGGCTATAGCTAAGTAGGGTGGGCTTCAGCCCACCATCTTTATTGCGATGCCACTTGGTGGGCTGAAGCGGAACGCCGCCCGGCCAGCCCTGTGGGGTCAGGGCAGCGGCGCGAAGGGCGAGCGACCTTCGGCGGTCTGCAGCTCCAGCAGGTAGCTGCGGAAAATCTGCCCCAGCACCTGGCTGGCGATTTCCAGTTCATCGCGGCGCATCTGCGCCGATACCAGATCAGCGCTATCCATGGCTTCGTCCGAGCCATTGACCGATGCCATCTTCAAGACGATGTAGGCCTGCACGTTGTTGGCCGGTACGCCTTCGCCACGGAAGAACATGGTGCCCAGGCGCAGCTGGGCTTCTGCATGGCCCTGCAGTGAGGCGCGTTCGAACCAGGTCAGGGCCTGCTTGAGATCGCGTGGGGTGCGTTTGCCGTCGTAATAGTATTCACCCAGCTCATAAGCGGCCTGCATGTTGCCGGTGCGCGCCATTTCCTGGCAGCTTGCCAGGGCATCGGGCATTTCTTCGGGGGAGGCGTTCAGCGCGCAGCTGCCGCTGGCGGGGATCAGCAGGGAATTGCCGCCTGCAAACGCAAACAGCGGGAGGAAAAGCAACAGGCAGCCCAGTGACAGGGTGCGGCCGGTGCGGTTCATCTGGATAACGGGACCTCGGCAGTTCAGGTCGGGTGACGTGCCCGGTCGGCGCAGAACGTGCCGACCGTCGCATTATGGAATAAACCGCGCGCTTGTTACAAAGGCTTTACCCGGTCTGTCGTTTCGCGCTCCCCGGCAGGCTCAGCAGCAGCCATGCCAGCAGCGGATAAGCCGGCGCCAGCAGCACGTGAAACAGGTCGATGCGGCGCAGTGGCCCGATCACTCCGTTGGTGCCGACCGCCAGGCCGGCCAACAGAAACAGGCCCACCACCACGGCTGCGCTGATCACTGGCGCGCGGCGTGGCCATTGGACCGCGCCGGCATAGAGGATCAGTACCAGCGTGGCCAGGTTCAGCGCCAGGCGGTAGTCCTCCAGGTAGCCAAGCTGGCGGAACAGTTCGAAGAATGCACACAGCCCGAGCAGGATGCGCCCCCAGTTCGGCCGGCTCCAGGCCCAGCCGCGCCCCAGCGCCAATGCAGCAGCGCCGAGCAGTGGCAGGCCGAGAAAGCTGCTGGCCTGGCTCAGCCACAGGTGCGCGGGCTGCCAGCTTGGGTCGAAGCCGTAGCGAATCACACCGACGCTGGCCGCTGCGGCCGGCAGCAGGAAGCCGAGCAGGGCGCAGAACAGCGCCGGCTGGTCGCCCTCGCCGTAGCGTCCGCGCGCCCGACCGACAATCCAGACGCAGGCGGCGCAGGCCAGTGCCAGTAACGCATCACTGAAGGCAGTGCTGTATTGCATCAGTCTTTTTTCAGCTCGGCGAAGGCGCGCTCGGCGGCGGCGAAGGTAATTTCCAGTTCCTTGTCGCCGTGGGCAATGGAGGTGAAGCCCGCTTCGAAGGCGCTCGGGGCCAGGTATACGCCGCCGTCCAGCATCAGGTGGAAGAAACGGTTGAAGCGTGCGCTGTCGCTGGCCATCACGTCGGCGAAGGTGACGATGTCGTCGGCGCCGCTGAAGTACAGGCCGAACATGGCACCTGCCTGCGTGGTGACGAAGGGAATGCCGGCGGCATCGGCGCGCTCCTGCAGGCCGGCGAGCATGCGCGAGGTGTAGTCGGTGAGCTCGGTGTGGAAGCCCGGACGGCTGATCAGCTTCAGCGTGGTCAGGCCAGCGGCCATGGCCAGCGGGTTGCCCGACAGGGTGCCGGCCTGGTAGACCGGGCCGAGCGGGGCGATGCATTCCATGATCGCGCGCTTGCCGCCAAAGCAGCCCACCGGCATGCCGCCGCCGATGATCTTGCCGAAGGTGGTCAGATCCGGGGTGACGCCGTAGTGCGCCTGGGCACCGCCGAGGGCGACACGGAAACCGGTCATCACTTCGTCGAAGATCAGTACCACGCCATGCTTGTCGCACTGCTCGCGCAGGCCCTCGAGGAAGCCCGGCGCCGGCGGCACGCAGTTCATGTTGCCGGCCACGGGCTCGACGATGATGCAGGCGACTTCCTGGCCAACCTGCGCCAGGCATTCGGCCACGGCGTCGATGTCGTTGAACGGCAGGGTCAGGGTGTGCTTGGCGAAAGCCGCCGGCACGCCAGCGGAGTTCGGCACGCCCTGGGTCAGTGCGCCAGAGCCGGCCTTGACCAGCAGGCTGTCGGAGTGACCGTGGTAGCAGCCCTCGAACTTGATGATGCTGTCGCGGCCGGTATAGCCACGGGCCAGGCGGATGGCGCTCATGGTCGCTTCGGTGCCGGAACTGACCATGCGCACCATCTCCATCGACGGCACCAGGCTGCACACCAGCTCGGCCATCTCGGTTTCCAGCGCGGTCGGCGCGCCGTACGACAGGCCGTGCTGCAGCTGGCGACGCACCGAGTCGAGCACGTCCGGGTGGCTGTGGCCGAGGATCATCGGGCCCCAGGAGCCGACGTAATCGACGTAACGCTTATCGTCTTCGTCCACGACATAGGCGCCTTCGGCGTGCTTGAAGAACAGCGGCGTGCCGCCGACGCTGCGGAAGGCGCGCACCGGCGAGTTGACACCGCCGGGGATGTGTTTCTGGGCATTGGCGAAGAGGATTTCTGAACGGGACATGGCAGGTCTCTCTGGAAACGAATCAGACGAACAGCGCGGCAAAGGCGCGGGCGCGGTCTTCCACCTCGGTGGCGGAGTCCGCAGCGAACAGGGCGTGGATCACGGCGACCATGCTGGCGCCGCGGGTGATCAGGCTGGGCGCGGTGCTCAGGGTCACGCCGCCGATGGCGACGATGGGCTGGGCAAAACGCGCACGCGCCTCGTCCAGCAACTCCACGGTGGCAGCCGGAGCGCCGGGTTTGGTGTTGGAATTGAAGAAGCGGCCGAAAGCGATGTAACTGGCGCCCTCGGCGACGGCGCTCTCGGCCAGTTCCAGTTGGGCATGGCAGGTGCCGCCGATCACGGTGTCAGCGCCGAGGCGGGCGCGGGCGGCGGCCAGCGAGCCGTCGCTCTGGCCCAGGTGCAGGCCGACGCCCAGGCGTGCAGCCAGCTCCAGGTCATCGTTGATGATCAGTGTGGCGCCGTGGCGCTGGCACAGCTCGGCCAGGGCCTGGGCTTCGTCGAAGCGGCGTGCAGTGTCGCCCGACTTGTCGCGGTACTGCAGCAGACGTGCGCCGCCGACCAGCGCCGCTTCGGCGTAGGGCAGCAGCTTGCCGCCGGCCAGCAGTGGTGTGTCGGTGATGGCGTAAAGACCGCGCAGGTTCACGAACGGCTCTTCACTGGGAAAAATCCAAAGGCAGACGGCGCGGCACGTACTGGCCGTGGCCGGGTTGCTCGGCGTCGCGCAGGGTGCGCCAGGTGTAATCCAGGGCGCTTTTCACGGCACTCACCAGTTCCTCGCCCAGCGCCAGGCGGCCGGCCAGGGTGCTGGCCAGGGTGCAGCCGGAACCGTGGTAGCTGCCCGGCAGGCGTGCGCAGGTGAATGTGTGACGGCTGCCGTCGCGGCAGTACAGGCGGTTGTGCACTTCGGCTTCGTCGCCATGGCCGCCGGTGATCAGCAGGTGCTCGATGAAAGGCAACAGCTTTTCGGCGCATTCGTCGGCGCTGCCTTGCGGCAACTCGGCGAGGATGCGCGCTTCCGGCAGGTTCGGTGTGGCGATGGTGGACGCGGCGAACAGGCGCTCGCGCATGGCATAACCGACGTCGTCCTTGCCCAGCGAGCCGCCGCCGCCCGCGCGCAGTACCGGGTCACAGACCAGGGGTACACCCGGCAGTTGGCTCATCACCTCGAGCACGGTGTCGACCATGTCCACTGAGCCGAGCATGCCCAGTTTGACGGCGGCCACCGGCATGTCGGCGATTACCGCGCGGGCCTGGGCCAGCACCCAGTCGCGGTCGAGCACGCGGAAGTCGGAGACGTTGACGGTATCCTGCACGGTCAGGGCGGTCACCGTCGGGGCGGCGTGGCAACCTTGAGCCAGCAGGGCTTCGATATCGGCCTGCAGGCCGGCACCACCGCTGGGGTCGTGACCGGACATGCAGAGCACTACGGGGCGGGAGTTTGGCGTTTTCATGGTGCGCGAGCTTATCACTAACAGGCCTTGAGTCGCTGCACGCCATGCCGGTTGGTAGCCTTTCTGATTCTCGTCTGTATTGGCATTAATCGGGTTGGGAATGGCATCATGCGCGGCCCTGCCGCCTTGCCCGAATGCCTCCGATGACGCTGCGTACCTGCCTGATCATGATGACCGCCCTGGCGGTGATCACCGATAACCTGATCATTCCTTTTTATCCGCAGTATTTCGCCGAGCGTTTCGACAACCCGCCGGAGCAGCATGTCGGCCTCTATCTGGCTGTGGTCAGCCTGGTGGTGATGTCGGTGTTCCCGCTCTGGGCGCGCCTGGCCAAGCGCGTGCACCCGGTGCGCATCCTGATCAGCGCGCAGCTAATGGCCGGCAGCCTGACCGCTGCCTGCTATTTCATCGACTCGCTGCCGCTGTTCTGGGTGGTGTCGCTGCTGATGGTGGTGTTCAAGGGCAGCTACCTGCTGATGTACCCCTACGTGATGAGCCTGCAGCAGCAGGACAACCACACTCAGACCATTGGCACGTTGTCGGTGGTGGTGCACTTCGGCGCCATTCTCGGCGCCGCGCTGGGTGGCCTGATTCTGCAGATCATGAACATCGGCGACGTGTTCCTGGTGATGGCCGCCGGCGACTTCATCCAGATGGCCATCTGCATGCATCTGGTGCGCGGCTACCTGCCGGCACCGGGTGAGCAGCCGGCGAACGAAGAGGCACCGGTGAGAAACGAGTCGCGCAGCCTGCCGGCCATCTACCGGCTGTGCCTGGTGATGCTGCTGTTCTATTTCGTCGGTTACGTCACCCGGCCGTTCTTTGCCGTTTATTGGCAGCAGGTGGCGCACTGGAACAGCGAGATGGCGGCCGGCTTCGTCTATGCGCTGCCCGGCGCCGTGGCGGTGCTGGCGCTGTGGTGGGGGCGCCGCGCGACCAAGCAGGGCAACACCCGTGAGGGCATTCTTGCCGGTTTGCTGCTGGGCGCGGCGGCCACCTTCATACAAGGTTTCGGTGATCAGTGGCTGATCCTGCTCGGCCGCGTGCTGTTCGGCTGGGCGCTGTATCAGGTCACCGTGCGCCTCGATGCCTTGCTGTTCGAGCTCAGTTCGCCAGAGCACTATGCGGTGGACTTCAGCAAGATCAACATCTTCCAGTGCCTGGGCAACATGGGCTCGGCCTATGGCGCGGGCCTGCTGGTCAGCCATTACGGCCAGGCCATGCCGTTCTGGGTCGGTGCCGTCGGCCTGCTGCTGACCGCTGCGCTGTTTCCGGTGCTGGTGCGCAAGCCTAAGGCGGCCTGAGTCTTTAATGGCGAATGATAATTTGATGCAGGTGCGTATCGATGATTAAATTCGCCCTCTGTTACAGCCGTCGTCGTCCGGGTTCACCGCGATGCAAGACCTCCATCACCTGCTCGATGTGATTTGTCCCAGCCTGCCCTGGCGTGCCGGCCATCGCCGGGCACCGATTGGCCTGCCCAAGGAGCTGGCCCAGGCATGCTGAACCTGCGTGATATCGAAGTCCGTCGTGGCGAGCGGGTGACGCTTGCGGTGGACGAGCTGCATCTGGAAGGTGATCGCTTCACCGTGATCCTCGGCCACAACGGCTCGGGCAAATCGACCCTGATGAACCTGCTGGCACGTCAGTTGGAGCCGACCCGAGGTTCGCTGCAGCTGGACGGGCGTGCTCTGGAGGGTTTTTCCGCCCGTGACTTTGCCCGGCGCGTGGCCTTCCTGCCGCAGCATCTGCCCGATGTCGCCGGCCTGACCGTACGTGAACTGGTGCGCCTGGGGCGCTTTCCCTGGCGCGGGCTGCTCGGTCGCTGGCGCGCCGAGGACCATGCGGCCGTTGACCAGGCGCTGGCCCAGACCGATGTCGCCCACTACGCCGATCACCTGGCCGACAGTCTCTCCGGCGGCGAGCGCCAGCGCGCCTGGGTCGCCATGCTGCTGGCCCAGCAATCGCCGCTGCTTTTGCTCGACGAGCCGACCTCGGCGCTGGACCTGGCCCACCAGTACGAGTTGATGGGCCTGCTGCGCCAACTCAATCGCGACAGCGGACGCGGCATCGTCGCCATCCTCCACGACATCAACCTCACCGCGCGGCATGCCGACCGGGTGATCGCTCTCAAGCAGGGGCGGATCTTCTTCGACGGCAGCCCGGACGAGCTGCTCAGCGGGCCGTTGCTCAGCCAGCTCTATGACATCGATATCGAACTGATCGAGCAGCCCGGCAGCGCCCGCAAGATTGCCGTGGTGGCCTGAGCATGACGGCTGTTTCGGCGCCGTCACGCCACCTTCTGACGCTGCTCGCGTTGCTGCCCCTGGCACTGCTGCATCTGTGGCTGGCGGCCGATCTTGATCCGTTCGAACTGTGGGCGATGCTCGATTCTGCCGAGCACGGCTTCGCGTTTCTCCAGCTGCAATTGTCAGCGCTGCCCAGGCTGAGCATGGCGCTGCTGACGGGCGCTGCGCTGGGTTTGTCCGGCAGCCTGCTGCAGCAGATCACGCAGAATCGTCTGGTTTCCCCCATGACCATCGGCGCCTCGTCCGGGGCATGGCTCGGGCTGGTCCTGGCCACCTTGCTGGTGCCGGCGTTCGCCGCCAATCACGGGCAGTGGGCGGCGCTGGTTGGCGCGCTGGTGGCGGTCGGCCTGGTGCTGCTGATTGCCGGGCGCAGCGGCATTGGCGGGCTGCCGTTGGTGCTGGGCGGCATGGCCATGAACTTGCTGCTCGGTGCGTTGGCCGCCGGGCTGGTGCTGATCAACAACCAGTACACCCAGGGCTTGTTCGTCTGGGGCGCGGGGGACCTGGCGCAGATCGACTGGCACTGGGTGCAGTGGCTGTGGCCCAAACTGTTGCTGGCAGTGCCGCTGCTGATTCTGGCGCCGCGACCGTTGAGCCTGCTGCAGCTTGGTGGCGATGCTGCCCAGGCCCGTGGTCTGGCGCTGTGGCCGGTGATGCTGGTGCTGTTTCTGGCGGCGCTGTGGCTGTGCTCGGTGTCGATCACGGCGGTCGGCCTGATCGGTTTCATCGGCCTGCTCACGCCGAACATGGCGAAGATGCTCGGCGCCCGCACGGCGCGTGACGAGCTTTTCTACAGCGCACTGCTCGGCGCCTTGCTGCTACTCGGCACTGACGTTCTGGCGCTGCTGGCCAATAGTGTCAGCGGCCAGATGGTACCCAGTGGTGCCGCAGCAGCGTTGATCGGTGCGCCGGTACTGTTGTGGCTGGCGCGCCGGCACCTGGCGGCGGAAGACCCGCGCGGCCTGCAGTTGCCGCGAGGCGCCGAGCGTTTCAGCTGGCGCAGTGCGCTGTGGGTGGCGGCCCTCGCCCTACTGGCGTTGACCGTGGCGCTCGGGCTGGCGCGTGGTGTCGACGGCTGGCGTCTGCAGTGGCCGTCGGCGCTGGTCTGGTCGCTACGCTGGCCGCGCGTGCTCACTGCGGCTGCAGCTGGCGCCGGCTTGGCGATTTCCGGTCTGTTGCTGCAGCGGCTGCTGCGTAACCCGCTGGCCAGCCCGGATATCCTCGGCCTTTCCGCGGGGGCCACCTTGGCGGTGATGCTGGCACTGATCGTCTTCGGTGGCACGGTGTTCGGCGCGGTCGCACCGCTGGCGGCCTTCGTCGGTAGCCTGGCGGTGCTGGCAGTATTGATGCTGCTGGGGCGGCGCCATCACTACTCACCGGCGTTGATGGCGCTGTTGGGGATTTCCCTTGGCGCGCTGCTCAACGCTGCCTTGCAGTTCGTGTTGGCCAAGGGGACTGGGGACTCGTTCGCGTTGCTCGGCTGGCTGGCCGGCTCCACCTATCGCGCCACACCCGCGCAGGCGTTGTGGCTGACATTTGGCGTGCTGCTGTTCGGCGCCCTGGCGCTGCTGTTTCAGCGCGCGCTGACGCTGATCGGCATCGGCGACGGAGTAGCCGCCAGCCGTGGCCTGAACGTGCCGCGCTTACGGTTGGCGCTGCTGGTGCTGGTGGCACTGCTGTGTGCGCTGGTCACCAGCCTGCTCGGGCCGGTGGCGTTCCTGGGGCTTTTGGCCCCGCATATCGCGGTGATGCTCGGCGCGCGTCGGGTGATGCCGCAGCTGTTGCTGGCAGCCTCGCTGGGCGCGGTACTGATGCTGCTGGCGGACTGGGTCGGTCGCACCTTGATCTTCCCGCTGCAGATTCCGGTGGGCATTGTTGCGTCGGTGTTATGTGGGGGCTACTTCGTCTTCCTGCTCATTCGTGGGAGGTTGGCGTGAAGCGTTGGTTGCTTGGCTTTCTACTGCTTTGGCTGACGCCTGCCTGGGCCAGCGCCGCGCCACGGGTGGCGGCATTGAGCTGGGAGGCCACCGAGCACCTGCTGATGCTCGACGTGACCCCGCTGACCGTGGCCGATGCCGGCGACTACCGCGCCTGGGTGGTGCGGCCAATGCTGCCTGAAGGTGTGCCGTCGGCCGGCTCGCGCCTGGAGCCCAACCTCGAGTTGCTGGCCGAGTTGCAGCCCGATCTGATCGTCATTGCGCCTTTGCTGGAGGACATTCGTCCGTTGCTCGAACGTATCGCACCGGTGCAGGTGTATCAGGGTTTCAGCCAGGAGCATGACAATCAGCAGGTGCAGCGCGAGGCGTTTCTCGATCTGGCGCGCTCGCTGGGGCGCGAGGCGCTGGCCGAGCAACGCCTGCAGGCGATGGACGCCGAACTGGCGCAGTTGCGTGAGCAGCTACGGGCACATTACCGGGAGCGCCTGCCGGCGGTCACGGTGATTCGGTTCTCGTCGCCGACAGCCGCCTTCATCAATGGCCCCAACTCCATGCCGCAACATGCGCTGGCGCTGCTCGGCCTGCAGCAGGCCATGGACCTGGCGCCAAGCCCCTGGGGCACCACTCAGGTACCGATCACTGCGCTCGGTCGCATCAAAGAGGGTGTCGTGCTGCATATCGAACCCTTTGCCCAGGAGGCGCAGTTGTTCGCCTCGCCACTGTGGCAGGCGATGCCTTTCGTGCGTGAGCAGCGCTTCGCCGCGATGCCCTCGACCTGGACCTATGGCGGCGTATTTTCCCTGCAGTACCTGGCCGAGGCCATAGGTGAAGCGCTGCTTAAACTGCCGTCTGAATCTGGAAAAGCGACCCAACAGTCCCTAGAGTAGGGCGATTCGAATATAAGTCTGCCGTGCGTGACGGTGCCATCTGATGGGCTAATGGGGGCCTGGGCACCGTTCGACAGGGTTCTGGAGTCGTATGTACCGGCTGCTCCTGCTCATCGTGAGCTTCGTTTTTTCCTCGCTCGTGGGCGCCGTTACCTTCGACGAACAGACGCGTGCACTGCCGCTGGGGCAGAGCATGTACGTGTTCGAGGACGTACGTGGCGACGCCAGCATCGACGATGTTGCCTCGCCGGCCGTGCAAGGCAGTTTCCGCCTGCATGACAAGCCTGTGCTCAATGCCGGCTATTCGCGTTCGGTGTTCTGGCTGCGACTGGATATGCACTACCTGCCGCAGCAGGCGCAGGGCCCGCGCAACTGGTTGCTGGAGCTGGCCTATCCGCCGCTCGATCATCTGGAGCTGTATCTGCCGAGCGAAGCCGGCGGCTTCGCCCTGGCTCAACGTACCGGCGATGCCTTGCCCTTCGACAGCCGGCAGATCCGGCAGAACAACTACCTCTTTGAATTGAACCTCGAGCCAAACCAGGAAAAGCGCATTTATCTGCGCCTGGAAAGCCAGGGCTCGATCCAGGCGCCGTTGACCCTGTGGGCGCCCAATGCCTACCTGGAAGAGCAACCGGGACGCATCTACGTGCTCGGCATCATCTACGGTGTGTTGCTGGTGATGCTGGTCTACAACCTGTTCATCTTCCTCAGCGTGCGCGACACCAGCTACCTTTATTACATTCTCTACATTGCCTCGTTCGGCCTGTATCAGGTCTCGGTCAACGGTGCCGGCATCGAGTATTTCTGGCCCAACAGTCCCTGGTGGGCCAACGCCGCAACCCCCTTCCTGATCGGTTCGGCCGCCTTGTTCGGCTGTCAGTTCGCCCGTAGTTTCCTGCACACCTCCGAGCATAGTCCCTGGGTCGACCGCCTGTTGTTGCTGCTCATGGCCTGTGGTGCCGTGGTGATGATCCTGGCACTGAGCGTCAGCTATGCGACCGCACTGCGTCTTGCCACCTACCTTGCGCTGTTGTTCACCGTGGTGATCTCCGCTGCCGGGGTATTGGCCTGGCTGCGCGGCATGCGCGTGGCACGCTACTTCATCTTCGCCTGGACCGCCTTTCTCATCGGCGGCCTCGTCAACACGCTGATGGTGCTGGGCTACCTGCCGAATGTCTTTCTCACCATGTACGCCAGCCAGATTGGCTCGGCGCTGGAGGTGGGCCTGCTGTCGCTGGCGCTGGCCGACCGCATCAACGCGATGAAGGAAGAACGTACGCGCATTCTCCAGGAGGCCGGACGCAAGCTCGAAACGCTGAACCAGGAACTGGCGGACAGCAACCGCTTCAAGGACGAATTCCTCGCCACCGTGACCCATGAGCTGCGTACGCCGATGAACGGGGTAATTGGCTCACTGGAGCTGATGCAGACGGTGAAGATGGACATCGAACTGGAGCAGTACCAGAAGACCGCAGCAGCGTCCGCACGCGACATGATGCGCATGGTCAACGACATCCTCGCGCTCACCGAGCTGCAGGCCGGCAAACTCTATCCGCGACGTGAGACGTTCAGCCTGCGTGGGCTGTTCGATGGCCTGCGTGCCCAGTATGCGTCGCGCGCCGAAGACAAGGGGCTGACGTTCACCCTGGAGCTCGATGACAACCTGCCCGACACCCTGGAAGGGGACGCGACCAAGCTGGCGCAGGCGCTGGGCTATTTGCTGGACAACGCCATCAAGTTCACCAGCGAGGGCGGCGTGACGTTGCAGGTCGGCCGGGCCGGCAACGTGGGGAGCAACCTGCCACTGAGTGTGGTGGTCAGCGACAGTGGTATCGGTTTCGTCCATGAGGGCGATCTGTATCAGCGCTTCCACCAGCTCGACGGTTCAATGACCCGCAAGTACGGCGGTTTGGGCATTGGCCTGGCGATCTGTCGGCAACTGGTCGATCTGCTGGGTGGCAGTCTCAGTCACGAGTCTCAATCGGGGCAGGGCAGTCGTTTTCGCCTCGATGTGCCGCTGACTCTGCCGCTGCAACCACAGGCCAGCGATGTACGCCCGGCACGGCCGCGGGGTGGGGCGCTGCAGCGCCAGGCACAGCAATGCACGGTATTGATCGTCGAGGACAATGCGATCAACCAGCTGGTTACCCGCGGCATGTTGCTCAAGCTCGGCTACCGCGTGCGCACTGCCGACAACGGTGCCGAGGCGCTGGAGTTGCTGCGCGGCGAGACGGTCGATGCAGTGCTGCTCGACTGCCAGATGCCGGTGATGGACGGTTTTGCCACCTGTCGCGCACTGCGCGCCCTGCCGGGCTGCGCCGAGTTGCCGGTGCTGGCGATCACTGCGCACAGTCACAGTGGCGACCGCGAGCGCTGTCTGGCTGCGGGCATGAGCGACTACCTGGCGAAGCCGGTGAAGTTCGACGAGTTGCGCGTGCTGCTGCATGACTGGGTGCTGTGCCGCCCGGCGACGGTTTCCGGTGGCGCCGCTCCGGTCTGACACTTCTTCGCAGGGCGTAATCAAGTCGCTGCGCCCCGTAGGAGCCGGCTTGCCGGCGATGCTTGGCGCCTGTCAGATCGATGATCGCCAGCAAGCTGGCTCCTACAAGTGCAGCTTTGCACGAGCAACCTCTTTCCCGATTCGGCGGCAGGTTTGGCCGTATCGCCCCTTTAGCCATGGTCTGAATCCTGATTCACTGGGCGCAGGTGAATCAGGATTCAGATCATGGCTTATCGCACCACCGAAGCTCGACTCGACCGCGACCAGGCGTTGCGCGCGCGTATTCTCGACTGCGCCCTGCTGCGTGTTGCCGAGGGTGGTTTCGCCGCTTTGACCATGCAGGCGCTGGCCGACGATGTCGGCATCGCCACCGGCAGCCTGTATCGCCACTTTCGCAGCAAGGGTGAACTGGCCGCCGAAGTCTTTGCCAGCGCCAGCCAGCGTGAGGTGGATGCTCTGGCAGCTGCCTTGCGCGGGCCGGGCCGCCCCAGTGAGCGTCTGCGCATCGGCCTCGAGCAGTTCGCTGCCCGCGCCTGGCATAGCCGCCGTCTGGCCTTTGCGTTGATCGCCGAACCGGTCGACCCCGAAGTCGACGAGCAGCGCCTGCTCTATCGCGAAGCCTACGCCGAACTGTTCAGTGACCTGCTGGAGGAGGGCGCCGCTGCCGGCGAGTTTCGAGTCGAGCCGATCAGCCTGATGGCGGCCTGTCTGGTCGGCGCCATTGCCGAAGCGCTGGTGGGGCCGCTGTCGCCACCTGCCCGCGCCGCTCGCGAAGCGGGCCAACCCACTCTTGAGCTGGCGCAGGTCAGCGCCAGCCTTGCCACCTTCTGCCTGCGCGCCGTCGGCGCCGAGGAGCCCGCGCGATGAAACCCAGTCTGCACGCCGAAACCCATGAAGTGTTCAACCAGGTGCCGAGCCTCGATGGCGCCAATCTCTATCGCCTCGACCTGCCGTTGCAGGAGTGGATTCGCCGCTACGACGGCGCCTGGGCGGATGAACGCTTGAGCGCTTATGGCGCCCTGGCAGGCGGTGCCCTGATGCAGGCCGGCTTTCTCGCCAACGAGAACAAACCGGTGTTCAAGAGCCACGACCGCTACGGCAACCGTATCGATCTGGTGGAGTTTCACCCGGCCTACCACGAACTGATGCGCACGGCGGTGGAGCACGGCTTGCCGTCGCTGCCCTGGACAGATCCGCGCGCCGGCGCTCATGTCGCCCGCGCCGGGCTGACCTATATGCACAGTCAGGCCGAAGCGGCCAGCGGCTGCCCGCTGACCATGACCTTCGCCGCTGTGCCGGCCATCCGCCTGCAACCCAACGTGGCCGAGCAGTGGCTGCCGAAGATCCTCGCCAGTCAGTACGACCCACGCAACCTGCCGATGGAGCAGAAGGCCGGCGTCACCATCGGCATGGCCATGACCGAGAAGCAGGGCGGCACCGATGTGCGCGCGAATACCACGCGGGCCTATCCCATCGGTCTTGGCGGGCCGGGACAGGGCTATGAACTGGTGGGCCACAAATGGTTCTGCTCGGCACCGATGTGCGACGCCTTTCTCACCCTGGCGTACACCGACAAGGGCCTGTCGTGCTTCCTGCTGCCGCGTCACCGGCCGGATGGCACGCGCAACGCGTTCTACATCCAGCGTCTGAAGAACAAGCTGGGCAACTGGGCCAACGCCTCCAGCGAGGTGGAATATCGAGGTGCCTTCGCCTGGATGCTCGGCGAGGAAGGACGTGGCGTGCCGACCATCATCGAGATGGTGGCCATGACCCGCTTCGATTGCATGGTCGGCTCCAGCAGCCTGATGCGCCAGGCGCTGACCCAGGCCGCGCACCACTGCGCACACCGCCAGGTCGGCGGCAAGCTGCTCGCCGACCAGCCGCTGATGCAGAACGTGCTGGCCGACCTGGCGCTGGAGAGCGAAGCCGCGCTGGCGCTGTGCATGCGCATGGGCCGTGCGCTCGATAACCCGCATGACGCGCAGGAAGACAAGTTTGCCCGCCTGGTCACTGCGGTGGGCAAGTACTGGATTTGCAAGCGCGCGCCGGAAATGATCTACGAGGCCAGCGAGTGCATGGGCGGCGCCGGCTACGTCGAGGAAACCATCATGCCGCGCCTGTATCGTGAAGCGCCGGTCAACTCGATCTGGGAAGGCTCGGGCAACGTGCAATGCCTGGACGTGCTGCGTGCCCTGTCCAAGGAGCCGGGCGTGCTCGACGCGCTGTTCGCCGAGCTGGGTGATGGCCACGGCGATGCCCGCTTGAAAGCGCATATCCAGAGGCTCAAGGCAGATTTCGCTGATACGGCCGATATCCAGTACCGCGCCCGCCAGCTCACCGAAGACATGGCCGTCGCGCTGCAGGCCAAGCTGCTGCTGGAGGCGGGCAACGCTACCGTCTCCGATGCCTTCATCGCCAGCCGCCTGGAAGGCCGTGGTCGCGTCTACGGCACCCTGCCGCGCGGTGTTGACGTCGAGGCGCTGCTGGCGCGCAGCACGCCCCACCTGGCCTGAGCGAGTGCCGAGGGCGGATTGCCTGGTGCGCTGTTTTTTAGCCGGGCAGGCGAGTAATCTTGCGGCCGATGGTTCTGCGTGCACGCTTGTGACGCGGATGAAAAGGGAACAGGGTGCGGCGAATCTCGCCAATGCCCTGGCTGCCCCCGCAACTGTAAGCGGCGAACGATGCCCTCATGCCACTGACTTCGGTCGGGAAGGCGGGCGAAGTGTCAAGCCGTGAGCCAGGAGACCTGCCATCGACAACGGGCGTTTCGCCCACCCTCCATCCGAATCGTCGCGCGGTGGGCGCGGCAAAGGAACTCGCATGCATATCGAACCGGACGTCGTCGAAGGCGCCAAGATCCTGCTTAGCTACGCAACGGCCGTCACTGCCTTCGGCCTGACCGCCAAACTCGCCCTGGACAGCGTACGCAACAACGGCGGTGTCGCTGCCCTGGCGCTGCGCAGCCTGCTGACCACCGCCCTGGTGTTCTGCTTTTTCGAAGTGTTCCCGCATCATGCGGTGGGCGTTTCCGAGGTTCATCTGATCCTCGGTTCGACCCTGCTCCTGCTGTTCGGTGCCGGTGCCGCGGGCATTGGCCTGGCGGCAGGTCTGCTGCTGCAAGGGCTGCTGTTCGCCCCGTTCGACCTGCCGCAGTACGGCATGAACGTCACCACGCTGTTGATCCCACTGTGGGGCATCAGCCTGCTGGCCAAGCGCATCGTCGCGCCGGGCACCGCCTACATCGATCTTTCCTACAAGCAGGCGCTGGCGCTTTCGACCGCTTATCAGGGCGGCATCGTTGCCTGGGTGGCGTTCTGGGCCTTCTACGGCCACGGTTTCTCCAGCGAAAACCTGGCGGCCGTGGGCAGCTTCGGCCTGGCCTACATGAGCGTGATCCTGATCGAACCGCTGATCGACCTGGGCGTGCTGGCCGCTGCCAAGGCGCTGTCGCGTTTCAGTCAGGGGCCGCTGTTCAACGTGCGTCTGCACCAGCCGGCCTGACCTCGTCGCTCTGACGGTCATGCGCTAAGAAGCGTTCTGGATGATGAAAGCCTGTGCTGCATGCCTGCCCTCATCCGGCGCTTCGCGCCACCTTCTCCCGGAGGGAGAGGAGCATTAAGGAAGGCGTCGCTGCGCGACTTTTGCGCTAACGGCGGCGCTGCCAGATCATCTTGCCGGTATTGCTTTCGGTGACCAGGTACGGGTCGCTGAAGCGGTAATAGGCGGCGGGTTGATAGTCGGCGGCGCCTGTCAGGCGCACCATCAGCATGCCGTCCTGGCTGCGCCAGTGGCCGCTGTACTGCACCTCGCCAGGGCTGTCGTAGTTCCAGTCGTTGCCGCCGCCGACCGAGCGAGCCCACTGGGTGACGCTGCCATCGGCGTTCAACTGCAGGGTCATCAGGGTGTTGAACGAGGCGAAGTTGGTGCCGCCGCTGTTGATGATCTTCTCATGCATCCAGATGCCGACCAGTGCCGGGTCCCTAGCGCCTGCACTGGATGGCGTCGCCGCCGTTGCCGCCGTTTCGCGATGGAACAAGGCCTGGCGCTCCAACACTTCGCCGTTGCGTGGATCGCGCGCGGCGATGCTGGTATTGAGCATGGCATTGGCATAGGTGGCGTTCATGTTGGCCAGTAGCAGACCGGTCTGTGGGTCGCTGATTTCGGCACGCAGCAGCTTGCCGTCGTAGCGGCCTTTGACGATCAGGCGCAGGCGCTGGCTTTCCACATACTCGCCTTCTACCACGGCGCCGCTCTGACGCAGGATCAGCTCGCTTGGCTGGCCGTCGAGGGTTGCCCGGTAATGACCGTCGAGTTCACCGGCCTGAATGCTTGAGCATGAGGCCATGGCCAACAGCAGAACGATTGCACGGGGCATGATGGTGACCTCTGACGAGTTGATCCAAGCCTAGTCGCTAGCAGTGATGCGCGAGGCCTGTCGCGCTATGTTTTCGTCACCGTATGCAGGCAAGATAGGGGCGTACGTTCAGTCAGGAAGATGCACTGTGAAAGCCTGCTCAGATGATTTCATCATTGCCCACACCCCCGAAGAGGCGGTCGACCGTCTCGCCGCCCTGCACCAGGAGGCCACCGGTGCGTTGAGCCAGGCGCTCAAGCGTTACCTCAAGGAGCGCATCCGCCCCGATGCCAGCGAACACTGCCTGTTCCGTTATCCCGAATTGCGCCTGACCTACCTGTGCCAGGGCGAGGTGCCGACCACCGTGCGCGCCTACGCCAAGGTGCAGGTGCCGGGCACCTACGCCATCACCGTGACCCAGCCGGCGGCCTTCCGAAAATACCTGCTGGAGCAGCTGCGTCCGCTGATGAACGACTTCACCCTGCGTGTGGAAGTCGGCCGCAGCCAGCAGAACATTCCCTACCCGTACGTGGTCGAGGGCGGTGATGAGCTGGCTGGCAGTGGCGTGACCGCCGCCGAGTTGGCGCGCGTATTCCCCAGCACCGACCTGTCCGCTGCCACCGACGGCACCGCCGATGGCCTGTACGACTGGGAGAACATCGATCCGCTGCCGCTGGCGCTGTTCGACGCGGCGCGCACCGACTTCTCCCTCAAGCGCATCCAGCATTACACCGGCAGCGACTGGCGCCACGTGCAGCCGTGGATCCTGCTGACCAACTATCACCGCTACGTCGATCAGTTCATTCGCCACGGCCTGGACATGCTGGTGGGCGACTCGCGTTTCACCCGCATGGTGTTGCCGGGCAACGTGGTGATCGAGCGCGGCATGGCCGAAGGTGAGATGCAGGCGATCATCGAAAACGTGGTCTGGCACCGCTACCAGATGCCGGCCTACCACCTGCAGGCTGAGGATGGCCACGGCATCACCCTGGTCAACATTGGCGTCGGTCCGTCCAATGCCAAGAACATCACCGACCACCTGGCCGTGCTGCGCCCGCATTGCTGGCTGATGATCGGCCACTGCGGCGGCCTGCGCCAATCGCAGACCATCGGCGACTACGTGCTGGCCCACGCCTACATGCGCCGCGACGGCATTCTCGACCGCGTACTGCCGCCGCATATCCCGCTACCAGCGTTGGCCGAGGTACAGCAGGCGCTGCAGGAAGCCGCCAAGCTGGTGACCGGCGAGCAGGGCGACGAGCTGAAGAAGCGCTTGCGCACCGGCACCGTGCTGACCTACGACGATCGCAACTGGGAACTGCGCTGGGCCCAGGAGCGGCCGTTGATCAACCTGTCGCGCGCCGTGGCGGTGGACATGGAAAGTGGCACCATCGCTGCGCAAGGCTATCGCCTGCGCGTGCCTTACGGCACGCTGCTGTGCGTGTCGGACAAACCCTTGCACAGCGAGATCAAACTGCCCGGCGCGGCAGGCGCCTTCTACGAGCGCGCGGTGACCCAGCATCTACATATCGGTATCGCGGCGCTGGAGCTGATGCGCAGCCAGCTCAACTCGCTGCACTCGCGCAAGTTGCGCAGCTTCGACGAGCCGCCGTTCCGCTGAAGGCTTGAGCGCGGCCAGCAGGCTGCTGTCGCGCTCAGGTATCTGTTTGTCAGCGGTGTGCACAGCGCACCCTACGCCATTCAGCCACCGTTGGTCGGGGGAACTCAGGCCGCGACCGGCGCCTCGTCACGCAGCAGTTCTGCCAGCGCCGCGCGGTCGATGTTGGCGCCGCTGAGCACCACGGCCACGCGCTGGCCGGCATTGAGCTCGCGCTCCTGCATCAGGGCGGCGAGAGCAGCGGCGCCGGCGCCTTCGGCGAGGTTGTGGGTGTCCTCGTGATAAGTGCGGATGGCGGTGCGGATTTCCTCGTCGCCGACCCGCACGATGCGCGCAGCGCCGGCGCGGATCATGTCCAGCGCCAGTTGCTGCGGCTGGCGGCAGGCCATGCCGTCGGCCAGGGTGTCGGCGCGGTCGGTCTGCACCAGGCAGCCCTGCTCGAAGCTCTGCGCATAGGCGTCGGCGCCGCTGGCGACCACGCCGACGATCTCGGTGTCGAGGCCAAGCAGGTCGCGGGTGCGGATCATCCCGCAGATGCCCGAGCCGAGGCCGATGGGCACGTACACCCGGCGCAGGTTCGGCACCGCCTCCAGCAGCTCCAGCGCGTAAGTGGCCACGCCACGCACCAGGTCCTCATGCAATGAAGGCACCCAGTGCAGGTCGTCGCGTTCGGCCAGGCGCGCGGCCTCGGCGCGGGCTTCGTCGAAATCGCGACCATGCTCGATCACCTCGGCGCCGAGGGCGCGCATTGCCGCGTTCTTCTCGCGGGCGTTGCCGTGCGGCACCAGGATGCGGATCGCCAGCCCCGCCGCGCGCGCTGCCAGCGCCAGGCTCTGACCGTGGTTACCACGGGTGGCGGTGACCAGCCCGCGCACCTGCGGCTCGCGGCGCAGCAGGGCGTCGATATAGACCAGTCCGCCGCGCACCTTGAAGGCGGCGGTCGGCGCGTGGTTCTCGTGCTTGACCCAGACCTCGCAACCCAGGCGCTGGGCCAGCAGTGGCCAGGCCAGTTGCGGTGTGGGCGCCATGTGGCGGTGAACCAGTTCAGCGCTCTGGCGCAGTTGGGCAAGGTCGAACATGACGGGCACTCCGAGTGGTGTTGACCCGGATGCTAGTGCGGTGCATTGTATGGGTAAATATTTATATTGCATGGCAAGCAATGTGGCTTCCTGATCTTCAAGACAACTCCCTTCCGACGTATCTCGCGCTGGTCGAGGCCATCGCCGCTGCCATTGGTCGTGGCGAACTCAAGCCCGGTGAGCGCCTGCCGCCGCAGCGACGCCTGGCCTGGACGCTGGGCATCAATCCGAGCACGGTGATGCTCGCCTATCGCGAGGCGGCGCGCCGACATCTGGTCTCCGGTGAGGTCGGGCGCGGTACCTACGTACTCGCCAGCAGCCACGAAGCGAGCCTGTTCCGCCTCAAGCAGCCGGCCGCGCAGGGCGAGCTGATCGACCTGTCGACCAACGTGCCGGTGCATGACTCGGATAACCGCGATCTCTCCACGAGCCTCGCCGCGCTGGCTGCACGTGGCGAGCTGGACGCGCTGCAGGCCTACCCGTCGGCAGCATTGGTCGAGCGCGCGCACCTGGCTGGGGTTACCTGGCTGCGCCGCCGTGGCATGGAGTTGGCGCCGGGTAGCCTGCTGCTCTGCGCCGGAGCTCAGCAGGGCGTCTCGGCCGCGCTGCTGGCGCTGTGCGAGGCAGGCGAGCCGATTCTGGTGGAGCGCTACACCGCGCCGGGGATCAAGGCCGCCGCGCGCCAGTTGCGTCTGCCGCTGCACGGCGTGGCGATGGACGAGCGCGGCATCCTGCCCGATGACCTCGACCGCCTGGCCCGCGCCACCGGGGCTCGTGTCGCGGTGCTCACGCCCTGTTTGCAGAACCCAACCGGCGCCAGCCTGGACGCCGAGCGCCGCACGGCCATCGCCGAGGTGGCGCGGCGGCGCGGGTTGTGGATCGTCGAGGACGATGTCTACGGCGTGCTGGGCAGCGAGGCGCCTTTGGCGGTGCAGCTTCCCGAGCGCTGCCTGCTGATCAGCAGCCTGTCCAAGAGCGTCGCACCGGGGTTGCGCCTGGGCTTTATCGCCGGCGCGCCCGAACTGCTCGAGCGTATCGACCCCGAGGCCCAGGCCACGCGCTGGGCGGTGACGCCGCTTAGCTTGGCCTTGGCGTGTGAGTGGATCGAAAGCAGCATTGCCGATCAGCGCCTGGCCTGGCAGATCGGCGAGCTGCAGCAGCGCTGGCGCCTGGCTGCGCGCGTGCTCGGCCCGCGCATGCCGCAGGGCAGGGCGGTGGCGCCGCATTTGTGGCTCGATGGCGAGCCTCCGGCCGGTTTGGCTGAGGCCTGCCGGCAGCATGGCGTGGAAGTGGTGCCGGCCGAGGTGTTCGCGGTCGAGGCCAGTCCGGGGAACGCCGTGCGTGTAAGCCTTGCGGCGGCAGCCAGCCGGGTCGAACTCAAGCGGGCGTTGGAAGGGATAGTGGCTGCTTGGCCTATCAGCTGAGCGTCATATGCAGGATCGGAAAGGGCCGGCCGCCGCCGTCCAGGCGCGAGCGATCGGTCACCACGAATCCCAGGTGCTGGTAGAACCCCACGGCCTGCGGATTCTGTTCGTTGACGTCGACCCGAGTGGCGCCCAGTTCGTCGATGGCATGGCGCATCAGCCGCTTGCCCACGCCCTGGCCGTGGCAGGCCGGATCGACGAAGAGCATTTCCACCATGCCCTCGTTCGTACCGAGAAAACCCAGTATCCGCCCCGTTTCGTCCCGCGCGCAGGTCAGTTGCACGGCCGGGAAATATTGCTCGCGCAGCAACGGCTTGATCACCTGCAGGTCGCTTTCCGGGAGGAAGTGGTGGGTGGCGCGCACGGCAGCCTCCCAGATGCCCACCAGGGTGGGCAGTTCTGCATCGGTGGGTGTGTCGAGAATCAGCATGCTAATTGGTATCGGTAGGCAAGCGGGGGATGGAGTATACCCGTCGGTTGAGTGTCTCAAGGCCTCTCAACCCTGTAGGTGCGGATTTGTCCTTGGCGCGCAACATCCAGGCGATAGGTAGGAGCCCGCTTGCGGGCGATCCTTCCGGGCCTATGATCGCCGGCAAGCCGGCTCCTACACCCACGTTACGCCGACAGCTTTCGCCCGTGCTGTCATTTGCTGGCGTCGAGTACCACGCGGTAGCGCGCCTTGCCGCTGCGCAGGTGGTCGATGGCCGCGTTCACCTGGCTCATGGGGAATTGCTCGACCTGCGGCAGTATCTGATGCCGCGCGCAGAATTCGAGCATGGTCGCCATGCTCGAGGGCGAGCCCACCGGCGAGCCGGACAGGCTCTTCTGCTGCGGGATCAGGTTGAACACGTGCACCGGGATGGCGCTGGGCACGATGCCGACGAAGTGCAGCCGGCCCTTGCCGCGCAGGGTGCCGAGCAGGGCGATCCAGTCGAGGTCGGCGCTGGCGGTGACCAGAAGGAAATCCAGGCTACCGGCGATCGCCTTCATCGCTGCACTGTCGGTAGAGGCCACCACCTTGTGTGCGCCCAGGCGTTTGGCTTCGTCCTGCTTGTTCAGCGACGAGGTGAAGGCTGTTACCTCGCAGCCCCAGGCATTGAGAAAACGCAGCGCCAGGTGGCCAAGGCCGCCGATTCCGACCACGCCGACGCGGTCGGTGGGCTTGATGTCGAACTCCAGCAGTGGGCTGAACACCGTGGAACCGGCGCAGAACAGCGGCCCGACCAGGGCCGGGTCGAGGCCGTCGGGCAGCGGCACGGCCCAGGCCCAGTGCGAACGCAGGCGGTCGGCGAAACCGCCATGGCTGCCGACGATGGTCGGCTTCACCGAGCGGCACAGCTGGTGCGAGCCTTCCATGCACGAGCCGCAGTGCATGCAACTGCCCTTGTACCAGCCGATACCGACCCGTTGCCCCAGCTTGAGGCCGCGTGCCTGCTCGCCAAGGCGAACGATGGTGCCGACCACCTCATGGCCGGGTATGAAGGGATAGCGCGCATTGCCCCATTCGTTGTCGATCATCGACTGGTCGGAATGGCAGATGCCGCAATACTCCACCGCCACTTCCACTTCTTCGGCGCCAAGCGGGCCAGGGTCGTAGCTCAGGCGCTCCAGCGGTGCCTTGGGGGCGGTGGCGGCCCAGCCGCTGAAGGTGGCGAGTTCGGCACTGTTGCTCATCGGTGGCTCCTGAATGCAGGGGGTGAATCAGCAGCTTAGTAGGTCTGGCTGGGCGTGGAAGCACCATCAGCGGCGCTTATCGTGGGTTACACTGCGCAGCCCAGTTTCATCGAAGTCCGCCGCATGTCTCGCCCGCGCCTACCTGCCAATCACCGCCCTGCCGCTCCCCGGCGCGTCGCCAAGGCGCCGCCTGCCCAGCCGCGTTTGCTGGTGTTGAACAAGCCGTTCGACGTGCTCACCCAGTTCAACGATGAGCAGGGCCGTGCCACGCTCAAGGATTTCGTCGAGGTGCCTGGCGTCTATCCGGCAGGGCGCCTGGATCGCGACAGCGAAGGCCTGCTGCTGCTGACCAACGATGGCCGCCTGCAGGCGCGTATCGCCGACCCCAAGCACAAGCTGCCGAAGACGTATTGGGTGCAGGTGGAAGGCGAGCCGAGCGCTGAGCAACTGCAGCAGTTGCGCGATGGCGTGACGCTCAATGACGGCCCGACCTTGCCGGCCGAGGCGCGGTATCTGGACGAGCCCGAGCTATGGGAGCGCAACCCGCCGGTACGCTTTCGCAAGAGCGTGCCGACGGCTTGGCTGGAGCTGGTGATTCGCGAGGGGCGCAATCGTCAGGTACGGCGCATGACCGCCGCCGTCGGCCTGCCGACCCTGCGTCTGGTGCGCGTGGCCATAGGCCCCTGGTGTCTGGACGGATTGCAGCCCGGTCAGTGGCGCGAGGTGCCGGCGTTATTGCCATAGGGAGCATCATTGCAGGCGAAGTTGGTGCGCACGGCGCACCCTACGGCCGGCGGTATCCCTGTAGGGTGCGCCGCGCGCACCAGGGCACGCCGATTGTTCCCGAGTCGCCGCTGGATGGGTATAGGGGGAGAATGGCGGCGGCCGCGGTGATCAGTGAGGCGCACCGCGCAGCGGACGTTTTGTCGCAGAGGCCGGACCAGCGAGCATGACCTGAATCAATAACCGGCCTTGATCACGGCGATACCTTTGTTCAGCACTTCACGCCAGGCTTGGCGCACGTCTGCGTCGCACTCCTTGTCGTGCTCGCCGATGGTCGCCAGCAGCGCGTCGAGCCACAGGTCGTAGAGTTCGGGGCGAATATCCAGATGTTGGCGCGAGTGCGATTCGCCGAGGGCACGCAGCTTGGTGTCAGGCATGCCGCGGGCGTGCATCACCAGGTTGAGAATGCCCTGGCGCAGCAGCTGCTTTTGCGCGCTCATGTCGGTATCGACGAATTTCTCGCGGATCAGCGGCGAGCTGGCAAGGAAGTGGCGGTAGAAACTGTCGAAGAAATCCGGGCTGGCGCAGCAGCGTCCATAGCTCTGCATCACCAGATTGGCGGCGCTCATGTGTGACTCCTTGGGTAGGCGGCAGGTCGCATCGAGACGATGCCCTGTAAACGATCATATTTAGCGCGGGTTAATGCGCTCGTTCAACCGTGAATGCCGCGCGCGGTCTCGATGATGTAAGTGATGATCGGCTTGGCGAGGAAGGCGAACAGGCACAGACCCAGGCCAAGGAACAGGATGGCGGTGCCCAGGCGACCGGCCTTGGACTTCTTCGCGAGGTCCCAGATGATGAAGAACATGAACAGCATCAGGCCGCCCACCAGGACGTACATCATCAGGGCTTCAAATTGTTCGGTTTCCATGGTGCCTCGTGATTCGGACGGAAAACGCAGGGCGGGAATTATACGCGCCCTGCCCTGGTGCGCGGCATGATCCGCTTCACCCTGCGACTTTCAGTCGCGCAGATGCTGCAAGGGCAACTGCGTGCTGGAGAGAATCTGCTGCAGCACGAAGCTCGAGCGCACGCTGGAAACACCGTCGATACGGGTCAGGGTGCCGAGCAGCAGCTTCTGGTAATGATCCATGTCCGGTACCACCACCTTGAGCTGGTAGTCGGCGTCCATCCCGGTCACCAGGCAGCACTCCAGCACTTCGGGGCATTTGCGGATTTCATCCTGAAAGTGCTCGAAGCGCTCGGGGGTATGCCGGTCCATGCCGATCAGCACGTAGGCGGTCAGGCTCAGGCCAAGCTTCTTGCGGTCGAGCAGGGCGACCTGGCCGGTGATGTAGCCGTCGTCTTCCAGCTGTTTGACCCGGCGCGAGCAGGGCGAGGGCGACAGGCCAATGCGTTCGGCGAGTTCCTGGTTGGACAGGGCAGCGTTGCGCTGCAATTCGGCGAGAATGTTCAGGTCGTAACGGTCGAGTTTGTCCATTTTTAAACTGGCTCATTATTGGATTGCGCTAGATAGTGCTCCTTTAGTTGTTAATTGCGCAATTGGTAAGTTTGTAAGCAATCTTAGCAATCTTATTTCGCAGCCCAAGGCGTAAGCTTTCTCTCAGTTTCACGGCCCGGACGACAAGTCCTACCGGCCTCGCCCAACCAGGTGAGCCGGCGCCGACGGTCCTACCGGATCGCACCGGCACCCGGGTCCGCACTGCCCAACCAGGCGGGCGACGAAAGCGGCGACAGCATCGCCAGCACCGGACAGATTTCCCGAAGGGGCCGCAAGGCCCCTTTTTATTGTCTGGGATTTTTGCGGGAGGCCCCGTGGGCTTTGGCAATTTTCGAGAGGCGGGGCGCTGCGGTCAGTGCTGGACCACTTCCGACGGATCAGCGTGTACCAGCACTTCGGCGCGTGGATATTGCTCATGGATCGCTTTTTCCACGGCCTCGCAGTGCGCATGTGCGTCGGACAGGCTCATCTCGCCCGGCAGCTCCAGGTGCAACTGGACGAACCAGCGCGTACCAGAAATACGCGTGCGCAGGTCATGGGAGCCGAGCACGCCGGGGACGGCATTGGCCAGCTCGTACATATGCCGAGTGGTTTCGCTGGGGAGTTCTTCATCCATCAGTACGCCGATCGCACCGCGTACGATGCTGATGGCGCTCCAGAAGATGTAGAAGGCGATGCCAATGGCGAAGATCGCATCCATCTGCAGCCAGCCGAAACGGGTCAACAGCAAGGCGAGAAGAATACTGCTGTTGAGCAGGATGTCGGAGCGGTAGTGCAGCGAGTCGGCATGAATCGCGGTGGAGCCGGTCTCGCGCACCACTTTGTGTTGGAACATCAACAGCGCGACAGTCAGCGCCAACGACAGCAGCATGACGGCGATGCCGAGGCCTTCGGCCTCCAGCGGCTGTGGCGCTTGCAGACGCTCGATGCCTTGCAGGCCAATGAGGATGGCACTGATACCAATGAACAGCGCCTGGGCCAGGCCGGCCAGCGCCTCCGCTTTGCCGTGGCCATAGCGGTGATCCTCGTCCGCAGGGCGCAGGGCGAAGTGCACGGCGATCAGGTTGATCAGCGAGGCGGCGCTGTCGAGCAGCGAATCGGTGAGGCCGGCCAGCAGGCTGACCGAACCACTCAACCACCAGGCAATCGCCTTGGCCAGCACCAGCGTCAGCGCTACGGTCAGCGCCGCGCGAGTGGCCAGGCGCATCAGCCTGGCATGCTGCGGGTTGTGCATGGACTCAGGCAGCCGGGCGCAGGCCGTAGGCGGCCAGTTGCTCAGCACTGCCGCTGTGCTGGATCAGGCGCGGGTCGTCCAGCGGCAGTTGGTGGCCGGTGCTGGTTTCGATCAGCGTCTTCAGTGCGTACTGGTCGACCTTGCCGTCTTTGCCGATCAGTTGCTTGAGCTGCTGCGGGTCGACTTGAACGGTCTGGCCTTCGGGCAGGTAGATGGCGCCGGTGGCGAAGTCCACGGCGAAGGCGATCAGGCCCGGAATCACGTAGAACAGGATGCCGATGGCGTTGGCCCCGGCGATTACCGGGTCGATCCGGCCTTCGATCTGGCCACGCCGATCCGGGTAGAAGATCGAGCCACAGGCGGTCAGTTGAGCGAGCAGGGTAGCGGCGACAACGCCGACAATAACGCGGGATTTCGTGCGCATGAGCACCTCCAGAAAAAAGTGGCGCAACTATACCAAGGCGATGATTGCAAAACTGCAGGGCGCTGTTTCAGACCAGCAAGTTGACAGGCGGTTCGCCGTTATAATCGCCGGTCTGCCGTGGAGAAATGATGAACATCCTGCCTATCGATTCGCTGCTGCCTGATTTGCGCAATGCGCTGAGCGCCCGCCACGAAGTGGTGCTGGAAGCGCCACCCGGCGCCGGCAAGACCACCCGCGTGCCGCTGGCATTGCTCGATGCGCCCTGGCTGGCCGGGCAGAGCATCCTCATGCTCGAGCCGCGTCGCCTGGCAGCCCGCGCCGCTGCCGAGCGTCTGGCCAGCGAGCTGGGCGAGCGGGTGGGTGAGACGGTCGGCTATCGCATTCGTCTGGACAGCAAGGTAGGGCCGAACACGCGCATCGAGGTGGTCACAGAGGGCATTCTTGCCCGTCGTCTGCAGGATGATCCGGCGCTGGACGGCGTCGGCCTGGTGATTTTCGATGAATTCCACGAAAGAAGCCTGGACGCCGATCTGGCCCTGGCACTGACCCTCAATGGCCGCGCCATGTTTCGCGGTACGGACAGCGGCGAGTCGCCGCTCAAGGTGCTGCTGATGTCCGCCACTCTGGAGGGGGAGCGCCTGGCCGCGCTACTCGGCGATGCGCCGGTGCTGCGCAGTGAGGGCCGCATGTTCCCGGTGGATATTCGCTGGGGCGCGCCGCAGGCGCCCGGTGAGTGGATCGAGCCGCGCGTGGTGCAGACGGTGCAGCAGGCGCTGGCCGACGAGCCGGGCAGCCTGCTGGTGTTCCTGCCGGGGCAGGCCGAGATTCGCCGCGTGGCCGAGCAACTGGGGGATGTCCTGGGAGGTCGCGACGACATCCTGCTCTGTCCGCTGCATGGCGAGCTTGATCTGTCCGCCCAGCGCGCCGCCATCGAGCCAGCACCCGCGGGCAAGCGCAAGGTGGTGCTGGCCACCAACATCGCCGAGACCAGCCTGACCATCGACGGTGTGCGCGTGGTCATCGACGCCGGTCTGGCGCGAGTGCCGCGTTTCGACCCGGCCAGCGGCATGACGCGGCTCGACACCCAGCGCATTTCCCGCGCCTCCGCCACCCAGCGCGCGGGGCGTGCCGGCCGCCTGCAGCCGGGCGCCTGCTATCGGCTGTGGTCGCAGGCGCAGCACGAGCAGCTCAGTTCCTATTCCGGTGCAGAAATCCTTGCGGCTGATCTGGCCGGGCTGGCCCTGCAACTGCTGCGTTGGGGCGTGACGCCACAGGAGCTGAGCTGGCTCGACGTGCCACCGCCGGCCGCTTACGCACAGGCGCTCGATCTGCTCGGCCGCCTCGGCGCCCTCGATGAACGTGGTGCGCTCAATGCTCACGGCCAGGCCATGGCCGAGCTGCCGAGCCATCCACGTATTGCCCATCTGCTGCTGCGCGGCCAGGCTCTTGGCCTCGGTGCGCTGGCGTGCGACCTGGCGGCGCTGTTGTCCGAGCGCGATATCCTGCGCGGCGGTGGCGCCGACTTGCACAGTCGTCTGGCACTGCTTGGTGGCGAAAGCCGCGCCGTGCGCTCGGCCCAAGGCGGCGTGCAGCGCGCCCGGCAACTGGCGAAGCAGTTCCACGGATTGCTTAGAGGCCGGTCGGTAAGCCAGGCCGTGAGCGACCCCGAGCACCCGCGCTGGCTCGGCTGTCTGCTGGCCTTCGCTTACCCCGACCGCATCGCCCAGCAGCGCCGCACCGGTGGCGCCGACTATCGCCTGGCCAATGGTCGTGCCGCGCAGTTCGGTGAAACCGATGCCCTGATGAAGCACGAATGGCTGGTGGTCGCTGATCTGGGCAGCCGCCAGGGCCAGCGTGAGGAGCGCATCTACCTCGCCGCCGATCTCGACCCGGCGCTGTTCGAGCGTGAGCTCGCCGAGCAGGTCGAGGCGCTGGACGTGCTCGACTGGGACGAGCGCGAAGGCGTGTTGCGCGCCGAGCGCCAACGCAAGGTCGGCGAACTGGTGCTGGAACGCCAGGCGCTGGCTGCGCTGGACGAGGCCGCGCGCAGCCGTGCGCTGGTCGGCCTGGTGCGGCGCAAGGGCCTGGAGCTGCTGCCCTGGACGCCCGAGCTGCGTCAGTGGCAGGCGCGAGTGGCGCTGCTGCGCGAGTTGGACATCCAACAGCAAGGGCAAAGCGAATGGCCGGACCTGTCCGATGTCGCGCTGCTGGCCAGCCTCGAACAGTGGCTGACGCCCTACTTGTGCAAGGTCAATCGCCTCAGCCACTTCGCAGGCCTCGACCTGCCGTCGATCCTGCAGACGCTGCTGCCCTGGCCGTTGCCGCAGCGCCTCGACGAGCTGGCGCCGCGTGCGCTGAACGTGCCGTCCGGTTCACGCATCGCCATCGACTACACGGAGCACCCACCGGTGCTCGCCGTGCGCCTGCAGGAGCTGTTCGGCCTGGCCGCCACGCCGCGCATCGCCGGTGGCCGCCTCGGTCTCAAACTGCACTTGCTGTCACCAGCGCGGCGGCCGGTGCAGGTGACCCAGGACCTGGCCAGCTTCTGGGCCAATACCTACCTGGATGTAAAGAAGGATCTCAAGGGGCGTTATCCGAAGCATTATTGGCCGGATGACCCGCTGATTGCCGAGCCCACCGCACGGGCCAAACCGAGAAAATGAGAAGTCGATGCTGACCCTGGATGTCGGGCCCTTGGCCCTTGGTGTATCCCATGTGCTGCTGTTTGGCAGCCTGCTGCTGGCCACACTGGTTGGCTGGTTGATCGGTCGTCGTCACGGCTGCAATCCGGAAAGTCAGTTGTTCCGGATGCTCATGCTGGGGCTGCTGGTGGCGCGGCTGGCGTTCGTGCTGCTGTATGCCGAGTACTACCGCGATGAACCTTGGCGAGTGGTGGATATCCGCGATGGTGGTTTCATCGCCTGGCCAGGCGTGCTCGCAGGGCTGGCGCTGGGTGCCTGGTATCTCTGGCGTCACGCACAATTGCGGCGGCCGTTGGGGGTGGCGATGAGCGTCGGGCTGGCACTGTGGCTCGGCGGCAACCTGATGTTGCATGCGCTGGAGCAGGGCACGCGGTTGCCCGGTCTGCAGGTGCGGGATATGCAGGGTGAGCCGGTGAACCTGCGTGACTACGCCGGTCAGCCGCTGGTGATCAACCTGTGGGCGACCTGGTGCCCGCCATGTCGGCGCGAGATGCCAGTGTTGATGCAGGCGCAACAACGTGAGGCGGCTATCACCATCTTGTTCGTCAACCAGGGGGAAAGCGCTGCGCTGGTGGATGAGTTCCTCGCCGCGCAGCAACTGAGCCTGGACAACCTGCTGCTCGACGAGCAGGTGCAGCTGGGTCAGTTGGTGGGCTCGCGGGCCTTACCCACCACGCTGTTCTACGACGCCGAGGGCCGACAGGTCGGCAGTCATCTGGGCGAGCTGTCGCATGCCAGTCTGGAGCGGGCACTGGCCCGATTGCGGGAAGATTGAAGCGTCAATTCAGCCACAGATCCTCGCCGGCATCCTGCAATTGCTGATACACCCGATCCAGCTCCTCGCGCAGGCGCTCGGCATCAGGCGCACGTCGTGAATAGATCAGCCGCAGCGGCAAGCGCTGTACCTCGACGAAGGGCAGGTCGACCATGCCCAGTGCGCGTTTGGCCTGTTCGACGGGGGCCTGATAGTCCAGCAGGTAGTCGCCGCGTCGGCGCGCCAGCATTTCCAGGGCCGAGGTGTGGTTGGCGGTACGGTGATGAGTGATATTTCGCGCCGGATCTTCCAGCCATTGATTGACGTCCTGCCAGTAGCTGTAGCCGGTGATCAGGATCACCCCGCGATCCTGCAGATCATCCGGAATGCGCGGCGCAGGTGTGTCATGGCGAAAATACAGGTTGAGGGTGATCTCCCCCAGCAGGTGCTTGCCTTCGAGGGTGTGCTCGGCCAGCTCCGGCTTGCCTGAGGCGCCGGCCCAGATATGTATGCTGCCGTCGAGCAGGCCGCTGTAGAGGCGGGCACCGGGGTAGGCGCGAAAGTCTGCCTGGTATCCCGCCTCGTCGAGCAGGCGCGCGGCCAGCTCCAGGCCCGAGCCACTGGGCTGGCCTTGTGCGTCGGTATAGGAAAAGGGTGGAAACTCGTAGTAACCCACGTGAACGCGTTGCCTGGCCTCGGCAGCATGAGCGGCGTGCAGCCATAGCAGGACGATGAATATCAGGCAGAAGCGTCTTGGCATCCGGGTATTGCGGCTCTTGGCCGTCATTTGTTGTTATCGAGTGGTGCCCCACGAGCATGGACAAGTCGCAGTGGACTTGTCCAGTTCTGCACGTTTATTCCTGACTTGGCAGGAAAAAGCGACCGATCACCGGCAAATGGTCGGAAATGGTCAGGGTATCGCGCTGGCGAACCTGGCTGGCGAAGGGCGTCAGGCGCGGGCTGTAGAACAGGTAGTCGAGGGTGCGATCCGGGCCGCTGGCGGCGGGATCATTGGGGTAATGGGTGTACCACCTGGCCTGATCCTCGCCGCTGGCCTGTTGCAGGCTGGGGATCATCGGGTAGCGCCGGGCCAGGTCCTGCAGTTCGCTGTCGGCTGCGTACCAGCTACGTTGATCCTCCGGCAGATGCTGGAACTGGCCGGGCGGCAGCAGGTTGAGGTCGCCGCCCAGCACCCAGGTCTTGTCGCTGTTTTGCAGCTGCTGGAGCAGGCCGTCGGTCATCTCCACCTGGCGCTGCATGGTGTCCGCGCCCTGGGCGAAGGCATCGAAATGGGTGTTGATCGCCACCAGTTCGTCGCCGCCACGAATCGGCAGGTAGCTGACCAGCAGGGCGCGCTTGAGCTGAAACTGACGGCTCAGCAGGTCGCTTTCCAGCATGGGCAGTTGCAGGCGCTCGGCGCGGGCGATCTGGAAGCGGCTGAGGGTACCGAGCTTCATGCCGACGCTGCCGAGGATGCGCGGGTGCGGGACGAAGCCGGCCTTCCAGTAGAACGCCTCGGTGCTGCAGGGGTAAAGGTCGCTCAGGCGCGCCTGTAGCAGGGCCAGCTGATCCTGGTAGTCGCTGGCCCTGGCGTTGTCGTGCAGCTCCTGCAGCAGCACGACATCCGGTTGTTCGTCGCGCAGCACGCGTACCACTTCGTCCAAGGTGACAGCCAGATCGGCGCTGCTCGGGCGCTCATCCGGGCCATCGCCGCCGGGTAGGTCGTACCAGAACACATGGCGTTTGCCGGCCAGGTACTGCACGTTCCAGGTCATCACCTTGAGTGCCTGACCGGGTTGCAGCTGGGCGACCTGGCCAGTGCATGACACGGCTGCCTCCTCACGGGGGAGCGGGCGCCAGGTCAGGCTGTAGACCAGCGCAATGAGCACCGCGAGCAATGGCAGCACAATGAGCAGGAGCAGACGAAGCGGGCGGGGCAGGGACATGGCGAAACGGGCGGCTATGCTGGAAGGAGGCGAGGATACCTGACTGCGGCCTGTCGGCCCAGGCATGCGCGATCCTGCCGGGAGGTTGCGATGAACCAGCCGCTGATCGCCCAGCGTGGCCCCTACGCGGTGGATGTGGAGGCCGGGCGGGATTATTTCTGGTGCCGTTGCGGGCACAGCGCCAGCCAGCCATTCTGCGATGGCAGCCACAAGGGCAGCGGGCTGACGCCACAGAAGTACCATGCCGAGCGCGCCGAACGGGTATTTTTCTGTGGCTGCAAGCACACGGCCACGCCACCCTGTTGCGATGGCAGCCATAACAGGTTGTAGTGTCGGCGAGGCCAGGGCAGCGGGAGCAACGCATGTATCGCAAGGTATTCGCCAACAAGGTGTTCGACCGCAAGGTCGTACTCATCACGGGAGGGTGTGCCGGCATCGGTCGCGCCCTGGCGATGCGCCTGGCCCAGGCTGGTGCGCGGCTGGTGATTCTCGATCTGCAGCAGGCGTCGCTGGACAGCCTGGTGCAGCACCTGGCCGATCATCACAACGCCGAGGCTCTGGGCCTGCTCTGCGACGTCGCTGACGCCGAGGCGGTGCAGCGCGCGGTGGCGCTGGCGGTGGAGCGTTTCGGCGGCATCGATGTGCTGGTCAACAATGCCGGCATCACTCATCGCAGCACCTTCGCCGAGACCAGTCTGGAGGTCTTCCAGCGGGTCATGGCGGTCAACTATTTCGGTGCGCTCTACTGCACCCAGGCGGCGCTGCCCAGCCTGATTGCGCGGGGCGGGCAGATCATCGTGCTCAGCTCGCTATCGGGCATCGCGCCGTTGCTCTATCGCAGCGCTTACAACGCCAGCAAGCACGCGCTGCACGGCTTGTTCGAGACACTGCGCTTTGAGCTCAAGGGCTCGGGTGTGAACGTGATGCTGGTGTGCCCTGGCTTTACCGCGACTGATCTGCGCAAGAATGCCCTGGTCGGTGACGGCTCGGTGGCCGCCCAGCCACCCTTGGCGATGGGCAAGGTGGCTTCGCCGCAGGATGTCGCCGAGGCCATCTACCATGGGGCGCTCAAGCGTCGGCGTCTGTTGGTGTTGTCCAACGTCGATTGGCGTGCCCGGGTGCTGGCGCGCTTCTTCCCGAGGCTGTTCGAGCGGGTGCTGCTACCGCGGCTTTCCGGGTTGCGACCACAGCGTTCGGGGCGCAATTGATGCGCCTCTGGCTGCTCGCACTGCTGATCCTGGCGCCTCTGTGCCGTGCTGGCGAGGGCGAACCCTTGCGGGTGATCACTGACCTCTGGCCGCCCTTTCGCATGGAAGACGAGAACGGTCAGTTGCAGGGGCTGGATATCGATCTGCTGGCCGAACTGTCACGGCGCACCGGGCTGCGCTTCGACGTGGAGCGGGCGCCCTGGGCGAGAGGGCTGGCTGCGCTGGAGCAGGGCAAGGCCGACCTGATGACCGGGCTAGCCAGGACGGCGGAGCGTGAGCGTTATATCCAGTATCTGGAGGCGCCGTACTACGCGTGCTCGCCGCGTTTCTACGCCAATCCGGTGCTGGCCACGCGCCTGGACGACTACGAGAAGCTTCGCGGGCTGCGCATCGGCTATGTGCTGGAGTCGGTGTACTTCCGGCCGTTCGATGGCGATCAGGCGTTGAACAAGGTCGGTGTCAGTAACGAGAGCCAGTTGCTGCAGATGCTCGTGCGCGGCCGTATCGACGTGCTGGTGGGCACTGACTGCCAGGTTGACTACGCCTTGCTGACTCCCGAACTGGGCGGTCGCATCGTCAAGGCTGCCTACCGTCCCGAGGCGCGCACCGATCTCTACATCGGTTTTTCTCGTCAGCGCCTGGAGCGTCTGCCGCAACTTGCGGCTGCGCTGGAGACCCTGCTACGCGAGGGTTGGGTAGCGCGAGCGGCTCGGCGTTACCAAGTGGTAGTGGCGCATCAATAGCAGGCCCTGTCAGCCATGATCGTGTGGTTCGACGTACAGCTCGTACATCAGCTCCATATCCCAGTAAGCCGCCTCGATCTTGTGGCCGTCGAGGTCCCTGACGAAACAACCGTAGTAGGGCTCGCCGTAGTCCGGGCGTGGGCCTGGCTGGCCTTCGTCCGCGCCGCCGGCTGCCAGCGCCGCCTCGTGAAAGGCATGTACCGAGGCCTTGTCCGGGGCGACGAAGCCGAAGTGGCTGCCGTTGCCGAGCGTCGCCGGCTGACCATTGATTGGCGTCTGCACCCAGAACTCCGGGTACTCGCGGCCGAAGGCCACTGCCCCGGGATGGCGCATGATTTCCCGGCAACCGAGAGTGGCCAGCACCTTGGCGTAGAAGGCGCTGGCGGCGCCGAAGTTGTTGGTGCCGATGGACACGTGGGACAGGATGCTGGGATTTGTTTCGCTCATGGCGCTCTCCTTACACTGGCCAAAGCTGCAAGCCTAGCAGGTAGTTTTTCAACAGCCTGCTAGTCACTGTTCTCGCTATTCGCCGCCTGCTGCGGTTCGAGCAACATGAAAAGGCGAAATAGCACCACGATGGCGAACAGTTGCAGGAAGCCGTTGCCGGTCTGATGCAGCACCCATAGCAGGGTGTCGCTCTGACTCGGTTGCGTCCACCAGTCGAGCAGCCACAACGGCACCAGCACGTTGGCCAGGCAGGCGAACACCGGCCAGAAGCGCCCTTCGGTCAGCGTGAAGCTGGCCTGCAACGCGCGTAGCGGCGGCTCCTGGCGCAGTACCAGAATCAGTTCGGAGAAGGCCAGGCGCATCATGATCCAGATGCCCGGCACGATGAACAGCGACAGGCCGAGCATGATTGCCAGGGTGCTCAATCCGGTCATCAGGGCGAAGGCTGGCCACAGTTGCAGGCCGGCCGCGAACAGCGGCGCGTTGGCGGGCGTCTGGCCGATGCTGCGCGCATGCAGGAAGAGAATCAGCGGCGCGGCATACAGCGGGTAGAAGAGAATGCCGAGCAGCACGCCATAGGCCGGGTTGGCACCTTCGCCGAGCTGGGCGGCGAGGATCGTCTGGGCGATGGCTTCGAGCAGCAACAGCGGCAGGGTCAGGCGGGCAATGGCCAGCAGGTTGTGGCTGGAGAAAAACCAGGCGTCGCGCAGGACGGACAGAGGCTTCATCGGCAGGTTACCAAGTGTGTGGGCGTGGGCGCTGTAGCCTTTCGCCGGGGCAGTCGAATGAGTTCAAGGGTACTCCAGCTGCGCGTTTGGCAGTGCGGCGAGCAGACGCGGTAGTTCGTTACCAGGCACTTCCAGGGTCAGCTCGGGCGGGCCGGGTGAATACAGCAAAAAGTCGCAGGCCAGCGCCGCACGATCGATCAGCAGGGTGATGCTGGCGTCATGTCCGAACGGACAGGCGCACATCGGCACGCAGCCGGTGTGCTCGATCAGTTCCTCGTCGCTGGCGATGCGCGGGCGACTGCCGAGCAGCGCTTTGAGCCTGGCCCAGTCGGCGCGGGCGCCTTCGACGCTGATCAGCATTGCGTATCTCTGCGGCCCCATGCACAGGAACAGGCTCTTGCTCTCCACGCCGCGCAGGCCAAAACGCTGGCGCACGGCATGAGCGGTGGGGTAATCCAGCACCGGCTCGTGTTCGACCAGTCGATGAGCGATATCCAGGCGTTGCAGCAGTTCGAGATTGCGCTGGCAAAGCAGTTGTAGAGGCGTCATGGCGCCAAGGATAGGGTCTGCGCCGCGCCTGGGCCAGCCCCGGCCGCATCCGCGGCCCAGCTCTGGCATACTGGCGGCTTCGTTGCCCCCGAGGACTCCCGGTGAAGAAGATCGCCGTATTCGCCGATGTGCAGAACCTCTACTACACGGTGCGCCAGGTCTATGGCTGCCACTTCGACTACAGCGTGCTGTGGGCCGAGGTCAGTCGCCGTGGTGTGATCGTTGAAGCGTACGCCTACGCCATCGACCGTGGCGACGCCAAGCAGCAGCAGTTCCAGCAGATCCTGCGCAAGCTGGGCTTCACCGTGAAGCTCAAACCCTACATCCAGCGCAGCGACGGTTCGGCCAAGGGCGACTGGGACGTCGGCATCACCATCGACGTGCTCGATGCCGTCGAGCGCGTCGACGAGATCGTTCTGGCCTCTGGCGATGGCGATTTCGACTTGCTGCTCGAGCGCGTGCGCAGCCGTGGTGTCGAGGCTATCGCCTATGGCGCGCCCGGGCTGACGGCGCAGTCGCTGATCCGCGCCGCCAGCTTGTATGTGCCCATCGAGGGTGAGCTTTTGCTACGTAATCACTGAGAACTTGTAAGAACTTGTAAGAACTTGTTCACGATCTGCTGCGCGTCGGCCCTACTGCGTTAAAAACAGGCTCGGAAAGCCGCTCGCGGCTAACGCGCTTCAGCGCGGTCCGAAGGACGAGTGCAACGAGCAATGCTCATTTACAGCTCGTAAAGTCGAGCGCGACTCCGACCGTTCCTCGCCTGTTTTTGCGGGGCCGCCATCGGTGTTGTATGGCTCTAGCTCGCGAGATTGTGAACAGGTTCTAAGCCTACTGCGTTCGGTATCCCGCGCTTCGGCTGTGCTCGCAATGCTTATGTATTTCACTACACTCCGCTTGCTGCGCGCAGGCGAAACGCGACCTGCCTTCGCTCGCGACGACTTCTCAACACGTTCTGAGGTTTTATTTGGAATCCATCGCTGTCATCGACTTCGAAACCACCGGCGTGTCGCCGAGCCAGGCGCGCGCCACCGAGATCGGCGTGGCGATCATCGAGGACGGGCGCATCGTCGACCGCTACCAGAGCCTGATGAATAGCGGTGCCTGGGTGCCGCCATTCATCGAGCAGCTCACCGGTATCAGCAACGCCATGCTGCGCAACGCGCCGCCGTCGGATCAGGTGATGAACGAGGTGGCCAACTTCATCGGGGAAAGGCCGCTGCTGGCGCATAACGCGTCCTTCGACCAGAAGTTCTGGGACGCCGAACTGGCGCGTGTGCGCCGTCGTCGTGCGCAGCCCTTCGCCTGCTCGCTGCTGCTATCGCGGCGCCTGTTGCCCGAGGCACCTAGCCACAAGCTGGGCAACCTCAACGCTTGGGCCGGCTTGCCGGATACCGGCCGAGCTCACCGCGCTCTGGCCGATGCCGAGATGGCAGCGAACCTGACGTTGCATCTGTTCGGCCTGCTGCGTGAGCGCCATGGCCGGCACCAGGCCGACCATGCCTTTCTCTGTCAGTTGCAGAACCTCTCCGCCGCCAAGGTGCGTGCGCTATTGGCCGCTGGCTAGCGCAGCGCAAACTCTGGCTTTGTAGAGCGGCTGGGTGGCATTGCGTTTCAGTCGCGCGCTCTTGTCGCGGCTAAAGCCCCTCCCACGGATTCGTAGCCTTCATCGATGGACGGTATGCCGGGGGATTTCGCGGCTGAAGCCGCTCCTACAAGTTGGTAGCCAGGATCGCTGGCGATAAGCGCTGTGGGAGGCGTTTCAGCGGCGATCTTTATCGAGGTTGAAGGCGCTCGGCTGGGGGACAGGGTAAACTGCGCGCCTGTTCCCATTGCCTCGCCGGTTGCCCCATGACCTTCGCCTCTCTCGGTTTGATCGAGCCGTTGCTGCATACCCTTACTGACCTCGACTACCAGACCCCGACCCCGGTGCAGAACCAGGCCATTCCCGCGGTGCTCAAGGGCCGTGACCTGATGGCCGCAGCGCAGACCGGTACCGGCAAGACCGCCGGTTTCGCCCTGCCGCTGCTGCAGCGTCTGACCCTGGAAGGCCCGCAGGTCGCCAGCAACAGCGTGCGTGCGCTGGTGCTGACGCCAACCCGCGAACTGGCCGAGCAGGTACTGCAGAGCTTTTTGAGCTATGGCCAGCACCTGCCGCTGACCAGCTATGCGGTGTACGGCGGCGTCAGTATCAACCCGCAGATGATGAAGCTGCGCAAGGGTGTCGATGTGCTGGTGGCCACGCCGGGGCGACTGCTCGACCTGTATCGGCAGAACGCGGTGAAGTTCTCCCAGTTGCAGACCCTGGTGCTGGATGAGGCCGACCGCATGCTCGACCTGGGTTTTGCCCGCGAGCTGGACGAGCTGTTCAGTGCACTGCCGAAAAAGCGCCAGACCCTGCTGTTCTCCGCCACCTTCTCCGATGCCATCCGGCAGATGGCCGGCGAGTTGTTGCGCGATCCGCTGTCGGTGGAAGTCAGCCCGCGCAACGCTGCTGCCAAGACCGTCAAGCAATGGCTGATTCCGGTGGACAAGAAGCGCAAGAGCGAGCTGTTCCTGCACCTGCTGCAGGAAAACCGCTGGGGCCAGGTGCTGGTGTTCGCCAAGACCCGCAAGGGCGTCGATCAGCTCGAGCAGGAACTGCTGGCCATGGGCGTGTCTGCTGATTCGATTCACGGCGACAAGCCACAGCCGAGCCGCCTGCGTGCGCTGGAGCGCTTCAAGGCCGGCGACGTGCAGATTCTGGTGGCCACCGACGTGGCCGCACGTGGGCTGGATATCGACGACCTGCCGCTGGTGGTCAACCTCGATCTGCCGATCAACGCCGAAGACTACGTGCACCGTATCGGCCGTACCGGCCGCGCCGGCAGCACCGGCGAGGCGATCTCCCTGGTCTGCGCCGATGAGGTGGATCAGCTGGCGGCGATCGAGAACCTGACCCAGCARTTGATCAAGCGTGTCGATGAGCCGGACTTCATTCCCGATCACCGCGTACCGCTGACGGCGGTCGGTGGCCAGGTGCTGAAGAAACCGAAGAAGCCCAAGCAGAAGCTGATCCCTGGTGCGGCCAAGCCTGCCGGCAAGGGCAATATTCACCTCGGCCGCTGGTTCGAGGAAGAGGACGCCAAGCCCAAGGCCAAGGCGGTGCGCAAGGTGCCGAGCTTCGGCAGCAAGCCCAAGGGCGGCAAGAAGTAGGTGGGATCTCTGTTGGCGGGTTGCACCCGCCCTACGGCACGCTGTGGGAGGGGCTTTAGCCGCGACTAGTCGATGTTCTGGCCGATTCGCCACAGCACGCCGCTAGGATCGAACACCATGAACTCGCGCATGCCCCAGGGCTGATCCTGCGGCGCGATCAGTCGCGTGCCGAACCGCTCATCCAGGCGGGCTGCCTGAATCTGCTGCCACCACGCATCGACTTCTTCCACCAGCAGGTGCATGACGAAGTTCTCCGCCTGCTCCTTCACGTAGAAGTTCTGCAGCAGAAAGGCGCAGTGATCACCATGGCTGAAATAGGCCATCTGTTCGTCCGACCAACCGCGCTTGAAGCCCATGGCCTGGTAGAAATCCATGCTCAGGGCGAAGTCCCGTGCCGGGACGAAGGTTTTCAGTTCAACGCTGCGCAGCATGTAAATTCCTTTTTCGTCAGAGCCCGGATGCAATCCGGGAGCACCTGGCACCGGCCCCGGATCGCATCCGGGCTACGGCGTTTTTATCGAGCCGGTTGCGCCAGTGCCGCCACGGCTGCAGCGGTCATGTCATAGATCACCAGGCACACATGCTCCACCGGCTGGCCGGCCAGCGGCAACAGGGTGACGTTCTGGTACATGAAGTCGGCCTGGCCGGTGATCGGCTGGTAACTCTTGAAGCGCATCAGGTAGGGGCGCTGCTGCCAAAGGCTGAAGGCACGGGTGCCCAATTGCACCACGCTTTCCACCTTGCGCTCCAGCCAGGGGCGGTCAATGTCCGGGAACAGCTCGAACAACGAACGCCCCTGTACCTGGTCCGGCCCCAGCCCGGAGTGGTTCTCCATGAAGGCATTCCACACTTCGACGCGGTATTGGCGGTCGAGCACCACCACACCGACGTCGATGCATTGCACGATGTCGAGCAGCCAGTGAACTTCCTTGATATCGATCTGTGCGGGCATCGCCTCACTCCATCAGGTAGCCGATCTTGTCGGTCAGGCGTTTGATCGAATCTTCGGTGAACAACAACAGCAGGTCGAAGTGGATGGCATGGCCTTCCAGGCTGTAGCTGATCTCCACGGCCAGGGTCTTGCGCCAGCGCTGACGGTTGACCTGGATCAGCTGGTCGAGACTGGCATGCTGGCCGAGCAACTGCGGGTGGCCCTGGGAGAAGCGCAGGTCGAGTTGCTCGGCGACGCCGGCCAGGCAGGCGCCGGTCAGGATGCTGGCCAGGTCCAGCAACATCTCCGAGGTTTGCGCTTCGTTCTCCGGCTGCCAGCCGAGCAGGCGCGCCATGTCGTCCACTTCCGAGTCATGGAACAGCAGCAGCGCCTCTCCGGCGATGGCCTCGCCGATGAAACCCTGGCAGATGGCGCTGAAGCGCTCGCCGCGTTGGGCGTCGAGCAGGGTCATGTGCAGCTCGCTGACTTCGAAGATATTCACCTGCGGCACCGGCAACTGCACGAATACACCCAGCACCTTGGCCAGCAACGCGGCGGCGCGGCCCATGGCGACGTTGCTGACCTCGCGCAGGGCATCGCGGAAGCTGACCTTGAGTTCTGACAGCGCAGCGGCCTGGGCCTGCGCCGCTGGCGTGGCGTGCGGGTCGAACAGCTTCAGATCGATCAGTGTCTGGCGCAGGATCTCGGGGTCGGCGGGTTTCTTGATGAAGGCCAGGGCACCCAGCTCACGCACGCGGCGAACGGCTTCTTCCTGCACGTCGCCCGACACCACGATGACCTGGCTGCTGAGCCCTTCTGCGCGCAGCGCGGCCAGGGTTTGGTAGCCATCGAGCACTGGCATGGTCAGGTCGAGCAGCATGACCTGGCCCAACCCCTGGCGGATCGATGCCAGCGCCTCTTCGCCGTTGCTGGCCTGGCTGAGGGAAACCGGCCACTCAGCCGGCAGCGCGCGGATCAATTGCTTGCGCGCCATGTTGGAGTCGTCACAGACCAGCAGCGGGATCACGGCGGGGAATTACCTGTGTGGGAAGCGCCAATTCTGAGCATAGACGCAGCCCTAGTCAGGGCACAGCAGTTTTCATGCGTAGGGCGGGTGAAACCCGCCAGATCAAAGTGGCGGGTTGCCCCCGCCCTACGGACTCAGCCAGCGCAGCATGCCCTGTGCTGCCACCCGCCCGCTGGCGAAGCAGGCGGTCAGCAGGTAGCCGCCGGTGGGCGCTTCCCAGTCGAGCATCTCGCCGGCGCAGAACACGCCGGGCAGGGTCTTGAGCATCAGGCCTGCGTCCAGTTCCGCGAAGGGCACGCCGCCGGCGCTGCTGATTGCCTCGTCCAGCGGTCGGGTGCGCACCAGGGTGATTGGTAGCGCCTTGATCCACGCTGTCAGTGCGGCTGGATCGGCGAAGGTTTCAGCGGGTGCAAGCTCGCGCAGCAGGGCGGCCTTCACCCCATCGAGGCCGGCCTGGCGATGCAGATGCTTGGCCATCGAGTGTTTGCCGCGTGGTTTGGCCAGCGCCTGTTGCAGCCTGGCCAGCGGCATCTGCGGCAACAAGTCGAGGTGAATCACGGCCAGGCCATCGGCCTCGATGGCACGACGGATATCGGCGGAAAAGGCGTACACCAGGCTGCCTTCGATACCGCCTGCAGTCAGCACGAACTCGCCGATGCGAGGCGCCTGGTCGGGCAGGCCAAGGGCAATGTTCTTCAGCGGCGCACCGGCGAATTTCTCCCTGAGGTGATCGCTCCAGCCGGCGACCTCGAAACCGCAGTTGCTTGGCTTCAGCGCTGCCACCTCGACGCCGCGAGCTTGCAGCAGGGGCACCCAGGCGCCATCGGAGCCCAGCCGCGCCCAGCTGCCGCCGCCCAGTGCCAGCAGGCAGGCATCGGCGGCCAGTGCGCGCTCACCATCCGGGCCAGCGATACGCAGGCTGCCATCGGCGTTCCATCCCAGCCAGCGGCTGCGCGTGTGGATGACTACACCCAGTTCGCGCAGGCGGCGCAGCCAGGCGCGTAGCAGCGGCGCGGCCTTCATGTCGCTAGGGAATACGCGGCCGGAGGTGCCGACGAAGGTGTCTATGCCCAGACCATGAATCCATGTGCGCAGGGCATCGGCGTCGAACTCGCGTAGCAGCGCCGCGACGTCGGCCTGACGCTCGCCATAACGACCAATGAAGGCGTCCCTGGGCTCGGAGTGGGTGATGTTCATGCCGCCGACGCCGGCCAGCAGGAATTTACGCCCCACCGAGGGCATGGCATCGAACAACTCCACGCGCACGCCACCCTGTGCCAGCACTTCGGCAGCCATCAGCCCGGCAGGGCCGCCGCCGATGATGGCGACGTGATGAGCGGTGGTCGGGCTGTGTGTGGTCATGGCGGCGGGGCGGTCAGGGAACGGCTGCGTATTCTACCAGGCAGTTGAAAAACGTAGGCGAGGCAGGCAAGACAAGGCAAAAACAGCCGAAAAAGCGCAGTTTACGTGCTGTAAATGAGCATTTTGAGGCTGTTTTTAACGCAGTATTGCCAACGCAGGTAGTTTTTCAGCAGCCTGGTACCCGAGTGCTCCCCGGCCTTGTCATTTGCTCAGGCTTAGGGCAGGTTCTGGTCGAACCTTTTCGGCTGGAGCCCGTTATGTCCCAGATCTGCCCCGACATCGATCCCGATGGCCTGATCGAATATTCGGTGGTCTACACCGACCGCTCGCTGAACCATATGTCGCAGTCGTTCCAGGGCGTGATGCGCGATATCTCCGCCACCCTGAAACAGGTCTACAACGCCCATGCCGTGGCGGTGGTACCGGGCAGCGGCACCTATGGCATGGAAGCGGTGGCGCGGCAGTTGGCGACCGCTCAGAAGTGCCTGGTGATCCGCAACGGCTGGTTCAGCTACCGCTGGACGCAGATCTTCGAAATGGGCCGGATTCCTGCCGAGGCGCGGGTGCTCAAGGCGCGCCCGGTCGCTGACGGCCCGCAGGCGGCCTTCGCCCCGGCGCCGCTGGACGAAGTGCTGGCCACCATCGCCGCCGAGAAACCGCAGGTGGTGTTCGCCCCGCACGTGGAAACCTCCTCGGGCATGATCCTGCCGGACGACTACCTGCGCGCGGTGAGCGACGCGGTGCATGCCGTCGGCGGCCTGTTCGTGCTCGATTGCATTGCCTCCGGCACCCTCTGGGTGGACATGCAGGCCTGTGGCATCGACGTGCTGATCAGCGCCCCGCAGAAAGGCTGGAGCGCCTCGCCTTGCTGCGCCCTGGTGATGATGAGTGAAGCGGCTCAGGCGCGTGTCGAATCGACCCAGAGCACCAGCTTCGCCTGCGACCTGAAGAAGTGGCTGCAGATCATGCAGTCCTACGAGCAGGGCGGCCACGCCTACCACGCCACCATGCCCAGCGACGCCCTGGCGCGTTTCCGCGATGCCATGCTCGAGGCCAAGACCCTCGGTTTTGACAGGGTGCGCGAGCAACAGCAGGAACTCGGTGACCGGGTGCGCGCACTGCTGGCGGCGCGTGGCTTCAACAGCGTCGCGGGGAAGGGCTTCGAAGCGCCAGGGGTGGTGGTTTGCTACACCGACGACGCGCAGATCAAGACCGGCGCCAAGTTCGCCGCCATCGGCCTGCAGATCGCCGCCGGCGTGCCGCTGCAATGCGACGAGCCGGCGGACTTTCAGACCTTCCGCCTCGGCCTGTTCGGGCTGGACAAACTCGGCAACATCGACCGCACCGTGGCCACTCTGGAGCAGGCGTTGGACAGGGTGCTGGCCGGCTAATCACGGCTCTGCTCGTCAGCGATTCTTCACGGCCTGCAGCGTGTAGCTCAGCGGCAGGCGCTCGGGCCGTGAACGCAGACGCCATTCGCCGTCTGCGCCCAACTGCATCTGCCCGGGCAGGGCTTCCCAAGGCAGGCACTCGTGTTCTTCCAGGGCGGTGAGCGTCATGCCATGGCGCAGCAAGGCCGAGATGATCTCACCCAGGCCGTGATTCCATTCGTGGGTAACGCTGGCTGTGAGCGTCGCTTCGGTCTGCACGTAGGTTTGCTCGTCATCCCAGACCAGCGGCTCGTGGTGTTCGAAGTACGGATGGGCGATGCGCAATTGATCTTCGCACGTCTCGTCCAGGCTCAGCAGAACGGGATGCGCCTCGCGCAGAAAGAGGCGCCCGCCGGGCTTGAGCAACACCGCAACATTGCGCGCCCAATCATCGATGCGCGGCAGCCAGTTGAGGGCGCCGATGCTCGTGTAGATCAGGTCGTATCGCCGCTCGCCGAGCGCTTGTGCCGCATCGTAGACCGAGGCTTCGACGAAGTGGATGCGCTGCAGGCAGGCGTCAGCCAGGCGGCGCGCCTGCTCCAGCGAGGCGCAGGAGAAGTCCAGGCCGGTGAGCCGCGCGCCCAGGCGGGCCAGTGACAGGGTATCGGTGCCGATATGGCATTGCAGATGGAGCGCTTCCAGCCCTTGGATATCTCCGAGGCGAGGCAGATCGAAGCGCACGACATCGGACAGGTGTTCGGCCGACTCGATGAATTTCTGCACCTGATAGTCGGGCGAGGCCGCGTGCAGTGCGGCGCGTTCGTTCCAGTTGGCCTTGTTCAGCTCGAATGAGTCATCCATGACGCTGTTTCCATATAGGGATAAAACACGATTATGCCGAGGTGTCGTCAGGTGTGCTCGTCAACCCAACCCACGCGCCGCCCACACCTTCGCCGCGCTGTGGTGCAGGATGCCGTGGCGGCGGGCGAGTGCGGCGTGGTCCTTCGAGTAGCCGCCGCCGATCACCCCCAGCACCGGAATGTCGCGGCCCAGGCAGTGCTGCAGCACGGCTTCGTCACGGGCCGCCAGGCCGGCGTCGGTGAGTTGCAGGTAGCCCAGGGCATCGTCCTTGTGCACGTCGACGCCCGCATCGTAGAGCACCAGGTCCGGCTGATAGATCGGCAGCAGGTAGTTGAGGATGTCGTCCACCACCTTCAGGTAGTCCTCGTCGCCCATGCCGCGCGGCAGGGGGATGTCCCAGTCGCTCTGCGCCTTGCGTGCCGGGAAGTTCTGCTCGCAATGCAGTGACACGGTAACGGCATCCGGCTCGTCTTCCAGCAGCCGCGCGGTGCCGTCGCCCTGATGCACGTCGCAATCGAAGATCAGTACGCGGTGCACGCGGCCGGCTTCGAGCAGGTAGCGGGCGATCACCGCCAGGTCGTTGAAGATGCAGAAACCGGAGGGGAAGTCGTAGTGCGCATGGTGCGTGCCGCCAGCCAGGTGGCAGGCCAGGCCGTGACGCAGCGCCAATTCGGCGGTCAGCAGCGAACCGCCCACGGCGCGCACGGTGCGCCGCGCCAGGGCATCGCTCCAGGGCAGACCTAGGCGGCGCTGGTCTTCATATGACAGCTCGCCGGCCATGTAACGGGCGATGTAGTCGGGGCAGTGAACCAGGGCGAGAACATCCGCCGGGCAAAGTTCGGGGCGTTGCAACTCGGCATCGGTGGTCAGGCCACTGTCGACCAGGTGATCGCGCAGCAGACGGAATTTCTCCATGGGGAAACGATGCCCGGCCGGAAAGGGCGGGCTGTAGTCCTCGTGGTAGACCAGCGGTAGCGGCATAGAGTAAGTGCTCATCGAATCGACGGCATATGGTCGCAGCCAATCGAGGCAATCTCCATGCCTCTGATCGAAACCTTCTTCGAGCGAAAGCTGACTTTCTGTGCTGACGTCCACTCGTCCACAGCACCGGACAGGGCCGGTGCTGTGGGAATGGCCTGGTGGGCAATGCCCCTGGTGTTGTAAACGGCGACCGAACGGATAGGCACAGTAGTAGGTACGGTGATCTCCGTCAGGGCACGGATGATGCCGGCAGTGGTGCGGGGTGGCTTATTCTCCCGGCCACACGCGCATCACGCGATAAGGCGGTTTGCCGCTGTCGGTGCCACCGGTGAAGGCCGGGGTTTTGTATAGCTGATTGACCGATATATACAGCCAGCCGTCGTGACCGATATGTACGCTGTCCGGCCAGTCCAGTCGGGCGTCGCGTACCAGCGGCTTGAGCGTGCCATCGGTATCGAGCAGGTCGATGCCGTTGTCGTTGAGGTTGGTGAAAAAATGCCGGCCCTTGGCGTCGGTGCCGGCGCCGTCGGAAACGGGCTTGGCACCGACTCGCTGGATGGCAGCCGCGATTTGCTCGTCGCTGGCGCCGTCACGCAGCAGCTTGCTGGGCAACGAGTACCAGCTCTTGCCGCTCATTGCACCGAAGTACAGGGTGGCATGGTCGGCCGACAGGGTGATCGGATTGACCGCCACGTTGGCAGGTTTGCCCTGGAACTGAATCGGCACGCCGCCGATGACCATTCTGGCGTCGGGCTCTGCTTGCAGCGCGGCATGGCCGCTGAAGCGCCGCGTCTTGCCGCTGCTGATCTCTACGGCGATCAGGCCGGGGTTGGCGATGTCCGCCAGGTAGATCCAGCCAGCGTTGTCGTCGACGGCCAGATCCTGGATGAAGCTGCCTTTGGGCGCTATATCGGCAGGCAGCTCAATGCGATACAGCTCATCGCCAGTCGCCACATCGAAGCCCCACAGGCGTGTTTTGCCCAGGTTCAGGCCCATGTCGGTTATCCACAGGCGGTTCTTGCCATCGATGGCGATGCCCAGCGGCGTATCGATCTGCGCATCGTTGGCAGCGGCGGTGCCGCGTTGCACCGTGCTGGTGGGCCAGGGTTTGTAGCTTTCGCGGCCAGTGATCTCGATCAGTTGAGCGGCTGCGGGCGCCCCCAGGGGATGGACCGTGGCAAACACCCGGTTGTCCGCGCTGGGAGCGACGTTGCCGGGGCGGATCGGTAGTTCGGCGACTACTTCCAGGTCGCCGACCTTGGCTGCAAGGGCCGAGTTGAAGAACGGTATGGAAATAGCCAGCAGGGTAGCGCTGGCTGCCCGGCGGATGGGGCGAGAAAGAGACGTCATGACAGGTTTCCTGTTGTGCGCTGGGAAAGGCGAATGCGCTACACAAGCGTTATTCGCCGTTGCGGCTGCCTCGGTGATTGATGGCGGCGAGTATTCGCCCTGAGGCCGGTAGGCAGTGAGGTCCAGTGTGGCTTTATCAGCAAAGATGAAAAAGACTGGCCCTGTTGAACGTCTTTCAATCGGCGCACGAAAGTCGTCACAGCACGTAGAACAGAATCGCCACGAAGTGCAGCAGGCTGCCGGCCATGACGAACAGGTGCCAGATGCCATGCCAATGGCGAAAGCGACTGTCGTAAGCGAAGAAAATGATGCCCACGGTGTAGAGCACGCCACCCGCCGCCAGCCACTTGAAACCGGTCATGCCCAGGGCGGCGATCAAGGGCTTTACCGCCACCAGCACGATCCAGCCCATCACCGCGTAGATGATCAACGACAGCACGCGTGCTTCGGAGCGGGGTTTGATTTCCTGCAGCATGCCGATCACCGCAAGGCTCCATACGATGCCGAACAAGCTCCAGCCCCAGGGACCACGTAGGGTTACCAGACAGAAAGGGGTGTAACTGCCGGCAATAAGCAGGTAGATCGACAGGTGATCGAGTTTTTGCATCACCCGTTTCGCCGGGCCGCGCATGCTGTGGTAGAGGGTGGAGATGCTGTACAGCAATATCAGGGTGACGCCATAGATGGCCACCGCGACGATCTTCCAGAGATCGCCCGTGGAGCTGGCCAGTGCCAGCAGCCATACTGCACCGATGGCTGCAAGCACAGCGCCGATCAGGTGGCTCCAGGCGTTGAATTTTTCTCCGTGGTACATGCTATCTGCCGTCTTCCGTTACGCCTGGCTTTGCCAGACCTTTTCTGCGCGGGTTTTCGTATGACAGCTCGCCAGCCATGTAGCAAGCCCCGTAGTTGGAGGGCGAGGACCTCCGCTGGAGACCGTTCGGGACGATGCAGTTAAGCATCGGTGGTCCGGCCGCTGTCGACCAGATGCTCGTGCAGCATGCGGGAAAGGCGGGCTGTAAGCGGCTTACAATAAGTGCTCATCGAGTCGACGCCATATGGTCGCAGCCAATCGAGACAATCGCCATGCCCCTGATCGAAACCTCCACTGAGCGCCTGCTGCTGCGCACCTGGCGCGACAGTGATCTGTCGGCGCTGGTCGCACTCAATGCCGATGCCGAGGTGATGCGTCATTTTCCCGCGCCTATGGATGCCGAGCAGAGCGCACAACTGCTGGCGCGCATCCGTGCGCATTTCGATGAGCACGGCTTTGGCTTCTGGGCTTTGGAGCGGCGCGACACTGGCGAACTGATCGGCGTCACCGGCCTGGCACAGGTCGGCTTCGATGCGCCGTTCGTACCGGCTGTGGAAATCGGCTGGCGCCTGGCGCGGGCGCACTGGCGTCAGGGCTATGCCCGCGAGGCGGCGCGTGCTGCCCTGGCCGTGGCCTTCGAGCAGCTTGGGTTGGACGAGGTACTGAGCTTCACCGTGCCGGCGAATCTGCCGTCACAGGCGGTGATGCGCAGCATCGGTATGCAGCGCGACGAGAGCGGCGATTTTCTCCATCCGCGCGTGCCGTCCGGTCATCCCTTGCAACCGCACGTGCTCTATCGCATAAGCCGCGAGCGGTGGGAGGCGCAGCGATGACGGACGTGCTCGCCTATCACCAGCTCAGCAAACACGCCCCCGAGCGCTTCGCACCGGGGCCGGGGCAACTGGACTGGGCGACCCAGCCAGCGCCCTTTCGCCGTTACGAGGGGGCTCGGCTGATCGAGCTGTACCACCGCCCGCTGGAAGAGGGGCCGGCCTACGATGTTGCATTCGCCGGACCGCAGGCGCCGCCCGCACCACTGAATCGCGCCAGCGTCTCGCAACTGCTGTACGACAGCCTGGCCATTTCCGCCTGGAAGGAGGCCGGCGGCAGCCGCTGGGCGCTGCGGGTCAACCCGTCGTCTGGCAACCTGCACCCGACCGAGGCCTACCTGTTGCTGCCGCCGGGTGTCGTGGATGAAACTGGTTTGCTGGCACATTACGCGCCGGATCTGCATGCGCTGGAGGTGCGCTGCGACCTGCCTGCGCCGCTCGGCCAGCAGCTTGCCAACAGCCTGCCGCCCGGCGGTTTTCTCCTAGGCCTGAGCAGTATCGCCTGGCGCGAAGCCTGGAAGTACGGCGAGCGGGCTTATCGTTATTGCCAGCACGACCTGGGGCATGCCCTGGCGGCGCTGGCCATCGCCGCCAGCGTGCAGGGCTGGCAGGTGCGCATGCTCCACGGTGTGGCCGAAGCGCGTCTGGACGGCCTGCTGGGGCTGGATGATGAGGGCTTTCATGAGGCCGAACATGGCGACTGTCTGCTGTGGATCGGCCCGGCGCAGACGATGGAGTTCGCGCTGCCCGAGCCCCTGCTGACCGGGCTGGCGCAGCTTGAGCGGGCCGGGGTGCCCAATCGTCTGTCACGCGATTATCGCCACTGGCCCGAGCTGCAGCGCATACATGGGCTATGCCGTGCACCGGCACGTCCTCGCGCCGCCTGGAGCTTAGATGCTGCTGGTGTTCGCAATGACAACCCCGGCCTGCCCTTGAGGCCCATCCTGCATCGCCGGCGCAGTGCGCAGAGTATGGACGGCCGCAGCGGTATTCAGGCTGCACTGCTGCTGGCCTGGCTGCGCCGCCTGATGCCGGTGCAATCGCCGGTGCCGTTCGCCGTCACCGGTGAGCCGAGCGAGATCGACCTGCTGCTGTTCGTTCATCGTGTGCAGGGCCTTGCGCCCGGTCTGTACTGGCTGGATCGCACGGGCAGCGGCGTGCAGTCGCTGCGCGAGGACTATCTATGGCAGCGGGTGGACGACGAACTGCCGCTGTACCGTTTGCTCGAAGGCGATGCCCGTGGTCTGGCGGGCTTTCTCAGTTGCGGTCAGGACATTGCCGCCGACGGTTGTGTGGCCCTGGCCATGCTGGCGCGGGTGGAGAGCACTGTTGCCAATGGCAATTGGCGTTATCCCCGGCTCTACTGGGAATGTGGCCAGATTGGTCAGGTGCTCTATCTGGAAGCCGAGGCGGCCGGGCTTTCGGGGACTGGCATCGGTTGTTATTTCGACGACGCTCTGCGGGAATTGCTCGAAGATGCCGACAGCGGTTGGCAAAGTCTTTACCATTTCACCCTTGGCCGCGCTGTATGGGATGAACGCCTGACGTCCCTGCCGGCCTATTCCCAACCGCGATTCCCAGACCGTTGAAAAAACGTAGGCGAGGCAGGCAAGACAATACCGATGGCGGCCCCGCAAAAACGGCCGAAAAAGCGCAGTTTAGTATACTAAATGAGCATTTTGAGGGCGTTTTTAACGCAGTATTGCCAACGCAGATAGTTTTTCAACGGTCTGTTACCCCTGCACGAGGAGACACTCCATGACCCAGGTACTCGACGATCTGGTCGCGCTGCTGAGCCTGGAACAGATCGAGGAAAACCTGTTCCGTGGCCGCAGCCAGGATCTCGGTTTTCGCCAGTTGTTCGGTGGCCAGGTGCTTGGCCAATGCATTTCCGCCGCCAGCCAGACGGTCGAGGAGGCGCGCCACGTGCATTCCATGCACGGCTACTTCCTGCGCCCGGGCGATGCCAGCCTGCCGGTGGTTTATCAGGTCGAGCGCACCCGCGATGGCGGCAGCTTCAGCACCCGTCGCGTGGTGGCGGTGCAGAAGGGCAAGCCGATCTTCTTCTGCAGTGCCTCGTTTCAGTATGACGAAGAGGGGTTTCACCATCAGAGCGAGATGCCGGACGTCCCCGGCCCCGAGGACCTGAAGTCGGAAACCGAGCTGGCGCGCATGGTCGCGCCGATGATTCCCGAGCGCATGCGCGAGCGTGCGATCAGCGACAAGCCTATCGAGATTCGCCCGGTTACCCTGATCAACCCCTTTGCCCCGCAACCCTGCGAGCCGGTCAAGTACGTGTGGTTCCGCGCCGCCGGCGAGCTGCCTGACGACCCGCAACTGCACAAGTACCTGCTGGCTTACGCCAGTGACTTCAACCTGCTGACCACCTCGATGCAGCCCCACGGTGTGTCGGTGTTCCAGAAGTTCATGCAGGTGGCCAGCCTTGACCATTCGCTGTGGTTCCACCGCAACCTGCGTATGGACGACTGGCTGCTGTACGCCATGGACAGCCCCTGGGCCGGCAATGCCCGTGGTTTCTCCCGCGCCAGCATTTACAACCGTCAGGGCGAACTGGTGGCCTCCGTCGCCCAGGAAGGCCTGACCCGCGTGCGTGAGGACTGGAAGTGAAGACACTGCGTGAGGCGCGTCACTGGGTGTTCGACATGGACGGCACCCTGACCCTGGCGGTGCACGATTTTCCGGCGATCAAGCGGACGCTGGGCATTCCCCAGGAGGATGACATTCTCCATCACCTGGCGGCGCTGCCGGCGGAGGAGGCCGCGCAGAAGCATGCCTGGCTGCTGGAGCATGAACGCGAGCTGGCGGTGGCCTCGCGCCCGGCACCAGGTGCCATCGAGCTGGTGCGTACCCTGAGCGAGCGTGGCTGCCAGCTCGGCATCCTGACCCGCAATGCTTACGAACTGGCGCTGCTGACGCTGCAGGCCATCGGCCTGGATGACTGCTTCGCCACGGCGGACGTTCTCGGCCGCGATGAAGCTCCACCCAAACCCCATCCGGGCGGATTGCTGCACCTGGCCGAGCGCTGGAGTGTTAGGCCGCGTGAGCTGGTAATGGTCGGCGACTACCGCTTCGACCTGGAGTGCGCCCAGGCCGCCGGTGCGCGCAGCGTGCTGGTCAACATGCCGGACAACCCCTGGCCGGAGCTGACCGAGTTGCATGCCCAGGACTGCGCGCAGTTGCTGGCCGAGCTGAGCTGAGCGCAGACAGCGCCATGCTGTCCATGCCGCGCCGACACCCAGGCAGCGCCAACGGCCCCCGGATTTCATCCGGGCTAGGTTATGCAGCCCAGTCCCGTCAGGACTCGTAAAAAAAACGCCCCCGCAAAGACTGCGGGGGCGGCGCGTTGGATAAGGTCGTCCTTGAAGCGGGTTACGCGCGGTCAACCTTGTGGGGTGTCGCTCCCCGTATTGCTCCAGCCACCACCCAGGGCCTTGTACAACTCCACTTCGCTGCTGAGCTGGGCCAGGCGGTCGGCGATCAGTTGCTGGCGCACGCTGAACAGCTGACGCTGGGCGTCGAGCAGGGTCAGGTAGCTGTCCACGCCGGTGCGGTAGCGGCGTTCGGCCAGGTCGTAATAGGTCTCGGTGGTTTCCAGCAGGGCACGCTGGGCGTCCAGTTGCTGGCGATAGGTGGTACGTGCAGCGAGGCGGTCAGCGACTTCCTGGAAAGCCACCTGAATGGCTTTCTCGTACTCGGCGACGCGGATATCGCTCTGCAGTTCGGCATAGTCGAGGTTGGCGCGCAGACGTCCAGCGTTGAAGATCGGCAGGCTGATTTGCGGCTGGAACAGCCAGGTGCCCGAGCCGCCATCAAACAGGCCGGACAACTGGCTGCTGGCGGTACCGGCATTGGCGGTCAGGCTGATGCTGGGGAAGAACGCCGCACGCGCCGCGCCGATATTGGCATCGGCGGCCTTGAGCTGGTACTCGGCCTGCAGCAGGTCGGGGCGACGCTGCAGCAGGTCGGCGGGCAGGCCGGCCGGTACCTGCTCCAGCAGTTCGGCGTTCAATGCCAGACCTTGCGGCAGGTTGGCCGGCAGGCCGGTGCCGAGCAGTTGAGTCAGGGCGTTGCGATCCTGAGCGACCAGGCGCTGGTACTGCGCCAGGCTGACGCGGGCGCTGTCCACCGAGCTGCGTGCCTGGCTCAGGGCCAGGGCATCGGCGACACCGACGTCGAAGCTGCGCTGGGTCAGCTGGTAGCTCTCCTCGAAGGTCTTCAGGGTGTCCTGGGTCAGTTGCAGCAGCGCCTGATCCGCCTGCCATTGCAGGTAGGCGTTGGCGACGCTGGCGACCAGGCTGATCTGCGTGCTGCGCGCGGCCTGTTCGGTGGCCAGGTACTGCTGCAGGGCCTGCTCGCTGAGGCTGCGGATACGGCCGAAGAAGTCCAGCTCCCAGGCGTTGACGCCCAGGGTCGCGCTGTACTGACCGCTGGTACGGGCTTCGCCGGTCTGGCTCAGGTCAGCGGGCAGGCGCTGGCGAGTGCCGGCGCCGTCGGCGGAAACCGAAGGCAGCAGGTCGGCACGCTGGATGCGGTACAGCGCGCGATAGGCTTCGACGTTCAGCGCAGCAACGCGCAGGTCGCGGTTGTTTTCCAGTGCCACCTGCACCAGTTGCTGCAGCGCCGGGTCGCGGAAGAACTCGCGCCATTGCAGGTCGGCCGCTGCACGGCTGCCTTCGCTGGCGGCGCTGCCATAGGCTTCGCCTTGCGGCCAGTCGGCGGCCACCGGAGCGTCCGGGCGCTCATAGTCGGGAATCAGGCTGCAGCCGCTGAGCAGAGCGGCGGCCACGGCCAGGGACAACAGGGACTGCCTCATTGCAGTACCTCCTTCTCGTTTTCACGGGTCGGCTCGGGGCGCTTCTTCTCGAAAATCGAGCAGACCACTACGTAGAACAGCGGAATCCAGAAGATCGCCAGGATCATCGCGCTGAGCATGCCGCCGATCACCCCGGTGCCGATGGCGTGCTTGCTGCCTGCGCCGGCACCACTGGCGATGGCCAGTGGCAGACAGCCAAGGATGAACGCCAGCGAGGTCATGATGATCGGGCGCAAACGCATGCGGCAGGCTTCGATGGCCGCCTCGGCGAAGGTCATGCCCTGTTCGTACTGGGCCTTGGCGAACTCGACGATGAGAATCGCGTTACGCGCCGACAGGCCGATGGTGGTGAGCAGACCGACCTTGAAGAACACGTCGTTGGACAGGCCGCGCAGCTCGGTGAACAGCAGCGCACCGATGATCCCCAGCGGCACCACCAGCATCACCGCGAACGGGATCGACCAGCTCTCGTACAGGGCTGCCAGGCACAGGAACACCACGATGGCGGAGATCACGAACAGTGCAGTGGTCTGCGAGCCTGCCAGGCGTTCCTCGTAGGACAACCCGGTCCAGGAGTAGCCGACGCCCTGTGGCAGCTGCGAGGCGATTTCCTCGACGGCGGCCATGGCATCACCGGTGCTGTAGCCAGGTGCCGGTGCACCGAGGATTTCCACCGCCGAGACGCCGTTGTAGCGCGCCAGCTTCGGCGCACCGTAGGTCCATTCGCCGCTGGCGAAGGCACTGAACGGCACCATGCGGCCCTGGTCATTGCGCACGTACCACTTGTTCAGGTCTTCCGGGCTCATGCGTGCTTCGGATGTGCCTTGCAGGTAGACCTTCTTCACGCGACCGCGATCGATGAAGTCGTTGACGTAACTGGCACCCCAGGCAATCGACAGGGTGCTGTTGATGTCCGCCAGCGACAGACCGAGGGCGCGGGCGCGTTCGTCATCGATCAGCAACTGGTACTGCGCCTCGTCGCGCAGGCCGTTGGCGCGCACGCTGTCGAGCACCGGGTGCTGGTTGGCCAGCTGCAGGAACTTGTCGCGTGCCTCGTTCATCACCTGGTGGCCAACACCCGCCTGATCCTGCAGGAAGAAGTTGAAGCCGGTGGCGTTACCCATCTCCATGACCGCCGGCGGGGCGAAGGCGAACACCATCGCATCGCGGAAGCTGAAGAAGTGCATCTGTGCACGTTGCGCCAGTGCGGCTACGCCATTCTCCTCACCCGGGCGTTCGCCCCAGGGCTTGAGCATGATGAAGGCCATACCGGAACTCTGACCACGGCCGGCGAAGTTGAAGCCGGTGACGGTGAACACCGACTTGACCGTGCTCGCTTCGTCTTCCAGCAGGTACTGGCGCATCTCGTCGACCACCACCTGGGTGCGCTCGGCACTGGAGCCGGACGGCGTCTGCACCTGGGCGAAGAGCACGCCCTGGTCTTCCTCGGGTAGGAAGGCGGTGGGGATGCGGGTGAACATCCACGCCATGATGATGACGATCACCAGGTACAGCAGCAGGTAGGGCGCCTTGCGCTTGATCATGCCCGCTACGCCACGCTGATAGGCATTGCTGCCGCGCTCGAAGGTACGGTTGAACCAGCCGAAGAAGCCGCGCTTGGCCTCGTGGTGATCGCCGTCGATGGGCTTGAGCAGGGTGGCGCACAGCGCCGGGGTAAAGATCAGCGCCACCAGCACCGACAGAGCCATGGCCGAGACGATGGTGATGGAGAACTGCCGGTAGATCACCCCGGTGGAGCCGCCGAAGAAAGCCATTGGCAAGAATACTGCCGAGAGCACCAGGCCAATGCCCACCAGTGCGCCCTGGATCTGCCCCATGGACTTGCGCGTCGCTTCCTTGGGCGATAGCCCATCCTCGCGCATCACCCGTTCGACGTTCTCCACCACCACGATGGCGTCGTCCACCAACAGGCCGATGGCCAGGACCATGGCGAACATGGTCAGGGTATTGATGGAGAAACCGAACGCGGCAAGTATGCCGAAGGTGCCGAGCAGTACCACCGGCACCGCCATGGTCGGAATGATGGTGGCGCGCAGGTTCTGCAGGAACAGGAACATCACCAGGAACACCAGCACGATGGCCTCGAACAGGGTGTGCACCACCCCTTCGATGGAGGCCGAGATCACCGGCGTGGTGTCGTAGGGGAAGACCACTTCCATGCCGGCCGGGAAGAACGGCTCGAGATTGGCGATGGTTTCACGCACTGCCTTGGCGGTATCCAGGGCGTTGGCACCGGTGGCCAGGCGAATCGCCAGACCGGATGCCGGCAGGCCGTTGAACTGCGCGTTGATGGCGTAGTTCTCGCCGCCCAGCTCGACCTTGGCGATGTCACCCAGGCGTACCTGGGAGCCATCGGGCTGAACCTTGAGCAGAATCTTGCGGAACTCTTCCGGGGTCTGCAGGCGCGTCTTGCCGATGATGGTAGCGTTTAGCTGATTGCCCGGCGCCGCAGGCAGGCCGCCGAACTGGCCGGAGGAAATCTGCACGTTCTGCGCCTGGATGGCGCTGCGCACGTCAACCGGAGTCAGCTGGAAGCTGTTGAGCTTGGCCGGGTCGAGCCAGATGCGCATGGCGTACTGCGCGCCGAACACCTGGAAGTCGCCGACGCCCTTGGTCCGTGAGATCGGGTCCTGCAGGTTGGAGACGATGTAGTCCGACAGGTCTTCACGGGTCATGCTGCCATCTTTCGACACCACGCCGATGACCATCAGGAAGTTGCGCACCGATTTGGTCACGCGGATGCCCTGTTGCTGGACTTCCTGTGGCAGCAGCGGGGTGGCCAGTTGCAGCTTGTTCTGCACCTGAACCTGGGCAATATCCGGGTTCACCCCCTGTTCGAAGGTAACGATGATCTCCATGCTGCCGTCGGAGTTGCTCGACGAGCTGACATAGCGCAGACCGTCGATACCGTTGAGCTGCTGCTCGATCACCTGCACCACAGTGTCCTGCACCGTCTGCGCCGAGGCACCCGGGTAGCTGACCTGGATGGCGACGGCAGGCGGCGCGATGCTCGGGTACTGGTTGATCGGCAGCTTGAGGATGGACAGGCCACCCGCCAGCATGATCACCAGGGCGATCACCCAGGCGAAGATCGGCCGGTCGATAAAGAATCTGGACATTCAGTACTTCTCCGTTAGTCCTGGCCGCTGGCTTGTTCGGCGTCTTGGGCAGGCTGTTCGGTCTCGACGTTGCCGGCCGGCACGGCCTTGACCTCAGCGCCAGGCTGCACGAACTGCAGGCCCTCGGTGATCAGGCGGTCGCCTTCGTTCAGGCCTTCCTCTACCAGCCAGGCACTGCCGGCGGTGCGATCAGCCTTGAGCACGCGCAGTTCAACCTTGTTGTCGGCACCCACCACCATTGCCGTGGGTTCGCCGCGCTGGTTGCGCGTCACACCCTGCTGCGGGGCGAGGATGGCGTTCTGCTTGACCCCGGAGAGCAACTCGGCATGCACGAACATGCCCGGCAGCAGCAGGTGGTCCGGGTTGGGGAACACGGCGCGCAGGGTCACCGAGCCGGTGCTTTCGTCCACTGCCACTTCGGAGAATTCCAGGGTGCCTTCATGGGCGTAACGGCTGCCGTCCTCCAGTTTCAGCGCGACCTTGGCGGCGCTGTCGCTGGCTTTCTGCAGGCGACCATCGGCCAGGTCACGGCGCAGACGCAGCAGTTCCTTGCTCGATTGGGTGACGTCGACGTAGATCGGATCGAGCTGCTGGATGGTGGCCATGGCGCCCGCCTGGCCATTGCTGACCAGCGCACCTTCGGTTACCGCAGAGCGGCCGATGCGACCGCTGATCGGCGCCATCACCTTGGTGTAGCGCAGGTCGATGCGCGCCTGCTCCAGTGCGGCGTCAGCCTGCAGGGCGGCGGCGCGGGCTTCGTCATAGGCCTGCTGGCTGACGGCCTTGTCGGCAACCAGCAGCTTGTAGCGATCAGCCAGGGACTTGGCGGAAAGCTGCGTGGCTTGGGCGCTCTTGAACGTGGCTTGGTAGGTGGCCGGGTCGATCTGGTACAACTGCTGGCCCGCCTTGACCTCGCTTCCTTCGGTGAACAGACGCTTCTGAATGATGCCGTTGACCTGTGGGCGCACCTCGGCGATGCGATAGGCGCTGGTGCGCCCCGGCACTTCACTGGTCAGTGCAAAGGGTTTGGCTTCGAGCGTTACCACGCCGACTTGCGGGGTTTGCTGGGTCTGTGGGGCGCTGGATTCCTGGCAGCCGGTGAGACTGAGCATTGCCACGGCGATGGCGGAAACCAAGACAGCGAAGGCTGGCTTCGAGTGCATCTGAGAACCTCGTTTTTATCGAATCATGGCCCAAGGGGCGAAGGGGACGAAGGCAGGGGAAAAAATCGATGGAGGAATATACTTACGTACGTGAATGTTTGTAAATGCCTAAAGCTGCCTGCATACTCTCGCCCGTCCTTCCTTACCGAAGGGTTACGGCAAAGCGACAGTAGGTGACAGATGGCCAGAAGAACCAAAGAGGAAGCGCAGGCGACGCGGGTGCAGATACTCGATGCCGCCGAGCGGGTGTTCCATGCCCAGGGCGTTTCCCGTGCCTCTCTGGCGGAAGTGGCGAAAGAAGCCGGCGTCAGCCGCGGCGCTATTTATTGGCATTTCGAGAACAAGATCGATCTGTTTCAGGCGATGCTCGAACGTCTGCGCCTGCCGCTCGAGGAACTGGCGCGTGCCAGCGAGAGCGAGGACGAGCCGGACCCACTGGGCTGCATGCGTGAATTGCTGGTCAAGGCCCTGACGCGCCTGGCTTGCGAGCCGCAGACCCACCGCACCCATGACATCCTGCGTTACAAATGCGAATACACCGGTGAGCTGCTCGGCCTGCGCGAGCGCATGCAGGCGCTGAGCCTGGAGTGCGATCAACGTATCGCCAAGGCGCTGAGCAACGCGGTCAACAAGGGCCAGCTGCCGAGCGATCTGGACTGCGCGCGCGCAGCTGTCTGTCTGCATGCCTATATGGAAGGCATCGAGTCGAACTGGTTGCTGGTGCCCAACTTCGACCTGGCGCAGCAGGCGCCCGCGCTGGTCGACACCGCGTTGGACATGCTGTGCAGTCCGGCGTTGCGCCTGATGACGGTCAGTCAGCTGCCTGACGAGAGGTAGGGTGCGCTGCTCGCACCAGGGGTTAGCCCGGGTTTTCGGTGCGCACAGCGCACCCTACGGCCTTGCAGTTACTCAGCCTGCCTTGAGTTGCGCGGGCCAGTCGGGCAGGTTGTGTGGCGCGCGCACGCGGGCTTCCAGCCTGACGACGAACTGGCGGGCTTCCTCTTCGCTGCGAAAACTCACGCAATGCTGATCCAGACGGACCTGCCACAGGCATTCGCCGCCCTGATTCTGCGGTTGGACGACAATCTTCATGCTGACAACCTCCTTGAGCTGCGACGAGTCGCCAGTGCTTGTTGGGGACAATCAGGATAGTTCGCTTGTATGACCTTGTTCTGATCTGGATCAAATGGCCGACCAGCGTGACGCCGCTTCGCGATAAGCGGTACCGTGAAGTCAACGCTGGGTCAGGCGAGGGGGCTGAAGCAGGGAGGTAGGGTGCGCTGTGCGCACCAGGTATTAGCCGGTTTTTTCGGTGCGCACAGCGCACCCTACGACATCGCAATCAGGGCTGAGATTTGTGGGCCGGGCGGCGTTCCGTTTCAGCCACCACACCGACTCACCGCACTGTCCTACCCCATGCGACCCAGCCCCGCATCGCGCCTCAGAACCCTTCGAGCACGATCTTGCCCTTGGCCTTGCCGCTCTCCAGCAACGCATGAGCGCGGCGCAGGTTGGCTGCATTGATGGTGCCGAAATGCTCACCGAGGGTGGTCTTGATCACGCCGCTGTCGACCAGATCGGATACTCGTTCCAGCAGACGATGCTGCTCGATCATGTCTTCGGTTTGGTACAGAGAGCGGGTGAACATCAACTCCCAATGCAGTGACAGGCTCTTGCGCTTGAGTTGCATCACGTCCAGTGGTTGCAGTGGGTCGTCGATCAGCGCCAGGCGCCCCTGAGGCTCCAGGGATTCGACCAGTTGTGCGTAGTGCTGGTCGGTTTGGGTCAGGCTGGCGACATGGGTGACCTGGCCGATGCCAATGCGCGCCAGTTCCTCGCTCAGCGGCTTGCTGTGATCGATCACATGATGTGCGCCCAGCTCACGGACCCAGGCCTGGGTTTCCGGGCGCGAGGCAGTGCCGATCACGGTCAGGCCGGTCAGGTGGCGTGCCAGTTGGGTGAGGATCGAACCAACACCGCCGGCGGCGCCAACGATCAGCAGGCTCTGGCCTTGATCGGCCGAACCCTCGGCAACCTGCAGGCGCTCGAACAGCAGTTCCCAGGCGGTGATGGCAGTCAGTGGCAGGGCCGCAGCTTCGGCGAATGACAGGCTGTTGGGCATATGGCCAACGATGCGTTCATCGACCAGGTGCAGTTCGCTGTTGGCACCGGCACGGTCGATGGCACCGGCGTAGAACACCCGGTCGCCGGGCTGGAACAGGCTGACTTCGCTGCCCACGGCCTTGACGATACCGGTCGCATCCCAGCCCAGCACTTTGGCGGCGCCGTTCTCCGGTTTGACGCCGAGGCGGATCTTGGTATCGACCGGGTTGACCGAGATGGCCCGAACCTCGACCAGCAGATCGTGCGGGCCCGGAGTAGGGTCGGCCAGCTGTATGTCCTGCAGTGCTTCGGGATGGTCGGCAGGCAGGGATTGGTAGTAAGCGACGGCTTTCATGGAAATGGTCCTCTGTGAGGTATCAGGTAAGGGGTTGCAGCGGGAGCAGATCGATGCCCGCAAGCCGCTCGCCGAATGCGTTGGTGAAATATAGGAAATGGGGCGCTGCGCGATGCTGGTCCAATGCCTCGGCGTCGCGCCATTGTTCGATCATCACGAACTGGTGCGGGTCCAACTTGTTGCGGTGCAGCGCGTACTGCAGACAGCCGGGCTCTGCGCAGGTGGCCGTGACCAGGCGTTGAAGGCCTGCGGCCACTGCCTCGGCATGACCTGGCAGGGCCTTGATGGTGGCGATCAGTGTGAGAGCAGTGGTCATGGCTGGCTCCGGTGGGGTACTGGAGTCATGCTCGTTTATTTGTGTGGCAAGAAAAAGCGGCGGGTAATAGAGTCTCTTTCATCAATATTTTGAAAGTGAGCGGCCATGCTGCGTTTCGACGATCTGCAACTCTTCGTGCGTACCGCCGAAACCGGCAGCCTGTCCGCTGCGGCGCGGCAGCTGGATGTATCGCCAGCGGTCGCCAGCGCCGCCCTCAAACGTCTGGAGCAGCAACTGCAGGTGCGCCTGCTGGCGCGTTCGACGCGCAGTCTGCGCCTGACGCCCGAGGGCGAGCTGTATCTGGTGCATGCCCGGCTGGCGTTGCAGAGCTTGGAGGAGGGACGTCAGCAACTGGTCGGCAGTCAGGAGGGTATTTGCGGCGTATTGCAGCTTTCTGCGCCCTCGGATCTGGGGCGTAACACGCTGTTGCCCTGGCTCGACGAGTTTCAGGGCGAGCATCCGCAACTGCAACTGCGCCTGCTGCTGGCAGACCGGGTGACCGACCTGTTTCGTGAGCCGGTGGATATCGCCTTGCGCTACGGCGCACCGGAGGATTCAAGCCTGGTGGCACTGCCGGTGGCAGCTGACAATCGTCGGGTGCTCTGCGCTTCACCTTCCTATCTCGCCCGGCACGGTTCGCCGCAGAGCGTGGAGGAGCTGCATCAGCACAACTGCCTGCTCTATATGCTGCATGGCCGTGCGTATGATCGCTGGCGCTTTCAGGATGGCAAGCGCGAAGTGCTGATGAACGTCGCGGGTGATCGAGTCTGCGACGATGCCGATGTCACTCGACGCTGGGCCGTGGCCGGGCGGGGTGTGGTGTACAAGTCCTGGCTGGATGTCGCCGAAGACGTTCGCGAAGGACGCCTGCAGGTGCTGCTGCCGAACTGGCTGGGCGAGCCGACGCCTTTGTATCTGGTCTGTGCGCACCGTGCTCAGCTGAGCAAGTCGGTGCATCTGTTACGCGAATTCGTGCAACTGCGCTGCCAGCGTTTGCTGGACGCTGCGCCATGGCGTTAGCACTTGATGCGATAAAGCCCTGAGGCACGGTAGTGCTGCGTTACAAACTGGCTGCATGCAACTGTTCGCCTGATGCAAGTCAGTGTGGCCCCGAAGTGGCGAGTGGCTTTTATGCGTGTCTACCCATTGCCTGCCGGTACTGCTGCGGGGTAAAGCCGGTGAGTTGCTTGAACTTTCGGCTGAAGGCGCTGTGGTCGGTGTAGCCGCATTGCAGGGCGATATCGGTGATGGGCAGATCGGTCAGCAGCAGACCATGGGCATGCTCAAGTCGGGCCTTGCTGATCATCTGTCGGGGTGTGAGATGGAAGACCCGTTTGCAGTAGCGCTCCAACTGGGCGACGGACAGGCCGGCGATATGAGTCAACGTCTCCAGGGTGATGGTTTCATGGAAATGCTGGCGAATATGTTCGTCCACGGCGGCCAGGCGCTCGTAGGCAGGATGGCTGGCACTGGCCGACTGCAGGTCCACGGAGATGCCCACCAGCCCGATGATGCGTCCGCTGCGATCATGCAGCGGGCGCTTGTGCGTCAGGCACCAGCCAGGTTCGCGGCTGCCGTAGAGATGCAGCTCCAGCTGGTCCTCCAGCATCTGACCTTGTTGTAGAACACTGCGGTCCTGCTCGGTGTAGCCGGGGCCTAGCTGGGCGGGAAAGACCTCGGCACTGGTCTTGCCCAGCAGGGGGCGCAGGTCCTTCAGCCCGCAGCGTTGAACCAGGGTGCGGTTGGCCAGCAGGTAGCGTGCCTGGGTGTCCTTGATGAAGATCACCGCATTGGGGATTGCATCCAGCATGGGCAGCAGCAACCTGGCGCTGCCCAGTAACTCTTCCATGTTCTTCGGACGCGTCTGCTCGCTCTCCGCGAACAGGGCACCGAGCGCGTTTCGCGACATTTTCCTTTCTCCAGCGGTAGGCCTGTTGATGACCGTCCGGCAGGTTGCCCCACGGCCATGTCTGCTGTCGATAGGCACTCGGCGACATCGCGCGGGATGGGCGCTTTGTGCCGATTTCGTCATGGTGGCCGAGGAAAAGTATCAAGCCCAGGCACGCTTTGCCGGGCCAATCTATGGCCGCTGCAGATATCGGGAGGTCTTTGGCCCGGCTCCTGGCGGGTGCCTGAATCGTCTCCGAATCAAGACACTGCAGCAGACTCTCTCCAGCCCATCCAAAACATACAAGAGGGCGGCACCATGTCTGGAAAGTTCAAGAAACAACTGTCTCTGACGGACCTCACCTTCATTGGCCTGGGGGCCATCTTCGGTTCCGGCTGGCTGTTCGCTGCCAGCCACGTATCCGCCATTGCCGGTCCGGCAGGCATCATCTCCTGGTTTCTCGGCGGCTTTGCAGTGCTGCTGCTGGGCATCATCTATTGCGAGCTGGGCGCGGCGCTGCCACGTGCCGGTGGAGTGGTGCGCTACCCGGTGTTTTCCCATGGTCCACTGCTGGGCTACCTGATGGGATTCATCACGCTGATCGCCTTTTCCAGCCTGGTGGCGATCGAGGTAGTGGCCGCACGTCAGTACGCAGCGGCCTGGTTTCCCAGCCTGACCCAGTCGGGCACCAGCAATCCGACGCTGCTCGGCTGGCTGCTGCAATTTGCATTGCTGTGCCTGTTCTTCTGGCTCAACTACCGCAGCGTGAAAACCTTCGCCCGCGCCAACAACCTGGTCAGCGTATTCAAGTTCATCGTGCCACTGCTGGTCATTGGTGTGCTCTTCACCTTCTTCAAGCCCGAGAACTTCCAGGTGCAGGGCTTCGCGCCGTTCGGGTTGTCGGGCATCGAGATGGCGGTGTCGGCCGGCGGCATCATCTTCGCCTACCTGGGGCTGACGCCGATCATCTCGGTGGCCAGCGAGGTCAAGAATCCGCAGCGCACCATCCCCATTGCGCTGATCCTCTCGGTGCTGCTCTCCACGGCTATCTATGTTCTGCTGCAGGTTGCGTTCCTGGGGGCCGTGCCGACCGAAATGCTGGCCAACGGCTGGGCCGGTATCTCCAAAGAATTCGCCCTGCCATACCGCGACATCGCGCTGGTACTCGGGGTGGGCTGGCTAGCCTATCTGGTGGTCGCCGATGCCGTGGTTTCGCCCAGTGGCTGCGGCAACATCTACATGAATGCGACGCCGCGAGTGATCTATGGCTGGGCGCAGACCGGCACTTTTTTCCGCATATTCACTCGCATCGACGAAGCCTCTGGCATTCCGCGTCCGGCACTGTGGCTGACCTTCGCTCTGTCGGTGTTCTGGACCCTGCCATTCCCCTCCTGGGAAGCGCTGATCAATGTGGTGTCCGCCGCGCTGGTACTGAGTTATGCGGTAGCCCCGGTCACGGTGGCTGCGCTGCGCCGCAATGCGCCGGATATGCCGCGCCCGTTTCGTGTGCGTGGCCTGGCGGTAATGGGGCCGCTGTCCTTCGTGATTGCCGCGCTGATCGTCTACTGGTCCGGCTGGGGCACCGTGTCCTGGCTGTTGAGTCTGCAGATTGTGATGTTCGTGATCTACCTGCTGTGCCGCCGCTTCGTGCCGACCGAGCACCTGAGTCTTGCCCAGCAGGTGCGCTCGTCCGCCTGGCTGATCGGCTTTTACGCCGTGACGCTGCTGCTTTCCTGGTTGGGCAGCTTTGGCGGGCTGGGAGTGCTCGGTCATCCCTATGACACCCTCAGCGTGGCGCTCTGTGCCCTGGGCATTTACCACTGGGGCGCAGCCACCGGTGTACCGGCCGAGCTGATTCGCCTGAGCGGCGAGGACGAAAGCGAGGACGGTGATGAGGCGGATGCCGCGCCAGTTCCGACGCTGGTGCCGGGCCGCGCCTAGTCGGCATTGACCGGAAGGAGTACGACCATGACTGATCTCGTCAATCTCAGCCTCGATCAGGTGTACGCGCTCGCGTTGCGTGCCCTGACCGTCAACGGCATGAGCCAGGATCATGCCCGCGCCATCGCTGACACCATCACCCGGGGGCAGCGCGATGAGTGCCATTCCCACGGCTTTTACCGCGTGCTGGTGTGCGTGCACTCGCTGCGCTGCTTCGCGGCCCGCCAGCGCAGCCGACAGGCCGGCGTCTGGGTGAGCCGACCGCTGCTGGACGATATTCAACGGCTGATCGATCAGCCCCATTCCCTGACCTGACGGACCTGGCCATGAAGCGTATCCATGTCATCGATTCCCACACCGGCGGCGAACCCACGCGCCTGGTGATGGACGGCTTTCCCGAATTGGCCGGCAGCACCCTGGCCGAGCAGCGCGACACCTTGCGCGAACAGCACGACCGCTGGCGCCGTGCCTGCCTGCTGGAGCCGCGCGGCAATGACGTGCTGGTGGGCGCGTTGTACCGTCCGCCGGTTTCGCCCGGCGCAACCTGCGGGGTGATCTTCTTCAACAACGCCGGTTACCTCGGCATGTGCGGCCACGGCACCATCGGCCTGGTGGCGTCCTTGCAGTACCTGGGTCTGATGGCACCCGGCGAGCACCGCATCGACACCCCGGTGGGCACCGTCAGCGCCACGCTGCACGAGGACGGTCGTGTCACCGTCGGCAACGTGCCGGCCTATCGCTATCGCCGTCAGGTGCCGGTGGACGTACCTGGGCACGGCGTGGTTCACGGCGACATCGCCTGGGGCGGCAACTGGTTCTTCCTGGTCAACGACCACGGCCAGACCCTGCACCTGGACAATGTCGATGCCCTCAGCGCATACACCTGGGCGCTGTTGCAGGCCCTGGAGGCACAGGGCATCGGTGGCGAGGACGGAGCGCCTATCGACCATATCGAGTTGTTCGCCGAGGACGACGAAGCGCATAGCCGCAATTTCGTCATGTGCCCCGGCAAGGCTTATGACCGTTCGCCCTGCGGCACTGGAACCAGCGCCAAGCTCGCCTGCCTCGCCGCAGACGGCAAGCTCGCTGCCGGGCAGACCTGGGTCCAGGCCAGCATCACCGGCAGTCGCTTCGAAGGGCGCTACCAGTGGGAGGGCGAGCGTATTCGTCCCTTCATCACGGGCCGCGCCCACCTGACCGCCGACAACACCCTGCTCATCGATGAGCAGGACCCCTTCGCCTGGGGCATCTGAGCCCTCTTCGCCCCATTCTCAAACCCTGCTCTAGGAGCGACAGCATGAATATCGATATCTTCCGTGGCTGCATTCCCGCCCTCATGACGCCCTGCACCGAGACACGTCAACCCGACTTCGATGCCCTGGTTGCCAAGGGCCGCGAACTGATCCAGGCGGGTATGAGCGCCGTGGTCTACTGCGGTTCCATGGGGGACTGGCCGCTGCTCAGCGAAGCGCAACGTCAGGAAGGGGTGGCGCGTCTAGTGCAGGCTGGCGTGCCCACCATCGTCGGCACGGGGGCGGTGAATACCCGTGAGGCGGTGTCGCACGCGGCCCACGCGGCCAGGGTGGGTGCCCACGGGCTGATGGTGATTCCGCGCCTGCTCTCTCGTGCGGCCTCGCCGGCGGCGCAGAAGGCGCACTTCAGCGCCGTGCTGCAGACGGCGCCGGAGCTGCCTTCGGTCATCTACAACAGCCCGTATTACAGTTTCTCCACCCGCGCTGATCTGTTCTTCGAATTGCGTGGGCAGCACCGCAACCTGATCGGCTTCAAGGAGTTCGGTGGCGCGGCCGACATGCGCTATGCCGCCGAGCACATCACCTCCCGCGATGACGACGTGATTCTCATGGCCGGTGTCGACACCCAGGTGTTCCACGGTTACGTCAATTGCAACGCCACCGGCACCATCACCGGCATCGGTAACGTGCTGCCTCGTGAAGTCCTGCAACTGGTCGCCTTGAGTCGCCAGGCTGCCAGCGGTGACGCGCGTGCACGGCGCCTGGCCCTGGAGCTGAGTGCTGCGCTGGAGGTGCTCTCGTCCTTCGACGAAGGCTGCGATCTGGTGCTGTTCTACAAGTACCTGATGGTGCTCAACGGCGACCGCGAGTACCGCTTGCACTTCAACGAGAGCGACGCCCTCAGCGACTCCCAGCGCCGCTATGCCGAGCAGCAGTACAGCCTGTTCCTCCAGTGGTATGCCAACTGGACGGCCGAACACAACCTCGCCTGAGTTCGCCCGCCCCGCCGACCGCCGGTACGGCGGGGCCAACCCCTGAACGCTAAGGATGCACTATGACTCTTACAGGCAAGATGCTGATTGGCGGCGCGGTCGTGCCCGGCGTCGGCAACGCATTTCACGCCATCGATCCCGCTACCGGCCAGGCCCTTGAGCCTGCCTACCACGGCGCCTCTCGCGCGCAGGTGGAGCAGGCGTGTGCCCTGGCCTGGGCCGCCTTCGATGACTACCGAGAGACCACGCCGTCAGCCCGTGCGGCCTTTCTGGAGGCCATTGCCGAATCCATCGAAGCCTTGGGTGAGACGCTGATCGAGCGGGCAATGGCAGAGACCGGCCTGCCCCAGGCGCGCCTGCAGGGCGAGCGTGCGCGAACCTGCCAGCAACTGCGTAGCTTCGCCCGCACCCTGCGCGCGGGTGAGTGGCTGGACGTGCGCATCGACCGCGCGCAACCTCAGCGTCAACCCCTGCCTCGACCGGACCTGCGCCAGCGCCAGGTGCCACTGGGGCCGGTGGCGGTGTTCGGCGCGAGCAACTTCCCTCTGGCGTTCTCCGTGGCCGGTGGCGACACCGCCTCGGCGCTGGCGGCAGGCTGTCCGGTAGTGGTCAAGGCGCATGGCGCTCACCCCGGCACCAGTGAGCTGGTCGGGCAGGCGGTGCGCCAGGCAGTGGCGCGCTGCGGTCTGCCCGAGGGTGTGTTTTCGCTGCTGTTCGGTGCCGGGCGTGAGGTCGGTCTCGGCCTGGTCGGTGATCCGCGTATCAAGGCGGTCGGCTTCACCGGTTCGCGCAGTGGCGGCCTTGCCCTGTGTCAGGCGGCCCAATCCCGGCCCGAGCCGATCCCGGTCTACGCCGAGATGAGTTCGATCAACCCGGTGCTGCTATTTCCGGCAGCGCTCAAGGCGCGTGGCGAGGAACTGGCCCAGGGCTTCGTCGCTTCGCTGACCCTGGGCGCCGGTCAGTTCTGTACCAATCCGGGCCTGTTGCTTGCCCCGCGCGGTGCTGCGCTGGATACGTTTCTCGTCGCAGTGGCCGAACAGCTCAGGCAGTGTCCGGCGCAGGTGATGCTCACGCCGGGTATCCACCAGGCATTCAGCGCCGGTGTCGAGGCGCTGGCTGCACATCCTCAGGTGAGGCAGGTTGCCAGCGGGTTGCCGGGAGACGGGCCGAACCGCTGCCAGGCACAGGTGTTCCTCACCGATGCCGAGTCTTTCCTCGCCGACCCTGCTCTGCATGGCGAAGTCTTCGGCGCGGCGGCGCTGCTGGTGCAGTACGACGACGCGGCGCAGGTTCGCCGTCTGCTTGACGCGCTCGAAGGCCAGCTCACGGCCACCTTGCAGCTGGACGCTGCCGACTTCGATGCGGCGCATGCCCTGTTGCCGACCCTGGAACTCAAGACCGGTCGGGTGCTGGTCAATGCCTGGCCGACAGGTGTGGAAGTGTGTGATGCCATGGTTCACGGCGGGCCGTTCCCGGCCACCTCGGATGCGCGTTCCACCTCGGTGGGTACGGCCGCCATTCGCCGCTTCCTGCGGCCGGTATGCCTGCAGGGTTTCCCGGATGAGCTGCTGCCGTTGGCCCTGCGCGACGCCAATCCGCTGGGGCTGCGGCGATTGATCGACGGCGAAAGGGAGGTCTGATCGATGAGCGATCACCTGTCGGTCGATGTCGATGTGGCTGTGGTCGGCGCCGGTATCATCGGTGTCGCCTGCGCCCTGCAACTGGCGCGTCAGGGGCTGCGGGTGCAGGTCTTCGACCCGGACGGCGTGGGGCAGGGAGCCTCGTTCGGCAATGCCGGGCACCTGGCCACCGAGCAGGTGTTCCCGATTGCCGACTTCTCCATCCTCAAGCGCCTGCCCGCCATGCTCCTCGACCCGATGGGGCCGCTGCGTCTGGACTGGACCTATCTGCCGCAGGCCACACCCTGGTTTCTGCGCCTGCTGCTCAATCTTCGGGCTGCGCCGTTCGCACGCACCGTGGCCGGGCTGCGTGCGCTCAACGAGGCCAGTCTGAGCGCCTGGCGGCGCACCTTGCAGGCCATCGCACGACCAGAACTGTTGCGTGAGGACGGCTCGTTGCTGGCCTATGAGCAGGAGCAATCGCGTCCGGCGCTGCTGGCCCTGCAGGCACGCATGCAGGCGCAGGGTGTCCCGGTCGACTACTGGGACGCGCAAGCCGTGCGTGCGGCGCTGCCCACACTCAGCGATGGCCTGCGCGGTGGGTTGTTCTTTCCCGCCACCGGGCACTTCATCGACCCCTACCGGGTGGTGGGTGAACTGGCTCACGCCGCCCAAGCACTGGGCGTGGTGTTCCATCAACGCCGGGTGGTGGACGGGCACCTGTTGCCGGACGGCGTTGCGCTGCGCTTCGATGGTGGTGCACTTCGCGCACGCCGGGTGCTGCTGGCCTGTGGAGCCCATTCGGCGGCACTCACCGCGCGCCTTACCGGCAGGCGGGTGCCTTTGGATACCGAGCGCGGCTATCACCTGATGTTGCCCCGGGAGCAGGGGCGCTTACCCTTCGCCGTCACCTCCTTCGAGCGCCGCTTCATCATGACGCCGATGCAGGACGGGCTGCGCCTGGCGGGCACCGTGGAGTTCGCCGGGCTCAACAAGCCTGCGAACATGGCCCGTGCCTGGCAGTTGCAGCGTCTGAGCGAGGGGCTGTTTCGCGATGAACTGAACCTCGAGGGAGCCAGTCCGTGGATGGGCATGCGACCGTCGTTGCCGGATTCGCTACCAATCATCGACCAGGTTGAGCAGGGGCGTGTCTTGCTCGCCTTTGGCCATCAGCACCTGGGCCTGACGCAGGCCGCCATCACCGGCGAACACATTGCCGGGCTTGCTCGGGGGCAAGTGCTACCGGGGCTTGCGGCCTATCGGTTGGGGCGCTTCGGTGGTTAGCTGACGGCGGCACGAATCGCACGATCACGGGCCGGTCGGTGCCGGCCCGATCATGTTGAACGCGGATAAATCCCCACTCCCATTACTTTGCTAGACTCTCGTACACAATCCCTGCGGCAACGCACCGCAGTGTCGCGCTGCCATCCTCTGTTTAGAGTCGCGCCCCATGAAACTGGCCCGCAAAGACCGCTCACTGACCGCCTGGGTGCTGTACTTCAGCATCCTGTTCAGTGCGTTCGTCTGCGCGATCAGCCACGGCCAGATGGCCGGCATGCAACTCAGCGGTCTGGACGGCCAGTACTGCTCGTTCGATGGCAACTTCGGCGCCGGCGCCGGCGCCGACCTCGACGGCTCCGGCATCGTCGCGCCCAACCCGGCCACCGGTTCCAACTGTGCGCTGGCCAGCCTGTTCAGCGCGATCATTCTCGCCGCCTTCTTCGGCCTGCTCGGGCTGCTGTCGACCAGCCACGCGCTGCCTGGCGTCGGCCACGCCGTCCGCCACCCCATCCGCTACCTCTGGCCCTCGGCCAATCCCCGCGCCTCCCCGCTGCTCGCCTGATCCCGCCCGAGCCGTCGCCTGCCGACGCACCATAACAATCGAGCGAATACCTGCTGCCACCCGTGCATGCCCAGTGCATGGCGGCTGGCGCAGTTTTCAGGGGAGACACCCATGCGACGCCCATTTCTTTTCGGCCTGCTGGCGCTGAGCTGCGGCCTGGCCCAGGCCGACCACGTGCAACTACCGGACGACACCGTCACCGGCCAGCAACGACCCGACCCCACCGCGCCGACCATCGAGGAAAAGCGCGCCGAGTTCGCCCATATTCCCGGCGGCGCCAGCCTGGTCGATGCCGAGACCTACAAGAGCGGGCGCAGCAGCACCCTGCAGGATGCCCTCGGCCTTGCCACCGGGGTGTTCATCCAGCCGCGCTTCGGTGCCGAGGAGGCACGCCTGTCGATTCGCGGCTCCGGCCTGCAGCGCACCTTCCATGGCCGCGGCCTGCTGCTGATGCAGGACGGCGCTCCGGTCAACCTGGCCGACGGCAGCTTCGACTTCCAGACCATCGAGCCGCTGGCGGCCAACCACGTCGAGGTGCTGCGCGGCGCCAACGCCTGGCGCTACGGCGCGGCCAATCTGGGCGGCGCGATCAACTTCGTCACCCCCACCGGCAAGACCGCGGCGCCGGCCGATCTGCGCGTCGAAGGCGGCAGCTTCGGCTACCAGCGGCTGTACGGCGCCTTCGCCCAGGACTTCGGCGACTGGGACGGCTTCGTCAGCATCGCCGACTACCAGCAGGACGGCTTTCGCGATCACGCCAGGCAGGACAACCAGCGCTACTTCGCCAACCTCGGCGGGCGGATCAACGAGCGCCTGGCCACCCGCTTCTACCTGACCCATGTCGAGAGCGACTCCGAGCTGCCGGGAAGCCTGACCAAGGCGCAGCTGCGCCGCGATCCCGAGCAGGCCTCGGCCGCGGCCCTCGGTGGCGACCAGAAGCGCGATTTCACCCTCAACCGCCTGGGTAACATCAGCACCCTGCAACTGGACGGCGGGCACAGCCTGGAACTGTCGAGCTTTTACAGCGAGAAGTCGATGTTCCACCCGATCTTCCAGGTGCTGGATATCGACAGCGAGGACTACGGCTTGCGCCTGGCGCACAAGTGGCAGGACGCCCAGGGTTGGCGCTGGGTCGGCGGCGTCGAGGTCAACCACGGGCGCAACTGGGATTCGCGTTACCTCAACGTCGGCGGGCAGAAGGGGCGCAAGGTCAACGAACTGCACCAGACCGCACGCAGCCTGAATGCCTTCGCCGAGCTGGAAGTACCGCTGGCCGAGCGCTGGGCGCTGATTGGCGGCCTGGCCTGGCTGCATCAGCAGCGCGACGTCGACGATCGGCTCAAGTGCAACGCCTTCGTCAGCGGTTTCTGTCTGGCCCAGGATGAGTCGTTCAACAAGACCTATATCGGCCGCATTGGCCGTATCGGCCTGCGTCACGATCTGGACGACGGCCTGCAGTTCTTCGCCAACTTCAGCCAGAGCGTCGAGCCGCCGACCTTCAGCGAGCTGACTGGTGGCCAGGTGGTCACGGCCAACGACGCGCAGAAGGCCAATACCCTGGAGTTCGGCATGCGCTGGATGCGCAGCAATCTGGAGCTGGACGTGGCGGTCTATCGCAGCGAGATCCGCGACGAACTGCTGGCGCTCAACGACGCCGACGGCAACGCGCTGGGCACCATCAACGCCGACCGCACCCTGCACCAGGGCATCGAGCTGGGCGGCGCGCTGACCCTGGGCCAGTTCGTGTTGCGAGGCCAGTACCTGCTCAACGATTTTCGCTTCGACAACGACGATGTCTACGGCGACAACCGCCTGGCCGGCGCGCCGCGCCAGTTCGTCAAGGGCGAGGCGCTGTGGCAGCAGGGTGGCTGGTACGCCGGGCCGACCTTCGAATGGGTGCCGACCCACTACAACGTCGACCACGCCGAGAGCCTGTATGCCGACGGCTACGCCATCTGGGGGCTGAAGGCCGGTTACCGGGCGCGCGAAGGGCTGGGCTTCTTCGTCGAGGGTCGCAACCTGTCCGACAAGACCTACGCCGCCGCCACCGGGGTGATCGCCGACGCTCGCGGCCAGGACAGCGCGCAGTTCCTGCCCGGCGACGGCCGCGCCGTCTATGCCGGCCTGGAGTGGCGGCTTTGACAGCGGCACTGCCGGCGCAAGAACTGCCGCGTCTGACCTGGCGTCAGCGCCTGTTGCGGCTGCTGCCGTGGCACAGGCGCCTGGCACTACTAGCCTGCCTGGGCGTGTTCAGTTGGGCGGGCAGTGGCATGCTGCACCCGCTGATGGGCTACCTGCAGCCGCGTCCGCAGACCATGGCCGCACCGCAGCAGGTAGTACCGCTGGATCACCTGCGCAGCCCGGCGCAGGTCCTCTCCGCAGCGACCATCGAGCGGGTACAGGCACTGCGCCTGCTGGTCCTGGCTGGCGAGCCTTACTACCAGGCGCGTCTGCCGGGTGAACCGCTGCCGCGTTACTGGCATGCGCGTAGCGGCCAGGCCAGCGATGTGGCTGCGGCCCATGCCGAACACCTGGCGCGGCACTATCTAGGCAGTGACGAGCCGCTGAGCTATGTCGACAGCGTCGAGCGCTTTACCAGCGAGTACGCCTTTATCAACCGCTTGTTGCCGGTCGCGCGGGTCGATACCCAGCGCGATGATCGACTGCGGGTGTATGTCGACCTGTTCCATGACCGTCTAGGCACCCTGGTGGATCAGCGCAAGGCCTGGTTCAGCGCCTTCTTCCAGACCTTGCACAGCTTTCGCTGGCTGGATGCGGCGGGGCCGTTGCGGCCGCTACTGATGGTCCTGCTGCTGGCCTCTATCCTCAGTGCGACGCTGTTCGGCATCACGCTGTTCGTCGCGCGTCGCCGCGCCCGCAGCTTCAGTCGCCGGCTACACGGCTGGTGGGGCCTGGGGCTGGCGGCCGCGACCCTGAGCTTCGCCAGTAGTGGCGCCTGGCACCTGCTGCACAAACAGATGGCCGAGCCGTGGCCGGTCGCCTATGCCCCTAGCTTCGACGTGGCCCGGCTGGATAAGGCCCCCAATGCCGAGTGGCTGCTGCAGGGCGAGACACTGTTCGGCCTGAGCCTGCTGGAGCTGGACGGCAGACCGGTCTGGCGGGCTCAGGGGCAGCAGTTTGGCCTGATGCCGAGCCTGCACTATCTGGATGCCGACGGGCGTGAGCTGGATATCGATGCGGCGCGTCGTCATGCTCGCCAACGCCTCGATCATTACGCTGCCGGCCTCGGCTTGGGCGAAATGCAGAGCCTTGAGCTGCAATCGCAGTTCGATCACGAATACGGCTTCGTCTTCAAACGCCTGCCGGTGTTCAAGGCCACTTACACCGACGTGCGACACACCGCTTTGTATGTCGACCCGCTGGACGGCGCGCTGGCCAGCCGCGTCCAGGACGCCGACCGGCGCGAAGGCTGGATCTTCGCCTACCTGCACAAATGGGAGTTTCTCGCCGGCCTGGGTAATGGCTACAAGCATCTGCTGCTGGGTCTGGTTGCGCTGGCGCATGTGCTACTGGCGCTGGTCGGCCTGAGCCTGCTGCGTCGGAGAGTGCGCTGATGGTGACCTGCGAATTCCTTCCGCCACCCTCACCGACTGGAGATGGAAATGAATAATGTCTCGTTCTACAACCTGGCCTGGCGCTGGCACTTCTATGCCGGGCTGTTCGTCATCCCGTTCATGATCCTGCTGTCGATCACCGGGATCATCTACCTGTTCAAACCGCAGCTCGATACCTGGATGTATGCCGACCTGATGCAGGTGCCGGTCGCCGAGCAGCGCCTCAGTGCCGATCAGCAACTGGCTATCGTCCGCGAAGCCTATCCGCAGGCGACGGTCAGCAAGTACCTGCCGCCCGCTGCACAGGATCGCAGTGCGCAGTTTGTGATCAATCGGGACGGCCAGGAGCTGAACCTGTTCGTCGATCCCTACAACGGCAGCCTTCTCGGCGCCCAGGACGCCCTGTGGAACCTGCAGGCGGTGGTGCGCAAGCTGCACGGTGATCTGCTGATCGGCACCGTTGGTGACCGGCTGATCGAACTGGCCGCTGGCTGGGGCATCGTGCTGGTGGTGTCCGGGATGTACCTGTGGTGGCCACGCGGCAGCAGTGGGGCGGGTGTGTTGTGGCCACGTCTGAGCGCGCGAGGGCGCCTGTGGTGGCGCGACCTGCATGCGGTGACCGGCTTCTGGGGCAGCGCGCTGCTGCTGTTCATGCTGCTCACCGGCATGACCTGGACGGGCTACTGGGGCGCGCAGTTCGCCGGTGCCTGGAATCACTTTCCCGCCGCCATGTGGGATGACGTGCCCAAGTCCGGGCAACTGACCGGCAGCCTCAACAGCAGCAGCCAGCAAACCGTGGCCTGGGCGGTGGAGGTCACGCCGCTGCCAGCGTCCGACCCGCATGCCGCGCATCACGGCCATGCCGGGCATCAGGCCGCAGCGGCCTCCACCAGCCTGCTGCAGCATGTGGTCGACAGCGCCGCCGAGCGCGGTGTTCAGCCCGGCTACAGCATCAGCCTGCCCCAGGGCGAGCAGGGCGTTTACACCGTCGCGCTGTTCGCCGACGATCCACGCAACGATGCCACCCTGCACTTCGATCAATACAGCGGTGCGGTACTCGCCGATGTGCGCTGGCAGGACTACGGCCCAGTGGCGAAAACCGTGGAAACCGGGGTGATGCTGCACGAAGGCAAGCTATTCGGCCTGGCCAACCAACTGCTGATGGCGGCGGTCTGCCTGCTGATCATCTTCAGTTCCGTCAGCGGCCTGGTGCTGTGGTGGAAACGCCGCCCGGCCGGACGCTTCGGTGTGCCGCCGCTGCGCCACGACCTGCCGCGCTGGAAGACCGCCATCGGCGTGATGATCGTGCTCGGCGCGATCTTCCCGCTGGTCGGCGCTTCGCTGCTGCTGGTCTTCGTTCTTGACTGGCTACTCTCGCGCTTTCGCCAACTGCGGCCATCGACCCGGCCGCTGGCATGAGTGAACAGTTTGATCGTCGCAAGACGTTATAGGCTCGCCCCATGATTCGATTTCAAACCAGGAGGCAACACCCCATGACCCTGAAGAAAACCCTGCTCGGCTTGACCCTGCTGCTGCCGACGCTGTTGGTGCAGGCCCACGAGTACGAAGCCGGCCAACTACATATCGACCATCCCTGGTCGCGCGAGATGCCGCCGGTGGCGCCGACTGCCGCCGCCTACTTCGTCATCCACAACAAGGGCAGCGAAGCGGATCGCCTGCTCGCCGTGAGCACCCCGGTAGCCGGCAAGGCCGAGTTGCACGAGCACGTGCATGCCGACGGTGTGATGAAGATGCAGCAGGTGCAGGACGTGGCCATCCCCGCTGGGGGCGAGGTGAAGTTCGAACCCATGGGCTACCACGTCATGCTGTTCAACCTGAAGCAGCAGGCCAAGGACGGTGAGCGCTTCCCGCTGACCCTGACTTTCGAGAAGGCCGGTTCTGTCGAGGTCGAAGTTGCCGTGCAGAAAGATGCACCGGCAGGCCATGAACATGGCGACGCTCACGACCACGGCAAGCATCAGCACTGATGCTGTTCACGGCACGCAGGCGCACGCTCGCCGCCCAGCTTGGGCTGCTGGCGTTCGTCCTTATCGTGCTGGCGCCCCTGGCGTCGCAACTGCGTGCCGAGCCGGCTGACTGGCGCTGGCTGAGCGAGCTCAACTGTCATGACGGGGCAGGTAGCGTACCAGCCCCAACGAGCAGCTCCAGCCCGGTGCTGCAGGTTGATGCTTGCGGCTACTGTTCGCTGCTCTCGCATTGTCCGGTGCTGGCCGACAATGGCTCGGTGCTCGCGAGCCGCCTGGTGTTATCTCGCGATACTACCCTGGGGTTGCCTGAGCGACCGCTGCCGGGCGCCAACTTCCCACATGCGTTGTCACGCGCACCGCCGATGCGCGCCTGAAGTCACCCTTCCCATGAGGCAATGAGCAAGCCTCTTCGCCAATCGACTTTTCAGGTATTCGCATGTCCGTTTCCTTCGTTTCGGGCGCTGTTTCCGTGCGCCCTCGTTTTCCCCTGTCCGTCTTGGCTGTCGCCTGCAGCCTGTGTTCCATCACGGCCCTGCAGGCTGCCGAGGCGCCTGTGCACGAACTGCCACCCAGTGTGATCACGGCAATCCAGCAAAGCTCGCCGCTGACCGTGGTGGCCGATCCCAAGGACCCACGCCAGCCGGTGCCGGCCAGCGATGCGGCCGACTACCTCAAGACCATTCCCGGTTTCTCCGCGATTCGCAGCGGCGGCAGCAACAGCGATCCGGTGTTGCGCGGCCTGTTCGGCTCGCGCCTGCTGCTGCTCACCGATGGCGGGCAGATGATCGGCGCCTGCCCGGGCAGGATGGACGCGCCCAGTTCCTACATTTCGCCGGAAACCTACGATCTGCTGACCGTCACCAAGGGTCCGCAAACCGTGATCTGGGGCCCGGGCGCTTCGGCTGGGGTGGTGCGCTTCGATCGCGAGCCGGAACGTTTCGGAGAGCTGGGCACGCGGCTGCATGCCAGTGTGCTGGCCGGCTCCAATGGCCGCTTCGACCGCCTGATCGATGGCGCCGTCGGCAGCGATCAGGGTTACCTGCGGGTGATGGGCAACCGCTCGCAGTCGGACGATTACGACAACGGTGACGGCGACACCATCGCCTCGCGCTGGGACAAGTGGAACGGTGACGTGGCCCTGGGCTGGACGCCGGATGCCGATACCCTGATCGAATTCAGCGCCGGCCGTGGCGATGGCGAGGCGCGCTACGGCGGTCGTGGCATGGATGGCACCCAGTTCAAGCGCGAAAGCCTCGGCCTGCGCATCGAGCGCAGCAACGTCGGCGGCGTACTGGATAAGCTCGAGGCCAAGGTCTACTACAACTACGCCGACCACATCATGGACAACTTCCGCCTGCGCGTGCCGGACCCGAGCAGCATGATGGCCGGGCCCATGGCTTCGCAGGTCGACCGTCGTACCTTGGGCGCACGCCTGGCTGCGACCTGGAAGTGGGACGACGTCGAGCTGATCACCGGCGTCGATGCGCAGCACAGTGAGCACCGCCAGCGCAGTTCCAGTGGCGGCATGATGGGCATGCCCTATGTCGACGCCGATCGCTTCCCCTGGGACAAGGACGCGCTGATGCACAACTATGGCGTGTTCGCCGAAGCCACCTGGCGCCTGGCCGAGCGTGATCGGCTGATCTCCGGCGCACGCCTTGATCGTGCCTCGGCCAAGGACTACCGGCAGAACTTCAGCAACATGATGGGCATGACCACGGCCAACCCGACGGCGGGCGAGACCCGTGCCGATACCCTGCCCAGTGGTTTCGTGCGCTACGAGCACGACCTGTCCGCCTCGCCGACCACCGTCTATGCCGGCATCGGCCACGTGCAGCGCTTCCCCGATTACTGGGAGCTGTTCTCTGCCGGCCTCAACGGCCCGGCCGGCGCGGACAACGCCTTCGCTGGCATCGAGCCGGAGAAGACCACCCAGCTCGATATCGGCATCCAGTATCAGGACGACAAGCTGCAGGCCTGGGCCTCCGCCTATGCCGGGCAGATCCGCGACTACATCCTGTTCGACTACCGTGGCATGAGCACCCAGGCCGACAACGTCGATGCGCGCATCATGGGTGGCGAGCTGGGCGTGGCTTACGCCTTCGATTCCAACTGGAAGGCCGACGCGACCCTGGCCTACGCCTGGGGCAAGAACAGCAGCGACGGTGAGGCGCTGCCGCAGATGCCGCCGCTGGAAGCGCGTCTGGGCCTGACCTACCAGCGTGACGACTGGAGCGTCGGCGCGCTGTGGCGTGTGGTCGACGGCCAGGGCCGCATCGCCGAAGGGCGCGGCAACGTGGTGGGGCAGGACTTCGGCGACAGTGCCGGCTTCGGCGTGCTCTCGCTCAATGGCGCCTACCGCGTGAGCCAGCAGGTCAAGCTCAGCGCCGGTGTGGATAACCTGCTCGACAAGCGCTACGCCGAGCACCTCAACCTGGCCGGCGACGCAGGCTTCGGCTTCCCGGCCGAAACCCGTATCGACGAGCCGGGCCGCACCCTCTGGGCCAAGGTCGATTTCGACTTCTAAGCCTTCGCTAGCCCGGCGCTACGAACCGTAGCGATCCTCTCGTAGGAGCCCGCTTGCGGGCGGTTGGCGCTTGCACAATGCGGATCGCCCGCAAGCGGGCTCCTACGTTTGGCCGGGCACGGCGCCCACCTTTCCCGGATTGCATCCGGGCTACGATTTTGCGTGGGCTAATAGAGTCTTAAGGTTCAGGCGCCAGAGTAGTCCCCGCAGACACACTTTCCCCTGCATCGAAGAGGACTCCACCATGCGTAAACTGCTTCTGCTGTCCCTGGCTCTGGCCAGCCCGCTGACCTTCGCCGCCACCGAATGCACCACCGCCGACAAGGCTCAGTGGCAGGATCAGGACAAGTTCCAGGCCGACCTCAAGGCCCAGGGCTACGAGATCAACAAGTTCAAGGTCACTGACGGCAACTGCTACGAAATCTACGGTTTCAACAAGGACGGCAAGAAGGTCGAGATCTACTTCGACCCGGTCAGCGGTAACGCCGTCAAGAGTGACGTGGAAAGCTGATGAGCGCACCGACCACGCGCTTGTGGGACCCAGTGGTGCGCTTGTTCCACTGGTCCTTGGCCGGCGCTTTCCTGGCCAACTACTTCTTCACCGAAGAGGGTGAGGACTGGCATCGCTGGTTCGGCTACTACGCGTTAGCCTGGCTGGCGATTCGCCTGGTGTGGGGCTTCGTCGGTACGCCGGCGGCGCGCTGGGCGGATTTCTGGCCGAGCCGTGCGCGTTTGAGCGAGCACCTGCGCGCACTGGTTTCCAGGCAGCCGTATCACCGCCTGGGGCATTCGCCGCTGGGCGCGCTGGTGATGCTTCTGATGATGGCGCTGATGCTCGGCCTGGGGGTGACCGGCTTTCTGATGGAGGAGGTCGATTATTTCTGGGGCGCGGACCTGCCGCTGCAGATCCATGAACTCTGTGCCAACGGCCTGATGGCGCTGGTCGGCCTGCATATCGCCGCGGCCTTGTTCGAGAGTTATCGGCTGCGTGAGAACCTGCCGCTGTCGATGGTGACTGGCAAGCGGCGCAAGCTCTCGGAACACTGATACCACAGTCGCGGCTGAAGCCCCTCCCACAACTCATGGGCACTGTGGGAGGGGCTTCAGCCGCGACGCTCTTGCTCAGACCAGTCGCGCGTCCAGGCTGTTCTGCGCCAGACGCTTGGCCTGGTCTTCGGTCATGCCCAGGTGTTCGTGCAGGGCGGCGAAGTTCTCGCCGACGTAGCCGCCGAAGTAGGCCGGGTCATCCGAGTTCACCGTCACCTTCACGCCGCGTTCGAGCATCTCGAGGATGTTGTGCTGGCTCATGTGCTCGAATACGCAGAGTTTGATGTTCGACAGCGGACAGACGGTCAGCGGGATCTGCTCGTCGATGATGCGCTGCATCAGGCGTTCATCCTCGATGGCGCGCACACCATGGTCGATGCGCTTGATCTTGAGCAGGTCCAGCGCCTCCCAGATGTATTCGGGTGGGCCTTCCTCGCCAGCGTGCGCCACCGCGTGCAGGCCTTCGCTACGTGCCTTGGCGAACACCCGCTCGAACAGGCGCGGCGGGAAGCCCTTCTCCGAGCTATCGAGGCCGACGCCGATGAAGGCGTCGCGAAACGGCATGGCCTGTTCCAGGGTCTTGAAGGCTTCTTCTTCGGGTAGATGACGCAGGAAGCTGAGGATCAGGCCGTGGCTGATGCCCAGTTGCTTCTCGCCGTCGAGCAGCGCCTGCTGAATACCGCGCAGCACCACCTCGAAGGGAATGCCACGGTCTGTGTGGGTCTGCGGGTCGAAGAAGGGCTCGACGTGGATGACGTTCTGCGCCTTGCAGCGTTGCAGATAGGCCCAGGTCAGGTCATAGAAGTCCTGCTCGGTGCGCAGCACGTTGGCGCCAGCATAATACAGGTCGAGAAATTCCTGCAGGTTGTTGAAGGCGTAGGCTGCGCGCAGGGTCTCGACATCGGCCCAGGGCAGGGCGATCTGGTTGCGTTCGGCCAGGGCGAACAGCAGCTCGGGCTCCAGCGAGCCCTCCAGGTGCAGGTGCAGTTCGGCCTTGGGCAGGGCATTCAGCCATTCGGGCATGGTCGGTTCTCGTTGTCAGGCTTTGTAATTGGCAAAGTTTAACCGGTGGGACAGGATTTTGCTGCGTCTACGGACCGGCAGCGTAGGTGGACTGATCGTTCCCACGCTCTGCGTGGGAATGCCCTTGCAGATGCTCTGCGTCTGAGGGACGCAGAGCGTCCCAGGCTGGTCTCCCACGCCGGAGCGTGGGAGCCATCATCACAGGATYGTGCTGCGTCTACGGACCGGCAGCGTAGGTGGACTGATCGTTCCCACGCTCYGCGTGGGAATGCCCTTGCAGATGCTCTGCGTCTGAGGGACGCAGAGCGTCCCAGGCTGGTCTCCCACGCCGGAGCGTGGGAGCCATCATCAGCCCTACGCTTCCTCACGCCGATAGGCGTAGGTGTCGGCGAAGCGCGACAGCAGGTACGCGGCGCTGGTCACCGGCGAATACTTGGCCGGGTTGTCCGTGCTGGAACAGTTCGGCAGGCAGTCGATCAGCGTATCGGGATGCGGTTCGGCGAAGAACGGCATGGAGTAGCGATCCACCCCTAGAGGGCTGATCACCCGATGCGGCGTGGAGGTGTAACGGTCGTTGCTCCAGCGGGCCATCATGTCGCCGATGTTGACCACGAAGCTGCCGGCAATCGGCGGCGCGTCGATCCACTCGCCTTCGCGCGCGCGCACCTGCAGGCCACCGGCATCGTCCTGGTAGAGCAGGGTGATGCAGCCGTAGTCGGTATGCGCGCCGGCGCCTTGCTGGGAGGCCGAGCTGGCGGTGTGGCGCGGTGGATAGTGGATCAGGCGCAACACGCTGATCGGCTCATGGAAGCGCGCGTCGAAGAAGTCGTGCTCGATGTCCAGCGCCATGGCCATGGCGCGCAGCAGGGTCTTGGCCAGCTCGTGCATGTCGGCGTAATGCTGTTCCATCAGCGCAGCCCAGCCGGGTATGTCCGGGTGGCGATTCGGCCCGCGCAGAGGTTTGCCGGCCAGCACCTCGGGGTGATCGGCGGGCATGTGGAAACCCATGTCGAAGGTTTCCTTGAGGTCGCTCGGCTTGCTTGGGTCGAGCTGCTCGGTGGCAATCGCCCCGTAGCCACGGTGGTGGGTGGTCTGGGTGATATCGATCTTGAGTTTTTCCTCGGCGGGCAGGGCGAAGAAGCGCTTCGCTGCACCGAGCAGGGCGTCGATGCGCTCGCTGCCGATGGGGTGGCCGACGATGTAGAAGAAGCCCCAGTCGCGGCAGGCGCGGTCGATCTGCTCGGCCACGGCGGGCCAGGCCGAGGCGTCGTCGGCGTAGAGAGGGGCGATGTCGATGATGGGGAGGCTGTTCATAAAAGCTCCGGGGTGTTGCTGCGAGTCTTCTCGTACCCAGGGCAGCGAAAAAGGACGCTTCTGGTGAAGCGTCCCCTTGATGCGGTTCTGCCAATGGCAGGGACGGCATCGGTAGTTGCCGGGCGGCGGGTTTCACCTGCCCTACGATCGCATGTAGGGAAGGTGCAACCCGCCAGCCAATTACTTCGGTATCTCGGCCTTCACGTTTTCCACGTAGTAGTTCATCGAGGCCAGTTCTGCGTTGGTCGCGCTCACGCCTTCGGCGATGCGCACCGCGCCGCTCTGATCCTTGATCGGGCCGGTGAAGGGGTGGAACTTGCCGCTGCGAATGTCGGCGATGATCTGCTCGGCCTCGCTCTTCACATCAGCCGGCACCAGGTCGCTGATCGGCAGTTCGATTGTGTCTTCTGCCAGGCCGCCCCAGAAATCTTCGGATTTCCAGGTACCGTCGATCACCGCCTGGGTGGATTTGACGTAGTGCGGGCCCCAGTCGTTGACGATGGAGGTGAGCACGGCCTTCGGCCCGAAGTGGGCCATGTCCGAGGCGTAGCCGACGGAGTAGATGCCACGGCGCTCGGCGGTCTGGATCGGCGCCGGGCTGTCGGTGTGCTGGAACATCACGTCCACACCTTGATCGATCAGCGCATTGGCGGCATCGGATTCCTTGCCCGGATCGAACCAGGTGTTGACCCACACCACTTTGATCTCGGTGCCCGGGTTGTACTTGTCCAGCGCCAGTTGGATGGCGTTGATATCGCGGATCACTTCGGGGATCGGGAAGGAGGCGACGTAGCCGACCTTCTTGGTCTTGGTCATCTTCGCTGCGAGGAAGCCGCCGACGTAGCGACCTTCATAAGAGCGCGACAGGTAGGTACCGACGTTCTTGTCCTGCTTGTAGCCGGTGGCGTGCTCGAAGGTGACCTTGGGAAATTGCTTGGCCACTTTGATGGTCGGGTTCATGTAGCCGAAGGAGGTGGTGAAGATCAGGTCGAAACCGCCCTTGGCCATGTTGCGGATCACCCGCTCGGCGTCGGCGCCTTCCGGTACGTTCTCGACGAAGCTGGTGGTGACCTTGTCGCCCATTTCCTTGATCAGCATCTGCCGGCCCTGCTCGTGCTGGTAGGTCCAGCCGTGGTCGCCGATGGGGCCGATGTAGACGAAGCCGACCTTCAGCGGATCGGCGGCGGAGGCGCTGAGCATGGCGCCAAAGCCCAGGGCGGCGACGAGGGTGCGCAGCAGCGGTTTCTTGCTCTTCTTGTGCATGGTGGGTGCAGCTCCAGTCTTGGTGTTGGGGTGGCCGTTGGTTGGCTGATCCCCTGACTGCAAAAAGCTGACCAAAAGGACAGATAGGCGAGGCGACGGCGTTCTGCCTGTGCGCCTGCTCAGGAGTGGGGGCGGTATTGGTGCGCGGCAGGCGCGTATGGGATTTTGTGGTGCGTCGCTCTCACCCTTGCACCGATGAAACGACGGTCGCGGCTGAAGCCCCTCCCACAGGCTGGCGCTGTTCTTGCGGGAGGGGGCCTTTGTGGGAGGGGGCTTTAGCCGCGACTCAGACGGTAGCCTGGGCATCGCTGCGCTCGACCCAGCCTACGCAACCGATGTCAGCCTGCGATCAGCTCACGCGCGGCCTGACGGTGATCAGCTATCAACTGCGCCACATCCAGCCCCTCGATCTGCCCATCGATGACGCGCCAGGTGCCGCCGATCATCATCCGGTCGGCACGGTCGGCGCCGCACAGCAGCAGCGCGGACAGTGGATCGTGGCTGCCGGAGAAGCGCAGCTCATCGAGCTTGAACAGCGCCAGGTCGGCCTGCTTGCCCACCGCCAGCTCGCCGATATCGTTGCGGCCCAGCAGCTTCGCCGAACCCTTGCTGGCCCAACCAAGCACGCGTTGCGGGGTGATCTGTTCGGCGCCGTAGCGCAGGCGCTGGATGTACAGCGCCTGGCGCGCTTCGAGGATCATGTTCGAGGCATCGTTGGAGGCCGAGCCGTCGACACCCAGGCCCAGCGGCGCACCGGCGGCTTCCAGCTCGACACTGGGGCAGATGCCCGAAGCCAGGCGCATGTTGGAGCTGGGGCAATGGCAGATGCCGGTGCCGGCAGCGCCAAGACGGGCTATTTCGTCGGGGTTGAAGTGGATGCCGTGGGCCAGCCAGGTGCGCGGACCGAGCCAGCCGACGCTGTCCAGATAATCCACCGTGCGCAGGCCGAAGCGTTGCAGGCAGAAGTCTTCCTCGTCGAGGGTTTCGGCCAGGTGGGTGTGCAGGCGCACGTCCAGTTCGTCGGCCAGTTGGGCGCTTTGGCGCATGATGTCCTGGGTCACCGAGAAGGGCGAGCAGGGCGCCAGGGCGATCTGGATCTGCGCGCCGTCGCCGCTCTGGTGGTACTGGCCGATCAGACGCTGGCTGTCGGCCAGGATCACCTCGCCCTGCTGCACCGTCTGTTGCGGCGGCAGGCCCCCGTCGGCTTCGCCCAGGCTCATGGAACCGCGCGTGAGCATGGCGCGCATGCCCAGTTCGCGCACTGCCTCGACCTGCACATCGATGGCATTCTCCAGGCCGCCGGGGAACAGATAATGGTGATCGGCAGCCGTGCTGCAGCCGGACAGCAGCAGCTCGGCCAACGCCACCTTGCTGGCCAGGGCGAGTTTCTCCGGTGTGAGGCGCGCCCATACCGGGTAGAGCGTCTTCAGCCAGGGGAACAGCGGCTGGTTGACCACCGGCGCCCAGGCGCGGGTGAGGGTCTGGTAGAAGTGATGGTGGGTGTTGACCAGGCCCGGCAGCACCACGTGCTCGCGGGCATCGAAGGTTTGGTCGCAGGGTGTCGACGGCTGCTGGCCTTTGCTGAGCACTTCGGCGATACGGCCATCTTCGATCACCAGGCCGCCGGTAGCGTCCAGGTCGTTGGCGGTGAAGATGGCGAGAGGGTTCTTGATCCAGATACGGGTAGCTGCCATAAGCAGGCTCCTCTGAGGTTGATGTCAGGTAAGCCAGCTCAGTGTTGACCCTGTCTGCTGATCCAGGTGCGTCGGAATCGACGTGCGGGGCACGATAGCTGACTCTGGAGTCAGGAGCAACAAGCCTGTCGCGGCTGAAGCCCCTCCCACAAGAATGGCACTTGTCTGTGGGATCGGCTTTTGTGGGAGGGGCTTCAGCCGCGACTCTCCCAAGCTCAAAGCCATACCGAATCCCACAATGGATAATCGCCCACCCGGTTGACTAAGCCAGCCCTCAGGGGATTGGCGACGATGTAACGTGCGGCGGGCAGAATATCCTCTTCCCGGCGCAGCGCTCGGTCATGAAAACCATCCTGCCAGAGCTTTCCCTGACGGCCGACCAACGCGTTGATTCGCTTGGCACTGCGCCCTTTGATGCGGCGCATCAGTCCGCTCAGTGAGCCTTGCTGCAGGGCGATGAGCCAGTGAAGGTGATCGGGCATGAGCACCCAGGCCAGTGATTTGGCCAGGCCGTCTTGCTGCGCAGCTTTGAGTTCTGTGACGACGATTCGACCCACAGTGAAGTTCGAAAAAAGCGTTTCGCGGTTTTCGGTCGTGGCATTGAGTAGATAGATGCGTTGTGTTTCCGAGAACCGGCCGGCACGCAAGCGAGCTGAGTTGGGCATTCCTTTGCCTCTCGATCAGGGTGTGACACAGGTATAGCCGAAAATCTCTTGTCGCGGCTAAAGCCCCTCCCACAGCACCCGTGCAGTCTGTGGGAGGGGGCTTTTGTGGGAGGGGCTTCAGCCGCGACTAATAACTGTCGAGCATCAATGCCCCGGCTGCCACGGCTGGCCCAGCGACACCGGCGCATACAGCCGGGTCTTGATCGCATCGCGCGACAGCAGTACCAGCACCACGATGGTGGCGACATAGGGGAGCATGGCCAGCAGGTTAGACGGGATCGACAGGCCGATGCCCTGCGCCACCAGGTGGAGGATGCTGGCCAGGCCGAACAGGTAGGCGCCGAGCAGCACGCGCAGCACACGCCAGCTGGCGAATACCACCAGCGCCAGGGCGATCCAGCCGCGCCCGGCGGTCATGTTCTCCGCCCACATCGGCGTGTAGGCCAGCGACAGGTAGCCACCTGCCAGGCCCGCCATGGCGCCGCCGAACAGCACCGCCAGGGTGCGTACGCGCAGCACCGGCAGGCCCATGGCGCTGGCAGCGTCGGGGTTCTCGCCGACGGCCTGGATGATCAGGCCGATGCGGCTTTTCAGCAGCACCCAGGCCACCAGCGCGAACAGGGCGAAGGACAGGTAGATCAGCACGTCCTGGGCGAACAGCATGCGCCCGATCAGCGGGATATCGGACAGCAGCGGAATGACGATGGGCTCGAAGCCGGACAGCGGCTTGCCCACCCAGGCGGCGCCGACGAATGTCGACAGGCCGACGCCGAAGATGGTCAGGGCCAGGCCGGTGGCCACCTGGTTGGCGTTGAAACCCAGCGCCACGGCAGCGAACAGCAGCGACAACAGCATGCCGGCGACGATGGCCAGCAATACGCCGAGCCACAGGCTTCCGGTGCTGAAGGCGACGATGAAGCCGATCACCGCGCCGAACAGCATCATGCCTTCCTGGCCGAGGTTGAGCACGCCGCTCTTCTCGCACACCAGCTCGCCGAGAGCCACCAGCAGCAGCGGCGTGCCGGTGCGTGCCATGGCGTAGAAGATATTGGTCAACAGATCGAGATCCATGGGGATTCCTTTGCATTCATGCTCTTTGTGGGAGGCGCTTCAGCGGCGAGTTTTTGTCGCGGCTAAAGCGGAATGCCGCCCAGCCACTCCCACCGTCAGGTTGTCGCTTCGGTGAGCTTCTCGCGCTTCGCCCATTTCCACTTCAGCCGTGGCCGATAGAGGATCAACACGTCACAGGCCAGCAGGTAGAACAGCATCATCCCTTGGAACAGTTGGGTGATCGCCTGCGGCAGATTCAGGTTCATCTGCGCGTTCTCGCCACCCAGGTACAGCAGCGCCATCAGCAGGCTGGCAAATAGAATACCGAGCGGATTGAGCCGCCCGAGAAAGGCCACGGTGATCGCCGCGTAGCCGTAGCCGGGCGAGACCTGTGGCACCAGTTGACCAATCGGCCCGGCCACTTCGCCGACACCCGCCATGCCGGCCAGGGCGCCGCTGACCAGCAGGGCGAACCACACCAGGCGCTTCTCGCGAAAGCCGACGAAACCGGCGGCGCGGCTGTCCAGGCCGAGCACCTTGATCTGGAAACCAAGAAAGCTCTTGTGCAGCAGCACCCACACCGCCACCAGGGCCAGCAGCGCCAGGTACAGGCCACCGTGCAGGCGCCCGTCCTCGCTGACCAGTGGCAGGCGGCTGGCATCGCCGAACATGGCCGACTCGGGGAAGTTGAAACCAGCGGGATCCTTCAATGGGCCATGCACGAAGAACAGCAGCAGGTTCAGCGCGATGTAGTTGAGCATGATGCTGGTGAGGATTTCGTTGGCGTTGAACTGTGTGCGCAGCCAGGCGGTAAGCCCGGCCCAGGCCGCGCCGGCGCAGGTGCCGGCCAGCACTACCCAGGCCAGCGCCCAGCGGCTGTCCCAGTCGATCAGTTGCAGGGCTGTGGCGCTACCGGCCAGGGCGCCGATCAGCAGTTGGCCTTCAGCACCGATGTTCCAGATGCGCGCCTGGTAGGCCACCGCCAGGCCGAGGGCGCACAGCAGGATCGGCAGCGCCTTGACCAGCAGTTCGGACACGCCGTACCAGTCGCTGACCGGGGCGATCAGCAGGGTGTGCAGGGTTTCCAGCGGGTCATGGCCGAGCAGGGTGAACAGCAGCATGCCGCTGATCAAGGTCAGTACGGCGGCCAGCAGCGGCGACAGCCAGAGCATGGGGCGCGACTCCTGGCCGCGCGGTTCCAGGGATAACAGCATGACGGGCTCCGTCAGCAGGCCGCAGCAGCGGGGGGTTGATCGAATTCACCGGCCATCCAGCGGCCGACTTCCACGGTATTGACCTGTGCGGTGTCGACCAGCGGCGACAACCGCCCGCTGCACAGCGCGCCAATGCGGTCGCTGATCTGGAACAGCTCGTCGAGGTCTTCGGAGATCACCAGGATCGCCGCGCCGGCATCGCGCAGGGCGATCAGCGCGCGGTGGATGGCGGCGGCAGCGCCGACGTCCACGCCCCAGGTCGGGTGCGCGGCCACCAGCAGCTTGGGTTGTTGCAGGATTTCCCGGCCGAGGATGAATTTCTGCAGGTTGCCGCCGGACAGGCTGCGTGCGGCGGTGTCGGCATTCGGCGTTTTCACCGCGAAGCGGCGGATGATCTCCTCGGCCAGTGCGCGCACCTTGCCACGCTGCACCAGGCCGCCCTTGACCAGGCCCTGGCCGAAGGCGGTGAGCAGGGCGTTGTCCACCAGGCTCATCTCCGGCACTGCGCCATGGCCGAGGCGCTCGGCGGGGACGAAGGCCAGGCCCAGCTGGCGCCGCGCATCGGGGTGCAGATTGGCCACCGGCGCGGCATCCAGGCTCACTCGCTCACGTTCGCTACGCGGCAGGCGAGTTTCGCCGCTGAGCAGCGCGAGCAGCTCGTCCTGGCCATTGCCAGCCACGCCGGCGATGCCGACGATCTCGCCGCTGCGCACCTCCAGGCGAATGCGCTCGAGCGAGCATCCGAACGGGTCAGGGTTATGCCAACTGAGGTCATCGACGCGTAGCCGTGGCAGGCCGCCGCTGACCTTCGGGTAGCTGCTTTCCAGTCCCTCGGCATCACCGACCATCAGTCTCGCGAGCTCCAGGTCCGAGCACTCGGCCGGTACGCAATGACCGGACACCCGGCCGCCGCGCAGCACCGTGGCGCTCTGGCACAGGGCACGCACCTCGCCGAGCTTGTGGCTGATAAAGAGGATGCTGCAGCCCTCGGCGGCCAGGCGGCGGAGGGTGACGAACAGCTCGTCGGCCTCCTGCGGGGTGAGTACCGAGGTCGGTTCGTCGAGGATCAACAGTTTGATGTCCTGCATCAGGCATCGAACGATCTCCACGCGTTGGCGCTCGCCGATGGACAGGCTGTGCACCAGGCGCGTCGGCTCCAGCGCCATGCCGTAGCGCTGCGACACTTCGCGAACTTTCGGCTCAAGCTGCTTCGGCGTCCCGGCCTGCGCGCCCATGGCCAAGGCGATGTTCTCGGCGACGGTCAGGGTCTCGAACAGCGAGAAATGCTGGAACACCATGCCGATGCCCAGGCCACGCGCCATGGCCGGATCGCGCATCGCCAGCCGCTCGCCCTGCCAGCGAATCTCGCCGCTGCTGGGCTGAGTGACGCCGTAGATGATCTTCATCAGGGTGCTCTTGCCGGCACCATTCTCGCCCAGCAGGGCACGGATCTCGCCGGGGGCGATAGCCAGGTCGATACGATCGTTGGCCAGGCAGCCGGGGTATTGCTTGCTGATGGCTGTCAGTTGCAGGCGTGGAGAATCGGGTGAGGCAGACATGGAAAACGCTCATGGCAATAACTGAGCGGGGCTAAAGCAAAAACTTGGCCAGGAGGTCAGAAAAGCTGGCGGCGGGCGTTTGCGTCTGCCGCCAGTCCTGGTTCATGCGCAGGATTGGTGCGACCCAGCCCGTAGGGTGCGCCGTGCGCACCGCATTCGAGCGAACCGAGGTTGGCGACGATGCAACCCGGGAAAAGAGGCGCCATGTCTGAAGTGCCCGCTCGTTGGATACCGGGACGCGCTGGGGTTCTCAGACGAAGAATGCACCCATCAGGAACAGCCATAGCAAGGCGCCGGGGGCCATGCACAGCAGGTTGAGACCGCTGATAGAGGCGTTGCTCTGTCCATCGTCATCGCCGCTCGCCTGGTTTGCCTGTTGCTGGATCAGCGCCAGGGGCACGGCTGGCGCCATGATGATGGCGAACAGCATTAGCCATTCAAGACCGCCGCCTGGGCCATCGATCCGCGACAGGCGGTTGGTGACGATGGTCAGCAACACGTACGCCCAGGCAGTGCCCGAGTAACTCCAGGCCGGCCGACCCAGGCTCTGCTTGTGTTCGCTGATCAGCCTGCATAGCGAATGGGTAAAAAATATCTGAAAGATCGAGCGCGCCGCTGGCCAGATCTTTTTCGGCAGCATTGCGCTGCGCTGGTTGTCCCATTGTTTGTAGAACCAATAGAAGGAGTACAGGCTGAAGGTGGTGAAGTACAGCAGGTAGAACTTCTTCAGTGAGGTGACGAAGAATGCGCTGCGGGTGTGGGATTGTGTGTCGAGCAGCTCGGCGTTGGGGGGCTGATACAGGTTGTCCATTGACCTAGTCCCGGATAGCGGTTGTGGGAGGCTCGCATCCTGCGAGTGTTCGGAGCGCGGCAGAGTATACGAATGTCAGGATGTTTTTGGCGTGCGTTATGGCGCGAAATGGCTCGCTCACTCAGGCAAATCGCCCCCACGCTGGAGCGTGGGAGCCATCGTGCTTGTTGCGCAGGCAGCACGCCGATCTCCAGTGCGGATACTTACCAGGGCAGCGGGTTGCCCTCGAAGTCCAGATAGCGCAGACCGGGTTGGCCGACGGCGGAGCTGACTTGTTCGACCATGCCCTTGCAACTGCTGTCGATATCCAGCGGAGCGTCGGCGCCGCCCATATCGGTGCGTACCCAGCCCGGGTGCATCAGCAGCACGCCGAGTTTTGGGTTGTCCTGAGTGCGCACGAAGCACTGCACGAGGTGGTTGAGCGCGGCCTTGCTGGCGCCGTACAGCGGCATGCCCAGGCCGGCACCCGCCTCGATGCTGCCGAGGATCGAGCTCATGAACACGATCAGCCCATGCTCGGCGGCCAGGTTCGGTAGCAGGCGCTCGGCCACGCGCAGCGGGGCGACGGCGTTGGTCAGGAACAGCTGACCCATTTCCTCGGCGCTGGCCTGTGCAGTGCTGTGGTGCTCGGGGCCGGCAACCCCGGCGTTGACGAAGATGACGTCGAACTGCTGGTTGCTCAGGCGATTGGCCAATTGTTCCAGGCTGCCCGGGTCGGTCATTTCCAGTTGCTCTACGCGCACGCCAGGCAGTGCCTGCAGCGGTGCCTGCTGCGCGGCGCTGCGCACGGTAGCAGTGACGGCCCAGCCCTGGGCGGTGAATTCACCGGCCAGACCAAGGCCGAGGCCACGTGAGGCTCCAATGATCAGGATGGATCGGGGCGCAGTCATGTAAGGCTCCATGGCGGATGAGAAAGAAGATCAGCATAGCGAATGTCGATCCGATAAGCCCGGCACGGTAATCCTCTGCAGGAGCCCCGCCTCGGGGCGTAGTGCTGTTCACTTAGGAAACGGTCGAGCTCGATCAGTCCCCTCACCCCTCCGTGGAGAGGGTTAGGGCGGGCCGCGTTCGGCGAGGGGGGAACTGGCAGATTTGCGGTGTTTTCTGCCCTCTCCCCCAGCCCCTCTCCCATAAATGGGAGAGGGAAGCCAAACGTGTGCAACCTTAAGTGAACAGCATCATGCCCAGGGGCGAAGCTTTTCGAATGCGTCCAGCCACGATTCGCGGCGGGGCGCGGCCCCTGCATGTTGTGGCAGTGTTATTCCGTCAGCCAGGCACCCTGGCTGCGGCCGTGACCAGTCTGCTGGTCGTACTGCCGCTCCTGTTCGGCATGGCGCCGCAGGATGGCGTTGGCGCGCTGGTTGGCTTGCTGTTGCAGCTCGGCGCAACTGGGGTATTCGGACGCCTGCAGCAGGGCGGCGTCGATCTCGGCGGCGGCAGCCTGGCCGATGCGGTAATGGCCCAGCTCATGTTCGCGCAGTGCACCGAGGTACTGCTCGAATCGCTGGCGCTGCTGGGCGTCGCCGCCGCCGAGACGGGGTAGGGTGATGGTGGCGTTCAACCGGGTACGGGTGAGGTCGATCTGGCAGCGGCCGTCACGTTGCTCGCGCCACCAGAAATTCCACTGCACCTGCCAGCGGGTGTAGGCGTGGTAGATCTGGCCGTTCTGGCGAATCGGCGAGGCCTGGTTGAGGGCGCGGCTGAGGGATTGGCCAGAGTCCACCTGCAGGTCGTAATACTGTTCCTGCACACGTTCTTGCACCTCGGCATGGGCCGGCAGGCAGAGCCACAGCAGCGACAGAACTGTAAGGATCGTCCGCTTCATGGAGCCTTCAGGCTTTCGCGGCCCCGGCTGATGTCGCCCAGCAAGCGTTCCAGCGTGGCACGCTCGGCCGGCACGACGGCCAGTTGCAGGCGCGCGCCAGTGGCGTCGTAGTCCTCGCTTTCGATCAGGCTGTCGAACTCGTTCAGGCGCGCCTTGAACACGGGCAGCTCGGCGAACTGCAAATGACAGGTGAAGGATTGGCGCAGCACCAGTTCGCGCCGCTCGCCGGCCTGCAGGCATTTGGCCGCGCTGCCGCCGTAGGCGCGAGCCAGGCCGCCGGTGCCGAGCTGGATACCGCCGTACCAGCGGATCACCAGCACCGCCACCTGATCGCAGTCCTGCCCCTCGATGGCGGCGAGGATCGGCCTGCCAGCCGTGCCGCCCGGTTCGCCGTCGTCGTTGAAGCGGTACTGGTTGCCGACCTTCCACGCCCAGCAGTTGTGCGAGGCGGCCAGGTCGCTGTGGCTGTCGATGAAGGCTTGCGCCTCGGCCGCGCTGGCAACCGGCGCGGCGAGGGCGATGAAGCGGCTCTTGCGAATCTCCTCACGGTATTCGCAAGGGCCGAGCAGGGTGAACGCCATCAGGCTTTGGCGGCAGGTGTCAGGCCGCAGCCCTTGAGGATGACCTGCACAAGCTGGTCGGATGCTTGCTCGAAGTCCTGCTTGGTCAGGCGCGAGCTCTGCTTCACGCGGCAAATCTGCGAGGCGAAGTCGGCATAGTGCTGGGTGCTGCTCCATAGCAGGAAGATCAGGTGAAGCGGGTCGACCGGGTCCATCTTGCCTGCGGCGATCCAGCCTTCGAACACAGCGGCACGGCCACGGAACCAGTCCAGGTAGTTCTGGTTGAAGTATTGCGACAGGCACTCGCCGCCGCTGATCACTTCCATGGCGAAGATGCGCGAAGCCTTCGGCTGGCGCCGGGAGAATTCCATCTTGGCGCGGATGTAACGCTCCAGCGCTTCGGCCGGGTCGTCATCGACGCTCAGATTGTTGAAGGTGCTGTCCCACAGTTCGAGGATGTTGCTCAGCACTGCCAGGTACAGCCCCAGCTTGTTGTTGAAGTAGTAGTGCAGATTGGCCTTGGGCAGGCCGACGTTCTGCGCGATGGTATTCATGCTGGTGCCCTTGAAGCCGTGCCGGGCGAACTCTTCCTCGGCAGCCTTGATGATGGCTTCTTCGTTCTTCTGGCGAATGCGCCCGGCGGGCTTGCCGTTGGCGCTGTGGGCGGGGACTTCGAAGGTCATGGGGTGATTCCGAACTGATCAGGGAGCCGAGCGATTGCACAGATACCCCAGCCTTGGCTGGGTGACAAGCATTACGGTGTGAAAAAGCCCGTTTGCGCCGGGCGCGTGACCCTGGACAGGCGATCTGCCCGCTTTTTCTCTTCGAGATGGGGCATTTGCCAGTCCGCACCTCAGGCTTCGGCCAGGGCGTCGAGAAAACTCTCCAGCACCAGGTGTGCGCGGCGGCCCTTGCGCGTGACCGCTGCCAGGTTGATGTCGTAGTAGCGCGTGGACGCCTTGAGCGCGCGCAGGCGACCCTGTTGCACCCAGGCCTGGGCGTAGTGGTCGGGCAGGTAGCCGATATAGCGCCCGGTCAGAATTAGAAAGGCCATGCCCTCGCGGTCCGAGGCGCTGGCCGTGCAGTTCAGCGCCTGGTAATGGCTCTGCACCTCGGGCGGCACGCGAAAGGTCGGGGCGATCGCCTCCTGGGCGTTGAGTCGTTCGTCCTCGAGCTGCAGATCATCGACGTAGAACAGCGGGTGGCCGACGGCGCAGTAGAGCAGTGAGCGCTCGTCGTACAGCGCCTGATATTCCAGGCCGGAGAGGGCGCCGACCTGCGGCACAACGCCGATATGCAGGCGGCCGTCGAGCACGCCCTGTTCCACTTCCGAGGGCGGCGTCATGCGGATGTGGATGCGCACGTCCGGCCCTTGCACCTTGAGGCGTGCCAGGGCATTGGTGATGCGCATGTGCGGGATGGTCACCAGGTTGTCGGTCAGGCCGATGTTCAGCTCGCCGCGCAGGTGCTGGTGCAGGCCGTTGACCTCGGTGCGAAAGCTCTCCAGCGCCGCCAGCAGCTGCAGCGTGCTCTGGTACACCTCGCGGCCTTCCTCGGTCAGGGCGAAGCCGGCACGGCCACGCTGGCACAGGCGCAGGCCAAGACGCTGTTCGAGGTCGCTCATCTGCTGGCTGATGGCCGAGCGGCCGATGCCCAGCGCGCTTTCCGCCGCGGAAAAACCGCCGCATTCCACCACACTGCGAAATAGCTTGAGCAGGCGGATTTCAAAGTCGCTGACCTGGGCCAGCGGATCGGGACGACGGCTGCTCATCTGTTTAGTGGGCCTTGAACTGAAGATAAGAAGAGTGTTGTTTTACTGACTCTATGCTCGTGGCACCTTTGCTGGCAACTGATTCAACTCCTGTGGGAGGGGCTTTAGCCGCGACTGTTGTCGGTCTCCTGTTTGTCGCTGCTAAAGCCCCTCCCACATTGCCCCCGAACACGCCGCCACTGCCGAGGCCACCCCAATGAACATGCCGCAGACCGCAACCCCGTCCCTGGCCAGCCAGCTCAAGCTGGATGCGCACTGGATGCCGTTCTCCGCCAACCGCAACTTCCAGCGCGACCCGCGCCTGATCGTGGCGGCCGAGGGCAATTGGCTGACCGACGACCAGGGCCGCAAGATCTACGACAGCCTGTCGGGTCTGTGGACCTGTGGCGCCGGTCACTCGCGCAAGGAAATCCAGGAAGCCGTGGCCAAGCAGCTCGGCACCCTCGATTATTCGCCGGGCTTCCAGTACGGCCATCCGCTGTCGTTCAAGCTGGCCGAGCAGGTCGCCGACCTGATGCCGGGTGAGCTCAACCACGTGTTCTTCACCAGCTCCGGCTCCGAGTGCGCCGACACTGCGGTGAAGATGGCCAAAGCCTACTGGCGCCTCAAGGGCCAGGCCTCCAAGACCCGCTTCATCGGTCGTGCCCGTGGTTACCACGGCGTCAACATCGCCGGCACTGCCCTTGGCGGTATCGGCGGCAACCGCAAGATGTATGGCCAGCTGATGGACGCCGACCACCTGCCGCACACCCTGCAACCGGGCATGGCCTTCACCAGGGGCATGGCCGAGACCGGCGGTGTGGAGCTGGCCAACGAGCTGCTCAAGCTGATCGAACTGCACGACGCTTCCAACATCGCCGCGGTGATCGTCGAGCCGATGTCCGGCTCGGCCGGTGCCATCGTGCCGCCGGTGGGCTACCTGCAGCGCCTGCGCGAGATCTGCACGCAGCACAACATCCTGCTGATCTTCGACGAAGTGATCACCGGCTTCGGCCGCATGGGCAAGTGGAGCGGCGCAGAGTTCTTCGGCGTGACCCCGGACCTGATGAACGTCGCCAAGCAGATCACCAACGGCGCCATCCCGCTGGGTGCCGTCATCGCCAGCAGCGAGATCTACAACACCTTCATGCAGCAGCCGTCGCCGGAGCACATGATCGAGTTCACCCACGGCTACACTTATTCGGCGCACCCGGTTGCCTGCGCCGCTGGCCTGGCGACCCTGGAGCTGCTCAAGCGCGAGAACCTGATCCAGCAGTCCGCCGAGCTGGCGCCGAAGTTCGAGGCTGCGCTGCATGGCCTGAAGGGCACCAAGCACATCGTCGACATCCGCAACTGCGGCCTGGCTGGCGCCCTGCAGATCGCCCCGCGTGATGGCGACGCGGTGATCCGTCCGTTCGAGGCCGGCATGGCCCTGTGGAAGGCGGGTTTCTACGTACGCTTCGGTGGCGACACCCTGCAGTTCGGCCCAACCTTCAACGCCAAGATGGAAGACCTCGACCGCGTGTTCAACGCCGTTGGCGACGTGCTGAACAAGCTGGATTAAGAGCGAACGCACCCATTTATGTAGGAGCCCGCTTGCGGGCGATGTTGTAAAACGGATCGCCGGCAAGCCGGCTCCTACCCACAATAATTACGTCTAGGAGCTTCCCTATGAGCCACATTCCGCACCTGATCAACGGTGAGCGCGTTGCCGGCAACGGTCGCAGTGCCCCGGTGTACAACCCGTCCACCGGCGACTCCACCAGCGCCGTTGGCCTGGCTGATCGCGCCACCATGCAACTGGCCATCGACGCCGCCAAGGCCGCTTTCCCGGCCTGGCGCAATACCCCGCCGGCCAAGCGCGCGCAGATCATGTTCCGCTTCAAGCAACTGCTGGAGCAGAACGAGAACGAGATCGCCGCGCTGATCAGCGCCGAACACGGCAAGACCCTCGAAGACGCCGTCGGTGAACTCAAGCGCGGCATCGAGAACGTCGAGTTCGCCTGCGCCGCCCCGGAAATTCTCAAGGGCGAGTACAGCCGCAACGTCGGCCCGAACATCGACGCCTGGACCGACCTGCAACCTATCGGTGTCGTGGCAGGAATTACCCCGTTCAACTTCCCGGCCATGGTGCCGCTGTGGATGTACCCGCTGGCCATCGTCTGCGGTAACTGCTTCATCCTCAAACCGTCCGAGCGTGATCCCAGCTCCACCCTGTTCATCGCCGAACTGCTGAACCAGGCCGGCCTGCCCAAGGGCGTGCTGAACGTGGTCAACGGCGACAAGGATGCGGTCGATGCGCTGATCGAAGCGCCCGAGGTCAAGGCCCTGAGCTTCGTCGGCTCGACGCCGATCGCCGAATACATCTACAGCGAAGGCACCAAGCGCGGCAAACGCGTGCAGGCCCTGGGCGGCGCCAAGAACCACGCCGTGCTGATGCCCGACGCTGACCTGGACAACGCTGTCAGCGCGCTGATGGGCGCGGCCTACGGCTCCTGCGGCGAGCGCTGCATGGCCATCTCCGTGGCCGTGTGCGTGGGCGACCAGATCGCTGACGCGCTGGTCGAGAAGATCGTCCCGCAGATCCAGGCACTGAAGATCGGTGCCGGCACCTCCTGCGGCCTGGACATGGGCCCGCTGGTCACCGCGGCTGCACGTGACAAGGTCAAGGGCTACATCGATGCCGGGGTCGAGCAGGGCGCCAAGCTGGTGGTCGACGGCCGCGGCCTGGTGGTCGCTGGCAACGAGAACGGTTACTTCGTCGGCGGCACCCTGTTCGACGAGGTGACACCGGAGATGACCATCTACACCGACGAAATCTTCGGCCCGGTGCTGTGCATCGTCCGCGTTGGCAGCCTGGAAGAAGCCATGCAGCTGATCAACGATCACGAGTACGGCAACGGCACCTGCATCTTCACTCGTGACGGTGAAGCCGCGCGCCTGTTCTGCGACGAGATCGAAGTGGGCATGGTCGGCGTCAACGTGCCGCTGCCGGTGCCGGTGAGCTACCACAGCTTCGGCGGCTGGAAGCGCTCGCTGTTCGGCGACCTGCATGCCTATGGCCCGGATGGCGTGCGCTTCTACACCCGCAAGAAGGCCATCACCCAGCGCTGGCCGGCACGCAAGAGCCACGAAGCGGCGCAGTTCGCCTTCCCCAGCAATGGCTGAGTGAGCTGATGCGTTGAACGAAAAGGCCGATCACGAGATCGGCCTTTTTATTGGTTGCAGTGTCGTGGTGATCGGGCTTCCGGCAGGAGCGCGTTCAGCCGCGAAAAATCTGGCAGCCACTTGGGAGTTGCGTGATCGTTCCCACGCGGAGCGTCACGGGTTGCATGCCCACGAGGAGCGTGGGAACGATCAGAACCTGTAGGAGCGGCGCTGCGAGGCTTCGAAAAGCTTCGCCCCGGGTTGGGGCTCCTACGAACGCTGCTGTGGAAGCCTTATCTGGTTAAACCGTCAGCGGGAGAGGCGATGGTTCTTCCGCAGGTCGACCAGATCCTGATAGGTGCAGGTTTGTGGCGCCGGTCCAGTCAGGTCATAGCAACGCTGGCCGAAGCCCATCGGCCAATAAGCGATGCCGACCGGGGGCCAGAAGATCGAGGCAACGCGGAAGCGTGTTTTCAGGCGGCCACTCTGGATGACATGGGATTGCTTGTCCTCCAGCCGATAAGGTACGCCTCCTGCTGCACCCCATGAAAATGGGCGCGTCTTGATCAGGCCCTGGTTGTGGAGAGTTGGGCGCTCATTGACGATGAGCGCGCTATCGTCGGGGAGCTTGACCCAGGTGGCAGTGGAGCAACCGCTGACGATCAGCGCGGCTGCCAGCATGGCGGCAGACTTGAGGGAAGACATCCGGATTACATCCTTGTCGTGAGTGCTGATAGGGGCGCGTACTATAAAGGCTTATAGCCATCATGGAAGTGCCGAATGTCCACTACAGGTGGATAACTGCAGGGCATTAAAGAAAAAGACCAGTCTTGTGACCGGCCTCCCTGTTTTCAGGCGAACGTGTTATTCGCTGCAAGCCCTCGCCGCTGGATGGAGCTGCGCCCTGCACGAGGCGCCGGTCACTGCGCCTGATCGATGGCCTCCTGCAGGCGCTGCGTGTTCGCCGCATTGGCCTGGTCGATCTGCTGCTTGAGCTGCTCCATCTGCTGCTGAGCCAGTTTGGCCTGCTCAGCCTGGAGCGTCGCCGTAGCGGCCGTCTCACCAGCGCCGCAGCCGCCCAGGGTGAGTAACAGGGAAAAGGTACAGAAACGGCGCAGGTGCATCATGGAGTCCTCGGGCAAGCTCGTGCGGTAAGCGATAGATTGGCGCATTCATGCCGGTTTGTGTGTGCCGGCTGCCGCAAACCGAAAGTGCTGATTCGAGTTCGCCATGCCGTTCGTTGCATATCGTCCATCCACGCCCTCTGGTAAAACAGCCGGCAGATAGAAAAGGGAGATGCACGATGACCGAGCCATTCATGCTGGATCTACACACATACCTCGAGCGCCTGGGTTACTCGTCGGCGCCGCCACCGACTCTCGACACCTTGCGCGAACTGCAGGCGCGGCACACCGCCGAGTTCCCCTTCGAAACCCTGGCGAGCATGCTGCGCGTGCCGGTCGAGGTCGAACCCGCCGCGATTCAGGACAAGCTGCTGCGCCAGGGCCGTGGCGGTTACTGCTTCGAACTCAACCGCCTGTACTTGCTGCTGTTGCAGGCTCTGGGCTTCGACGCGCGCGGGCTGACCGGCCGCGTGGTCATGGGCGGCCCGGAAGATGCCCTGCCAGCGCGCACCCATATGCTTGTGCTGGTGACCATCGATGGCGTGCGCTACATCTCCGACGTTGGTTTCGGCGGCATGGTGCCGACCGGTCCCCTGCTGCTCGATAGCGAGGCCGAACAGGCCACGCCGCATGAGCCCTATCGGCTGACGCTGGTGGACGGCACCTACACCCTGCGCGCATTGGTGGCGGGTAGCTGGCGGGCAATGTACGTGTTCGATCTGCAGAAGGTGGCGGATATCGATTACGTGGTGGGCAACTGGTACGTGTGCACCCACCCGGATTCGCCCTTCCTCGGCCAGATGATCGCTGCGCGCACCGGCCCAGGCTTGCGCAAGACCCTGAATAACGGCAGCTTCGCCATTCACCGCCTGGGGCAGGCGAGTGAGCGGGTGCAGTTGCAGAGTGTCGATGACGTGCTGAGGGTGTTGCGCGAGGAGTTTGGTATTCAGGTGCCGGAGCATCCTGAGCGGCGGGAGATCATCGAGCGGCTGATCGCGGGGGTGTGAAGGCAAGGGCGGCTGATAGCGCCATGCTCTTGTGGGAGGGGCTTCAGCCGCGACCCGAAGCCAACCAAATTGTAGGAGCGGCTTCAGCCGCGAAAATCTTTCAGCCAACCGAGATTGCTGACGGAACAGCGATCAGTTCCCCTCTCCCGCTTGCGGGGCGTAAGCGGAGATAGCGAAGCACTGCTTCGCCCGCTGAAGCGCCCTGAGCTCTGCGAAGGGCTGGGGCTAGGGGAGAGGGCGCTCTTGGCTTTTGCACTCCGCCGCCGCACATTCGTTGTCTGAAATTACGGTTGATTCGCTTCGCTCACCCTCCGGGCCAGCCTGCGGCTGTTACTACGCTTCGCTTCGTATCGCCCTTACGGCGAGTCTCTTTTGGCAAACGCCCCAAATGGAACCAAAAGCAAGTAGCCCGGATTTACGTAGGGTGGACAACGCGAAGCTTGTCCACCGTTTCATTCAGGGACAGGACGCGTTCGCCCAGTCGGTTGGTCTGGTGTTGCAGACACACCTGCCCCCCGCTCCAGCTGCATGCACTCTTGGCTTTCGCCTGGCCCTGGCAATCAGGCCAGCGCCGTACGCTGCCGACCTTCCACCCGGCGCTTCAGCGCCGCCCCTTCGACGATCTCCAGCCCACCACCTTGGGCGCGGGCGGAGCGGTCCCAGTCTTCCAGCAGTTCCATGCAGGCGTGGTCGATATAACTGACTCGCGCTAGGCTCAGATGCAGGCGTGTGCCCGGTTCGACGCTGGCCAGCAGCTTGGCCAGTTGTGGCACACGGAGGAAGGTGGCGGCGCCGCTCATGCGCAGTTCGGCGCTGTTCGGGCCGGTGGGTACCAGTTTCACGCGCAGGCGCGAGGCGCTCCAGACCAGTTTCAGTAGCGTCAGGCCGAAGCCCACCAGCACGCCGGTCAGCAGGTCGGTGAAGACGATGCACAGCGCCGTGGCGGCGTAGATGAACACCGGGGCACGGCCGTACTGGCCGAGGTTGCGCATGGCCTTGGGGTCGACCAGTTTGCAGCCGGTGTACACCAGTACCGCGCCGAGGCTGGCCACCGGGATGCTCTGCAGTACGACGGGCAGCAGAGCGACCAGGGCCAGTAGCCAGGCGCCGTGGAGGATGGTCGAGGTGCGGCCGCGAGCGCCGGCCTGGACGTTAGCCGAGCTGCGTACGATTACGCCGGTCATCGGCAGGGCGCCGACCGCGCCGCAGAGCATGTTGCCGATGCCCTGGGCGGACAGCTCGCGGTTGAAGCGCGCACGCGGGCCATCGTGCATGCGGTCGACGGCGGCGGCAGACAACAGCGTCTCGGCACTGGCGATAAAGGCCAGCGCCAGTGCCGCGACCAGCAGTTGCGGATCGGCCAGGCTGGCCAGCCCTTGTGGGGTGATCCAGTCGATGGCATCGCCGAGATTGGTTGGCAGTTCCACGCGCTTGACCGGTAACGCTAGCCACAGGCTGGCCAGGGTGGCGAGTGTCACGCCGACCAGTGCGCCAGGCAGAAAACGTAGCGGTGCCGGACGAAAACGCTCCCACAGCCAGATGCTGGCGATGGTGCCGAGGCCCACTGCACCGGCGATCATGGCGTTGCTGCCGAGCAGGCTCAGCGCATCACGCACGGCGCCCGGGAAGGCCAGCAGGTTGTCCAGGCCGGAGGCCTTGGGCGCGGCATCGATCATCACGTGCACCTGCGACAACACGATGAGGATGCCGATGCCGGCAAGCATGCCGTAGACCACTGCAGGCGCGGTGACGCGAAACCAGCCGCCCAGGCGCAAGGCGCCGGCGACCAGTTGGATCAGTCCGGCCAGCAGCAATACCGGGCCTAGCGCGGCCATGCCGTGAGTACGCACCAGTTCGAACACCAGTACGGCGAGGCCGGCAGCCGGGCCGCTCACCTGTAGTGGCGCTCCGGCGATGAAGCCGACTACCAGGCCGCCGATGATGCCGGTGATCAGTCCCTTGGCCGGTGGCATGCCGGAGGCGATGGCGATGCCCATGCACAGCGGCAGGGCGACGAGAAAGACCACCACGGACGCCAGCGCGTCCCGTGGCAGTGTGCGAAATACATTCATGGGGAATCTCCTTGCCCGTCTCGCGGGCAAAAGCAGCCCGTGCCCGCGCGCTCTGTTCGCGCAGGCTCGGGGGAAACGGATAGATCAGGCGCTGGCGTAGCGCGGTTGCGGTGTGGCGCAGGGCTGCTCGTCGCCATCGAGCGCGAGGAAGTGGCCCGAGGCGGCGTCGTAGGCGCGGATGCCGCCGCTGTCGATGTCGTAGACCCAGCCATGGATCTGCAACTGGCCGCTGGCCAGACGGGCGGCGACGGAAGGGTGAGTGCGCAGGTGGTCGAGTTGGGCCACCACGTTCTCTTCGGTCAGCACACCGAGGGTTTCATGGGCGCTGCCGCAGTTGCAGTTGTCCGCTACCACACTGTGGGCCACCTCGGCGTGACGCAGCCAGGCGCGTACCGTGGGCATGCCGTCGAGGCTATCCGGGTTGAGCACCGCCTTCATCGCGCCACAGTCGGAATGGCCGCAGACGATGATGTGCTGTACGCCGAGCGCCAGTACGGCGTACTCGATGGCGGTGGATACGCCGCCGTTCATCTGTCCGTAGGGCGGGACCACGTTACCCACGTTGCGGGTGACGAACAGAGTGCCGGGGTCACTCTGGGTGATCAGTTCCGGCACGATCCGCGAGTCGGCGCAGGTGATGAACATCGCGCTGGGCGATTGCGCCGAGGCAAGACGCTTGAACAGCGCCTGCTGCTGCGGGTAAACCTCCTGGCGGAAACGCCGAAAACCCTGCAGCAGTTGTTGCAGGGCGGCCTGAGCGTTGTCCTTGGCGACGGGGCGCAGGGTGTTGCCGGTTCGGGAAGCGGTTGAGTTCATCGTTGCATCTCCTGTGATTTTCATCGGTGACGTTCTCGACTGCCAGCCAAACGCCTGTGACCAGTCGGTCACTTCCAGGGCAACGATAAGGATTCTTACTTAATCAAAACTGAACGAGAGGCTCTAAAACGCCACTATGCGGGCACTTTCAGGGGTGGCCCTTGTGGCTGCCGGGCGGGCAATGGGGGATACGAATGAGCAGTGCGGTTGCGCGAGCTGCATGGGTGCCAGTGTCAGGAGCTGACGCCTGGCGGGCCACCTGCAGATGCAGATCAGCCCGCTTGGCGAGGCCTGATCGTGGGGGCTCAGTGCTCGCCCTTCATCGCGCCACTGAGGCCGAACATCAGCACCAGCAGGTTGGCGTCCGGGGTTGCGGAGGGCTGCACCTGCTTGCGCAAAGGCGCGGTTGAGCAGGGTTGCACAGCGGTGCAGGCCTGCGCTTCCAGCACGCGCGGGCCGGGCTCCTGCCAGGCTGCGGCAGCGATTGCCGTTACGCTGAGTGCGAGGCCAAGGAACAAACCTCGTGCTATTTCTAATTTCATTTTGCTAACCCCTTGAAAGCGCTGCCAAACGCTGTTCGCTAAACCTAGATCACCCATTGCCTTGTCGTCGTCTCATGCGACGAACGGTCTTGGCGCGTAGCTGACACCAGCCGGGGCTGTGCTGGGACACGGGCCTTGTTGGGTGGTTCAACAATGGTGCGGGTAACGTATCGACGTAACCTTAAGTGCCTGTTAAGGCTCCCTGTAACAGCCGGCCCTGGCAGTTGCAGTCGCCTGCAGCTTTTCTTGCTACCCAGCGCAAAGGTGCAAGGTAGAGCCACTTCCTGGTGGGGATGATGCGGATGGAACGAGGTGTTGCGGATAAAACACTGCCGGCCCTGGGCCGGCAGCCGTTTACTCAGGCAATAGCCGTGCCGAGGCCTTTGACGCCGCCGGCGAAAATCTGGCGATGGCCCTGCAGCAGTCGCTGCCAGTCGTCGTCGGACCAGGGGCTGTGGCGTCGTAGTTGAGACAGGTCGTGCTGAGCCGCCCGGGCGCGAGTCAGGCGGCGCCGGCTTTTCTCCAGATCCAGCAGGGCAACCTGCGGCGTTTCGCCTGCAAGGTTGACGAAGATATGTTTGGCATACAGGCAACCGTGCTGCCAGCGCCCCAGATGCATACGCGCCAGAGTCGCGCCAACAAGTTGCAGCAGCCGGGCATGTACGGCTTCGCCACAGGCTTCGCGGCCGCCTTTGGCGTACCAGCTTTCGATATCCATGAAGCCTTCGAGCTCTGCGGTCACCAGCAGGCCGCGCCAGCCTTGCTGTGGGTCGTGTTGGACGCCGCAGTAGATCAGCTGGGGTACGGGCACGCCGAGTGCATCCAGAGCCAGCAATGCACTGCGTTCGCGCAGTACGGTCGGGCGTCCTTTTGGGTGCAGCAGGCTGCGATAGATGTGGCCGATCTGTTTCTTGGCGTAGAGCACGCCGGTTTCATCCAGTAGGCGCTGCACGCCACTCTCGCCGCCACGGCGAACGTTGGGCTCTTCGACCCAATCACCTTGCTGTTGCCACCAGTGTTGGAATGCCTGCTGAGGGATTTCGCTCGTACTGCAAAGGGCCATATTTTTGTTCTTCTATTGGAGGTTGGCGCAGCGCCCGTCTCGTGAACGGCTGCTACGTCGTTCAGGGTGGTAACGAAACATATGCAAGCAACGTTCCCGAGTCCACCGGCAATGACATCGAATTTTTCGACCTGTATCGCTTTTCATCGGGAATAAAAAATTTCCGGGAGAAATTTTTAACGTTGCGTAGCGACGGCCCGCAGGGTGGCCGTCATGGATGACAGGCCAAAAAAAACCCCGCGACTGGCGCGGGGTTCTTTGTGCTGCGTGGGGGGGGCTTACATCATGCCGCCCATACCACCCATGCCGCCCATGCCACCCATGTCAGGCATGGACGGAGCCTTGTCGTCAGCCGCTTCGGCAACCATAGCCTCGGTGGTGATCATCAGGCCGCCGATGGAGGCAGCAGCCTGCAGGGCCGAACGGGTGACCTTGGCCGGGTCGAGAATACCCATCTCGATCATGTCGCCGTAGGTGTCGGTAGCAGCGTTGAAGCCGAAGTTGCCCGAACCCTGCTTGACCTTGTCGACCACTACGCTCGGCTCGCCGCCGGCGTTGGCAACGATCTGACGCAGCGGCGCTTCGACAGCGCGGCGCAGCAGAGCGATACCGACGTTCTGGTCTTCGTTGTCGCCTTTCAGCTCGTCGATGGCCAGCAGAGCGCGAACCAGGGCCACGCCACCGCCAGGTACCACGCCTTCTTCCACAGCAGCGCGGGTAGCGTGCAGGGCGTCTTCAACGCGGGCCTTCTTCTCTTTCATCTCGACTTCGGTGGCAGCGCCAACCTTGATCACGGCAACACCGCCAGCCAGTTTGGCCAGGCGCTCTTGCAGCTTCTCTTTGTCGTAGTCGGAAGAGGTTTCTTCGACCTGCTTGCGGATCTGTGCAACGCGGGCTTCGATGTCGACCTGGGCACCAGCACCATCGATGATGGTGGTGTTGTCCTTGTTCAGCACGACGCGCTTGGCGTTACCCAGGTGCTCCAGAGTGGCGCTTTCCAGGGACAGGCCAACTTCTTCGGAGATCACGGTACCGCCGGTCAGGATGGCGATGTCCTGCAGCATGGCCTTGCGGCGGTCGCCGAAGCCAGGAGCCTTGACGGCAGCGACTTTGACGATGCCACGCATGTTGTTGACGACCAGGGTAGCCAGGGCTTCGCCTTCGACGTCTTCAGCCACGATCAGCAGCGGACGGCCAGCCTTGGCAACGGCTTCCAGAACAGGCAGCAGTTCGCGGATGTTGCTGATCTTCTTGTCGACCAGCAGCAGCAGCGGGCCTTCGAGCTCGGCAACCATGGTGTCCGGCTTGTTGATGAAGTACGGCGACAGGTAGCCACGGTCGAACTGCATGCCTTCTACGACGGACAGTTCGTTTTCCAGGCCCGAGCCTTCTTCAACGGTGATGACGCCTTCTTTACCGACCTTTTCCATGGCTTCGGCGATGATGTCACCGATGGAGTGGTCGGAGTTGGCGGAGATGGTGCCTACCTGAGCGATGGCCTTGGTGTCGGTGCACGGCTTGGCCAGCTCTTTCAATTGGGCAACGATGGCGATGGTGGCCTTGTCGATGCCGCGCTTCAGGTCCATCGGGTTCATGCCGGCAGCGACGGATTTCAGGCCTTCGTTGACGATGGCTTGAGCCAGAACGGTAGCGGTGGTGGTGCCGTCACCGGCAGCGTCGTTGGCCTTGGACGCGACGTCCTTGACCAGCTGGGCGCCCATGTTTTCGAAGGCGTCTTTCAGTTCGATTTCCTTGGCAACCGACACACCGTCTTTGGTGATGGTCGGCGCGCCGAAGGATTTGGCCAGCACCACGTTACGGCCTTTCGGGCCGAGGGTGGCTTTGACGGCGTCGGCCAGTACGTTGACGCCAATGAGCATTTTCTTGCGGGCGGAATCGCCAAACTTGACTTCTTTAGCAGCCATGTTGATCAGTCCTCAAATTCTTGAAGGTTAAAACGGAGATTCGTGGGAATCAGGCTTCGACGACAGCGAGGATTTCGTTCTCGCCCATTACCAGCAGGTCTTCGCCGTCGACCTTGACGGTGTTGCTGCCGGAGTAAGGGCCGAATACCACCTTGTCACCGACCTTGACGGCCAGCGGACGGACTTCGCCGTTATCCAGAACCTTACCGGTACCGACGGCAACGACTTCACCCTGGTTCGGCTTCTCGGCGGCCGAACCCGGCAGCACGATGCCGCCTGCGGTTTTGGTCTCTTCTTCGCTGCGACGGATCACGACGCGGTCATGCAGAGGACGAAGCTTCATTGTCGATCTCTCCTAACAATTGAATGGCCAACTTGCCGACTCTTGATTGGTCGGCGGGTTTGTAAAATCCGGCGAGGCCGGGCGCGGCACGCTGGGCGCACCGCGAAAGTCGGATTGCCTCAGAGGGCAGGCACCTTGCGGTGACTGCTACATGTGGGCGGGCAAGGGCATTTCAAGGGGTGGGGTGAAATTTTTTGCGCTGCAGAGGGGGGCGGCACTCGCGGCAAGCACCGCAGCCTGACGACTTTGCGTAGGAGCCGGCTTGTCGGCGATCAGCCAGAGAGAGATCGCCGGCAAGCCGGCTCCTGCAGGTGCTGTAGGGATCAGTCGCGGCGCTCGTAATCGCCTTCGAGCACGTTGGGCCTAGTCTGTCCGGAGCGAGCGGCGGCATCGTCGAAGAAGGCACGTTGACGCAGGGCCTGCTCCTCGGCGCGGCGACGAATCTTGCCGACCAACAGGCGGCGGGTGAACGGGATCAGGCAGAGCACGCCGAAGATGTCGCTGATGAAGCCCGGCAGCAGCAGCAGGCCGCCGCCGACGGCGATGAGCAGGCCTTCGAGCATTTCCTGCTCAGGCAGCTCGCCACGCGAGAGTTTTTCACGGGCGCGCCAGGCAGTGGCGACGCCGGCAACGCGCAGCAACACGCTACCTAGGATGGCGGTGCCGATCACCAGCATGAGCGTGGGCAGCACGCCAATGGCGCTGCCGACCTTGATCAGCAGGGCCAGTTCGATGATCGGAAACAGCAGGAAGAGGAATAGAAACGCGCGCATTTTCAGAGGGTCCTTGACGGAAGCGAGCTTCCAGTAGGAATTAAGTATGGGGTAATGGCCTGAATTCAAGCTGAAGGCGTACCGCTGGTCGGCCAGCTTTCGGCTCGAGCCAGCTGCACCAATGCCTGGCGCACGGCGCCGGGATTGCTGCAGGGTGCGGGAAAGGGCAGCCAGTACAGGCTCTGGCCGATGCGCAGATGAAAACCTTCACTGTCGACACCGGCCATCTGCGCGGGTTCGTGTTGCGGCAGGCCGGCCAGTTCGACGTAATGCGCGATGGCGCTGGCGTGGTCGTCGTTCATGTGCTCGACCATGCTCGCTTCGCTGCCGTCTGTCGCAAAGGGATTGGCCAGGGCGACGTGGTCGAGCCAGTGAATGGCGCCGAAACCGCCGATGAAACGCCAGCGCACTGGCTCCAGGCGCCAGAAATCGAAATCATGCGCCCGATGGTAGTCGCGCGACTGGGGGAAAAAGCGGTAGTAACGCTGTGCGGCCGCTTCGATTGCGTCTTCGTCATGCAACTGTCGTGCTTCGGCGAGCAAAGTGAGGCGGCCAACCGCCTGCACATCCTCTGCGCCACGTTCGCCGACCAATAGCGAGCATTTGGCGTCCTGCCCGAGATTATGGGTGTGCTGGGCGATGCGACTGATCAGGATCAGCGGCCGGCCCTCGGCGTCCAGGCAGTAGGGCACCACCGATCCGAAAGGGAAACCCGGCATGGCCTTGGAGTGGGTGCTGAGCACGCCACGGTATTCCTTGAGCAGCAATTCTCGTGCATGCTTGCCGGCTTTCACGCTCACCTTATGACTCCTCGCAAAGAATCCGTCAGAAACGGACAGACGCCCTAGCATAGCGGTTAGCGGGCATCAGCGGGGTCGGTAAATGCTGCACCTTGAGGGGATAAAGCGATGCAACTGAAAGACAAAGTCATCATCATCACTGGCGGTTGCCAGGGACTGGGCCGCGCCATGGGTGAGTACCTGGCAGCCAAGGGCGCCAAGCTGGCGCTGGTCGATCTGAACCAGGAAAAACTCGACGAAGCCGTGGCTGCCTGCAAGGCCGCCGGTGGCGATGCCCGCAGCTACCTGTGCAACGTGGCCGATGAAGAGCAGGTGACCCATATGGTCGCCCAGGTGGCCGATGACTTCGGTGCCATCAACGGTCTGGTCAACAACGCCGGCATCCTGCGCGATGGCCTGACCATCCGCGTGAAGGATGGCGAGATGACCAAGATGAGCCTGGCGCAGTGGCAGGCGGTGATCGATGTCAACCTGACCGGCGTATTCCTTTGCACTCGCGAAGTGGCGGCGAAGATGATCGAACTGAAGAATGAAGGCGCGATCGTCAACATTTCCTCGATCTCGCGTGCCGGCAACATGGGGCAGGCAAACTACTCCGCAGCCAAGGCGGGCGTAGCTGCCGACACCGTGGTCTGGGCCAAGGAGCTGGCGCGTTACGGCATCCGCGTAGCGGGCGTGGCGCCGGGCTTCATCGAAACCGAGATGACCGGCAGCATGAAGCCGGAAGCCCTGGAGAAGATGACCTCGGGCATTCCGCTCAAGCGCATGGGCAAGCCGGCCGAGATCGCGCATTCGGTGGCCTACATTCTGGAAAACGACTATTACACCGGTCGCATTCTGGAGCTGGACGGCGGCCTGCGCCTGTAATCCACCCGGCCTGAACGAAAACGCCCCGACTGATTCGGGGCGTTTTCGTTTCCGACAGCTGGTGCGCAAGGCGCACCCTACTGGCGGCGTTCTGTTTGCTTTCCGTAGGGTGCCGCCGTGCGCACCGCAGCTTTCAATGCGTGCGAGCGACAGCGAAACGGCTCAGCTCGACCAGCGCCTCGCGATATTCCCCGGCCGGCAGCACTTCCAGGCAGGCAATTGCGCGTTCGGCGTAGTCGCGAGCGAGTCTGGCGGTGTAATCCAGAGCGCCGGCGGCATCCACGGCGGCGCGGATGCTTTCCAGGTCTTCGATACCGCCTTTCTGAATCGCGCGGCGCACCAGTGCTGCCTGTTCCTCGGTGCCTTCACGCATGGTGTAGATCAGCGGCAGCGTCGGCTTGCCCTCGGCGAGATCATCACCGACGTTCTTGCCCAGCTCGGCTGCGTCGCCCTTGTAGTCGAGCAGGTCGTCGACCAGTTGGAAGGCGATGCCCAGGTGATCGCCGAAGGTGCGCAGGGCTTCGCGCTGTGCTTCGTTGGCGCCGGCCAGCGCGGCGGCGCTGTGAGTCGAGGCTTCGAACAGCATCGCGGTCTTGCCGCGGATGACTTCCATGTAGGTCTCTTCCGTGGTGCTGGCGTCGCGTACCTTGGACAGTTGCAGCACTTCGCCTTCGGCGATCACGCGGGTGGCGTGGGAGAGAATCTTCATCACCGGCATGGAGCCAAGCTCGACCATCATTTCGAACGAGCGTGAATAAAGGAAGTCGCCCACCAGTACGCTCGGTGCGTTGCCCCACTGGGCATTGGCGGTGCTGCGGCCACGGCGCATGTCGGACATGTCGACCACGTCATCATGCAGCAGGGTGGCGGTATGCAGAAACTCGATGGTGGCGGCCAGCAGGCGCAGGTCGTCGGCCTGGTAGCCCAGCGCACGACCGCTGAGCAGCACCAGCAGCGGGCGCAGGCGTTTGCCGCCAGCGGAAATGATATAGTCGCCGATCTTTTCCACCAGCGGCACGCGGGAAACCACCTGTTGGCGAATGATGCCATCGACGGCGGTGAAATCGTCCGCTACCACGCGGTAGAAAGCCTGGGGTTGCATCGGCGACAGGTGCTCCTTTGAGGTTGCGCGGCATGCTAGGTGGCGGGGTGGGGGCTGTCAAGGCAAGTGCCTGTGGGCCTTGCGAAGCGGTCTGCGCTTGCGTACAATCGCGCACCCTGAACTTCCCCCTGGGCATTTCCCTGCCTTACGCAATTGCAAGGGTGTCACTTCCGGCCCCAAGCAGCCATGCCAGCCAATAACGACTTTTCTAAAGCGCTGGGTGAGCAGGATCAACGGAGATTTACCATGTACGCAGTAATTGTTACTGGTGGCAAGCAATACAAAGTCACCGAAGGCGAATTCCTCAAGATCGAGAAGCTCGAAGTCGCCACTGGCGAAGCCGTGACTTTCGATCGCGTTCTGCTGATCGGCAATGGCGACGACGTTCAGATCGGCGCTCCGGTCGTAGACGGCGCTAAAGTGGTTGCCGAAGTCGTTTCGCAAGGCCGTCACGACAAAGTGCGCATCATCAAGTTCCGCCGTCGTAAGCACCACATGAAGCGTCAGGGCCACCGTCAGTGGTTCACTGAGATCAAAATCACCGGTATCCAGGCCTGATTCGTCGGCCCCGATCCTTTATAGGAGTATTGACTCATGGCACACAAAAAAGCTGGCGGTTCTACCCGTAACGGCCGCGATTCCGAAAGTAAACGCCTTGGCGTGAAGATGTATGGTGGTCAGGTCATCAAGGCCGGCAACATCATCGTTCGTCAGCGCGGCACCGAGTTCCATGCCGGTTTCGGCGTGGGCATGGGCAAAGACCACACCCTCTTCGCTAAAGTCGAAGGCGTGGTCAAGTTCGAAGTGAAGGGCGCTTTCGGCCGTCGCTACGTGAGCGTCGTTCAGGCCTAATCGCCTACGCGCTGGAAAAGCCCTGTCCGTAGGACGGGGCTTTTTTATTGGCCCGCCGTCCATGGCGGCAACCCTCCGGGCCGTCGCAAGCGACGTTAAAAAACGCTCCAGGCGTTTTTTTTGTTTCTGTATCCTTGGGTTCTTGCCCGATCACCCGTAACGCCACGCTGTTTGCGTGGGGTCATCCGGCAAGGGCCTTTACGTTGTTCTGTTGACCCGCAGCGCTTGCGGGAGGCGTATCCATGAAATTTGTCGACGAAGTTTCGATTTTTGTAAAAGCCGGTGACGGCGGTAACGGCATGATGGCCTTCCGTCGCGAGAAATTCATCGAGAAGGGCGGCCCCAACGGTGGCGACGGTGGCGACGGTGGCTCGGTATTCCTCGAGGCCACCGCCAACCTCAATACCCTGATCGATTACCGCTACACGCGTAAATTCAACGCGCAGAATGGCGAGAAGGGCGGCAGCACCGACTGCACCGGCGCCAAGGGCGAAGACCTGATTCTGCCGGTGCCGATTGGCACCACGGTGATCGACGTGGCGACTCAGGAAGTGATTGGTGACCTGGTCAAGGCCGGTCAACGCCTGATGGTCGCCCAGGGCGGCTGGCACGGCCTGGGCAACACCCGCTTCAAATCCAGTACCAATCGTGCGCCGCGCCAGACCACGCCGGGCAAGCCGGGCGAGTCGCGCGATCTCAAGCTCGAGCTGAAAGTGCTGGCCGACGTCGGCCTGCTCGGTCTGCCCAATGCCGGCAAGAGCACCTTCATCCGCGCCGTTTCCGCTGCCAAGCCGAAAGTCGCCGATTACCCCTTCACCACCCTGGTGCCGAACCTGGGCGTGGTCAGCGTCGATCGCTTCAAGAGCTTCGTCGTCGCCGACATTCCGGGGCTGATCGAAGGCGCTTCGGACGGTGCCGGCCTGGGTATTCGCTTCCTCAAGCACCTGGCGCGTACCCGCCTGCTGCTGCACCTGGTGGACATGGCGCCGCTGGACGAGAGCGATCCGGCCGAGGCTGCACAGGTCATCATCGACGAGCTCGGGCGCTTCAGCCCGGCGTTGGCCGAGCGCGATCGCTGGCTGGTGCTGAACAAGATGGACCAGGTGCCCGAGGACGAGCGTGAGGCGCGCAAGGCCGATATCGTTGCCCGTCTGAACTGGCAGGGCCCGGTTTACGTGGTTTCGGCCATCAGCCGCGACGGCACCGAGCGTATCAGCCGCGACATCATGCATTACCTGGAAGTACGTGCCGAGCGCATCGCCGAGGACCCGGTATTCGCCGAGGAGCTGGCCGAGCTGGATCAGCGCATCGAAGACGAGGCGCGTGCCCGTCTGCAGGCGCTGGACGATCAGCGTGCGCTGCGTAAATCCGGTGTGCGCAGTGTCGATGATATCGACGAGGACGATGACTTCCTCGACGAAGAAGACGACGATGGCCCGGAAATCATTTACGTCCGGGATTAAGCAAATTTCCAACGCCGCTTAATTGCGGCGTTTTTGTAGGTGGGGTGGACCCCATCATTTTCTGGCTAAGGTTGGAAGATCATGCGTGACAAGGTGACCGGCGCACGGCGCTGGGTGGTGAAGATCGGCAGTGCGCTGCTGACCGCCGACGGGCGTGGCCTGGATCGTGCGGCCATGGCGGTGTGGGTCAAGCAGATGGTCGCGCTGCGTGAGCAGGGCGTGGAGCTGGTGCTGGTGTCCTCCGGCGCTGTGGCGGCCGGTATGAGTCGCCTGGGCTGGACCAGCCGACCCAGTGCGATGCATGAGTTGCAGGCTGCTGCCGCCATTGGCCAGATGGCCCTGGTGCAGGCCTGGGAGTCGAGCTTTGCCGAACACGGCCGCCGTACCGCACAGGTGCTGCTGACGCACGACGATCTCTCCGACCGCAAGCGCTATCTCAACGCGCGCAGCACCTTGCGCACCTTGGTGAATCTCGATGTGATCCCGGTGATCAACGAGAACGACACTGTGGTCACCGATGAAATCCGCTTCGGCGACAACGACACCCTGGCCGCGCTGGTGGCCAACCTGGTGGAAGCCGATCTGCTGGTGATCCTCACCGACCGCGACGGCATGTACAACGCCGACCCGCGCCACAACCCCGATGCCGAGCTGATCTTCGAAGCCCGCGCCGATGATCCGGCACTGGATGCGGTGGCCGGTGGCGTCGGTGGTGCGCTGGGGCGTGGCGGCATGCAGACCAAGTTGCGCGCCTCGCGTCTGGCTGCGCGCTCCGGCGCGCACACGGTGATCGTCGGTGGCGCGATCGAGCAGGTGTTGGCGCGGCTCAAGGCTGGCGAACGTTTGGGCACGCTGCTGGCCCCCGAGCGTGGCTTGCTGGCGGCGCGCAAGCAGTGGCTGGCTGGCCACCTGCAAACCCGTGGCACCCTGGTGCTGGACGCCGGTGCAGTGAAGGCGCTGAGCCAGGATCGCAAGAGCCTGCTGCCGGTCGGCGTGAAGGCTGTGCAGGGCAGTTTCCGCCGCGGCGAGATGGTGGTCTGCGTATCGCCTGACGGCCGTGAGGTCGCCCGTGGCCTGGTCAACTACAGTGCGCTGGAAGCACAGAAGATCATCGGCCAGCCGTCGGATGCCATCGAGAAGCTGCTGGGCTATGTCGATGAGCCGGAGCTGGTGCATCGCGACAATCTGATTCTCGTCTAAGGAGCATGTATGCGTCTGTTCAAGGGATATGTGCTGAGCCTGCTGATGCTGCCCAGCCTGGCGCTGGCCGAAACCATCGGCGAGGTGTCGACGGTATTCAAATGGGTTGGGCCGAACGACAAGATCGTCGTCGAGGCCTTCGATGACCCCAAGGTATCGGGCGTGACCTGCTACCTGTCGCGTGCCAAGACCGGCGGGGTGAAGGGTGGTCTGGGCCTGGCCGAGGATCGGGCCGAGGCTTCCATTGCCTGCCGCCAGGTCGGTCCCATTGCATTCAAGGGCACGCTCAAGGACGGCGAGGAGGTGTTCAAGGAGCGCACTTCGCTGGTGTTCAAGACCATGCAGGTGGTGCGTTTCTTCGACAGCAAGCGCAACACCCTGGTGTATCTGGTCTACAGCGACCGGGTGATCGAGGGTAGCCCGCAGAATGCGGTGACGGCCATTCCGATCCTGCCTTGGGGTCAGCCGTAACCCGATCAACACCTATAAAAAAACCGCCCCGAAGGGCGGTTTTTTGTGCGTGACGATCAGGCGCTGGGGATGTCGAGCTGCAGGCGCTGATTCGATTGCGTCTGCACTTCGTGGTAACGCGCGGCGTCGCTGGACAGAACATCGGCCATGGCCGGGAAGATCTCGTCCAGCTTGCTGCGCCAGTCGTCGCTCTTGGCCTGCTCGGGGAAGCAACGGCGAATCAGGTCGAGCATGATCGACACGGTGACCGATGCGCCCGGCGAGGCGCCGAGCAATGCGGCGATGGTGCCGTCGACTGCAGCCACCAGTTCGGTGCCGAACTGCAGCACGCCGCCGTTCTTGCTGTCCTTCTTGATGATCTGCACGCGCTGGCCAGCGACTTCCAGGCGCCAGTCCTCGGCCTTGGCTTCGGGGTAGAAGCCGCGCAGGGTGTTCAGGCGCTGCTCCTCGGACTGCATCACTTCCTTGATCAGGTAGCGGGTCAGGTCCAGGTTGTCGCGCGCCACCGCCAGCATCGGCCCGAGGTTGTTGGGGCGTACCGACAGCGGCAGGTCGAGGAACGAGCCGTGCTTGAGGAACTTGGTGGTGAAGCCGGCGTAGGGGCCGAACAGCAGGGATTTCTTGCCGTCCACCACGCGCGTATCGAGGTGCGGCACGGACATCGGTGGCGAGCCCACGGCGGCCTGGCTGTAGACCTTGGCCTGGTGCTGCTTGACGATCTCCGGGTTGTCGCAACGCAGCCACTGACCACTCACCGGGAAGCCACCAAAGCCTTTGCCTTCCGGGATGCCGGACAGCTGCAGCAGCGGCAGCGCGCCGCCGCCAGCACCGAGGAAGACGAACTTGCTCTTGAGCTTGCGCGTGGCGCCGGAGCGGGTGTCCTTGATGTCCACCAGCCAGCCTTCACCGTCGCGCTTGAGGTCGGTGACCCTCTGGTTGCAGGTGACCTTGGCGTCGGGCTGGGTAGTCAGGTAGGCGAGCATCTGCTCGGTGACCGCGCCGAAGTTGACGTCGGTACCGGCCTGCACACGGGTCATCGCCAGCGGCTCGTTGGTGTCGCGGCCCGGGATCAGCAGCGGCGCCCATTCGGCGATGGTGGCGCGATCCTCGGTGTACTCCATCTCGGTGAAGGCGTGATGCTGACGCAGCGCCTCGAAACGCTTCTTGAGGAAGGCAATGCCGCTGTTGCCGCGCACGAAACTCATGTGCGGGACCGGATTGATGAAGGACTTCGGCGAGTTGATCGCGCCTTTTTCGATCAGGTAAGCCCAGAACTGCTTGGACTCCTCGAACTGGGCGTTGATGTTCACCGACTTCTTGATGTCGATGCTGCCGTCAGCGCCTTCCGGGGTGTAGTTCAGCTCGCACAGCGCGGCGTGACCGGTGCCGGCGTTGTTCCAGGGGTTGGAGCTTTCCACTGCGCCGGACTCGCGCAGCTCTACCACTTCCAGCGTGATGCCGGGGTTGAGTTCCTTGAGCAACACGCCCAGGGTCGCGCTCATGATGCCAGCGCCAACCAGCACCACATCTACGCTTTGGTAATCGTTATGCGCCATTAACCTCTCTCCAAGAAAACTGCACCAGATGGACGGCCGTTCGGCCTTTCAGGGCGATACCGGCAGACTCAGGCGTGATGCCCTGTCGTTCGGCGGGGAGGGTCAAGGCTGGGATTTGCGGACGCAAAACTGTTCATTTGTTCGCCACACTCTTGTGAAGTTGTAAAAACCGTTTTTTCACGCTCTTTTGGAGCGGTGAACCTCAAAAGCTCGACTGCCTCGGCACGCTTTTGCCCGTGCAAATCATGCAACGCATGGCTGCTATCGGCTCTGCATATGGGCTGAAAGCGGCTGGCCGGAAGCGGCAGCTCGAAGTGGGCGACTCTCTGGGGCGGGGCGATGACGTTGCATCGGCGAGGTCGTGCGGCCCGATCAGGAGACGTCCTTATAATCGGGGCGCGATTATAACGGTGAATGAGGGGAAATTGGTCGCCCCTGCGTGACTTTTATTCTTCCGCCGGTCAGGCCGCCAACGGGCGAGCGGCTGGTGCGTGTGTGACGACCGGGGTGATCCGGGCACCGGCGGGCAGGTGGCAGCCCAACCAGGTGATGCTCGGCTCGTGAACTTCCACCCAGCCAGCCTGGCTCGGGTGTTCCTGCATCTGCCGCAGGGCGCGGCAAAGACCCTCACCATCGATCAGGGCAAAGTGGCGTATCGGGCGAGCGCGGCTGAACAGGCGGCGCAAAAGCATGGCGAAGGCTCCAGCGAATTGACAGGTGCCTTTATGCCAGGGCGCGGTGACAGGCTGATGACAGGAACCGCGACGCTGTGCTGACGGTCCTATGCGGCACTACTGTCGGCCTCAGGCCGCGGTGGGTATACTGCCGGCCACTTTTACCTCACTCGGAGAGATGAGCATGCTGCACCGTGCGTTGATCGCCTTGCTTGCTGCCGCCAGCCTGACTCTGGCCGGTTGCGCCCTCAGCCCTCAGCAACTCACCCCGCAACCCAAGCTCACCAGCTCGCTGACCGCTGTGGGTCAGGGCCAGCCGGTGGTGGTGCGCGTGGTCGACGGCCGTCCTTCGCCGGTGCTTGGCACCCGCGGCGGCCTGTATCCGGAAACCAGTTCCATCAGCGTCAGCCCTGAATATGTGCTGCCCAGGCTGCAGGCTGAGGCCGAGGCTGCTGTGCGCCTGCTCGGCTTCACCCCGTCGGCCAACGCCTACAACGCGCCGCAGTTGACCATCACCCTGGCGGAACTGAAGTATCAGTCGCCCAAAGAGGGTATGTACGTCACCGAGGCAGATATCTCGGCCTCCATTCGTGCCGACGTGCAAGGTGGCAGCCGCCGTTATACCGGCCGTTACGGTGCCTCGTTGAACCAGCGCTTCGGCACCGCACCGAATCAGCAGACCAACACCAAGCTGGTGGGTGACGTGCTCAGCGACGCGCTGACCCGCGCGTTCAAGGACCCGACCATCGGCCAGGTTCTGCTTCAGTAATTGCTGGCGACGCTACGAAAAACGCCCCGCATTGCGGGGCGTTTTCATTTGCCCTGGGGCTTCATGCCGCTTCCGCGTAGAACTCTGGCAGGCTCATGCCGGTACGGTTGTCGATGTCCGGCAGGTCGTAATGCTCATGGCCGCCAAGGGCGCAGTACACCAGCCAGTGCTGGTCCTGCACGTTGAAGGAGAGTTCGTCGACCACGGCGTCCACTTCATCCAGCGAGTCGATCAGGTAATCGCGATCCAGCGGTTGTGAATTAAGCATGGCAGGTCCTCCAGGGACGTTGGGTTTTGGCTCCAGTAACAGTCGTGACTGTTTGGTCACTATTGGAGATACAAACCCTAGGCCAGGCATATGACAGTTTTCAGACGATTTCGGGATAGCGGGCTGCGTTCGTCGGAAACGAACCTTATAAAAGCGGTATTTCAGTACACTGCGCGACGACTTTTCGAGGGCTGAGACGCACCGTTTCTCGGTCGAAATCCCCATTCTGGTGCAGTGGCGAGGTTGCTGCACCATGCTGTTCCCGAGGTGTTGCATGTCGCTGCAGGTGTTGTGGTCGCTGTTCCTCGCCCATCCGGCCGGAGCGGTCAATTCGTTGGCATTGTTCTTCGCTGTAGCGGGTGCCTGGCTGTGCCTGATGACCCGCGTGCGTGAGCAGCGCGGCATGGCGCGAGTGCTGGCTCAGGGCGAGCTGGATGAAGCCGAGATTCAGGACGAGCGCACCGTGCGGATCAATCGCTTCTTCTATCGTTTCGGTGCCGTCTGCCTGGGCGCAGCCCTGATACTGTCCTGGGCCAGCACGCGGCTTTGATGCTTGAGCGATAAACGAAAACGGCAGCCTGATGGCTGCCGTTTTCGTTTGTAGCGCAGGGTTTTTACAGGGGGAGCCCCGCCTTGATCCGGTACTGGTTCCGCACCGGATTGGCGTACTGAAGAATCAGGAATGGTTTTTCTTCGGCGCTGCAGGCGACCAGGCGTTTGTTCCACTGAGCTTCGGCCTTGGCCAGTTCCGCGGCATCGAACATGTCGCTTGCCGCTGGCACGTTCAGCTCGGCCTCGCGGCCTTCCCACATGGCGTAGGCCAGGTAGTGTACGGGGAACAGGCGATACTGGCCGAGAATGTGACGATCCATCTCCTGTGCAAGCTGCTTGGTGTCTTCCAGGCCAGCGACAGGCGGACTGAAGTGCAGATGCACGCGCCCTTTGTAACCGGTGATGCCCTGGGCGATGCTGGCGTCGTCCTCGCCCGGCGCCTTGGTATAGCTGCCCGTGGCAGCGCGCACGCAGAGTTCGCGGGCCTTGGCCAGGTCGCAGGGATCGTACTCGTAGCTGATCGATACCGGGATCAGGTTCAGCGACGCGATCACGTCTGCGAACGGCTCGTCCTTGCGGCTCATGTGGAACATCTTGAGGATGGCCGAGTCGGTTCGGTCGTCACCGTCCTTGGCGCGTCCCTCGGCCTGGGCGATCCAGATCGACTCGCCATCATTGCGGATCGAGTGGTTGATATAGGCCGAGAGCAGTTGATAGGCCGCCAGCTTCTCGCGTCGCCCGCTGATCGAGCGGTGCACGATGAAACTCTTGTTCAGGCGCATCAGGTCGCTGACGAAGGGACGCTGCAACAGGTTGTCGCCGATGGCGATACGTGGCGTCTGCAGGCCGGCATGGTAGACGGCGTAATTGACGAAGGCCGGGTCCATGACGATGTCGCGGTGGTTGGCCAGGTACAGGTAGGGCTTGCCGGGCTGCAGGTGTTCCAGGCCGGAATAGCTGATGCCATCACTGGCGTGCTCGATGGTGCGGTCGATGTAGGGCTCGATCTTCTCTTGTAGCTTGGTGACCGAATCGACGCTGGCGAACTCGCTGCGCAGGCGTGCGGCGATCAGCGGCTTGAGCAGCCAGCCCAACGGCCCGGCCAGGCGCGGGAAGCGAAAACGGGTGAGGGTGCCGAGAAACGCCGGGTCGGCGAGCAGGCGCGCCAGTACGGGGCGCACTTCTGCATCGGCATAGGGTCGGATGGCATCGAATGCGCCCATCATGCTCTCTTGTTCTAGAACGGCTAAGGTTGAAAGGGTGTCTGCTTAAACAGGGTGAGCAGTAGACCGGCGATTATACCGCCAAGTCACAAGGAGGCCGCGATGCTGGAAAGCGAGTCATATTATTGCCCTTATTGCGGCGAACCGGCCGAGGCGCTGCTGGATCTGTCCGGCGGGGACCAGTCTTACATCGAAGACTGTCCGGTATGCTGTCGGCCGATTCAGTTCGAGTTGCGTACGGACGGCACCGAATGGGAGTTGGACGTTCGCGGGGAGAACGACTGATGCAACGAATCTACGAACCGGAAAACCTCCTGGAAGGGCAGATGCTGCTGGACATGCTGGCCAGTGAGGGCGTCGAGGCGCACCTGCTCGGGCAGCATCTGGTTGGCGCGGTGGGGGAGTTGCCGGCGTGCGGCCTGCTCGGTTTGGTCGTCGCTGATCCTTACGCCGAGCGGGCGCGTACCCTGATCGCTGAGTACAATGCGGCGCAACCTGTGCCTGGCGATGAGCCAGAGTCCTTTCAGGGTGTGTTGCTCTGTTGACGCGCCCCCTGCCTGTCGAGTCGTGTCATGTGTGGACGTTATGCCCTGTTCCGCTGGTCGCCCGCTTTTGCGGCGTTGCCCGGTTTTCCCGCTGACCAGAAGCCCCACTGGAACCTGGCACCCAGTGGCCAGGTGCTGATGCTGCGCGCTGGCGAGCAAGGGCTACAAGCGGCAGCGGCGCGTTGGGGGCTGACGCCGGCCTGGCTCAAGGATCTGTCCAAAACACCGGCCCATGCGCGTGCCGAAACCCTGGCCGAGCAGCCGATGTTCCGCGAGCCCTTTCGTCAGCGCCGTGCGCTGCTGCCGGCCAACGGCTTCTATGAATGGCGCGGGGGCGCACGCAAGCGGCCTTACTGGATGAGCAACGGTGACCCGCTGATGTATTTCGCGGCGTTGTGGGAGCTTTATCCGGTGGGCGGGCAGGAGTACCTGAGCGTGGCGTTGATCACTCAGGAAGCCGCTACGCTTCGGCGGCCGTTGATTCTTGGTGAACACGAACAGGCATTGTGGTTGAGCAATGACACGCCGCCGCAACAGCTGACAGCTTTATTGGCCAAGCCGCAGATAGCGTTGCGTGAGCGCGCGCTGGCAACGCTGGTCAACGATCCAAAGCTGGATGCGCCGGAGTGCCTGACGCCGGCTTGAGCTTGCGTAGGGTGTCGCGTTACAGCCCGGGTCGTGCGGACTGCGACTGATGCGAAAGCGGTGCGCGCGGCGCGCCCTACTGGCTGTGCCTCCCTCACACCTTGAACTGGTTGATCAGCCGGCGTTGCTGTTCGGCCAGCTTGGTCAGTTGGGCGCTGGCCTGACTGGCTTCGTTGGCGCCGCCGGCCACCTCGTTGGCGACCTGGCCGATGTTGGTGACGTTGCGGTTGATATCCTCGGCCACGGCGCTCTGCTCCTCTGCCGCGCTGGCGATCTGCGTGTTCATGTCATTGATCACCGACACCGCCTGGGTGATGGACTCCAGCGATTGAGCGGCCTGGTTGGCGTGCTCCACGCTGTCGTCGGTCTTGCTCTGGCTCTGCTCCATCACCTTGACCACTTCGCGCGTGCCTTGCTGCAGCTGCTGGATCATGTTCTGGATTTCTTCGGTGGCTTGCTGGGTCTTCTGCGCCAGATTGCGCACCTCGTCGGCGACCACGGCGAAGCCGCGACCCTGTTCACCGGCGCGGGCTGCCTCGATGGCGGCATTGAGTGCCAGCAGGTTGGTCTGCTCGGCAATGCCGCGAATGGCGATGAGGATGGCGTTGATGTTCTCGCTGTCCTTGGCCAGGTTCTGCACCACGCCCACAGCGCGGCCGATCTCGCTGGCCAGGGCGGCGATGGCCGTGGAGGTTTCCTGTACCACCTGCTTGCCCTGATTGGCCGCGCGGTCGGCGTGGTTGGCCGCCTCGGCAGCATGAGTGGCGTTGCGCGCGACGTCCTGGGCGGTGGCAGTCATCTCATGCACGGCAGTGGCCACGAGTTCGATCTCGGCCAGTTGCTTCTGTACACCCTGGTTGGTGCGGATGGCGATGTCGGCAGTGTGCTCGGAGGAGTCGCTGACCTGCTGCACCGACGTCACCACGGAGGCGATCATGCTTTGCAGCTTGCTCAGGAAGGCGTTGAAGCCGGCTGCGATCTGTCCGAGTTCGTCCTTGCGATCAACTTGCAGACGCACCGTCAGGTCGCCGTCGCCCTTGGCAATATCATCGAGCATGCCGACCATCTGCCGCAGCGGGCGGGCGATGCCGTAGCCGACGAACCAGATCACCAGCAGGCCCAGGCCGGCGATCAGCAGTCCCACCAGCGCCATGCCCAGCGTGTCGCCGTTGCGTTGGGTGACAAGCTCAGCCTGCAGTTGGCGCAGGTCAGCCATCACGGTGTCCAGCGGCAGTACCAGCATCAGCACCCAGCGCGTGTCAGTCTGGCCGATGGTGAAGCTGAGAAACAGCTCGATGTGGCTGTCGGCGGGATCATCCTCGACATGCACGTCGTACTTCGGCAGGCCTGGCTGCAGGCTGCTCAGGTTGGCCAGCTCGTTGGCGTCGAGCAGCTCGGTGGCTGGCTCACCGAGTTTTTCCGGTGCCTGGGTCGAGGCGACTATGCGGCCATTGCTGGCGATCAGGGCGATCTCGCCGGCGCCGCCATAGAGCAGGGCGTCGGCCTTGACCAGCAGTTCCTGAATGAAGTTGACCGCCAGGTCGGCGCCGGCGATACCACGAAACTCGCCGTTGACCAGAATTGGCGAGGTAAAGGAGGCGAGCATGGTCATCTTGCCGCCGACATCGTAGGGAGCCGGATCGATCACGCAAGGGCGTTTACGTTCCTTGGGGCACAGGTAGTACTCGCCGGCGCGCACACCGGTCGGTAGTAGCTCCTCGCTTTCGGTCGAGCCAATGGCATCGACACCAAGGCTGCCGTCGGCATTGCGGTACCACCAGGTCAGGAAGCGGCCGGTGCCGTCGTAACCATTCTCCTTGCTGCCGGCATACATATCGTCGCTGGCGTCGAAGGCGTTTGGTTCCCAGCCCAGGTAGCTGCCGAGCAGCTTGGGGTTCTGTGCCGTGGTTTCATGTACCAGGTTGGCAAGTTCTTCGCGGCTTATGCTGAGCAGTGGGCTACCGCCGGTATCGGTCATGCCGAGCATGGCATTGACCCGCGCCAGATCGGCGGTGATCTGCAGGGGCGCTTCCAGTTCTCGCTGGATCTCGCTGACCTGAGCCTGCGCCAGTGAGGAAAGGCGCTGTTCGATACTCTGCTCGAGCAGTGCCTGGGTGCGTTGCTGTACCAGATTCTGGGTTCGGTCGCTGGCGAACAGGGCGTAGAGCACCAGCGCCGCGACCACCGCCAGCACACTGGCTCCGGCGAGGAATGCGACGGAAAACTGGATCGACTTGAACTTCATGGGAGCTCCCGAGCGCAGTGTGTCCTGTTACGGGCTATCGGCCGTGGCAGGGAAAAACCTTAATGGGCTGATGCGAAACATCTGGCTGATGCTGCATTCAGCAAAGATGGCGCACGGCCATCGCGCAAGTGACGCGGTTGCTCGGACTACCTGGGCGGCCTAGCATAGGACGTTCGATTCAAGGAGGTAGCTCGATGAGCAAGGTTCTATATCTGAGTGGCTTGGCGGTGGCGGTGCTGCTGGCTGGTTGTCAGGCCGTCAATACCACCAGTGGTGGTGCGGTTGGTGTGGAGCGCAAGCAGTACATGTTCAGCATGCTGTCAGCCGAAGAAGTCAATCAGATGTACGCGCAGTCCTATCAGCAAACGCTGAGCGAGGCCTCGGGCAAGGGCGTGCTGGACAAGAGCAGCGCTAACGCCAAGCGTCTGCAGACCGTCGCCGGTCGTCTGATTCCGCAGGCGCCGCGTTTTCGTCCGGATGCGGCCAACTGGCAGTGGGAGGTCAATCTGATCAAGAGCCCCGAGCTCAATGCCAACTGCGGTCCGGGCGGCAAGATCATTTTCTACAGCGGCATCATCGAGCAGCTAAAGCTGACTGACGATGAAATCGCAGCGATCATGGGCCACGAGATGGCGCATGCCCTGCGTGAGCACAGCCGTGAGGCTATGTCCAAGGCTTACGGTATCGAGGTGGCCAAACAGGGCGCCAGTGCCTTGCTCGGACTGGGTGAGAGTGGCATGGCACTGGCCGATACCGTGGTGCAGTACAGCCTGACCCTGCCCAACAGTCGGGGTAACGAGAACGAAGCCGACCTGATCGGTCTGGAACTGGCTGCCCGTGCGGGTTACAACCCGAATGCGGCCATCAGCCTGTGGCAGAAGATGGAGGCCGCCGGTGGTGGTGCGCCGCCCGAGTTCATGAGTACTCACCCATCGTCCAGCAGTCGAATCGCTGCACTGCAGGCGGCGATCCCCAAGGTGATGCCGCTGTACGAGCAGGCCAGAGCCGGGCGTTAATTTCGGACCAAGGAACGGCGCGACGTGATGGCTCACGGCGCGCCGTTTGCGTTTCAGGGCAGGGCGGTTTCGGCAAGTGGGCGGGTTTGCAGGCCCAACTGGGCGCGGAAGCTCTCCATGTCGAACATGGTGCAGATTTCCTGGACCTCGTTAGCGGGGGTGAGCGTCCAGAACGCCATGGCCGAGATGCTCAGCACCTTGTCGCTGGGCGGGTAGCCCAGCGCTGGTTTCTGGATAGTGCCGATCAGCGTGCTCCAGGTCACCACCTTGTAGCCCTCGGCGATGCACTCTTCGACCACCACCTGCAGGTCCGGCATTGCAAGGCGGATTTCCTGCACCATCTGCACGAAGCCGGCGCTGCCAAGTGGCCGGCCAATGAATGAGCTTTTATAGAGAAAATCGCGGCTGTGCAGTTGTTCAGCCAGCGCCAGGCGTCCCTTGTTCCAGGTCAGGTCGATGTGCTGGCACACCACCTTCTTGCGATCATCCAATGACATGCTGCCCTCCTGACTGCAGGCCTGAACCAGTGATGTGGCACTTTAGCATCAGGCAGGAGGGGGCTGGGATTGGCCGAAGTGCCGGTCTGTTGACGTCGGCGATTCGTCAGGTCAGGCCGCTCAGCTTCAACGCCTGGTAGCCGGCATAGATTGCCAGAGCGGCGAAGGCGCATGCGGCCAGACGCCGGATCAGGGTCAGCGGCAGGCGATCGGCCGCGAAATTGCCCGCCAGTACCACCGGCACGTTGGCGATCAACATGCCCAGGGTGGTGCCGACCACCACCAGGATGAAGTGCGGGTACTGCGCGGCCAGCATCACGGTCGCGACCTGGGTCTTGTCGCCCATCTCGGCGAGAAAGAAGGCGATCAGGGTGGTGAGGAAGGGGCCATATTTCTTCAGGCCGGATGCCTCGTCGTCGTCGAGTTTGTCCGGTACCAGGGTCCAGGCTGCCACGGCGACGAAACTGGCAGCGAGAATCCAGCTGAGAGTGGCGGGGGAGAAGAAACTGGCGACCCAGTTACCGACTGCGCCAGCGGCGAAGTGGTTGGCCAGGGTGGCGACGACTATGCCCCAGATGATCGGCCAGGGTTTGCGAAAGCGGGCTGCCAGCAGCAGGGCGAGCAACTGGGTCTTGTCACCGATTTCGGCGAGGGCAACGATCAGGGTGGGGACGAACAGCGATTCCAGCATCAGGTTTCCTAACGGGGGCGGGTCAACACGGCTTATGACACGAACGACCTTCCCGCCCCGGGTATAGGTTGTGCGTGTCATAGGTCTTGTCAAACCGCAGGCCTCTCTGTGAAGGCCTTGGGTCGTATACGCCATGCTCTGCGGAGCAAGTGTGTTGACGTATACCGGGCGAGCAGGGCGCTCGCGGGAGACTACTCCCCTAGGACGGGCGCAATTGTGCCCAAGCGCCGCGTTGGGAGCAACCTCAATTCAGCGTCTGGCGCTGTAGATGCGAAATCCATCGGTGTCTGCCAGGGTGCGGCAGGGGCCGAGATGACGCTCGATCAGGGGGGGATACTTGAGGAAGCTGTTGGCCACCAGGCGCAGCTCGCCACCTTTTACCAAGTGGCGAGCCGCCTGGCTCAGCAGGTTCTCGCTGGCCTGGTAGTCGGTATGCACGCCCTGATGGAACGGCGGGTTGCTGACGATGGCGCTGAGTCCCTCGGGCGCCGATTCGATGCCCGTGCCGGCGATCAGGTTGGCTGACAGGCCATTGCGCGCGAGGGTCAGTCGGCTGCTTTCCAGGGCGAAGGCGTCGACATCCAGCAGGCTCAGCTCGCTGTCTGGATAACGTCGTTTGAGCGCGGCGCCGAGCACGCCAGCGCCGCAGCCGAAGTCCAGCAGGTGGCCGCTCGGTAGGTCATCCAGGTGTTCGAGCAGCAGCGCGCTGCCGCGATCCAGGCGGCCATGGGCGAATACACCGGGCAGGGTAACGATCTCCAGTGCATCGTCGGCCAACTGCAATGGATAGCTCTGCGCCAGAGCGTGCAGGTCGGGTACTGCTGGCGCCTGTTCCACCTCGACGCACCAGAGTTGGCAATGTCTCGCGCTGTCGAGCTTGCGCGGCTTGCCATAGGCGGCCAGCTGTTTCGCCGCGCGTTCGATACCGCCACGTTTTTCACCGACCAGGTACAGCGCTTTGCCTGCCAGGCGTGAGGCCAGTGCTTGAAGCAGGTAGTCAGTCAGCTCGCGTGACTTGGGCAGGAACAGCACAGCGGCGCGGTAGTCGCCTTCCGGCATGCGTGTGTCAAAGTGGCTGCGACCGGCAAAGCGCGCAGCGAGCAGTGCCTGATCGCCCGCATGCCAGTTCCAGCCGCGCGCCTGCGGCAGGGCGCCGAGCAGGTCGTCAGCCGGCAGGCCAGCCAGCAACAGCTCGCCACCGAACAACTCGGCCTGACGCAGGAGAACTTCGCTTCGCGGGTCCATGGTGCTTCCTGAAATCTGTGATGCGGAAAAGTAAGAGGGGCGGGAGCGATCTCGGCTCGCGAAATCTGGGCATCGCTGTTAATGCGCAGCGCTGGCCCGTCGCTCCCTGAAAAAGCTGCGCAGCTTACCCGACGACTCGCAGCGGCGCACCGGCGAAGAAACCAGCGGCGTTTTCCACGACCTGGCCGACGATGCGCTGGCGCGCTTCCTGGCTGCCCCAGGCGCTGTGCGGGGTGACGATCAGGCGGGGAATGTCGGCAGCCAGCAGCGGGTTGCCGTCCTTCGGCGGCTCCTGCAGCAGCACGTCGGTCGCCGCGCCGCCCAGATGGCCACGGCGCAGGGCATCGGCCAACGCCTGCTCATCGACCAGACCGCCGCGTGCGGTATTGATCAGGAAGGCGCGCGGCTTCATCAGTGCCAGCTCCTCGGCGCCGATCATGTTGCGCGTCTGTTCGTTGAGTGGGCAGTGCAGGGTCAGGGCATCGACCTGCGGCAGCAGTTCGTGCAGCGGCAGGCGATCGGCTCGCGCCGGGCGGCCGGGCAGTTGGCCAAGCAGCACGCGCATGCCGAAGGCTTCGGCCAGACGGGCGACGGCGCCGCCCAGTTCGCCATGGCCGAGCATGCCCAGAGTCTTGCCTTCGAGTTCGACGATGGGGTGATCGAGCAGGCAGAACTGGCTGGCCTGCTGCCAACGACCTGCGGCGATGTCGCGCTGGTAATCGGGCAGGCGCGTGGCCAGGGCCAGCAGCAGCATCAAGGTGTGTTGTGCCACGGACGGGGTGCCGTAGCCCTGGCAGTTGCAGACGGTCACGCCATGGGCACTGGCGGCTTTCAGGTCGATGTTGTTGGTGCCGGTAGCGGTTACCAGAACCAGTTTCAGGTCAGGGCAGGCGGCGAAGGTGGTGGCGTCCAGCGGCACCTTGTTGCTGATGGCGACCTGGGCACCTTGCAGGCGTTCGGCGACCTGATCCGGACGCGTGTGCGCGTGCAGGGTCAGCTCGGCGAACGCCTGATGCAGCGGTTGCATGTCGAGGTCGCCAAGGTCGAGGGAGGCATGGTCGAGGAAGACGGCGCGTGGGCTGTTGCTCATCAGCTGTACCTTTTCGCAGGAGGGTCACAAGAGTAGATTGGCGAGCCTACCAGACCTTCAGCGTCGATGCGGAGCCACCATGTACTGGACTGAATTTCTCACCGTTGCCCTGATTCACCTGCTGGCGGTGGCCAGCCCGGGACCGGATTTCGCCATCGTCGTGCGCGAGAGCGTCGGCTACGGTCGACGCGCTGGGTTGTTCACCGCTTTTGGTGTGGGTACCGGAATTCTGGTCCACGTGACTTATTCGTTGCTGGGTATCGGCCTGATCGTGTCGCAGTCCATCGTCCTGTTCAACGCGCTGAAATGGCTGGCAGCTGCTTATCTGCTGTATATCGGCATCAAGGCCCTGCGCGCGCGCCCGGCCGACCCGGCCAGCGCCGAGCTGAATCTGGCAGCAGGCGAGCGCAGCGGGCGTGGCGCCTTCGTCACGGGGTTCATCACCAATGGCCTGAATCCCAAGGCGACGCTGTTCTTTCTTTCGCTGTTCACCGTGGTGATCAATCCGCATACCCCGGTGGCCGTTCAGGCCGGCTATGGTCTCTATCTGGCCTTGGCCACGGCTTTCTGGTTCTGCCTGGTGGCCTGGCTGTTCAGCCAGCCACGCGTGCGCGCCGGTTTCGCCCGTATGGGGCATTGGTTCGATCGACTGATGGGGGCGGTACTGGTGGGGATCGGTGTGAAGCTGGCGCTGAGCGAGATGCGCTAGCTGGTCGTCCTCAACGCCTGCTAAACGAGAGCCCCGCAGTTGCGGGGCTCTTTCGTAGTGGGCTGGTTTACAGCAGTTCGATGGCGACTGCGGTGGCTTCGCCGCCACCGATACACAGCGAGGCGACGCCGCGTTTGCCGCCTTTCTTCTGCAGGGCGTTGATCAGGGTGAGGATGATCCGCGAGCCGGTGGAGCCAACCGGATGGCCCTGGGCGCAAGCACCGCCGAAGACGTTGACCTTGGCGTGATCCAGGCCGTGCTCGCGCATGGCCAGCATGGTCACCATGGCAAACGCTTCGTTGATCTCGAACAGATCGATCTCGTCCTTGTTCCAGCCGGTCTTCTTCAGCAGGTTGCTCATGGCACCGATGGGCGCCAGGGTGAACTCGCTCGGGTCCTGACTCTGGGTAGCATGGGCAACCACCTTGGCCAGCGGCTTGAGACCGCGCTTGGCGGCTTCATCAGCGGTCATCAATAGCAGCGCGCTGGCGCCATCGGAAATCGAGCTGGCGTTGGCGGCGGTGATGGTGCCGTCCTTCTTGAAGGCAGGTCTGAGCGCAGGAATCTTGTCCAGGTTGGCCGTCAGCGGCTGCTCATCATCCTTGACCAGCACTTCGCCCTTGCGCGAGGTGACGGTGACCGGAACGATCTCGGCATCCAACGAGCCGTCCTTGATCGCCGCCTGCGCGCGGCGCAGCGACTCGATGGCATAGGCGTCCATTTCCTCGCGGGTGATGCCGTACTGGTCGGCCGTTTCCTGGGCGAAGGAGCCCATCAGGCGACCTGTGCGCGCGTCTTCCAGGCCGTCGAGGAACATGTGGTCCTTGATTTCGCCATGACCCATGCGCAGGCCGGTACGCGCTTTCTCCAAGACATAGGGCGCGTTGGACATGCTTTCCATGCCGCCGGCGATCATTACCTGGTTGCTGCCGGCCTTCAGCGAGTCGAAGGCCATCATCACCGCCTTCATGCCCGAGCCGCACAGCTTGTTGATGGTGGTGCAACCGGTGGCAGAGGGCAGTCCGGCATTGAGCGACGCCTGGCGGGCCGGACCTTGCTTGAGGCCAGCGGGCAATACGCAGCCCATGATCACTTCCTGCACGTCGGCTGGCTCGATACCGGCGCGCTTGACTGCCTCACGAATGGCGGCAGCGCCCAGCTCGACAGCTGGTACGCTGGCCAGGCTGCCCTGAAAACCGCCCATGGGAGTACGGGCGCCGCTGACGATGACGATATCGGACATGGTGTTACCTCGAACGAAAGTGTGGCTCGGTGAAGTCTGTTTCTAGACTGGCGTGTTGGTCGGATTCTAACCTGTGACCAAAAGTGGCCATAGGGTCACGTGGCAAATCATTCTTTGGGCTGATTTCGCTATGCAGGAGCCGCTCTAGAGTCGCTGCATACCTATTCCTCGCGTGCCTCAAGGTGACTTCATGCTGCAGACTCGACTGATCCCTCCCGCCAACAACGCCCACGCCTATCCGTTGCTGATCAAGCGCCTGCTGCTCTCCGGTAGTCGTTACGAGAAGACCCGCGAAATCGTCTATCGCGACAAGCTGCGTTACAGCTATGCGACCTTCAACGAACGTGTCGCGCGCCTGGCCAACGTGCTCAGCGAGGCAGGGGTCAAGGCCGGCGATACCGTGGCGGTCATGGATTGGGACAGCCACCGCTATCTCGAATGCATGTTCGCGATTCCCATGCTCGGCGCGGTGCTGCACACCATCAACATTCGCCTGTCGCCGGATCAGATCCTCTACACCATGAACCACGCCGAAGACCGCTTCGTGCTGGTCAACAGTGAGTTCGTTCCGCTGTACAACGGCATTGCCGGGCAGCTCACCACTGTCGAGAAGACCCTGCTGTTGACCGATGGCGAGGACAAGAGCGCCGAACTGCCAAACCTCGTTGGCGAGTACGAGAGCCTGCTGGCCGCAGCCAGCCCGCACTACGACTTCGCCGATTTCGATGAGAACTCGGTGGCTACGACCTTCTATACCACTGGCACCACTGGTAACCCCAAGGGCGTGTACTTCACTCATCGGCAACTGGTGCTGCACACCATGTCCATGGCGACCACCATGGGTGGCCTGGACAGCATTCGCCTGCTGGGCAACGACGATGTCTACATGCCGATTACGCCGATGTTCCACGTGCATGCCTGGGGCGTGCCGTACGTGGCCACCATGCTTGGGGTCAAGCAGGTATATCCCGGCCGCTACGAGCCGGACATGCTTTGCCGTCTGATCAAGGAAGAGAAGGTCAACTTCTCGCACTGCGTCCCGACCATCCTGCAGATGGTGCTGAGCGCGCCGGGGGCTCAGGGCCATGATTTCGGTGGAATGAAAATGATCATTGGCGGCAGTGCGCTCAATCGCTCTCTTTACGAGGCGGCCAAGGCGCGCGGTATTCAACTGACGGCGGCCTACGGCATGTCCGAGACCTGTCCACTGATCTCCTGTGCCTATCTCAACGAAGAGTTGCGTGCGGGGGGGGAGGACGAGCGCACCACTTACCGGATCAAGGCCGGTATTCCGGTGCCGCTGGTGGAGGCCGCGATAATGGATGCGGACGGCAAACTATTGCCGAGCGATGGCGAATCCCAGGGCGAGCTGGTGCTGCGCGCGCCTTGGCTGACCCAGGGCTATTTCCGTGAACCCGAGAAGGGCGAGGAACTCTGGGCACACGGTTGGCTGCACACCGGCGATGTGGCGACCATCGACGGCATGGGTTTCATCGAAATCCGCGACCGAATCAAGGATGTGATCAAGACCGGGGGGGAATGGATTTCCTCGCTGGAGCTGGAGGACCTGATCAGCCGTCACTCGGCGGTGCGTGAGGTGGCGGTGGTGGGCGTGCCCGATCCGCAGTGGGGCGAGCGCCCGTTTGCGCTGCTGGTACTGCGTGAAGAACAAGGGCTGGATGCCAAAGGCTTGAAGGAACATCTCAAGCCTTTCGTCGAGCAAGGTCACATCAACAAATGGGCGATTCCCACGCAGATCGCCCTTGTTACTGAAATTCCCAAGACCAGCGTCGGCAAACTGGACAAGAAGCGCATTCGCGTCGAAATCGCCCAGTGGCAGGAGGCTGGCAGCGCGTTCCTGTCCACGCTGTGAGGTGCGAACTGGCTGGGCGGTGAAAGTGACCGCTCAGTCAAACAAGCGTTTGGCTTGCTAATTGCTGTTTCACGTCCATGCTTGGCTAGGGGCAGGGCCTGAAACCTGCGAGCCAGAGTGCCTGGGGGCTGCAAATCACACTTTCGAGGGATCAAGCAGTACCACCTGCTGGCTATAGTCCAAGCATCCATAACAAAAAACACATGGAGTAGCGTCGATGACAACAAAAACAAAACCCTACTGGCGCCTGGCAAAACTGCCGCTGGCCGTCAGCCTCGCTTCCACCCTTGCCGCTCCGGCATTCGGCGTCACTTTCAATATCGGCGAGATCGAAGGGCAGTTCGACTCGTCGCTGTCGGTTGGCGCCAGCTGGTCGACTGAAAGCGCGGATAAAGACCTGATAGGCTTCAACAACGGCGGTCGTGGTCTCTCGCAAACTTCCGATGATTCCAAGCTCAACTTCAAACGCGGCGAGACCTTCTCGAAGATTTTCAAAGGTGTGCACGATCTTGAGTTGCGTTATGGCGATACCGGTGTCTTCGTTCGTGGCAAGTACTGGTATGACTTTGAACTAAAGGATGAAAGCCGTCCCTTCAAGGACATCAGTGACAGCAATCGCAAGGAAGGTGCTCAGTCCTCGGGCGGCGAAATCCTCGACGCCTTCATCTACCACAATTACGCGATTGGCAATCAGCCTGGCTCCGTTCGCCTGGGTAAGCAGGTAGTGAACTGGGGGGAAAGCACCTTCATTGGCAACAGCATCAACTCCATCAACCCTATTGATGTGGCCGCGTTCCGTCGCCCAGGGGCGGAAATCAAGGAAGGTCTGATCCCGGTCAACATGTTCTATGTGTCACAGAGTCTGACCGACAATCTCTCCATGGAGGCGTTCTATCAGCTTGAGTGGGATCAAACTGTTGTCGATAACTGCGGCACCTTCTTCGCTCAACCGGATATCGTTGCGGATGGCTGCGATGATAACCTCCGCGTACTGCGTTCCCGCTCCTCTCTTCCGCCAGCTGCGCTAGGCGCAGCTGGTCTCTTTGGTGTTGATATCAATAACGAAGGGGTCTTGGTCAACCGTGGTGCAGATCGGGATGCACGCGACAGTGGGCAGTGGGGCGTTGCCTTCCGTTATCTCTTTGAACCGCTGGATACTGAGTTCGGTTTCTATGCGATGAATTACCACAGCCGAGCGCCCATCTTCAGTGCCCAGGCTGGTAGCCAGGCTGCTTACACCGCTATTGACAACTTTGTCGCGGCCGATCCTGCCAACCGTGCTTCTCTTGCTCCTCTCCTAGCTGCGGGCGGAGGTAATTACTTCCTCGAGTACCCTGAAGATATTCGCCTCTACGGGATCAGCTTCTCGACCACCTTGCCCACCGGCACAGCTTGGAGCGGTGAACTTAGCTACCGCCCGAACGCACCCCTGCAACTCAACTCCACTGACATTCTGTATGCCGGTCTAAAGCCGCTTACCAGTATGCCATTGACGGGCGGTATCTACGCCGGGGCTGGTGTAGGTAACGTGTCGTTGATCGACTCCGGCTTTGGTGCAACGGCCAACGGATACAACCGTAAGGAGATCACACAGTTCCAAACGACCTTCACGCACTTCTTTGATCAGGTAATGGGTGCCTCTCGCCTGACGCTGGTAGGGGAGTTGGCGGTTGCTCATGTCGGTGGTTTGGAGAGTTCCGACAAGTTGCGCTATGGCCGTGATCCGATTTATGGGCCGGGGCCGCTTGAAGGAAACTATGCCGTTACGGGGGTTGGTGTGTTTCCTGCCTGTACAGGGTTGAACGTAGGCACTTTGGGTAACAATCCTAATGCCAAGAATGTCAGCAAGTACTGCGAGGACGATGGTTTTGTCACCAGTACTTCCTGGGGCTACCGCGCCCGGGCCATTTGGAACTACCCGAACGCCATCGCCGGCGTCAACCTGAACCCCAGCGTCGCCTGGTCTCATGACGTAGAGGGTTATGGCCCCAATGGACTGTTCACCGAAGGCGCCAAAGCGGTCAGTCTGGGTCTCAACGCCGAGTACCAGAACACTTACACGGCCGACCTGTCGTACACCAGCTTCTTCGGCGGCAAGTACAACACCTCGGTTGACCGCGATTTCGTCGCGCTCAGCTTCGGTATGAACTTCTAAGCGGCCAGGAATTTCGAGGAATCATGATGCAAATGAAAACAACAAAAAAACTGTGGCAAAGCGGTGTCCTGACCCTGTCTCTGCTGGCGACCAGCGTGATGGCGGCAGTGTCGCCCGACGATGCGGCGAAGCTGGGCAACACCCTGACTCCAGTCGGTGCCGAGATGGCAGGTAATGCCGATGGTTCGATCCCGGCCTGGACCGGCGGTTTGCCGGCCAACGCCGGTGCGGTCGATCCGCGAGGCTTTTTGGCCGATCCGTTTGCCAACGAGCAGCCGCTGTTCACCATCACCGCGCAGAACGTCGACCAGTACAAGGACAAGCTGACCCCCGGCCAGTTGGCGATGTTCAAGCGCTACCCGGAAAGCTACAAGATGCCGGTTTTCCCGACGCACCGTTCGGCCAGCCTGCCGGCTTCGGTGCTGGAGGCGACCAAGCAGAATGCGGTGAACACCAAGATGGTGGAAGGTGGCAACGGCCTGGAGAACTTCCAGACCGCCAACCCCTTCCCGATCCCGCAGAACGGTCTGGAAGCGATCTGGAACCACATCACCCGCTACCGCGGTGGCAGCGTGCGTCGTCTGGTGACCCAGGCGACGCCGCAGGCGAACGGTTCCTACTCGCTGGTTTACTTCCAGGACGAGTTCACCTTCCGTGATGCGCTGACCGACTTCGATGCGAGCAAGGAAAGCAACGTACTGTTCTACTTCAAGCAGCGTGTGACGGCTCCGTCGCGTCTGGCCGGTAACGTACTGCTGGTGCACGAAACCCTCAACCAGGTGAAGGAGCCGCGTCTGGCGTGGCTGTACAACGCCGGTCAGCGTCGCGTGCGCCGTGCTCCGCAGGTGTCCTACGACGGTCCGGGTACCGCCGCTGACGGTCTGCGTACTTCCGACAACTTCGACATGTACAACGGTGCGCCGGATCGCTACGACTGGCAGCTGGTCGGCAAGAAGGAGATCTACATCCCCTACAACGCCTACAAGCTGGACTCGCCGAGTCTGAAGTATGCCGACATCATCAAGGCTGGCCACATCAACCAGGACCTGACTCGTTACGAGCTGCACCGCGTATGGCACGTGACCGCGACCCTGAAGTCGGGCGAGCGTCACATCTACGCCAAGCGTGACTTCTACATCGACGAGGACACCTGGCAAGCCGCTCTGATCGACCACTACGACGGCCGTGGCACCCTGTGGCGTGTAGCTGAGGCGCATGCCCAGTACTACTACGACAAGCAAGTGCCGTGGTACACCGTAGAAACCCTGTACGACCTGCTGTCCGGTCGCTACCTGGCCCTGGGTATGAAGAACGAGGAGAAACAAGCCTACGACTTCAACTACAAGGCCGCTGGCAGCGACTACACCCCGGCTGCTCTGCGTCAGGCTGGCGTTCGCTAAAACCTGCCTCAGGCAACACGACGAAGCCGGCCTTGTGCCGGCTTTTTCGTTACGGACTGTAGCGCGCGCTTCAAATGGCCATTGCAAGTCGCTAGGCTGGGTTCAGATCGAGCCCGCCGATGCACCTAGAAGACTTCCAAGAATAGGCCGATGACAGATTTCTCCCGCTCGCCAGGTTTTCCCTACACGCCGGCCACACCGGTTGAAGCGCGTTTCTATCGTCCGCCACTGCCGGCAGGGCATATGCCGCGGCCCAGGCTGTGTGAGCGCCTTGAGGAGGGCCTGCAAGGGCGATTGCTGCTGGTCAGTGCGCCAGCAGGTTTTGGCAAAAGCTCGCTGGCCATCGAGTTCTGCGAACGACTACCCGATCACTGGCACAGCCTCTGGCTCGGGCTGAGCGAGCGCGATCATGATCCGGGGCGATTCCTCGAGCGTCTCCTGAATGGGCTGCAGCAGTTCTACCCTGGCCTCGGCGAGGAAGCGCTCGGGCTGCTGAAGATGCGCCAGCGCCATCAACCCTTCGCATTCGAGCAGTGGCTTGACGGTTTACTCGATGAGCTGACCCAGCAACTCGATGATGGTCAACCACTGTTGCTGGTGCTGGACGACTACCATCTGGCGCAGGGGCCGGTGCTGGATCGTTGTCTGCAATTCTTCCTCAACCATTTACCACCTGGTGTGCTGCTGTTGGTCACCAGTCGTCAGCGACCTGACTGGCACCTGGCGCGCCTGCGTCTGTCGCGACAGTTGCTGGAGCTCAACGAGCAGGATCTGCGTCTGACGGCTGCCGAGCTGGACGCGCTGTTGGCAAGTCAGGGCGCGCGCCTCGAGAAGGAGCAGGTCACCGGGATTCTGCAGCGCAGCGAGGGATGGATCGCTGGTTTACGCCTCTGGCTGTTGGCTGTCGAGGAACTGGCGGAAGCTGGCGAGGTGCTTCAACTGCACGGTGGTGAAGGGCTGATCCGTGAATACCTGCTCGAGGAAGTCATCGAACGGCAGCCCGCCGAGGTGCAACAGTTCCTTTATGACACCGCCTGCATGGAGCGCTTCTGCGCTGAGCTGTGCGATGCGGTTCGTGACAGCCATGACAGCGCCGCAATCATCCGTCATCTGCAGGCCAATCAGGTGTTTCTGGTGCCGCTTGATGAGCAGGGGCACTGGTTTCGCTATCACCACCTGTTCTCCGACTTGCTCAATGCGCGCTCTGCCGACGGATTGAGTCGTTCGCACGTTAGCGCCCACCTGCGTGCCTGTCGCTGGTTCGCTGCGCAAGGCATGCTGGATGCCGCCATCGAGCAGGCGCTGCTGGCGGGGCAGGCCGACGTGGCCGCCAGCCTGGTGCAGAACCTGTCCGAGGAGCAGATGCTGGCGGAGCAGAACATCGCCATGCTGCTGCGCTGGAAAACCAATCTGCCGGACGATCTGCTGGCCAGCACGCCACGACTGATCATGCTCTATGGCTGGGCACTGGCATTGGCTTGCCAGCTGGATGCCGCCCAGGAACTGCTTGATCAGCTCGCACGCTTCCTGCCGGCTGCCGAGCCTGCCGCCCAGCGCAGTCTACTGGCGCAATGGCAGGCACTCGATGGGGTCATCTCCCGTGGCCGTGGCGATGGAGCGCGCGCCGAACAGCAATGCAGCGAGGCCTTGGCCGGTTTACCGGCGGAGCGTTACGGTCCGCACTTCATGTGCCTGTCGGCATTGTCCAACCTGGCCATGGTGCGTGGCGATCTGTGGCGTGCGCGTGGGCTGAACCGCGACGCCCTGGAGCTGGCGCAGCGTATCGACAACCCTCTGCTCGAGGCGCTTGCCCATTACGAGCGCGCCCGCGTGCTGCAGGCCCGTGGTGAGGTGCTGCGCGCGCAGGAGGAGGTGCATCAGGGATTGCTGCTGGTGCAGCGTCTGCCGGCACAGCGTAGTTACTCGGTGCGGGCGCGCTTGACGATTTATGAGGGCTATCTGCTCAGTCTGCGTCTGCAGCCTCAGGCCGTGGAGCGCTTACGGGTGGGGATTGCCGAAGCCAGGGCTTGCCGCGACGTCGGTGCGTTGATCGGCTATTGCGTGCTGGCCAGCCTTGAAGGGCGTGATGGACGGCCAGCCGAGGCGTTTGCCCTGCTGGGTGAGGTCGAACGCTTGATGCATGTCTGGGATGTGCCGGCGATCTACTATCTGGCGATGATCACGCTGATCAAGTGCGAGCTGTGGCTGCGGCAAGGACAGGTCGAGTTGGCTGCTGCCTGGTTGCCTCAGTTGGCGGAGACCTATGGTGAGCAGGGGCGGGCACTGGCGCCGGAGTTTCACCCGCAGCTGGCGTTGCATATCGATCTGCAGCAGGCGGCTCTGGAGCGCTTGCAGGGCGAGCTGGGGCATGCAGAGCGCCGTCTGCGTGCGTTGCAACAGCGTGCACAGGGGCTGGGTGGTCAGTTGGTCGCCCTGGCGGCACAGGCGCAGCTCGCCCAGTTACTGAGGCAGACCGGGCGAGAGCGGGAGGCGCAGCAGCAGCTCGATGGTTGTCTGGATCTCGCTCAGGGTGGTGCGCTGCTGCCTTTCATCGAACTGCTGCAGCATCAGCCGCAGTGGCTGCGCGAGCGTCTGCAACTGCGCTCGAACTGTCCGCTGCGCGACGCGCTGCTCGCCCAGTTGCCGGGCAGTCGGGATGCGGACGAGGAGGAGGTCGCAGAGGCGGGTGGTCTCGCGGAAAAACTCAGTGGTCGCGAGTTGGCCGTGCTGCAGTTGATCGCGCGTGGCTGTTCCAATCAGGAGATCAGCGAGCGTCTGTTCATCTCCCTGCACACGGTCAAGACCCACGCCCGTCACATCAACAGCAAGCTCGGCGTCGAGCGGCGCACTCAGGCGGTAGCACGGGCCAAGGGCCTCGGTCTGCTGCGCTGATCTGGGCATTGCAGCCGCCGATCAAGACGGTGCTTGGCTCAACCTAGGTTGGGCGGTGTTTGGCGCCCACTCATGCTCTGATCACGGATACCTATTGCAAGAATCAAGGTATCGCGCATGTCTGCCAATAGACTGTCTCTGCAAACGCCGTTGGCTGCCGGCTTCTCACGTCTCGGGTTCGGTTCTTTGCCGTTGGAGCGATTGAAATCGCGTTATGGCAACGCGACTCAAGGTTCTCGCTATGTCGAGATCGACGGCTTCGATGTCCATTACCGTGACGAAGGGAGTCGTGACAAACCGGCGTTGATACTGATCCACGGCGTCGTCGCTTCGCTGCACACCTGGGACGGGTGGGTGCAGGCCTTCGCCCCGCATTACCGCATCATCCGCTTCGACGTTCCGGGGTTCGGCCTCACGGGGCCGGCGCGCGACGGCGTCTATTCGGTCGAGCGCATGATGCATGTGCTCGGTCAACTGCTCGATTACCTGCAGGTGGGCAAGGCGGATATCGCCGGTAACTCCCTTGGCGGCTATATCGCCTGGAACTTCGCCCTTGCGCAGCCACAGCGCGTCGGCAAGCTGGTGCTGATCGACCCGGCCGGCTATCCCATGCACAAGGTGCCGTGGATGATCGCTGCGGCCGCGCTGCCCGGTGCTACTGTTGCCATGCCGATGTGGATGCCTCGCGTCTTGATCGCCCGGGGTATAAAGGAGGTCTACGGTGAGCCAGGGCGAATCAAACCAGGTGTGGTCGAGCGCTACTACGACTTGTCGCGACGGCCCGGTAATCGTCGCGGCATGATGGATATCTTCCGCGTGCTGCTGAAGGTCAACAAGAAAGAGCTGCACACGACGCCAGAGCGGGTCGCGCTGATCAAGGCGCCAACCCTGCTCATGTGGGGCGATCGCGATCGCTGGATCTCACCCAAACATGTGCTGCATTGGCAGCGCGATCTACCGGGTGTTCAGGTCAGGGTCTATCAGGGTGTCGGGCATATCCCCATGGAAGAAATTCCCGAGCAGAGCGCGGCCGATGCAATGAGATTTCTGCTGGGTTGAGTGGGCCCTGGAAAAAAACCAGAGAAAATCCGGGCCACGAAAAAGCCCGGGCAGATTCCGGGCTCATTTGTGTTGCGTGGCAGGTGCTGCGTTTCAGGCGGCTCCGGCCTGAATCAGCGGGGCACCGTCAAACTCCTCGCGGGTGGCGTGCAGCAGATCCAGGTTGTTGTGTTCCCAGGGATGGAAGCCGTCCTTGAAGAAGTCCAGATAAGCGCTGATCAGCGGGCGGAACACGCCTTCCTTGCCCCACATCCAGCGGATGCCGTCACGCCAGACGCGCCAGTTCCACAGCAGGCCGTCCACTTTGAGCATGTGTGCCAGGCCACGGGTGGTATCGAGCACGAAGAAGAAAGTGCCCATGAGCATTGCCCGGCGCAGCAGTTTGCGGCTGCCGCACACTTGGTTGTAGACGTCGAAAGCCACCGCCTTGTGCTCGGTCTCCTCGAGCGCGTGCCAACGCCACAGACGAGCCAAGGCCGGATGAGCATCTGCCATGTACGCGTCATTTCTCAGCAAACCATCGGCCATGATCGCGGTGATGTGCTCCAGCGCTGCGGTTGCAGCCAGCTGGCGTTGTGGCGAGAACTTCTTCTGGGTGTAGCGGATGCGCGTCCGGGCGCGTTTCTCGATGCGTTCGACGTTGTAGCCCAGGTCGCGCAGGCGCTGGCTGTACTCCAGATGTTCACGACTGTGATGGCCTTCCTGGCCGATGAAGCCGCGAATCTGTTCATCGAGTACCGGGTCGTCGATGCGGTCGCGGAACTGGCGCACTGAGTCGATGAAGAAACGCTCGCCGTCGGGAAACAACACCGACATGGCATCGAACAAATGGGTCTTGAAGGCATCGCCGCCGTTCCAGTGGCGCGGCAGCGGGTTGGGCAGATCGAAATCCATGTGTCTTGGACGAATCTGCAATCCTTCCGGTGTAGTGCTGGCCATGAGAACTCCATCGTGCTGTTTGACGGGTTCCCACTATGGTCGTCATGCGCCGCTGGGCACAGGTTCGTAACAGCCAAGGTGACAGTCATATCCGGCCAGTGCGTTATTCCAGTAGAAAGTTGGGGCAGCAGCAGGGCAACGAGCATGGATTCGCTGAGCTAAGGTTCGCAATCAAGAAGGTCATTTGCGGCCAGTCACCAGAACAACGAACTCATGAAGCAAACCCTCAACCTCACCGCCGAACTGGTTCCCGTGGCCTACGCCGAGGCATTGCTGGCGCTGGCGGAAGAGTTCGGCCTGGCGCGTGCCGAGCTGTTTGCTGCCGCACGGGTCCGCCCTGAAGTGCTTGGCAGTCCTAATGGTCGACTGTCCTTTCTCGACTTTCATCTGCTGACGCAGACCGCCTTGGAGCGTTGCGGCGAACCGGCGCTTGGTCTGGTATTGGGCCAGCGCCTGAACGTCTCGACCCACGGCATACTCGGTTACGCAGTGCTGTCCAGTGCCAACCTGGGCAAGGCGCTGCAGTTCGCCCTGAAGTACTACCGGGTGCTCGGCCTGGCATTCGAGCTGGAACTGGTGGAGCAAGAGGAGGATATGCAGTTGCGTGCGCTCGAGTCCTTTCCCATGGGGCCGCAATCGCGCTTCGCCGCCGAGGGCCTGTTGACCAGCATCCATACCATTGCGCGCTTTCTTGTGGGGGAAGAGTTGCGGGGCTTGGCCGTTGGTTTCGCGTATCCCACGCCGGACTATGCTGAGCGCTATGCCGAGGTATTCGGTGTTGCCGCGCAGTTCGAACAGCCCTGGCACTGGCTGCGCTTGCCTCGCCACTACCTGCAACGGCCCATGGCGCTGGCCAACCCGGCCACGGTGCAGATGTGCGAGCAGCAGTGCGAAGCGCTGCTGGCCAGCCTCGATGTGCAGGATGGCCTGCTCACGCGGGTGCGCCGATTGTTACTGGCGCGTCCAGGCGACTTTCCCGACCTGGAAAGCGCCGCTGGTGCCCTGCATACCAGCGGCCGCAGCCTGCGCCGGCACCTGGCACAGCTGGGCACCAGCTATCAGCAGGTGCTCGACGACGTGCGCAAGCGCCTGGCCCTGCAGTACCTGACCACCACGCATTTGCCGCTGTATGAAATTGCCCAGTTGCTGGGTTTCAGCGACCCGTCCAACTTCCGCCGTGCATTCCGCAAATGGACCGGTAAACTGCCCGGCGATTACAGAAACGAGGTTCCCTGATGAGCTCTGCTGAACGTCCTGCCCTGATTCGCGAAACCTTCCCCGTCGGCCCTTTGCAGTGCAACTGCACCATCATCGGCGACCCGATTACGAAGAAGGCCATCGTGGTCGATCCGGGTGGCAATCCCGATCTGATCATGGCGCGTCTGGAGGCTCATGGCCTCAAGGTGGTGAGTATCATCCACACCCATGCGCACCTCGATCACTTTCTTGCCTCGGGGCAGATGAAGGAGAAGACCGGTGCCACGCTGCACCTGCACAAGGAAGATCAGTTCCTCTGGGACAATCTGGAGATGCAGTGCAGCATGTTCGGCGTGCCTTACACGCCCGTGCCGGCGCCGGATCGCTGGCTGGCCGATGACGAGGAGCTGGCCTGCGGCTGCGGTGTGGCGCTGCATACACCCGGGCACACGCCGGGTTCGATGAGTTTCTGGTTCGAGGATGCCAAGCTGCTGATCGCTGGTGACACGCTGTTCCGTCGCGGCATCGGCCGTACCGACCTCTGGGGCGGTGATTACGCCACTATCGAGCGTTCGATCAAGCAGCGCCTGTACCGCCTCGATGAGGACGCCACCGTGGTCACCGGCCATGGCCCGGATACCCGCCTCGGTGATGAAATGCGTGAGAACCCCTTTATTCGCGCGTGACAGGGCACTAATGGCCGCGCTGGAACTCAAAGAGCCATCATCCACCGTTCATGGAGATTCCTTCATGTTCCGCCTTTCTTTGATTGCCCTTTGCTCGTCCGCGCTGCTAATCAGCGGCTGCGCCTCGCAGAACCCTTATGACCAGAGCGCGCCGAGCTCCAACCGTACCGCCACCTACGGTGGTATCGGTGCGTTGGCCGGTGCGGCTGCCGGTGCGCTGATCAACCATGACAATCGCGGCAAGGGCGCCTTGATCGGTGCTGCGGTGGCCGGTGCCGCAGCGGCGGGTTACGGCTATTACGCCGACAAGCAGGAAGAAGAACTGCGTCGCAGCATGCAGGGCACAGGCGTCGAGGTGCAGCGCCAGGGCGATGTGATTCAGTTGATCATGCCGGGCAATATCACCTTTGCCACCGACTCGGCGCAGATCGCCAGCAGCTTCTATCAGCCGCTGAACAACCTGGCCAATTCCTTCCGCCAGTACAACCAGAACAGTATCGAGGTGGTCGGGCATACCGACAGCACCGGCTCGCATAGCCACAACATGGGGCTGTCGCAGCGTCGTGCGCAAAGCGTGGCCGATTATCTGCTGGCGCAAGGGGTCGACCCCAGCCGCATGAGTACTCGTGGTATGGGGCCGGATCAGCCAGTGGCCAGTAACGCTACCGTCGAAGGGCGTGCGCAGAATCGCCGTGTCGAAGTGACACTGCGACCGCTGCCAGGCGTGCAGTAAGGTACGTATCGGGCTGATCTGCTTTGCGTCGCAGTTCTGATATCCACAGGTTGATAAGCTTGGGCGGAACTTCACCGCGCCTTGGCGGCTCGAAGTCTGCGGCATGTCTGCCCGATACCAGAAGAAATCCTAAGGAAAATTTATGAAGACCAGGCGTAATCTGATCGCAGCAACTGCGCTCATGGCCTTGCTGGCCGGCTGTACCACCAACCCTTACACCGGCGAAAGCCAGGCCGGCAAAGCCGGTATCTATGGGGGGATCGGCGCAGCGACTGGTGCGGTGATCGGTGCTGCGACTTCGAGCAAGAAGGATCGCGCCAAGGGCGCGCTGATCGGTGCGGCTGTCGGTGGTGCCGCCGGTGGCGGTTACGGCTATTACGTCGATACCCAGGAGGCCAAGCTGCGGCAGACCCTGCAGGGCACTGGCGTGCAGGTGCAACGCAACGGCGATGATCTGAAACTGATCATGCCGGGCAATATCACCTTCGCCAGCAACTCGGCGGATATCTCCAGCAGCTTCTACCCAACCCTCAATTCGCTGGTGCTGGTGTTCAAGGAGTTCAACAAGAACGGTGTGAACATCGTCGGCCACACCGACAGCACCGGTTCGCAGGCGCTTAATCAGAGCCTGTCGCAGCGTCGCGCTCAGAGCGTGGCCAACTACCTGAGCGCCAATGGTGTGCCGGGTCAGCGCATCTCTGCATACGGTGCCGGCCCGAGCCAGCCGATTGCCAGCAACGCCACCGATGCTGGTCGTGCGCAGAACCGTCGTGTCGAGATCAACCTGCGTCCGCTTTAAAAGCTCGCCACGTTGTAATGAGAGCCTCCCTCTGGGAGGCTTTTTTATATCGCTGACATTCACCTCTGTGGACGTTTTCGCCGAGGTGTCAGAAGGCGTTTACGGCCATGTTCGTGACCGCCCGTCGTGTCCCTTCTGGCAAAAGGCCACTCATTCAAAACCTGACTAGACTGCTTGCTGTGGTTCTGTGATGTCCGCGTGCGGATGCACCGTGCGCGTTGGTTCTGGATGACCGAAGGAGAGCGAATGGACGACAGAGCTGTCGAGCGGCCGCCAAGGCCCTGGACGCCGCTGCTGGTTGCGCTTGGCTTGCTACTGGGGTTGGGTGGCCTGATTTTCTGGCAATGGAATACTGTGCAGGAGCGTGAGGACGAGGACAGTCACCGCCGCTTTCAGTTGGAGGCTCAGGACGTAAGCCAGCGGGTGCTGGCGCGTATGCGCACTTACGAGATGGTCTTGCGCGGCGTATCCGGGCTGATGATAGGCAGTGATCAGGTCTCGCTCGTCGAGTGGGAACGTGCGCTGGATCAGTTGCAGGTCCAAGATCGCTATCCCGGTATTCAGGCCGTGGCCTGGTCACGTTATCTGCTGCCGGAGCAACTGGCTGACTTCGCCGCCGAGGTGGCGGCCGACGGTCGTCTCGACTATCAGATCTTCCCTTCCGGTGAGCGTGACCATTATCTACCCATTGACTACGTCAGCCCCGTGGATTGGCGCAATCGGCGCGTGCTTGGCTTCGATATGCTCAGCGAAACAGTGCGGCGGACGGCAATCGAGCGCAGTGTCGAGACCGGCGAAGCCAGCCTCAGCGCGCCGCTGATACTGCGTCAGGAGGTCGATGTAAACGTGCAGTCTGGCGTACTGCTCTACCTGCCGGTGTTTCGTCCGGGTTTACCCGTCAATACCGTCGAGCAACGTCGTTCTGCATTGCTGGGAATGGTACATGGCGCTTTTCGCAGTCATGACCTGATCGATGGGATTCTTGGCGCTCAGAGTCGTTTGTTCGACATCATCCTGAAAGACCTGCAGACGACCGATTTGCCGCTGATAAGTGGTGAAACCAATACCAATGGTTGGCAGCCGAGATTTCGCAGTCAGCAGGAGTTATCCCTGTATGGCCGCACCTGGGCGCTTGAGGTGATCGGCACCCCTGAATACGAACGCAGCCTGGTTGATCGAACCAGCATGCTCGGTCTCTGGGCGGGGCTGGCCGCAACGTTGTTACTGTCGATTCTGGTCGGCGGTTTTCTCTATCAGCGTGAGCGCAAGTTGCAGATCAGTGAACGGGCTGCCGTGGCCCTGCGCGAGCGCGAAGAGCGCTTTCGTCTATTGGTCGAACGGCTGCCGGTGGCGACCCTGCTCTGTGATGACAGGGGCCGCATCGAAATGGCCAATCGCAGTGCTGCCGAGCTGTTCGACTGCCCGCTCAATGCCTTGCCGGGTGAGACCGTGTTGCGCGTGCTGCCCAATATCGAATCGCCGAAAGACCTGCAGGAGCAGTTGGCCGAGAGTGACGAACGCATGGTGCGCACGTTACGTGGTGAGTCGATTCCGGTCAGTATCAGCCTCAACCCGCTGCACGAGGGCAGCAGCTACCTGATAAACCTGGTGGACCTGCGTGCGCGCAAGGTGGCCGAGGAGCGTTTTCGTCTGGTGGTCGAAGCGTCGCCCAATGCCATCGTGCTGGTCGATGCCCTGGGGCGTATCGCCATGGTCAATCGACAGACCGAGCTGCTGTTCGGTTACGAACGTCAGATGTTGCTCGGCGAGCCGGTGGAGATGCTCCTGCCGACGGCGCAGCGTGGCAGTCATGTGGCGCTGCGCCGTGGTTACCAGGCTATGCCTGAACCGCGCCGCATGGGCGGTAACCGCGAGCTGTTCGGGCAGCACCGTGAAGGTCGCATGATTCCTCTGGAGGTCGGCCTGTCGCCAATCCGCAGCGGCGATGAAAACCTGGTGCAGGCGGTGGTCATCGATATCAGTGAGCGCAAGGCGGCCGAGCAGAAACTGCGTGAGCAGGCCGAGCAGCTGTTGTTGGCCAACCGCTACAAATCCGAGTTTCTCGCCAACATGTCCCATGAGCTGCGCACGCCGCTCAACAGCATCCTGATTCTCAGCGACCAACTGCGCCAGAATCTGGCAGGCAATCTGACCGAGAAGCAGGCCAAGCACGCCGATATCGTGCACCGCGCCGGCAGTGATCTGCTGCAGCTGATCAACGATGTACTCGACCTGGCCAAGGTCGAGTCGGGACGCATGCAGCTCAAGCTGGAACCGATCAACATGCAGGACGTGCTGGTGGAGCTCGATGCCAGTCTGCGCCCGATGGCCGAGCTCAAGGGCTTGCGCCTGCACACCCAACTGGAAGCCGGCGTGCCGCGCGTCATTCATACCGACCGCGTACGCCTGCATCAGATCCTGCGCAATCTGCTGTCCAACGCGCTGAAGTTCACCGATCAGGGCGAGGTCACGCTGAGCGTCAGCAGTCAGGGGCGCCAGGAGGATGAGCGCGAGCTGCTCTGCTTCAGCGTGCGTGATACCGGCATTGGCATCGATCCGGCCCAGCACGAGCAGGTATTCCAGGCTTTTCAACAGATCGACGGTTCTACCAGTCGGCGTTTCGGTGGTACCGGCCTTGGGCTGGCCATCACCCGTCAGTTGGTGCTCGCCCTGGATGGCGATATCAGCCTGCAGAGTGCGCCGGGGCAGGGGTCTACCTTCACCGTCAGATTGCCGGTGCAGGCGGGCTCACTGAGTGTCGAAGCGCCGCTTGAGGGGCCGCTGCGTGCCGGTGACGGCCCGCCACTGTTGATCATCGAGGATGATGCCAATTTCGCTGCTGTGATCGCCGAGGAGGCTCATGCTCACGGCTTCTCCAGCGTGCATTGCCGCACCGGGCTGCAGGCGCTGGGGCTGCTGCAGCAGGAGTCGTTCAATGCGGTGATTCTCGACATCCTGCTGCCTGATCTCAGTGGCTGGCAGCTGTTCCGGCGTCTGCGCGCCCAGCCGACTCATCGGCATACGCCAGTGCACATCATTTCCTGCGTTCCGCAACCGGTGGGTTGGAACGACGATGGCACGCGCTATCTGGTCAAGCCCATCGGTCGCGATGAACTGGAGCAGGTGTTCATCGAGCTGCAGCACGGCGCGCAACAGGAGCAGGCATTGTTGTTGGTGGAGGATGTCGAGGTAGAGCGCGAGCACTACCGCGAGCAACTGACGGAGCTGGGCTTTCATGTCATCGCCTGCGCCGATGGTGAGCAGGCACGCGAGGCCTATGTGCAGGGCCAGTTCTGCGCGCTGGTGATCGATCTCGATCTGCCGGATCAGGACGGTTTTGCCCTGCTCGACAGTCTGAACCAGTTGCGCCCGTTTCAAGGTACGCGCGTGGTGATCAACACCGGTGTGGACGTTACTCAGCAGACCTTGCAACGGCTGCGGCGCTACAGCGCTGTCGTGGTGCGCAAGCATGGCGACGACACCGACGCGCTGTGCCAGGCGGTTCAGGGTTTTCTCGTTGACGTGCGGGCGCCGCAACCGGCCCATGCGCGGCTAAACCTGTTACAGGGAAAGCGCATCCTGCTGGTGGATGACGACGTGCGTAACGTCTATGCGCTGACCGCACTGCTGGATGAAGTGGGGCTGCGTGTCAGCTCCGCCAAGGACGGCCTGGAGGCCATCGCCAGTTACCAGCGCGATCCCTTCGACCTGATTCTGATGGACATGGCCATGCCCAATATGGACGGCTACACCGCCACGCGTCTGCTCAAGCAGGAGCATGGCTGCGTGATCCCCATCATCGCGCTCACCGCTCACGCCATGAAGGGCGACCGGGAAAAATGCATCACTGCGGGCGCAGACGACTACATGGCCAAGCCGATCAAGCGTGATGAGCTGCTGGCACTGCTGGAGCGCTGGTTGGCTATGCCGACCATGCTTTCGTCTGGCGATGGACTACCCTGATGGCAGGAGTGACTGGTGCAAGGGCAGATGGATAGGGGAGTGACGATGGCCCAGGCGCAGAGCAAGAACGCCGCCGTACCCGCCAGGCAGGTTCTGCTGGTGGTGGATGACCGCATGGAAAACCTCGAGGCCATGCAGGCGCTGCTTGAAGATGGCGAGTGGCAGCTGCGCTGTGCCAGCTCCGGCGAGGAGGCTCTGCGCTGTCTGCTCGAAGAGGATGTCGGACTGGTGCTGCTCGACGTGCAGATGCCAGGCATGGATGGCTTCGAAGTCGCCCGGTTGATGCGCGGTAATCCGCGTACGAGGCTGACGCCAATCATCTTCGTTTCTGCCATCTCGCAGACTCATGATGCCGTGTTGCGAGGCTACAGCACTGGCGCCGTGGACTTCGTGCTCAAACCGTTCGATCCCACTGTGCTGCGCCACAAGATTCAGAGCCTGCTGGAGCATGAGCACAATCGCTGCGAATTGCAGGCGCTTTCCCAGCAACTGGAAAGAGCGAGAGCTTTCAACGCCTCGGTGCTGGCCAATGCCGCCGAGGGTATCCTGGTAGTCGGCGAGGACGGTCGCATCCAGTTCGCCAACCCAGCCATGGCCCAGATGCTCGATGGCGAGGTAGGCGATCTCGAGGGCGTCGAGCTGCTGTCGTTTCTCAAGAATCCCGCCAGCGAAGACGGCTGGCAGCAATCCGAGTTCTACCTGCACTTCAAGCGTGAGGCGACCTACCGCGTACACGAAGCGATGATGCGCACGTTCAAGGGCGGTTGCCTGCCTGTGGCGTTGTCCTGCTCGCCGCTACCGCGGCAGCAGCGCGCCATGGTGGTGATCGCCCTGGACATGTCGGTGGTGCGCAATCTGCACGCGCAGCTGGAGTCGCAGGCAGTTACTGACGCGCTGACCGGTCTGCTCAATCGCCGTGGCTTTCATCAGGCGCTGGAATCGGCGCTGGCGCGTATCGAACGCAGCGGTCAGCGGGTCGCGGTGCTGTACCTGGATCTGGACGGTTTCAAACGCATCAATGACTCGCTGGGCCATGATGTCGGCGATCAGCTGCTGCGTCGGGTCGGTGAGCAGCTCAAGGCCTGCTTGCGCCCCTATGACAGTCTGGCACGCATCGGCGGTGACGAGTTCACTGCGCTACTGGACAACCTCGGCCATCCCGAGGATGCAGCCAAGGTCGCTGAGAAGCTGATCGAACTGGTTTCGGTTCGGCACACCCTCGATGGTGTGGATTTCACCCTCGGCGCCAGCGTTGGCATCGCCTGCTTTCCAGAGTGCGGGCAGAGCGTCGAGGGCCTGCTGCGCTCCGCCGATATGGCAATGTACGAAGCCAAGCGCGCCGGTCGCCAGCAGTACCGCTTCTTCTCTCCAGAAATGAACGGCCGCGCGCGTTCACGGCTGATGCTCGAAGAGAGCCTGCGCCACGCCATCGAGAACGATGACTTCGTGCTGGTCTATCAGCCCCAGTTCCATCTCGATAACGGGCGCCTGCGCGGCTTCGAAGCCTTGCTGCGCTGGCAGCATCGTGTTGCGGGCACTGTCGCACCGAACGTATTCATTCCACTGCTCGAAGAAACCCGCCTGATCAATCGTCTTGGCGAATGGATCTTCCGTGAGGGCGCCAGGCAGTTGGCGGACTTCAAGCAACAGTTCGGTGAGGAGATGGTGCTCAGTCTCAATGTCAGCCCGGTACAGTTCGGTATGCCGCAACTGGTGGCGGATCTGCAGCGCGTACTCGATCTCCATGGTCTCAAGCCCAGCCAGTTGGAAGTGGAAGTTACCGAGAGTGCGTTGATGCAGGATCTGGAGCTGACCCAGGCGCAGCTGCGTCATCTGCGTAAGCTGGGGGTGAAGATCGCCATCGATGATTTCGGCACCGGCTACTCGTCGCTGGCGTACCTGCGGCATTTCGAACTGGACACGCTGAAGATCGACCGCCTGTTCATCTCCAACATGCTCGACTCACCGCGCGACGCCGCAGTGGTCAGCACCATCATCGATCTGGGGCGTCACCTGGGGCTGGAGGTCATCGCCGAGGGCGTCGAAACCCAGGAGCAGCGCGAGTGGTTGACGCAACACCATTGCAGCATCATGCAAGGATTTCTGGTGGCACCGGGTGTGTCGGCCAGCACTGCCATGCAGGTGCCGGCGCAACTGGACTGGAGCAAGCTGCCCCTACCACGCGGTGAATGAAGCGCCAGGCGCGCTTCAGGTTTGCTGTTGCAGGCTTGCGAGCTCAGCGTCCTTCTCTTCCCACAGGCGATTGACCCACTGCTGGAATGCCAGACGGTAGTCATCGTCCTGATCGTAGTTGCGGCCGATGAATTCGCGCGGAATATCGACTTGTTTGAAAAACACCTGCACGGCATCCAGGCGGCCACAGAGCAAGTCCCAGAAGCCCGGCACACCATGTGGGTAATGAATGGTGACGTTGACGATGGCGTGCAGTTGCTCACCCATCGCGTCGAGCACGAAGGCGATACCGCCCGCCTTGGGCTTGAGCAGGTACTTGAACGGCGACTGCTGCTGCGCATGCTTGGCCGGGGTCAGGCGGGTGCCCTCGAGGAAGTTGAATACCGCCACGGGGTTGGTCTTGTAACGCGCGCAGGCCTTGCGCGTGGTGGCCAGGTCCTGGCCGCGCTTTTCCGGGTACTTGGCCAGGTACTCCTTGCTGAAGCGCTTCATGAAGGGAAACTCCAGCGCCCACCAGCACAGGCCGATCACCGGCACCCAGATCAGCTCCTGCTTGAGGAAGAACTTCAGCAGCGGCATGCGTTGGTTGAGCAGGTACTGCAGCACCAGAATGTCTACCCAGCTCTGGTGGTTACTGGTCACCAGATAGGAGTGACGGGTATCGAAGCGTTCCAGCCCCTGAACCTTCCATTCAATATGGCCAACCAGGCGCATCCAGAACTTGTTGACGCCGATCCAGCTTTCGGCGATGGCATGCATGACGAAGCGCAGCGCGCGCTGGATTGGCGCGAACGGCAGCAGCAGTTTGAGCAGGGCGACGAAGAACAGCGGCCAGCACCAGAACAGGGTGTTCAGAGCCAGCAGCAGGCTCGCGATCAGGCCGCGCACTGGCGCGGGAAGAAAGTGCAGCATCGGGCGAACGCCTCCATAAGCAGGCTGCACGCCCGGCGGGCAGCCTGAGAAAGGGGCTTTCTCTGCGCCCCGTATCAGTCGAAAGAGCTGCGGCGTTCCTTGCAGCGAGCAGGTTCGGCGCCAAGGGTAACGGTTGTGCACTGACCTGCAAGTGCCAGTGCTGACTCGTGGGTTTCGGCGCTCGTAGGGGGCGCCGTGCTCACCGGATATTCTGGCCGGCGCTTTCTGCTAGACCCCTACGGCCTCTCTAGCTCGGCAGATCGGCCGCTTGAATGGCCGTCAGCGCGATGGTGTAGACGATGTCGTCGACCAGCGCACCGCGCGACAGGTCATTCACCGGCTTGCGCAGGCCCTGCAGCATTGGGCCGACGCTGATGCAGTCGGCGCTGCGCTGCACCGCCTTGTAGGTGGTGTTGCCGGTGTTCAGGTCAGGGAACACGAACACCGTGGCGCGACCGGCTACCGGGCTGTTCGGCGCTTTCTGCCGACCGACGCTCTCGATGGCCGCTGCGTCGTACTGTAGCGGGCCGTCGAGTAGCAGGTCGGGGCGTTTCTCGCGGGCCAGGCGGGTGGCAGCCCGTACCTTTTCTACCTCCTCGCCGCTGCCGGAATCACCGGTGGAGTAGCTGAGCATGGCCACGCGCGGTGGAATGCCGAAGGCCTGCGCCGAAGCAGCGCTCTGCAGGGCAATCTCCGCCAACTGCTCGGCGTTGGGGTCAGGATTCACCGCGCAGTCGCCGTAGACCAGTACCTGATCCGGCAGCAGCATGAAGAACACCGAGGACACCAGGTTGTAACCCGGCGCAGTCTTGATCAGCTGCAGCGCCGGGCGAATGGTGTTGGCGGTGGTGTGGATGGCGCCGGAGACCAGGCCGTCCACCTCGTCCAGCGCCAGCATCATGGTGCCTAGCACCACGGTGTCTTCCAGTTGCGCCTCGGCCATCGGCGCGTTGAGGCCCTTGCCCTTGCGCAGCTCGACCATCGGCTCGACGTAGCGACCGCGAATCAGATCCGGGTCGAGAATTTCCAGGCCTTCCGGCAGCTCGATACCCTGCGCGCGGGCCACTGCATGTACGTCTTCCGGCTTGGCCAGCAATACGCAGCGGGCGATGCCGCGCGCCTGGCAGATGGCGGCTGCCTGCACCGTGCGTGGCTCGCTGCCCTCGGGCAGGACGATACGCTTGGCTGCAGCCTTGGCCCGTTGCACCAGTTGGTAGCGGAAGGCCGGGGGCGACAGGCGCAGCTCGCGCGGCGTGCCGCAACGGGCGCTCAGCCAGTCGTGATCGATATGGCCGGCGACGAAGTCGGAGACCTTCTCCGCACGCTCGCGGTCATCCAGCGGGATTTCCTTGTTCAGGCGGTTGAGGTTGGTGGCGGTATCGTAGGAGCCCGTGCCCACGGTCATCACCGGCAGGCCGCTGGCCAGGGCGCCCTGGCACAGTTCCATGATGCGTGGGTCGGGGGCGAAATCGCTGCACAGCAGCAGGCCGGCCAGCGGCACGCCATTCATCGCCGCGAGGCTGGCAGAGAGGATGATGTCGTCGCGATCACCCGGCGTCACCACCAGGGTGCCTGGTTTGAGCAACTGCACGCTATTGGCCACTGCGCGGGCGCAGAGCACGATCTTCAGCATGCGTCGTTGCTCGTAATCGCCAGCGTTGAGGATGCGCGCGCCGAGCAGCTCGGCGATGTCCTTGGTGCGCGGCGCGTTCAGTTCGTCCTGCCAGGGAATGCAGCCGAGCAGGCGGAAGTCCTGGCTCTTGAGCAGTGGTGAGAGTTCCAGCAGGCGCTCGGCAAAGGCGGTGATGCCATCTTCGCTGCGCACCTTGTTGAGAATCACGCCGAGCACCTTCGGGTCCTTCGGCCCGCCGAACAGCTGCGCCTGAATTTCGATGCGGTCGGACAGTTCGGTGAGGTTCTCGTCTTCCGGAGCGCTGACCAGGATCACGTCGGCGTCCAGGCTCTTGGCCAGGTGGAAGTTGACTCGCGCGGCGTAACTGGCGTGACGCGTCGGCACCATGCCTTCGACGATGACGACGTCCTTGTCGGCGGCCGCTTGCTGATAGAGGCTGATGATTTCTTCCAGCAGTTCATCCAGCTGGCCGTCGCCGAGCATGCGCTCGACGTGGCTGAGCGGTAGCGGCTTGGGCGAGTTCAGGCCGTGGGTGCGGGCGATCAGCTCGCTGGAGCGCTCCGGGCCGAGGTCTCCGGCATGCGGCTGGGCGATGGGCTTGAAGAAGCCGACCTTGAGGCCGCTGCGCTCCAGCGCGCCGACCAGGCCGAGGCTGATGGAGGTAAGGCCGACACCGAAACCGGTGGGAGCGATGAAGAATGTATGCATTAAAAAGCCTCAGTCGAGCAGGGCAAGGGTATCGAGGGCGATCTGCCGCTCTTCATTGGTGGGTACCACCAGTACGCGCGGATGGCTGTCTGCGTGAATGGCTCCCGCGACGCCGCGCACGCAGCGGGCGTTGGCCTGGGCATCCAGCTGCAGCCCTAGCAGGCTAAGGTGATCCACGGTCTTGCTGCGGATCAGTGTCGAGTTCTCGCCGATACCGCCGGTGAAGATCAGGCCATCGAGACGGCGCAGTGCACAGCTCATCGCCGCCAGCGATTTGGCCAGGCGGTAGCAGAACACCTCGATGGCCAGGATCGCGCCGGCATGGCCCTGCTCGCGGGCCTGTTCCAGCGTGCGCATGTCGTTGGACAGACCGGACAAACCCAGCAGGCCGCTGTCCTTGTTGAGCATGCTGTCGATTCGCTCCAGGCTCCAGCCCAGGGTGCGTGCCAGGTGGCCGTGCAGGTTGGGGTCGACATCGCCGCTGCGTGTGCCCATCACCAGCCCCTCCAGCGGTGTCAGGCCCATGCTGGTGTCGCGGCTGTGGCCATTTTCCACGGCGCAGGTGGAGCTGCCATTGCCAAGGTGCGCGACCAGCCAACTGCTGGCGTCGAATGCCAGGCCGCTCATCTGCGCGGCCTTGCGGCTGACATAGTGGTGACTGGTGCCGTGGAAGCCATAGCGGCGCACGCCGTGTTCGGCGTAGAGCGCCTGCGGTACGGCGTAGCGGTAAGCGTGTTCAGGCAGGCTTTGGTGAAAGGCAGTATCGAACACCGCCACCTGAACCAGGTCCGGGAACAGCTTCATCGCCGCCTCGATGCCCTGCAGATTGGCAGGGTTGTGCAGGGGCGCCAGCGGCGCGACTTCGCGGATGGCCTGCAGGCTGGCGGTGTCCAGACGAGAGGCGCCGGAGAAATGCTCGCCGCCATGTACCACTCGGTGGCCGATGCCGTGCAGCTCGCCGGCTGCGGCCTGCTGTACCACAGGTAGAAGATGAGACAGGGCCAGGCGGTGGTCGGCGCCCGGCAGGACCAGGCTGTCCTTTTGTTCGCCTTGTTGCCAGTGCAGCACCGCCTCGGGGCTGCCAAGACGCTCGGCCAGGCCGCTGAGCATGAAGATTTCCTGCGTTTCGTTGACCAGGGCGAACTTGATCGACGAGCTGCCGCAGTTGATCACCAGAATGTTGCGTGCAGACATTTAAGCTTCCTTGGATTCATCGTGCGATCGATCCGTGGCGCACCAGCCACACGGGAAGAGGCTTCCCTGCTTGAGTTGGCGCTGCTCGGGATCGAGTACCCAGGGCCGATTCTGCCAGGGCGGTTGGTGGCGTACATGCTGAGTATGGCCACAAGACAAGACTGCCACCCAGTCGCCGTGATCATCCTGACGAAAATCAACGATACGCACGGCCCGTTTGTCCGGGCTCGGGTCGCAATCCAGGCTGCCGTTGGTTAAACTTGCCCGTTCATTTATCTTTCGCAAAAGGTCTCCCCATGCTGATCGCCGCCAACAAGGCCGTCTCCATCGACTATACCCTGACCAACGATGCCGGTGAGGTGATCGACAGTTCCGCTGGCGGCGCGCCGTTGGTGTACCTGCATGGCGCAGGCAACATCATCGCCGGTCTCGAGAAGGCCCTGGTTGGCAAGCAGGTTGGTGATGAGCTGGACGTTTCCGTCGAGCCGGAAGAAGCCTACGGCGAATACAGTGCCGAGCTGGTCGCGACGCTGAGCCGCGCCATGTTCGAAGGCGTCGACACTCTGGAAGTGGGTATGCAGTTCCACGCTTCGGGCCCGGACGGCAGCATGCAGATCGTTACCATCCGCGATATCGACGGCGACGACGTGACTGTCGACGGCAACCACCCGCTGGCTGGTCAGCGCCTGAACTTCAAGGTCAAGGTCGTAGACGTGCGTGACGCCAGCGAAGAAGAAGTGGCTCATGGTCATATCCATGGCGAAGGTGGTCACCACCACTGAGTCGCCTGTCAGGCGACTTGCGGTCGTTCCGACTGGATCAACCGCTGCTAAGCTCAAACTTGCGATAAAGGCGCCTCAGGGCGCCTTTTTCATGTATGTCGGCGTGCTCATTCGCAGCCGCCTTGATGATTTACGGGGCCTTGCGCCCGCTGCACTGAATTCGCTGAGGAAGTTCGTCATGAGTGCCTTTCACGATCTCAATCTGCGTGCGCTGGACGGTCAGGAACTGCCGTTGGCGCCCTACAAGGGCCAGGTGGTGCTGGTGGTCAACGTGGCCTCCAAGTGCGGCCTGACGCCTCAATACGCCGGGCTGGAAAAACTCTATCAGCAGTACAAGGGCAATGGTTTCACCGTGCTGGGCGTACCCTGCAACCAGTTCGCCGGCCAGGAGCCCGGCAGCGAAGCGGAAATTCGCGATTTCTGCACCCTCAACTACGGCGTCAGCTTCCCGCTGGGCAGCAAAATGGAGGTCAACGGCCCCGCTCGTCACCCGCTCTATCGTCTGCTGGCCGGTGAGGGCGCCGAGTTTCCGGGTGATGTCACCTGGAATTTCGAGAAGTTTCTGGTCGGCCAGGATGGCCGTGTGCTGGCGCGTTTCTCGCCGCGCACCACACCGGACGATCCGACGTTGATCCAGGCCATCGAAAAAGCCCTGGGCCTCTGAAATAGCGACGCCTGCGCCCTCTATCCCGGGCGCAGGTGAGGCTAATCGGCCAAACCCGCGGTCATTTCCCCTTGCGCTCTTGTTCGCATCGTCATCCGGTTGCTTAATCGGCCGACATGCCGAGGAGTGCCCCATGACCAGCTTTCCCAACGAGCAACTGCCTGCGATGGCCTCTGCGGCCGAGTTGCGCGCACTGATCGAAAGCCGCCGCGCAGTGCGTCGTTTCACGCCTGAGCCGGTGCCCGAGGATGTGATTCGCGATTGCCTGGAGCTGGCCGTGCTGGCGCCAAACTCCTGCAACCTGCAGCCCTGGAGTTTTCAGGTGATTCGCGATCCGGCGCTGCTGGCGCAGTTGCACCCGGTATGCATGAGCCAGAACGCTGCCCGTGCGCCTCTGATCATCGCTGTGCTGGCGCGCCCGGACACCTGGCGCCAGGCCTGCCGCAACGTTATCGATTACTGGCCGGAGGCCGAGGTACCGGCGCGCATCCGTAGCTTCTACAGCAAGACCGCGCCATTTCAGTACAACCAGGGGCCGCTGGGCCTGCTTGGGCTGCTCAAGCGGCAACTGGTGCGCCTGGTGGGCTTGCGCAAGCCACTGATGCGCAAGCCCAACAGCAAGGCCGACATGCGCCTGTGGGCGGTGAAGTCCACCGCGCTGGCGGCGGAGAACCTGATGCTGGCCTTTCAGAGCCACGGCTATGCCACCTGTCCGATGGAAGGTTTCGACGAGGTGCGTTTGCGTCGTGTGCTCGATATCCCTCGTCATGCCATCCCCATCATGTTGCTGGCCGTCGGGCGGCAGGGCGAGAAGGGCGTGTACAACCCGCGGCTGCGCTTTCCGCTGGAGCAGCAGGTGATCTGGCGCTGATCTGGATCAAGTTGTCACGTCTTGAATACGGCGTAATCGTCCTTATCTAGTCTGCATCTCGGCGAGTTTCTTTTTTCGGGGATGTTGTCCCGGCTCGCCACTCTGGAGGAAGGACATTTATGCGTATCGATCGTTTGACCAGCAAGCTGCAACTTGCACTCTCCGACGCCCAATCTCTGGCGGTGGGCATGGACCACGCCGCCATCGAGCCGCTGCACCTGATGCAGGCGCTGCTCGAGCAACAGGGCGGTTCGATCAAGCCGCTGCTGATGCAGGTCGGCTTCGACATCAACAGTCTGCGGCAAGCCCTGACCCGAGAAATGGATCAGCTCGGTAAACTGCAGAACCCCACCGGCGACATCAACCTGTCGCAGGATCTGGCGCGTCTGCTCAACCAGGCCGACCGCCTGTCACAGCAACGCGGTGACCAGTTCATTTCCAGCGAGCTGGTGCTGCTCGCGGCGATGGACGAGAACACCAGGCTGGGCAAGCTGCTGCTCGGCCAGGGCGTGTCGAAGAAGGCCCTGGAAAACGCCATCGCCAACCTGCGCGGCGGCCAGGCGGTCAACGACCCCAACGTCGAGGAGTCACGCCAGGCGCTGGACAAGTACACCGTCGACCTGACCAAGCGCGCCGAGGAGGGTAAGCTCGACCCGGTGATCGGTCGTGACGACGAGATTCGTCGCACCATCCAGGTGCTGCAGCGCCGTACCAAGAACAATCCGGTACTGATCGGCGAGCCCGGCGTGGGCAAGACGGCCATCGCCGAGGGCCTGGCCCAGCGCATCATCAATGGCGAAGTACCCGATGGTCTGAAAGACAAGCGCCTGCTGTCGCTGGATATGGGCTCGCTGATCGCCGGCGCCAAGTTCCGTGGCGAGTTCGAGGAGCGTCTGAAAGCCGTGCTCAACGAGCTCTCCAAGCAGGAAGGGCGCATCATTCTGTTCATCGACGAGCTGCACACCATGGTCGGTGCCGGCAAGGCCGAAGGCGCCATGGACGCCGGCAACATGCTCAAACCGGCTCTGGCCCGTGGTGAGCTGCACTGCGTCGGTGCCACCACGCTGGATGAGTACCGCCAGTTCATCGAAAAGGACGCCGCGCTGGAGCGCCGCTTCCAGAAGGTGCTGGTGGACGAGCCGAGCGAGGAAGACACCATCGCCATCCTGCGTGGCCTGAAGGAGCGCTACGAGGTGCACCACGGCGTGACCATCACCGACGGCGCGATCATCGCCGCAGCCAAGCTCAGTCATCGCTACATCACCGACCGTCAGCTGCCGGACAAGGCCATCGACCTGATCGACGAGGCTGCCAGCCGTATCCGCATGGAGATCGACTCCAAGCCTGAGGAACTCGATCGCCTGGATCGTCGCCTGATCCAGTTGAAGATCGAGCGCGAAGCGCTGAAGAAGGAAGACGACGACGCGGCCCTCAAGCGCCTGGAAAAGCTCAAGGAAGACATTGCCCGCCTGGAGAAGGAATACGCTGACCTGGAGGAAATCTGGAAGTCGGAGAAAGCTGAAGTTCAGGGCTCGGCGCAGATCCAGCAACGTATCGAGCAGGCCAAGACCGAACTCGAAGCCGCACGGCGCAAGGGCGACCTCAACCGCATGGCGGAGCTGCAGTACGGCATCATTCCTGACCTGGAGCGCAGCCTGCAGATGGTCGACCAGCACGGCAAGAGCGAGAACCAGCTGCTGCGCAACAAGGTTACCGATGAGGAGATCGCCGAAGTCGTGTCCAAGTGGACCGGTATTCCGGTGAGCAAGATGCTCGAGGGCGAGCGCGAGAAACTGCTGAAAATGGAAGGCCTGCTGCACCAGCGGGTGATCGGCCAGGACGAAGCGGTGGTCGCCGTTGCCAACGCCGTGCGCCGCTCGCGTGCCGGCCTGGCTGACCCGAACCGGCCGAGCGGCTCGTTCCTCTTCCTCGGCCCGACCGGGGTGGGCAAGACCGAGCTGTGCAAGGCGCTGGCCGAGTTCCTCTTCGACACCGAGGAGGCGCTGGTGCGTATCGATATGTCCGAGTTCATGGAGAAGCACAGCGTCGCTCGTCTGATCGGCGCACCACCGGGCTATGTCGGCTACGAAGAGGGTGGTTACCTGACCGAGGCGGTACGCCGTAAGCCGTACTCCGTGGTGCTGATGGATGAAGTCGAGAAGGCTCACCCGGATGTGTTCAACGTGCTGCTGCAGGTACTGGAAGATGGTCGCCTCACCGACAGCCATGGGCGCACCGTGGACTTCAAGAACACGGTGATCGTGATGACCTCCAACCTCGGCTCGGCGCAGATCCAGGAGCTGGTCGGCGACAAGGAAGCGCAGCGCGCGGCGGTGATGGATGCGGTGAGCAGCCACTTCCGCCCTGAGTTCATCAACCGCATCGACGAAGTGGTGGTGTTCGAACCGTTAGGCCGCGAGCAGATCGCTGGTATCGCCGAGATCCAGCTAGGACGTTTGCGTGGTCGTCTGGCCGAGCGTGAGCTGAGTCTGGAGCTGACGCCGGAGGCGCTCGACAAGCTGATCGCCGTCGGTTACGACCCGGTGTACGGCGCCCGCCCGCTCAAGCGTGCGATCCAGCGCTGGATCGAGAACCCGCTGGCGCAACAGATACTCTCCGGCGATTTCGCCCCGGGGGCCGTGGTGCATGCCAAGGTCGACGGCGAAGAGATCGTCTTCGCCTGATCGCTTGCTGCGTAAACGACAAGGCCCGCCAAATTGGCGGGCCTTGTCGTCTGTAGTCGGCGTCAGGTTTTCCCGGATTGCATCCGGGCTACGGTGCAGCGGAGCTATCGTGGGAGGGGCTTCAGCCGCGACCGTCGCCGCTGAAGCGCCTCCCACATCCGTAATAGCGGCTTCAGCGTCTTAGCAGCAATTGCCCCAATGCTTCTGCTTCGAGGTATGGCCGATGCCGGGATTGAAGGTGTTGGTCGGGTCGAGCTCGCGGTAGAACCCCGCCAGCGCCGGCTTGGCCACGTACAGATGGCCGACGTTGTGCTCGGCCGGGTACTCGGCGCGGCGCGCGTCCAGAAGCTTCCACATGCGGTGCTCCATCTCTATCGGGTCGATGCCCTTCCTGACGATGTAGTCCTGATGGAACACGTGGCAGAAGAAGTGCCCGTAGTAGAGCTTGTGGATGATCTGCTCTTCCATCCCCTGCGGCAGCGTCTCGACCCAGTCGCGGTCGTTGCGGCGCAGGGCGATGTCCAGCGCCAGGATGTCCTCAACGCTGCTGCGGTGTGACTCGCGGTAACGGATCGCCGCACCGGCAATGGCGAAGCGATGGAGGAAGGCCTTGCGGCCTTCCTCGGCGTCGCACTCGAAGTAGGCGCCGCTGGCGCTGCCGCTGAAGTACTCGCTGAGGAAGCTGCGGGTCTGCTCCAGCGTGTCGTTGGACACCCGCACCAGCAGGTGATGCTCGTAGCGATCACGGTATTCGCGCATGCGCGCCGGCAGGTGGCTGGGCAGCAGGTTCATCAGGGCCTGGATCACCTTGTCGGTCACCCCGCGCAGGCCGAAGCGTTCGAAGAAGCCATCGACCCGGCTCTTCATCGCGAAGGCGGCCGGCACCTTGGATGTGCCGAAGGTGTCGATCACCAGGAAGGTGTCCTTGCCGTATTTCTCGCCGATGTCGAAGGCGGTGCGATGGATGTATTCCCCGGCAATCGGCAGGCGCGGCAGCCTGGCCAGCAGGTGACGGCGCACTTCGGTGAGGTCGTGCGGGTCGTTGCTGCCGATGTAGAACACCGTGCTCGGTTCCTTGGGGAAGGTATCCAGGCGCACGGCGAACAGGCACAGTTTGCCGGCCGAACCGGAGGCCTCGAACAGGCGCGACGGGTCGGCGTTGAAGCGCGCCGGAGTGTCGGCATCGACATCGCGCACGTGTTCGCCATAGCGAGCGTCGGAGGCCTTGGCGGTTTCCTCGTTGCGCACCTGCTGCGGTGTGTAGTCGCCGCTCTGCAGGCGGGTGAGGATTTCCTCTGGACCGTTGCCCAGCTCGATCCCCAGGTGATTGACCAGCTCCAGCGAACCGTCATCTTTTACCTGCGCGTACAGCGCCAGCTCGGTGTAGGCCGGGCCGCGACGCACCAGGGCGCCGCCAGAGTTGTTGCAGACGCCGCCTAGCACCGAGGCGCCGATGCAGGACGAGCCAATCACCGAATGCGGTTCGCGATTCAGCGGCGCCAGCGCCTGTTCCAGGCGGTCGAGGGTGGCGCCGGGCAGGCACACCACCTGCTCGCCATCGTTGATCAGTTGTACGCCGGTGATGCGCAGGGTGCTGATCAACACGATCTCGCGGTCGTAATCGGCACCGTCGGGGGTGGAGCCGCCGGTAAGCCCGGTATTGGCGGCCTGCATGATGACGATGCGGTCGGCCGCTACGGCCGCCTGCAGGATGCGCCATTGCTCCAGCAAGGAGCCCGGGCGCACCACCGCCAGCACGTTGCCTTCACCCGTACGGTGGCCCTTGCGGAAACGCCGTGTGGCTTGTTCGTCGGTCAGCACGTGGCTGCTGCCGACGATCTGGCGCATCTGTGCCAGCAGAGCGTCACGGGTGATGGAGGCGGCAGCAGTCATTGGCTCAACGCTCCTTTACCAGCAGATCCGGGGTGATTTCGGCAATGGACTTGGCACCGGTCAGCACCATGGCCACGCGCATTTCCTTCTCGATCAGGTCGAGCAGGTTGCTCACGCCAGCACCACCGGCTGCGGCCAGGGCATAGAGGAAGGCACGGCCGAGCAGCACGGTGTCGGCGCCAAGGGCGAGCATGCGCACCACGTCGAGGCCGGTGCGGATACCGGAGTCGGCGAGGATCTTCAGTTCGCCCTTGACCGCGTCGGCGATGGCCGGCAGCGCACGGGCGCTGGACAGCACGCCGTCGAGCTGACGACCACCATGGTTGGAGACGATGATGCCGTCGGCGCCGAAGGTCACGGCATCGCGCGCGTCTTCGGGGTCGAGGATGCCCTTGATCACCATCGGGCCGTCCCAGAAGTCACGGATCCATTCCAGGTCCTTCCAGGAAATCGACGGATCGAAGTTGGCGCCCAGCCAGCCGATGTAGTCGGCCAGGCCGGTCGGGTTGCCGCGATAGGCGGAGATGTTGCCCAGGTCATGCGGTTTGCCCAGCAGGCCGACGTCCCAGGCCCATTGTGGGTGAGTCATGGCCTGCAGCATGCGGCGCAGCGCCGCGTTCGGGCCACTCATGCCGGAGTGCGCGTCACGGTAGCGGGCGCCAGGCACGGGCATGTCGACGGTGAACACCAGCGTCGAGCAGCCGGCGGCCTTGGCGCGCTCCAGTGCGTTCTTCATGAAACCGCGGTCTTTCAGCACGTAGAGCTGGAACCACATAGGCCGGTCGATGGCTGGAGCCACTTCTTCGATCGGGCACACTGAAACGGTGGACAGGGTAAAGGGAATGCCCTTGGCTGCTGCCGCCTTGGCGGCCTGCACTTCGCCACGACGAGCGAACATGCCGGTCAGGCCAACGGGTGCCAGGCCTACCGGCATCGACATCTTCTCGCCGAACAGCTCGGTGGACAGGTCCAGCTCGGACATGTTCTTCAGCACGCGCTGGCGCAGTTCGATGTCCGACAGATCGGCGACGTTGCGGCGCAGGGTGTGCTCGGCGTAGGCGCCGCCATCGGCGTAATGGAACAGGAAGGGGGGCAGCCTGCGTTGAGCGGCAGCGCGATAGTCGGTCGAGGCAGAAATGATCATGGGCTCATCCTGTTGCTGAAAAGGGGAAGCGTAGCCTGACGGCAAATGCCCCGACGATGTCGGGGCGGGCACTATCGGTGCATCAGTGAGGCATCAGCGGATCGCTGACACCCAGCACATAGATCGCGATCATCGCGATGATGCCGGTGAACAGCAGGTAGTACAGCGTCGGCCAGATGGTCTTGCGCAGGGTACTGCCTTCACGGCCGAGCAGGCCAACGGTGGCCGAAGCCGCTACCACGTTGTGGATCGCCACCATGTTGCCGGCGGCGGCGCCAACGGCCTGGACCGCGACGATCAGCGCGCTGGAGATACCCAGGCTGCTGGCCACGCCGAACTGGAACTGGCTGAACATCATGTTGCTGACGGTGTTGGAGCCGGCGATGAAGGCACCCAGGGCACCGATGCTCGGAGCCAGCAGCGGATAGATGCCGCCAACGCTGTCGGCCACCCAGCGCGCCATGAGGATCGGCATGCTGGCCAGCTCGGCGCCGTTGACGCCGGAGTTGATCAGGATACGTACCATCGGCACGGTGAACAGCAACACGAAGCCGGCACTGAGCAATACGCTGGACGACTCTTTCACCGCCTTGCCCAGGTCACGTGCCTTCATGCCATGCAGGAAGAAGGTGGCCAGCACCACGGCAACCAGAATGCCGCCCGGCAGGTACAGCGGCTGGAAGTTGGCGCTGACGCCGGCTTCGCCCATCAGGTCCGGGAAATTCACCACTACCGCTTTCAGCGCGTTGCCCACTTCCGGGAATACACGGCTGATAACCAGCAGGGCGCCGACCAGCACATAGGGTAGCCAGGCGCGCAGTGCGCTCATCGGTTTGGCGGTCAGTTCGTCCAGTTTCATCTCGACGGTGCCCAGCCACTCGCTCGGCCATTTGTCCGCCGGGGCGAAGTCCCAGGTCTTCTTCGGCACCAGGAAGCCAAAGCGTGCGGCGCTGGTGACGATGGCCAGGCCGATCAGGCCGCCCAGCAGCGACGGAAATTCCGGGCCGAGGAAGACGCCGGTGAATACATACGGTACGACGAAGGCCAGCCCGGCGAAAATCGCGAACGGCATGACCTCCAGGCCAGCTTTCCAGCTTTTCTCCTGACCGAAGAAGCGCGTCAGCATCATCGCCATGATGACCGGCATGACCACGCCAACGGTGGCATGGATGATCGCCACTTCACTGGTGATCAACTGCAGGAACTGCGCCCAGGACGAACCCTGCTCGACCAGCTGTGCACCAATGGTGGCGGTATCCAGGCCGGTATTGAGGCCGACGATGATCGGTGTACCGACGGCGCCGAAGGATACCGGCGTGCTTTGTACCAGCATGCCCATCAGCACGGCTGCCATCGCCGGGAAACCGATGGCCACCAGCAGCGGTGCAGCGATGGCGGCTGGCGTACCGAAGCCCGATGCGCCCTCGATGAAGCAACCGAACAGCCAGGCGATGATGATCGCCTGGATGCGCCGGTCAGGGCTGATGGTGGTGAAGCCGGCACGAATGGCGGTGATGCCACCGGAGTGCTTGAGGGTGTTCAGCAGCAGGATGGCGCCGAAAATGATCCACAGCAGGCCGAGGGTGATCAGCAAGCCTTGCAGGGTGGAGGCCAGGACGCGGTTGAAGGTCATGTCCCAGGCGAACAGGCCGACAGCGGCAGTCACCAGGTAGACCAGCGGCATGGCGTGTTTGGCCGGCCAGCGCAGACCGATCAGCAGAACGGCAGCGAGCAGAATCGGCGAGAACGCCAGCAGGGCGAGAATTCCGTTGGACATTGAGTCTTACTCCACACGAACGCGCAGCTGGCGCGGCAGGGATGAGGCGTGATCGAACAGGCTTGCAGCGCGTAGGGCTGTCATGGCGTGACCTCGATGGTTTGTTGTTCTTGTTGGTTAAATTGGTAATACCAATTTACAAAACAGCGGGCTCAGGTTAAAAGTTGCTCAATGGACTGTCAAATCGGGAGGCTAAGACTTTGGTCGTAGTGTGCTTGCTTGTTCAGCGAAGAAGGGCGCTATAGGCTTGCCCTGTCGGGCCTTCAGCCTGGTCAAACCAATGGAGATGTGGGTGATGGAAGTAGGTCAGGTGCGGCAGCGTCGTCTCTCCGATGACATCGTCGCGCAACTGGAAACCATGATTCTCGAGGGCACCTTGCGTGCCGGTGAGAGACTGCCTGCAGAGCGTGCGCTGGCCGAGCAGTTCGGTGTATCTCGTCCGTCCCTGCGTGAAGCGATCCAGAAACTGGTGGCAAAGGGGTTGCTGGTCAGTCGTCAGGGTGGCGGTAACTATGTCGCCGAATCACTCGGCTCGACCTTCAGCGACCCGCTGTTGCAACTGCTGGAGCACAAGGAAGACGCTCAGCGCGACCTGCTGGAATTTCGTCACACGCTGGAAGGCTCCTGCGCCTACTACGCGGCCAGGCGCGCCACGGATATCGACCGCCAGCGTCTAACCGAAGCGTTCGAAGCCTTGCAGGATTGCTACGCGCGAGTCGGCAAGGTGACTCGCGCCGAAGAGGGCGCTGCCGATGCGCGTTTTCACCTGGCGATCGCCGAGGCCAGCCACAACGCCGTTCTGCTACACACCATTCGTGGCTTGTTCGACCTGCTCAAGCGCAACGTGGTGACCAACATCGGCGGCATGTATGCCCAGCGCGAAGAGACCCGCGACATGCTGATCGGGCAGCATCGCGCGCTGTACAAGGCGATCATCGAAGGTCGCGCGGAAGACGCCCGCGAGCTCTCCAATCAGCACATCGACTATGTGCAGGAAGTGCTCTCGGAAGTGCAATTGGAGGCGCGGCGGGTGGAACGGGCGCAGCGGCGCGGAGCTGTCAGGCCGTAGGTACGCCCTGCGCACGGCTGCTGGCCCTCGTTGCGCTAATCCGGTTATGACTCGAAGGGAGATTTTGGTGCACATGGCGCACCCTCAGGGATGTTGCGGCCGAGGCCGCAGGGTGCGCCGCGCGCACCGCACCGGCGGCGGCCTGCGTTGCGGCGGACTGCCTGCGTTCCGCTTCGCCCTACGTCTTGAGCTTTTCTTAAGGCTTGAAGCTTGCAGCTGCTCTTAGTCGTCCTTGCCCTTGCTGCGCATCGCGCGCTGAACCTCGCGGTCGGCGTCACGTTCCTTCTCGGTGTGGCGCTTGTCGAAGTCCTTCTTGCCCTTGGCCAGGGCAATCTCGCATTTGACCAGATGCTGCTTCCAGTACAGCGACAGCGCCACGGCGGTGTAGCCCTTCTGCTGTACGGAGCCGAACAGCTTTTCCAGCTCGCGTTTGTTCAACAGCAGCTTGCGCGTGCGGGTCGGGTCGGCGATGACATGGGTGCTGGCAGTTTTCAGTGGCGTGATGTGGCAGCCCATCAACCAGGCCTCATCGTCCTTGAGTAGCACGTAGCTGTCGACCAGCTGTGCCTTGCCGGCACGCAGGCTCTTCACTTCCCAGCCGGACAGCACCAGGCCGGCCTCGAACTTGTGTTCGATGAAATAGTCATGCAGCGCCTTTTTGTTCAGCGCGATGGTGCCTTGAGGATGTTTCTTTTGCTTAGCCATAGGGCCCGCATTATAGGGAGTCGTCCGCGCCTGCGCTATGGGGCTCTCCTGGCCGGTTGCCGGCTTACGCTTGAGCCTGCCGGGTGAATCTCCGACAATGCGCGATCTTTTTTTCCCGCAGTATGGGGTCTTGGCCGCAATGGCGAGCGACAACGTTTCGATTCATGGTGCCTGGGCCAGTCGCTGGGTGTTCATTCTGGCAGCGACCGGTTCGGCGGTCGGTCTCGGCAATATCTGGAAATTCCCCTACATGACCGGGGTCTACGGCGGCGGTGCGTTCGTCGTCATGTACCTGTTCTGCATCGCCCTGGTGGGTGTGCCGATCATGCTGGCGGAAACCCTGATCGGTCGCCGTGGCCGGCAGAGCCCGGTCAATGCGATGAAGAGTCTGGCGATCGAAGCCGGAGCCTCGAAGCACTGGTCGCTGGCTGCGCTGATGGGGATGGTCGCCGCGCTACTGATTCTGTCGTTCTACAGCGTGGTCGCCGGTTGGTCGCTGGATTACATCATCGGCATGGGCCGTGGCGACTTCACCGGCATCAGCGCCGATGGGGCTGGTGCGGCGTTCGGCGGTCTGACTTCCGATCCGTGGCGGCTGACCCTGTGGCATAGCCTGTTCATGCTGATGACCGCGTTCGTCATCGCCAAGGGGGTGGTGGCGGGTCTGGAGCGCAGCTTGCGTATCATGATGCCGCTACTGTTCGTGCTGTTGCTGGTGCTGTTGGGCTACAGCTTTACCACCGGGCATTTCCGCGAAGGTTTCGACTTCCTCTTCCATTTCGACCCGAGCAAGGTGCAGGACGGCATTCTGGCTGCCATGGGGCATGCCTTCTTCACTTTGAGCGTGGGTGTGGGTTCGATCATGGTCTACGGCGCTTACATGCCGAAGAAGGCTTCGATAGGCGCTACGGTGCTGACCGTCGGCGTGCTCGATACCCTGGTGGCGCTGACTGCGGGTCTGGCGCTGTTCCCCATCGTCTTTGCCGCCGGCCTGGAGCCGGGTGGTGGGCCGGGGCTGATGTTCGTCACCCTGCCGATTGCCTTCGGCAATATCGCTTTCGGTCAGGTGATGGGGTTGATCTTCTTCGTACTGGTGGCTGTTGCAGCATGGAGTTCGTCGATCTCCATGCTGGAGCCGGCCGTAGCCTACTTCGTCGAGAAAACCGGGCGTAGCCGCGCGCAGGTAACCGCCGTGCTGGCGCTGCTGTGCTGGCTGGTGGGGATGGGCACGGTGCTGTCGTTCAATCTTTGGGCCGAGGCCAAGTTCTTCGTCTTCGCCGAGGACGGTTTCCATCTGTTGCAGTGGGGCGCTGAGGGCGGCAAGACGTTCTTCGACAGTATCGATTACCTCACCAGCCGTATCCTGCTGCCGCTGGGCGGGCTGTCTTTCGCCATGTTCGCCGGTTGGGTGCTGAGCCGTGATGCTGTGCGTGAAGAGTTGTCCATCAGAAGCCCGCTGCTGTTCAATCTGGCCCTCTGGCTGATTCGCGTCGTGGCGCCAATCGGCGTGCTGATCGTTTTCATCGCGGAGCTGAGCAAGTAAATGGCTACTCGAATCCAGCGTTCGGCGTTGCTGCCGTACCCGGCTCAGGCACTGTTCGATCTCGTCAACGATGTGGCCGGTTACCCGCAATTTCTGCCCTGGTGCAGCGCCAGTGAGGTATTGGAGGTCAGCGAGACGCACATGCTGGCCAGCCTCGAAGTGGCCAAGGGTGGCATCGGCCAGCGCTTCGTCACGCGTAATGTCCTGCAGCCTGGGCAGCGTATCGAGATGAACCTGCAGGAAGGGCCTTTCACCAGCCTGCATGGCGTCTGGGAATTCAAGGCGTTGGGTGACAAGGCTTGCAAGATCAGTCTGGACCTGACCTTTGACTATGCCGGGCCACTGGTGCGTGCCACGCTGGGCCCGTTGTTCAATCAGGCGGCCAATACCATGGTCGATGCCTTCTGCCAGCGAGCCAAACAGCTGTATGGATAAGCCCAGTATCGCCATCGAAGTGGTCTATGCCCTTGCCGAACGGCAGAAGCTCCTGCGTCTGTCCGTACCGGCAGGCACCACTGTACGCGAGGCCGCGCTGCGTTCTGGTATGCAGCAGTTCTTTCCGGAGCTGGATCTGAGCCAGGCGCCACTGGGTATTTTTGGCAAGGCGGTAGGCAAGCCGGAAGAGCGAGTGCTGGAGGAAGGGGAGCGAGTCGAGATCTATCGGCCGTTGATCGCCGACCCGAAGGAGGTACGCAAGCAGCGTGCGGCCAAAGCCAAGGCCAGGGAAGAAGGCGAAGAGTCGAACTGACCCAGTAGGTCGTAAGGCGGTAGATATGAAAAAGCCCGGATTCGCTCCGGGCTTTTTCGTGTCCGCGTGTTACTGCGGATCGGTGTCCAGCGGCTCGGGAGTCGGGACCGGAACGGTTTCGACCTGATCCACCTCACGCTGAATCTGCTCCAGCAACGAGCCTGGCGCCGGCGGGGTTTCGTCCTGTGGTTTGGCTTGCGGCTGCGCACTGCTGGTGTCGCTGCCTTCGCCCATGATGGCCTGGTCACGGCTGACGCCGGGCATGAAGTCACCGGCCAGACCGACCAGTTGGTCGCTGCCGTCGAATACCAGACTGACGCGTTCCTGCAGGCGCTGACCACCGCCAGGCTGGAGGCTGTACAGATAATCCCAGCGATCGGCATGGAAGGTGTCGGTGATCAACGGGTTGCCCATGATAAACCGCACTTGGCGTCGGGTCATTCCCGGGCGCAGCTGGTCTATCATGTCCTGTGTCACGACATTGCCCTGTTGAATGTCGATCTTGTAAACCCCGGGGAATGAACAACCGGCGAGTGCGAAGAGCCCGGTCAGCGACAGGCTGGTCAGCAAGAGCTTGGTTTTTTGCATCGGAGGGTGACTTCCACTATCTTGGGCAACTTGAACCCCGGATCATACCCGTATTGAAGGGTGCTGCGAAGCAGCATCCATGAGAAAGCAGACCATGGTTGAAAATAACGAACTGCGCAAAGCTGGACTGAAGGTGACTCTGCCACGAGTCAAAATCCTGCAAATGCTCGACAACGCCGAGCACCGCCACATGAGTGCGGAGGATGTCTACAAGGCCCTGATGGAGGCGGGTGAGGACGTTGGCCTGGCCACCGTGTACCGCGTGCTGACTCAGTTCGAGGCTGCCGGCCTGGTGGTACGTCACAACTTCGATGGCGGCCATGCCGTATTCGAGTTGGCTGACAGCGGCCATCACGACCATATGGTCTGCGTCGACTCCGGTGAAGTGATCGAGTTCTTCGACGCCGAGATCGAAAAGCGCCAGAAGGAGATCGTCAAAGAGCACGGTTTCGAGCTGGTCGACCATAACCTGGTGTTGTACGTGCGCAAGAAGAGCTGATTCTTCTGCAGCAATGAGAAAGGCGACCCTGGGGTCGCCTTTTTGCTTTGTCGTGGCCCGGACTGCACCCGGGCTACGTTGCTTCAGGCAGCCTGGGCGCTGGTGACCATCTTGCGGGCGTGAGCCAGGGATTCCTCGGTCAGGTCGACGCCGCCGAGCATGCGGGCGATTTCCTCGACGCGGCCGCTCTCGTCCAGCTTGCTCACGGCGGTAGACGTGGCATCTTCGCCGCGGCGCTTGTGCACGAACAGATGCTGATGACCTTGCGCGGCGACTTGCGGCAGGTGGGTGACGCACAGTACCTGGCCGCGCTCTCCGAGGCGGCGCAGCAATTGTCCGACCACTTCGGCAGTCGGGCCGCCAATACCGACGTCCACTTCGTCGAACACCAGGGTCGGTACGCGCGAGGTCTGTGCGGTGATCACCTGGATCGCCAGGCTGATACGTGACAGTTCACCGCCGGAGGCCACCTTGGCCAGGCCGCGTAGCGGCTGGCCAGGGTTGGCGCTGACCAGGAACTCCACTGTCTCCAGGCCGCTGGCATGGGGCTCTTCGTTGCTCATGGCCTGGAGCTGGATGTTGAAACGCCCGCCGGGCATGCCCAGCGCCTGCATTTCCTGTTCTACGGCCGCGGCCAGGCGCTCGGCAGCATTGCTGCGCAGTGTGCTGAGCTCGGCGGCTTTCTCCTGGTAATGGCGCTCATAGGCGGCCAGCTCTTCGGCCAGACGTTCGCTGGCCTGGTCGTCGGCATTCAGGCCCTCAAGCTCTTCGAACAACTGCTGCTGCAGGGCGGCCAGTTCGGCTGGCTGAATGCGGTGTTTGCGTGCCAGGGTGTAGATGGTGTCCAGGCGCTCTTCGAGAAACTGCTGACGCTCCGGGTCGGCATCGAAGTGATCGAGGAAGCGATTCAGCTCGCCGACGGCTTCTTCCACCTGGATCTGTGCACTGGCCAGCAGGTTGCTGGCTTCGTTCAAGGCGCCGCCCTGGCCACCGAATGCGCCCAGGCGGTTGAGGCTGGCGGTCAGCGCCGACAGCACGTTGCCAGCATCGCTCTCGCTGCACAGGTCGAGCACCTGGCGACAGGCCGCAAGGAGCGATTCAGCATTGCTCAGGGCCTTGTGTTCCTGTTCCAGCTGTTCCAGTTCGTTGTCGCCCAGCGCCAGATTTTCCAGCTCTTCGAGTTGATAGCTGAGCAGTTGGTGGCGCGCGCGCAGCTCGTCGCCCTGACTGGAAATACGTTCCAGCTCGTTGCGCGTCTGCTTCCAGCGCTGCGCGGCGAGTTGCACCTGGCGCGCGAGATCCTGGCTGCCAGCGTATTCGTCGAGCAGGCGACGGTGGGTATCGGTCTTGAGCAGCGACTGATGCTCGTGCTGGCTGTGGATATCGATGATCAGCTCGCCCAGGGCCTTGAGGTCGGCCTGCGGGCAGGGGCTGCCGTTGATATAGCCGCGCGAGCGGCCTTCGGCGGTGATCACCCGACGCAGGATGCACGGGCCGTCCTGATCCTGGTTATGGCCCAGATCCCGCTCGGCGAGCCAGGCACGGGCTTCGGGAATTTCCGCCAGGTCGAAGCTGGCGAGAATGTCAGCCTTGTCCGCGCCTGGGCGTACCACGCCGCTGTCGGCGCGATCACCCAGGCACAGGCCGAGGGCGTCGAGCATGATCGACTTGCCGGCACCGGTTTCGCCGCTGATGGCGCTCATGCCGGCATCCAGCTCGAGATCCAGGTGGTCGACGATGGCGTAGTTGTGAATGGACAGGTGCACCAGCATGGCGAACGCTCCCGAATTGATGTCTGGTTATTTATACAGTGTTTTTTCTTTCTCTGGCAATCCTCCCTATTGCCCCTTGAAACCTGTGGAATTGACTCCATATAGGCGGCAGGAGCGCGAGTCGGTATCGCGCCAGTTTTTTCGAGAGGAGAAAGGCATGGCTGACGAACAGACCCTGGATACGCAGAATCCCGAGGCGCAGGCAGCGGAAGCTGTGGCGCCTGGTGACGAGCTGGCTGCTCGCGTGCAAACGCTGGAAGAGCAACTGGCCGCTGCGCAGGATCAGTCGCTGCGCATGGCTGCCGACCTGCAAAACGTGCGTCGTCGCGCGGAGCAGGATGTAGAGAAGGCACACAAATTTGCGCTGGAAAAGTTCGCTGGCGATCTGCTGCCGGTAATCGACAGCCTGGAGCGCGGCCTGGAGCTGTCCAGCCCTGACGACGTATCGATCAAGGCTGTGCGTGAGGGCATGCAACTGACCCTCAAACTGTTCCATGACACCCTGGCTCGCTACAACCTGGAAGCCATCGACCCGCATGGTGCGCCGTTCAACCCGGAGCATCACCAGGCCATGGCCATGGAAGAGAGTATTCATGCCGAGCCGAACTCGGTGCTCAAGGTGTTCCAGAAGGGCTATCTGCTCAATGGCCGCCTGCTGCGTCCGGCCATGGTTGTGGTCAGCAAGGCGCCAATGACGCCGCCGCCGAGTATCGACGAGCAGGCTTGAAATCAGCCGAAACGACCCCATTTTTAAGTCAAGCGTTTTAGTGCTGCCGGCGCCCGAGAAACGAGGCGACGGAAAAATCAAAGTTTCGGGAGAACATTCATGGGCAAAATTATCGGTATCGACCTGGGGACCACCAACTCCTGTGTCTCCATTCTGGAAAATGGCAACGTCAAGGTAATCGAGAACGCCGAAGGCGCGCGCACCACGCCGTCCATCATCGCTTACGCCAACGACGGTGAAATCCTCGTGGGCCAGTCGGCCAAGCGTCAGGCTGTGACCAATCCGCACAACACCCTGTATGCGGTGAAGCGTCTGATCGGTCGTCGCTTCGACGAAGAAGTCGTACAGAAAGACATTCAGATGGTGCCGTACAAGATCGCCAAGGCTGACAACGGTGACGCCTGGGTTGAAGTGAACGGCCAGAAGATGGCGCCGCCGCAAATCTCGGCTGAAATTCTCAAGAAGATGAAGAAGACCGCCGAAGACTATCTCGGCGAAGCGGTCACCGAAGCGGTCATCACCGTTCCGGCCTACTTCAACGACAGCCAGCGTCAGGCCACCAAGGATGCAGGTCGCATCGCCGGTCTGGACGTCAAGCGCATCATCAACGAGCCGACTGCGGCCGCACTGGCCTATGGCATGGACAAGGCCAAGGGCGACCACACCGTGATCGTCTATGACTTGGGTGGCGGTACCTTCGACGTTTCCGTTATCGAGATCGCCGAAGTCGATGGCGAGCACCAGTTCGAAGTGTTGGCCACCAACGGTGACACCTTCCTCGGTGGTGAAGATTTCGATATTCGTCTGATCGACTACCTCGTCGACGAATTCAAGAAAGAAACCGGCATGAACCTCAAGGGCGACCCGCTGGCCATGCAGCGCCTCAAGGAAGCCGCCGAGAAGGCCAAGATCGAGCTGTCCTCGAGCCAGCAGACCGACGTCAACCTGCCGTACATCACTGCAGATGCCACCGGTCCGAAGCACCTGAACGTGAAGATCTCCCGTTCCAAGCTCGAATCGCTGGTCGAAGACCTGGTACAGCGCACCATCGAACCTTGCCGTATCGCGCTGAAGGATGCCGGTGTCGACGTCGGTTCGATCAACGATGTGATCCTGGTCGGTGGTCAGACCCGCATGCCGCTGGTGCAGAAGCTGGTGACCGAGTTCTTCGGCAAGGAAGCGCGCAAGGACGTCAACCCGGACGAAGCCGTTGCCATGGGTGCAGCGATTCAGGGCGCCGTTCTGGCCGGTGACGTCAAGGACGTGCTGCTGCTCGACGTATCTCCGTTGACCCTGGGTATCGAAACCATGGGTGGCGTGATGACCGCGCTGATCGAGAAGAACACCACCATTCCGACCAAGAAGTCGCAGGTGTTCTCCACTGCCGATGACAACCAGAGCGCCGTGACCATTCACGTGCTGCAGGGTGAGCGCAAGCAGGCCGCACAGAACAAGTCGCTAGGCAAGTTCGACCTGGCCGAAATTCCGCCGGCTCCGCGTGGCGTGCCGCAGATCGAAGTGACCTTCGACATCGATGCCAACGGTATCCTGCACGTTTCCGCCAAGGACAAGGCCACTGGCAAGCAGCAGTCCATCGTGATCAAGGCCAACTCCGGTCTGTCCGATGATGAAATCGAGCGTATGGTGCGCGACGCCGAGGCCAACGCCGAGGAAGACCGCAAGTTCGAAGAGTTGGCCACTGCGCGTAACCAGGGCGATCAGTTGGTGCACGCCACTCGCAAGATGCTCACCGAGGCTGGCGACAAGGCCACTGCCGACGAGAAAGCGGCCATCGAGAAGGCCATTGGCGAACTGGAAGTGGCCGTGAAAGGCGACGACAAGGAAGCCATCGAGGCCAAGATGAACGCACTGTCCGAGGCCACCACGCCGCTGGCGCAGAAGATGTATGCCGAGCAGCCACAGGGCGGTGCCGCCCAGGCTGACGCTGGCGACGCCAAGGATGCCGGTGACGACGTGGTCGACGCTGAGTTCGAAGAGGTCAAGGAGAACAAGTAAGGGATGCGGCCTGCTCGGCGGGCCGCCTCTTCTTTACGCTCCACCGTCGCTCGCGACGGGCAGGATTCGCCGCGCGGGAGCCTTCTCCCGCGTCGGCGTATCTGGAGCTCACGAATCTGAGAGTGCAGCACAACTATGGCAAAACGTGATTATTACGAGATCCTGGGGGTCGAGCGCGGCGCTAGTGAAGCCGAGCTGAAGAAGGCCTACCGGCGCCTGGCGATGAAATATCACCCGGACCGCAACCCGGACGACAAAGACGCCGAAGAGAAATTCAAGGAGGCCAACGAGGCCTACGAAGTACTTTCTGACGCGGCCAAGCGTTCGGCCTACGACCAATACGGCCACGCCGGGGTCGACCCGCAGATGGGCGGCGGTGGTGGCGCTGGTTTCGGTGGCGCCAACTTCTCCGATATCTTCGGTGATGTGTTCAGCGACTTCTTCGGCGGTGCTCGCGGTGGCTCGCGTGGCGGTGCTCAGCGCGGCTCGGACCTGCGCTACACCCTCGAGCTGGATCTGGAAGAAGCGGTGCGCGGCACCACCGTGACCATCCGCGTGCCGACCCTGGTCGGCTGCAAGACCTGCGATGGTTCAGGCGCCAAGAAGGGCACCAGCCCGGTCACCTGTACCACTTGTGGTGGCATCGGTCAGGTGCGCATGCAGCAGGGCTTCTTCTCCGTGCAGCAGACCTGCCCGCGTTGCCACGGCAGCGGCAAGATGATCACCGACCCTTGTGGCAGCTGCCATGGCCAGGGGCGCGTGGAAGAGAGCAAGACGCTGTCGGTCAAGGTGCCGCCAGGTGTCGACACCGGTGATCGCATTCGTCTGTCCGGCGAAGGTGAGGCCGGCACGCATGGCGGTCCGGCCGGTGACCTGTATGTGGTGGTCAACGTCCGTGAGCATGCGATCTTCCAGCGTGACGGCAAGCATCTGTACTGCGAAGTGCCGATCAGCTTCGCCGATGCGGCGCTGGGCGGCGAACTGGAAGTGCCGACCCTCGACGGTCGGGTCAAGCTGAAGATTCCGGAAGGTACTCAGACCGGCAAGCTGTTCCGTCTGCGTGGCAAGGGCGTGGCTCCGGTGCGCGGTGGTGCGGCGGGTGATCTGATGTGCCGCGTCGCAGTGGAAACGCCGGTCAACCTGAACAAGCGCCAGCGCGAGCTGCTCGATGAGTTCCGCAAGTCGCTGCAGGGTGACGATTCCCACTCGCCCAAGGCCAGTGGCTGGTTCGAGGGCGTGAAGCGCTTCTTCGGCGACGTTTAACAGGCTGTTGAAAAACGTAGGCGAGGCAGGCAAGACAAGGAAAAAGCGGCCGAAAAAGCGCAGTTTACGAGTTGTAAATGAGCATTTTGAGGCCGTTTTTGACGCAGTATTGCCAACGCAGGTAGTTTTTCAACGGCCTGTTAACCCCAAAGCGCCCCGGTGATGCTGGGGCGAAAGCTTGGAGCTGATGTATGCAACGTATTGCAGTGATGGGCGCCGCCGGGCGTATGGGCAAGACCCTGATCGAAGCTGTCAGTCAGGCCGAGGGTGCCAAGCTCAGTGCCGCCATCGACCGCGCCGACAGCAGCCTGATCGGTGTCGATGCCGGTGAGCTGGTGGGGTTGGGCAAGATTGGAGTGACCCTGGCGGGCGATCTGAGCACGGTGGTCGATGATTTCGACGTGCTGATCGACTTCACTCATCCCTCGGTGACGCTGAAGAATCTGGAAGTCTGCCGCCAGGCGGGCAAGGCCATGGTGATCGGCACTACGGGCTTCACTGTTGAGGAGAAGCAGAAACTGAGCGAAGCAGCCAAGCAGATTCCTATCGTCTTTGCCGCCAACTTCAGCGTCGGCGTCAACCTGTGCCTGAAACTGCTGGATACCGCTGCCCGTGTATTGGGTGATGACGTGGACATCGAGATCATCGAGGCCCACCACCGGCACAAGGTCGATGCGCCATCCGGCACCGCGCTGCGCATGGGTGAAGTGGTTGCTGATGCCCTGGGGCGTGATCTGCAGAAGGTCGCTGTCTACGGTCGTGAAGGTCAGACTGGCGCGCGTGAGCGTGAAACCATTGGTTTCGCCACCGTGCGTGCCGGTGACGTGGTGGGTGATCACACCGTGCTGTTCGCTGCCGATGGCGAGCGCGTGGAGATCACGCACAAGGCCTCCAGCCGCATGACCTTCGCCAAGGGCGCGGTACGTTCTGCGCTATGGTTGCAGCAGCGTTCGCCTGCTCTGTATGACATGCAGGACGTGTTGGGCCTGCGTTGATGCAAATGTGTGACTGAAGCGTCTTATCGGGTGGACCGAAAAAGGGTTTTCCTGTAAGCTTCCTGTTTTAGTGTGTCCACTAAAAGTTACGCAGAATGGCTCAAATAAAAAAGCGGGATGACCTTCACACGTCATCCCGCTTTTTTACAACCTGCGTTTGCTTCAAGCCTTGATCGAGACGGAGGTCTTCTTGACTAAGCCAGCCCCCAAACCTGCCATTTTGGCCCTTGCTGACGGCAGCATTTTTCGCGGCGATTCCATCGGGGCCGATGGCCAGACGATCGGAGAGGTGGTGTTCAACACCGCCATGACCGGCTATCAGGAAATCCTTACCGATCCATCCTATGCCCAGCAGATCGTTACCCTGACTTACCCGCACATCGGCAACACCGGCACCACGCCGGAAGATGCCGAGTCCAACCGCGTTTGGGCCGCTGGCCTGATCATTCGTGACCTGCCGCTGATCTCCAGCAACTGGCGCGACAAGCAACCGCTGGACGAATACCTGAAGGCCAACGGCACCGTCGCCATCGCCGGTATCGATACTCGCCGCCTGACCCGCATCCTGCGCGAGAAGGGTTCGCAGAATGGCTGCATCCTGGTCGGTGACGACGCCACGGAAGAGAAAGCACTGGAGCTGGCGCGCAGCTTCCCGGGCCTCAAGGGCATGGACTTGGCCAAGGTGGTCAGTTGCACCGAGCGCTACGAGTGGCGCGAAAGCACCTGGAACCTGCAGTCCGACAGCCATCCGGAAATTCCGGCCAGTGAGCTGCCTTACCACGTGGTCGCCTACGACTACGGCGTGAAGCTGAACATCCTGCGCATGCTGGTCGAGCGTGGCTGCCGCCTGACTGTGGTACCAGCGCAAACTCCGGCCAGCGACGTGCTGGCGCTCAATCCTGATGGTGTGTTCCTTTCCAACGGTCCTGGCGATCCCGAGCCGTGCGACTACGCGATCAAGGCGATCAAGGACGTTCTGGAAACCGATATCCCGGTATTCGGCATCTGCCTCGGCCATCAGTTGCTGGCCCTGGCTTCCGGTGCCAAGACCCTGAAAATGGGCCACGGCCACCACGGCGCCAACCACCCGGTGCAGGATCTCGACAGCGGCGTGGTGATGATCACCAGCCAGAACCACGGTTTCGCCGTGGACGAAAGCAGCCTGCCAGGCAACCTGCGTGCGATCCACAAGTCGCTGTTCGATGGCACCCTGCAGGGCATCGAGCGTACCGACAAGGACGCCTTCAGCTTCCAGGGTCACCCCGAGGCGAGCCCAGGCCCACACGATGTCGCCCCGCTGTTCGACCGCTTCATCGAAGCCATGGCCAAGCGCCGCTAAGCCCGCCGACTGACCTACGGATTCGAGAGAGAAAAAATGCCAAAACGTACAGACATCAAAAGTATCCTGATCCTCGGCGCCGGCCCCATCGTCATCGGCCAGGCCTGCGAGTTCGACTACTCCGGTGCCCAGGCCTGCAAGGCGCTGAAGGAAGAAGGTTTCCGCGTCATCCTGGTGAACTCCAACCCAGCCACCATCATGACTGACCCGTCGATGGCCGACGCCACCTACATCGAACCGATCAAGTGGGCCACCGTGGCCAAGATCATCGAGAAGGAGCGCCCCGACGCCCTGCTGCCGACCATGGGTGGCCAGACCGCTCTGAACTGCGCGCTGGATCTGGAGCGCCATGGTGTGCTGGAGAAATTCGGCGTCGAGATGATCGGTGCCAACGCCGACACCATCGACAAGGCTGAAGACCGTTCGCGCTTCGACAAGGCGATGAAGGACATCGGCCTGGCCTGCCCGGTATCCGGCATCGCCCACAGCATGGAAGATGCCTACGGCGTACTGGAGAAGGTCGGCTTCCCGTGCATCATCCGTCCGTCCTTCACCATGGGCGGCACCGGTGGCGGCATCGCCTACAACCGTGAAGAGTTCGAAGAAATCTGCGCCCGCGGTCTCGACCTGTCGCCGACCAGCGAACTGCTGATCGACGAGTCGTTGATCGGCTGGAAGGAATACGAGATGGAGGTGGTCCGCGACAAGAAGGACAACTGCATCATCGTCTGCTCCATCGAGAACTTCGACCCGATGGGCGTGCACACCGGTGACTCGATCACCGTCGCGCCGGCACAGACCCTGACCGACAAGGAATACCAGATCCTGCGTAACGCATCCTTGGCGGTGCTGCGCGAGATCGGCGTGGAAACCGGCGGCTCCAACGTGCAGTTCGGTATCTGCCCGAACACCGGCCGTATGGTCGTGATCGAGATGAACCCGCGCGTTTCCCGCTCCTCGGCGCTGGCTTCCAAGGCCACCGGTTTTCCGATCGCCAAGATCGCCGCCAAGCTGGCTGTCGGTTACACCCTTGATGAGCTGTCCAACGACATCACTGGCGGGCGTACGCCGGCGTCGTTCGAGCCGGCCATCGACTATGTGGTAACCAAGGTGCCGCGCTTCGCCTTCGAGAAATTCCCGAAAGCCGACGCCCGCCTGACCACTCAGATGAAGTCCGTGGGCGAAGTCATGGCCATCGGCCGTACCTTCCAGGAGTCCATGCAGAAAGCCCTGCGCGGCCTGGAAGTAGGTGTTGCCGGCTTCGATCCGAAGCTCGACCTGAACGACCCGGAAGCCGAAAGCACCCTGCGTCGCGAGTTGACCGTGCCTAGCGCCGACCGCATCTGGTACGTGGCCGATGCCTTCCGCGCCGGCAAGACCGTCGCCGAAGTCTTCGAGCTGACCCGTATCGACGAGTGGTTCCTGGTGCAGATCGAGGATCTGGTCAAGGACGAGGCCGCCGTGCAGACCCTCGGTCTGTCGGCCATCGACCGCGACCTGATGTTCAAGCTCAAGCGCAAGGGCTTCTCCGATGCGCGCCTGGCCAAGCTGCTGGGTGTTTCCGAGAAGAGCCTGCGTGCTCATCGCCACAAGCTGAAAGTGCTGCCGGTGTACAAGCGTGTGGACACCTGCGCCGCCGAGTTCGCCACTGACACCGCCTACATGTACTCGACCTACGAGGAAGAGTGCGAGGCCAATCCGTCGAGCCGTGAGAAGATCATGATCCTCGGTGGCGGCCCCAACCGTATCGGCCAAGGTATCGAATTCGACTACTGCTGCGTACACGCTGCGCTGGCCATGCGTGAAGACGGTTACGAGACCATCATGGTCAACTGCAACCCGGAAACCGTCTCCACCGACTACGACACGTCCGACCGCCTGTACTTCGAGCCGGTGACCCTGGAAGACGTGCTGGAAATCGTCCGCGTCGAGCAGCCCAAGGGCGTCATCGTCCAGTACGGCGGCCAAACCCCGCTGAAGATCTGTCGCGCGCTGGAAGAAGCGGGCGTGCCGATCATCGGCACCAGCCCCGAGGCCATCGACCGCGCCGAAGACCGCGAGCGCTTCCAGCAGATGGTTCAGCGCCTGAACCTGCGCCAGCCGGCCAACGCCACTGCGCGCAGCGAAGACGAGGCTCTCGCTCTGTCGAAGGGCATCGGTTACCCGATGGTGGTGCGTCCTTCCTACGTACTGGGCGGCCGGGCGATGGAAATCGTCTACCAGGAAGAAGAGCTCAAGCGCTACATGCGCGAAGCGGTGAAAGTCTCCAACGATAGCCCGGTGCTGCTCGATCGCTTCCTCAACTGCGCCATCGAAGTGGACGTGGATGCGGTGTGCGACGGCGAGACCGTGGTGATCGGCGCGATCATGCAGCACATCGAGCAGGCTGGCGTGCACTCTGGTGACTCCGCATGCTCGCTGCCGCCGTACTCGCTGCCGATGCACATCCAGGACGAGATCCGCGATCAGGTCAAGAAAATGGCCCTGGAGCTCGGCGTGGTCGGTCTTATGAACGTGCAGATGGCCGTGCAGGGCGAGGACATCTACGTCATCGAGGTGAACCCGCGCGCCTCGCGTACCGTGCCGTTCGTCTCCAAGTGCGTCGGCGAGTCGCTGGCCAAGGTGGCTGCGCGCGTCATGGCTGGCAAGAGCCTGGCCGAGGCCGGTTACAGCAAGGAAATCATCCCGCCGTTCTTCAGCGTCAAGGAAGCGGTATTCCCCTTCGCCAAGTTCCCCGGCGTCGACCCGATCCTCGGCCCGGAGATGAAGTCTACCGGTGAAGTCATGGGTGTCGGTGACACCTTCGGCGAAGCCTTCGCCAAGGCCCAGCTGGGTGCCAGCGAGATTCTGCCGAACTCCGGTTGCGCCTTCATCAGCGTCCGTGAAGACGACAAGCCGGAAGCCGTTCAGGTCGCCCGTGATCTGGTTGCGTTGGGCTTCGAGGTAGTCGCCACTGCCGGCACCGCCAAGGTGATCGAGGCGGCTGGTCTGCCAGTTCGTCGAGTGAACAAGGTGACTGAAGGTCGTCCGCATGTCGTCGACATGATCAAGAACGACGAAGTGACCCTGATCATCAATACCACCGAGGGGCGTCAGTCGATTGCTGACTCCTACTCGATCCGTCGTAACGCCCTGCAGCACAAGATCTACTGCACCACCACCATCGCGGCGGGTCAGGCGGTCTGTGAAGCGCTCAAGTTCGGCCCGGAGAAGACTGTGCGCCGGCTGCAGGATCTGCATGCAGGAATCAAGGCATGATCAAATACCCAATGACCGTCCAGGGCGCTCGCGCCCTGGAAGAAGAGCTGGCGCACCTGACCAAGGTGGTTCGCCCGAAACTCAGTCAGGACATCGGTGAAGCCCGCGAGCTGGGTGATCTCAAGGAAAACGCCGAATACCACGCCGCGCGTGAGCAGCAGGGCATGGTCGAAGCGCGTGTGCGTGATATCGAAGGTCGTCTGCAGAACGCAGTGATCATCGATGTCACTACCATCGAGCACACCGGCAAGGTGATCTTCGGCACCACGGTGGAGATTGCCAACGTCGAGACCGACGAAAGCGTGACCTACCAGATCGTTGGCGAAGACGAAGCCGACATCAAGCAGGGCAAGATCTCCGTTGGTTCACCCATTGCCCGTGCCCTGATCGGCAAGAGCGAGGGTGATGTGGTGGCGGTGCAGACCCCCAGTGGCCTGATCGAGTACGAGATTGTCGAAGTCCGTCATATCTAAACCGCAACAGCCGTCTCGGGCGGCTGCCGTCAGTTGGCAGCTGGCCCAGACCCTCTGGGTGGGCGGTTTGTGGTTGTTGCAGTTCGTCATTCTGCCGGCTATTGGCCAAAGCGGTCTGGCGCCTCTGCTGGTGCAGGAGATATCTGCGCGGCTGGTGCCGTTGTTGGTTGGTCTGACAGCGGTGTGCGTTGCGCTGCAGGCTTTTGCCTTGTTGCGCGGTGAAGGTCTGTCGAGCCTGTTGCGGGATATGCGTGGGCAGCTGCTGCTGACCGTTGCGGTCATGGCCCTGAGCTACTTCGCAGTGTTGCACTACCGGCCCGAGGTCGAGTACTGGCTACGCTTTAGCTACCTGGTGATGGCATTTTGCGGGTTGCTGCTGGTGCTGCAGCCCGTGCCAGGGGCGCCGGCGAGGCGCTAACTGCGCTTGCAGGCGTGAATTCATTCGCGATCCGGGCGCGCCATGCTTGCCCGTGATCGCGATGCAGCGCCTCAACCCTGGTAACGAATAACGTTGGACAGGTTGCGATTCGGCTTGGGGTTCTTGCGATAGAGCAGGGCGACCTTGCCAATCGACTGGACCAGTTCCGCGCGTCCGTTCTCGCACAGGGCTACAATGGCCGCCTGGCGATCCTCGCGTTCGGTGAGGCGCAGCTGTACCTTGATCAGCTCGTGATCGTTCAGGGCACGGTCCAGTTCGGCCAGCACGCCCTCGGTCAAACCATTGTCAGCCACGATCAATACAGGTTTCAGATGGTGGCCGATAGATTTGAATTGCTTCTTCTGCTCTTGAGTGAGCGGCATAATCGTTAGTACCTAATTCGGTCTGGAAAACGGCGCCTATCTTACCCGAGCCCGCGCAGTTATTCATGACCCGTTGAGTCAGAGGTTTCAGTGGCACGTTCCAAGACCAGCCAGCGTTGGCTGAAAGAACATTTCGATGATCCATACGTGAAGATGGCGCAGAAGGACGGCTATCGTTCACGCGCCAGCTACAAGCTGCTGGAAATCCAGGAGAAGGATCGCATCCTGCGCCCGGGCATGACCGTGGTCGACCTCGGCGCTGCGCCAGGCGGCTGGTCGCAGGTCACCAGTCGAGTGATCGGCGACAAAGGGCGGCTGATCGCCTCGGATATTCTGGAGATGGACAGCATTCCCGATGTCACCTTCATTCAGGGTGATTTCACCGATGACGCGGTGTTTGCGCAGATTCTCGACGCCATCGGCGAAAATCCGGTGGACCTTGTTATTTCCGATATGGCCCCCAATATGAGTGGGGTAAGAACCGCCGATCAGGCGCGCGCGATGTATCTGTGCGAGCTGGCGCTGGATCTGGCCGGGCGTGTGTTGCGTCCAGGTGGCGATTTTCTGATCAAGATTTTCCAGGGTGAAGGTTTCGACGCTTACCACAAGCAGGTGCGCGAGACGTTCGACAAGGTGCAGATGCGCAAGCCGCTGTCCTCGCGTGATCGCTCCCGTGAGCAATATCTGTTGGCGCGCGGCTTTCGCGGGATGTGAGTTGAAACTGGTGCCCGCCCTGTCGGTCTCAGTGGCAGAAACCTCATAAAGGGTTACAGACGGCGCCTGCGGGACGCGGGCGTTTGGTGTAAGTTAGTCGGTATATCATTGGTCGTCATGGGAAGCCCGCTTCGCCACGAGGCCTGCTTCAGAGGGTAGCTAATTGAACGACATGGCAAAGAATCTGATCCTGTGGCTGATCATCGCGGCGGTGCTGGTTACCGTGATGAACAACTTCTCCAGTCCGAGCGAGCCGCAGACCCTGAGCTACTCGCAATTCATCGAACAGGTGAAGGAAGGGCGCGTCGAGCGCGTGACTGTCGATGGTTACGTGATTACTGGCAAGCGTACCGACGGCGAGGGTTTCAAAACCATCCGTCCGGCGATTCAGGACGGCGGCCTGATCGGCGACCTGATCGACAACAACGTGGTCATCGAAGGCAAGCAGCCTGAGCAGCAGAGCATCTGGACTCAGTTGCTGGTCGCCAGCTTCCCGATCCTGGTGATCATTGCCGTATTCATGTTCTTCATGCGCCAGATGCAAGGTGGCGCCGGCGGCAAGGGCGGGCCGATGAGCTTCGGCAAGTCCAAGGCGCGTCTGCTCTCCGAAGACCAGGTCAAGACCACCTTCGCCGACGTCGCCGGTTGCGACGAGGCCAAGGAAGAAGTCAGCGAGCTGGTCGAATTCCTCCGCGATCCGGGCAAGTTCCAGCGCCTGGGCGGTCGTATCCCGCGTGGCGTGCTGATGGTCGGCTCGCCTGGTACCGGCAAGACCTTGCTGGCCAAGGCCGTGGCCGGTGAAGCGAAGGTCCCGTTCTTCACCATTTCCGGTTCCGACTTCGTCGAGATGTTTGTCGGGGTGGGGGCCAGTCGTGTTCGCGACATGTTCGATCAGGCCAAGAAGCACGCGCCGTGCATCATCTTTATTGACGAGATCGACGCTGTGGGTCGCCATCGTGGCGCTGGCATGGGTGGCGGTCACGACGAGCGTGAGCAGACCCTCAACCAGTTGCTGGTGGAGATGGATGGCTTCGAAATGAATGACGGCATCATCGTCATCGCGGCCACCAACCGTCCGGACGTTCTCGACCCTGCGCTGCTGCGTCCTGGCCGCTTCGACCGCCAGGTGGTCGTTGGTCTGCCGGATATTCGTGGTCGTGAGCAGATTCTGAAAGTGCACATGCGCAAGGTGCCGATGGGCGACGACGTCAATCCGGCGGTCATCGCGCGCGGTACTCCGGGTTTCTCCGGTGCCGATCTGGCCAACCTGGTCAACGAAGCCTCTCTGTTCGCCGCTCGTGCTGGCAAGCGCCTGGTGGAAATGAAGGAATTCGAGCTGGCCAAGGACAAAATCATGATGGGCGCCGAGCGCAAGACCATGGTCATGTCCGACAAGGAGAAGCTCAATACCGCCTTCCACGAGGCAGGCCACGCCATCGTCGGTCGCCTGGTGCCCGAGCACGATCCGGTCTACAAGGTGTCCATCATTCCGCGTGGTCGTGCCCTGGGCGTGACCATGTTCCTGCCGGAAGAAGATCGTTACAGCCTCAGCAAGCGCGCGCTGATCAGCCAGATCTGCTCGCTGTTCGGTGGTCGTATCGCCGAAGAAATGACCTTGGGCTTCGATGGTGTCACCACGGGCGCCTCGAACGACATCATGCGCGCCACCCAGCTGGCCAAGAACATGGTCACCAAGTGGGGGCTGTCCGAGAAGCTGGGCCCGCTGATGTACGCGGAAGAAGAGGGTGAAGTCTTCCTGGGTCGCAGCATGGGCAGTCAGGCCAGCAATGTGTCCGGCGAGACTGCCAAGCTGATCGACGAGGAAGTGCGTCGCATCATCGATGAATGCTACGCCACGGCCAAGAAACTGCTGGTAGAGAACCGTGACAAGCTCGATGCCATGGCCGAAGCGCTGATGAAGTACGAAACCATCGACGCTGAGCAGATCGATGACATCATGAATGGTCGCGAGCCTCGTGAGCCTCGCGGCTGGGATGGTGGTGGTGACTCCGGTGCTCCGCAAGCCAAGGTCGACGAACCAGATCGTTCTGAAAAGCCCATTGGTGGGCCGGCGGCCGAGCACTAAGGTTTCATATGTCTCAAGCGCAACACCTGAGCCGGCTGCCCTGTGGTAGCCGGCTTCTTGATTTGTCCCGTCCGCAGGTGATGGGCATCCTCAATGTCACCCCCGATTCTTTTTCCGACGGTGGGCGGTTCACGGCGCGCGATGCTGCGTTGCGTCACGCCGAGCAGATGGTCGCCGCAGGCGCGACGTTGATCGATATCGGTGGTGAATCCACCCGCCCTGGGGCGCGAAGCGTTTCGCCGACCGAGGAGCTGGAGCGGGTCGCGCCGATGGTCGAAGCCATCGCCCGTGAGCTTGACGTGATCATTTCCGTGGATACCTCGACGCCTGCAGTCATGCGCGAAAGTGCAAGGCTGGGCGCGGGGCTGATCAATGATGTGCGTTCGTTGCAGCGTGATGGCGCTCTGGATGCGGCGGCAGACACTGGTTTGCCTGTGTGTCTGATGCATATGCGCGGTGAGCCCGGCAACATGCAGGATGATCCGCAGTATCCGGATATCGTCGCTGAGGTGCGTGACTTTCTCGTCGAGCGCATGGCTGCCTGCGCGACAGCCGGTATTCCCGCTGAGCGGATCCTGCTCGATCCGGGCTTTGGTTTTGCCAAGACCCTGGAGCACAATCTCGCCCTGTTCAGGCGCATGAGTGAACTCTCTGCGCTGGGGCGGCCCTTGCTGGTTGGTGTCTCGCGCAAGAGCATGATCGGCAAGGTGCTCGGTCACGAAGTTGGCGGTCGCCTCTACGGTAGCCTGGCATTGGCTGCTCTGGCGCTGACCAAGGGCGCACATATTCTGCGTGTGCACGATGTCGCCGAAACGGTGGATGTGGTGCGCATGATCGCTGCGGTTGAAGCGGCGCAATAGCAGGCCTTTGAAAACGTAGACGAGGCGGTCTGGGCTAGGCAAAAACAGCCGAGAAAGCGGAGTCTACGTGTTGTAAATGAGCATTTTGAGGCTGTTTTTAACGACGGCCAGACAACGCAGGTAGTTTTCAATGGCCTGCTAACAAGGAAAGCGTTATGGCTAGAAAATACTTCGGCACCGACGGTATTCGTGGTCGTGTCGGCCAGTTCCCCATCACTCCGGATTTCATGCTCAAGCTGGGCTGGGCTGCTGGCATGGCGTTTCGCAAGCAGGGCAAGTGCCGCATCCTGATCGGCAAGGACACGCGTATTTCCGGCTACATGTTCGAGTCCGCCCTCGAGGCGGGGCTGGCTGCGGCGGGTGCGGACGTGCAGTTGCTCGGGCCTATGCCGACGCCAGCCATTGCCTATCTGACGCGCACTTTCCAGGCCGATGCCGGCATCGTCATCAGTGCTTCGCACAATCCGCATGACGATAACGGCATCAAGTTCTTTTCCAGCGAAGGCACCAAGCTTCCGGACGATGTGGAGCTGATGATCGAGGAGTTGCTCGATCAGCCGATGACCGTGGTCGAATCTGCCGGTATCGGCAAGGCTTCGCGGATCAACGATGCCTCGGGGCGATACATCGAGTTCTGCAAGGGCAGTGTGCCCAGTGGCACCAGCTTCAAAGGCCTGAAGATCGTCATCGACTGTGCCCATGGTGCTGCCTACAAGGTTGCGCCTAGCGTGTTTCGCGAGCTGGGTGCGGAGGTTCGAGTCATCTCGGCGCAGCCTGATGGGCTCAATATCAATGATGCTTGTGGCTCCACGCATATTGCAGCGCTGCAGGCTGAAGTAGTCGCGCAGCAGGCTGATCTGGGTATCGCCTTCGATGGCGATGCTGATCGCGTGCTGATGGTCGACCAGTATGGTGCGGTGGTCGATGGTGATGAACTGCTGTTCATCATTGCGCGTGATCTGCAGGAGCGTGGGCGGCTGCGTGGTGGTGTGGTCGGCACGCTGATGAGCAATCTCGGGCTGGAACTGGCTCTGGCCGATCTGAACATCCCATTCATTCGTGCCAATGTGGGTGATCGCTATGTGATCGCTGAATTGCTGGCGCGCAACTGGCAGCTCGGTGGTGAGAATTCGGGGCACCTGGTGTGCTTCCAGCACACCACGACTGGCGATGCGATCATCGCGGCCCTGCAGGTGCTGATGGCACTCAAGCGCCGAGGCCAGAGCCTGGTTGATGCACGCAGCGATCTGAGGAAGTGTCCGCAGGTGCTGGTCAATGTGCGTTTCTCCGGTGCGCTCGATCCGCTCGAGCATCCTTCGGTGAAGGAAGCCTGCGCGCGGGTGACCGAGAGCATGGCTGGGCGTGGTCGAGTGCTGCTGCGCAAGTCCGGCACCGAGCCATTGGTGCGAGTGATGGTCGAAGGTGACGAGGAAAGTTCGGTTCGCGGCTATGCCGATGAATTGGCTAAGATTGTTGCCGAAGTCTGTGCTTGATTGAGCTTGCTACCGAGGGTGCTCTTGGGTAACATCTGCGCCCTCTTTGATCGACGAGGTAAAACATGCGTCGCGCCTTAGTCGCTGGTAACTGGAAAATGCACGGTACCCGCGCAAGCGTCGCAGAGCTGATCGAGGGGCTGCGTCAGCAGGAGTTACCTGCCGATGTGGATGTCGCTGTGTTTCCCTCCAGCCTGCACATCGCTCAGGTCGCCGAAGGCCTGAATGCTAAAGCGGTGAAGGTTGGGGCGCAGGATTGTGCGGCACAAGTAGAGCAGGGTGCCTTGACCGGTGAGCTGGCAGTCAGTCAGTTGGTCGATGGCGGTTGTGAGCTCGTGCTGGTTGGTCACTCGGAGCGTCGCCTGATTCTGGGTGAAAGCGATGAAGTGGTCGTGCGCAAATTTGCGGCCGTGCAGGCTGCAGGCTTGACCCCTGTGCTCTGTGTTGGTGAGACCCGCGAGCAGCGTGAAGCGAATGCGACGCTGGATGTAGTGGGTGGCCAGTTGGCCGCAGTGATCGATGCGCTGAGTGTCGATGCGCTGAAAGGCGCAGTAGTGGCCTACGAGCCTGTATGGGCCATTGGCACCGGGTTGACCGCTACGCCTGAGCAGGCTCAGGAAGTGCACGCAGCTATCCGCGCGCAAGTTGCGCGGCTCGATGCTGGTGTCGCGAGTGGGTTGAGAATTCTTTATGGTGGCAGTGTGAAGGCCGCCAGTGCTGCCGAGTTGTTCGGCATGCGGGATATCGATGGGGGGCTCGTAGGTGGCGCCTCTCTGAATGCGGATGAATTCGGTGCGATCTGTCGCGCTGCAGGAAACTGAAGAATGCTGGAAACAGTCATTGTTGTTCTGCACCTGCTGGGTGCGATCGGGGTTGTAGTGCTGGTGCTGTTGCAGCAGGGTAAAGGCGCTGACGCGGGTGCGTCGTTCGGTTCGGGTGCTTCGGCAACTGTATTCGGAAGCCAAGGTTCCTCTACCTTTCTGAGTAAGTTTACTGGTATACTCGCCGCGGCTTTTTTCATTACCAGCTTGGGTTTAGCGTTCTTTGCTAAAGAGAAAGCTGATGCACTGACTCAAGTTGGTCTGCCAGATCCAGCGGTTCTGGAAGTTCAACAAAAACCGGCTGTCGAAGACGTGCCGGTGCTCGAAGAGCAAGTTCCAGCGTCCGATGCTTCGGATGTGCCGGAAGCTCCAGAGCAGTAACAGTTTTGCCGAGGTGGTGGAATTGGTAGACACGCTACCTTGAGGTGGTAGTGGCCATAGGCTGTAGGGGTTCGAGTCCCCTCCTCGGTACCATACTCAAGAAAGCCCGCAGTTCGCGGGCTTTCTTGTTGCTGGAGTGTTTGGTTGACCCTCGCTAGGGGGTGGCCGTATAATTCCGGCCCAGCTTTGACGCGGGGTGGAGCAGTCTGGTAGCTCGTCGGGCTCATAACCCGAAGGTCGTAGGTTCAAATCCTGCCCCCGCAACCAGTTTCAGCAGGCCCCTTTTCAGGGGCTTTTTGTTAGCTGAAAGACAGTGTCCGTTGGTATTTACGGCGGATTGAAGGGATGGGCGTTTCGCCCATTTTTTATTTGCACAGCATGCACGAGGGCCGTTAAGTGTCGAGCAAGCTAGAACAGTTGCAGGCCTTGTTGGCCCCAGTAATCGAAGCGCTCGGTTACCAATGTTGGGGCATCGAGTTCCTGTCGCAGGGGCGTCATTCGCTGCTGCGTGTCTATATCGATAAAGCCGATGGCATCCTGATCGATGATTGTGAAGTCGTCAGCCGTCAGCTCAGTGGTGTACTCGATGTCGAGGATCCGATTACCTCGGAGTACACACTGGAAGTTTCTTCTCCTGGCATGGATCGTCCGTTGTTCACCCTCGAACAGTTTGCGACGCATGCCGGTGAACAGGTGAAGATCAAGCTGCGCTCGCCTTTCGACGGGCGTCGTAACTTCCAGGGCCTCCTTCGCGGTGTGGAGGAGCAGGACGTGGTGGTTCAGGTGGATGACCACGAGTATCTGTTGCCGATCGACCTGATCGACAAGGCCAATATCATCCCCCGATTTGATTGAGATGCGGATTCTGTGGCGCTGCTGGACTGCCGATTGCCGGCGCAGCGCGAGCGACACAGATGGCGCGAAGGTAGCGCGGCGGCTCACGAAGATAGCGCCAATGGCGTGAACGTGACGCGGACTGCGCAGAACCAATGGATTGCGAAAGGCGAGGCGTACGATGAGCAAAGAAGTACTGCTGGTTGTTGAGTCGGTATCCAATGAAAAGGGTGTACCGGCCGGCGTGATTTTCGAGGCGCTGGAGTTGGCTCTGGCGACCGCCACCAAGAAACGTTTCGAGGACGAAGTCGATCTGCGCGTGTCGATCAACCGTCAGAACGGTAGCTACGAAACTTTCCGACGCTGGACCGTGGTCGACGAGTCCGAGTTCGAGGACCCGGCCTACCAGGTGACCGAAGATATGCCGCAGGCCGTCGAGGCCAACGCCAAGATCGGTGCCGTGCTCGAAGAGAAGGTCGACTCCATCGAGTTCGGGCGCATCGCCGCGCAAACTGCCAAGCAGGTCATCGTGCAGAAAGTGCGCGAGGCCGAGCGTGCTCAGGTCGTTGACGCCTACCGCGAACGCCTGGGCGAGATCATCTCCGGCACCGTGAAGAAGGTCACCCGCGACAACGTCATCGTTGATCTGGGCAACAACGCCGAGGCGCTGCTGGCCCGTGAAGACATCATCCCGCGTGAGACTTTCCGCGTGGGTGTGCGTCTGCGTGCTCTGCTCAAGGAAATTCGTACCGAGAACCGCGGTCCGCAGCTGATCCTGTCGCGCACCGCTCCGGAAATGCTGATCGAGCTGTTCCGCATCGAAGTACCGGAAATCGCCGAAGGGCTGATCGACGTCAAGGCTGCTTCCCGTGATCCGGGTTCGCGCGCCAAGATCGCCGTTCGCTCCAAGGACAAGCGTATCGACCCGCAGGGCGCCTGCATCGGTATGCGTGGTTCGCGCGTCCAGGCCGTTTCCGGCGAACTGGGCGGTGAGCGCGTCGATATCGTGCTGTGGGACGACAACCCTGCACAGTTCGTCATCAATGCCATGTCGCCGGCTGAAGTGGCTGCGATCATCGTCGATGAAGATGCCCATGCCATGGACATCGCCGTTGGCGAAGACAACCTGGCCCAGGCCATTGGTCGTGGCGGTCAGAACGTGCGTCTTGCCAGTCAGTTGACCGGCTGGACCCTGAACGTGATGACCGAAGCGGACATCCAGGCCAAGCAGCAGGCAGAAACCGGCGACATCATGCAGTCCTTCGTCGACGAGCTGGAAGTCGATGAAGAACTGGCTCAAGTCCTGGTCGAAGAGGGTTTCACCAGTCTCGAAGAGATTGCCTACGTACCCATGGAAGAAATGCTCAGTATCGATGGCTTCGACGAGGAGATCGTCAATGAGCTGCGTGCACGGGCTAAGGATCGTCTGCTGACCAAGGCGATCGCCAACGAGGAGAAGTTGGCCGATGCCCATCCGGCAGATGATTTGCTGGAACTGGAAGGCATGGACAAGGCGCTGGCTCTAGAGCTCGCGCTGCGCGGCGTGATTACCCGTGAAGACCTGGCCGAGCAGTCGATTGACGACCTGCTCGACATCGACGGCATCGACGAAGAACGTGCCGGCAAGCTGATCATGGCCGCCCGAGCCCATTGGTTCGAATAAGCGGTTGCGGCCTGAGGAGAAAGATGCATGACGCAAGTCACGGTTAAAGAACTGGCCACAGTGGTCGACACCCCGGTTGAGCGCCTGCTGCAGCAGATGCGTGAAGCTGGCCTGTCCCACGACAGTGCCGAACAAGTAGTGACCGATAGTGAGAAACAGGCCCTGCTGGCCCATCTCAAGAGCAGTCACGGCGACAAGGTCGAAGAGCCGCGCAAGATCACCTTGCAGCGCAAGACCACCAGCACCCTGCGCGTTGCTGGCAGCAAGACCATCAGTGTTGAAGTGCGCAAGAAGAAAACCTTCGTCAAGCGCAGCCCGGAAGAGATCGAAGCCGAGAAGCAGCGCGAGCTGGAAGCGCAGCGCGCCGCTGCCGAGGCCGAGCGCCTGAAGGCCGAAGAAGAAGCCAAGCGCAAGGCTGACGAAGAAGCCAAGCGTCAGCCTGCCGCTGCTGCGACCGATGGCGCTGCACCAGCTGCTGCGCCGACGTCTGTCAGCGAGCCGGTGGTTGCCGCTCCGGTCGTCGAAGTCGAGCGCAAGAAAGAAGAAGTGCGTCGCCCCGAGAAGGCGCGCTCTGATGAAGATGAGCGTCGTGATCGCAAGCACACCCAGCATCGCCCCGCTACCAAGGAGAAGGCGCCGGCTCCGCGCGTCGCTCCGCGTAGCGTCGATGAAGAAAGCGACGGTTTCCGTCGTGGTGGCCGCGGCAAGTCGAAGATGAAGAAGCGCAACCAGCATGGCTTCCAGGCTCCGGCCGGTCCGGTGGTGCGTGAAGTGGCCATTGGCGAAACCATCACGGTGGGCGATCTGGCTCAGCAGATGTCGGTCAAGGCCGCCGAAGTCATCAAGTTCATGTTCAAGATGGGCACCCCGGCCACCATCAACCAGGTGCTGGATCAGGAAACTGCCCAGCTGATCGCCGAAGAGTTGGGCCACAAGGTCAAGCTGGTCAGCGATACCGCCCTGGAAGATTCCCTGGCCGAGTCGCTGAAGTTCGAAGGTGAGGCCTTCTCCCGTGCTCCGGTCGTGACCGTAATGGGCCACGTCGACCACGGTAAGACCTCGCTGCTCGACTACATTCGTCGCGCCAAGGTGGCTTCCGGTGAAGCGGGTGGCATCACCCAGCATATCGGTGCTTACCACGTGGAAACCGAGCGTGGCATGGTCACCTTCCTCGACACCCCCGGTCACGCTGCGTTTACCGCCATGCGTGCGCGTGGTGCCAAGGCGACCGACATCGTCATCCTGGTCGTTGCAGCTGACGACGGCGTAATGCCGCAGACCCAGGAAGCCGTACAGCACGCGAAAGCTGCTGGCGTGCCGATCGTGGTCGCGGTGAACAAGATCGACAAGCCCGATGCCAACCCGGACAACATCAAGAACGGTCTGGCCGCTCTCGACGTGATCCCGGAAGAGTGGGGCGGCGATGCACCTTATGTGCATGTGTCGGCCAAGATGGGTACCGGCATCGACGAGCTGCTCGAAGCCGTACTGCTGCAGGCTGAAGTCCTCGAGCTGAAAGCCACTCCTTCGGCCCCGGGTCGTGGTGTGGTGGTCGAATCGCGTCTGGACAAGGGCCGTGGCCCGGTGGCCACCGTGCTGGTTCAGGACGGTACCCTGCGTCAGGGCGACATGGTCCTGGTCGGCGTCAACTATGGCCGCGTGCGTGCCATGCTTGACGAGAACGGCAAGCCGATCAAAGAGGCCGGTCCGTCCATTCCGGTCGAGATCCTCGGCCTCGATGGTACGCCGGATGCCGGTGACGACATGACTGTGGTCGCCGACGAGAAGAAGGCCCGCGAAGTTGCCCTGTTCCGTCAAGGCAAGTTCCGTGAGGTCAAGCTGGCCCGTGCTCACGCCGGCAAGCTGGAAAACATTTTCGAGAACATGGGCCAGGAAGAGAAGAAAACCCTCAACATCGTGCTGAAGTCCGATGTGCGTGGTTCTCTGGAGGCCCTGCAAGGCTCGCTCAGCACCCTGGGTAACGACGAAGTGCAGGTGCGTGTGGTCGGTGGCGGCGTCGGTGGTATCACCGAGTCCGATGCCAACCTGGCGCTGGCTTCCAACGCCGTGCTGTTCGGCTTCAACGTCCGTGCTGACGCCGGTGCGCGCAAGATCGTCGAGGCCGAAGGCCTGGACATGCGCTACTACAACGTCATCTACGACATCATCGAAGACGTCAAGAAGGCGCTCACCGGTATGCTCGGCAGCGATGTTCGCGAGAACATCCTGGGCACCGCCGAAGTGCGTGACGTATTCCGTTCGCCGAAGTTTGGCGCGGTTGCCGGTTGCATGGTCATCGAAGGCACTGTCTTCCGTAACCGTCCGATCCGCGTACTGCGTGAAGACGTGGTGATCTTCGAAGGTGAGCTGGAATCGCTGCGTCGCTTCAAGGACGACGTCGCCGAAGTGCGTAACGGCATGGAGTGCGGTATCGCGGTGAAGAGCTACAACGACGTCAAGGTCGGCGACAAGATCGAAGTGTTCGAGAAAGTCCAGGTGGCTCGCAGCCTGTAATCGCGAGTCGCAACACGCAACGCCCGGCCCCGCATTCGCGCGGCCGGGCGTTTGCCGCTTTTGAGTCCGCTGGCGAACAGACAGCGGACGAAGTAAAGGTAAGTAGAAAATGGCCAAAGATTACAGCCGTACCCAGCGTATCGGCGACCAGATGCAACGCGAACTGGCCCAGCTTATCCGGCGTGAGGTCAAGGATCCGCGTCTGGGGCTGGTGACCATCACCGCAGTCGACGTCAGTCGTGATATCGGTCACGCCAAGGTCTTCATCACCGTCATGGGGCAGGATGATGCCGAGGCGATCAAAGAGAGCCTCAAGGTACTCAACGACGCGGCCGGTTTCCTGCGCATGCAGCTGGGCAAGGCGATGAAGCTGCGCAGCGTGCCACAGCTGCACTTCCACTACGACGAGAGCGTCCAGCGCGGTGCTCACCTGTCGGCACTGATCGAGCGTGCCGTGGCGGAAGATCGTCTGCACGACGACACCGCAGGTTCCAAGGAGTAAGGCGTGGCGCAGGTCAAACGTATTCGCCGCAAGGTCGACGGCATCATCCTGCTCGACAAGCCGCACGGTTTCACGTCCAACGCCGCGCTGCAGAAGGTTCGTTGGCTGCTCAATGCCGAGAAGGCCGGCCATACCGGCAGCCTCGACCCGTTGGCCACCGGTGTGTTGCCGCTGTGCTTCGGTGAGGCAACCAAGTTCTCCCAGTATCTGCTCGACGCTGACAAGGGCTACGAGACCGTCGCTCAGTTAGGCGTTACCACCACCACTGGTGATGCCGAAGGCGATGTCATCGAGCGTCGCCCGGTGACCGTCGGTCGCGCCGAGATCGAGGCGCTGTTGCCGCGTTTTCGCGGTGAAATCAAGCAGATACCGCCGATGTACTCGGCGTTGAAGAAGGATGGTCAGCCACTCTACAAGCTGGCGCGTGCGGGTGAAGTAGTGGAGCGCGAAGCGCGTTCTGTTACTATTGCGCGCCTGGAACTGCTGGCCTGCGAAGGCGAGCAGGCCCGTCTGGCGGTCGATTGCAGCAAAGGCACCTATATTCGTACGCTGGTCGAGGATCTTGGCCAGCTGCTCGGCTGCGGTGCACATGTCGCCGAGCTGCGCCGTACCAAGGCCGGCCCGTTCGACCTGACGCGTACCGTGACGCTGGAAGAACTGGAGGCCGCACACGCCGAAGGTGGTAACGAGGCGCTGGATCGCTTCCTGCTACCGGCCGATAGCGGTCTGCAGGACTGGCCGCTGCTGCAGTTCTCCGAGCACAGCGCGTTCTACTGGTTGCAAGGGCAGCCGGTGCGAGCGCCGGAGGCACCGAAGTTCGGCATGGTGCGGGTGCAGGATCACAATGGTCGCTTCATCGGGATCGGTGAAGTGAGCGACGATGGGCGAATCGCCCCGCGTCGATTGATTTATACCGGTGCGTAGCACCGAACGGTTCGGCCGAGAGGGCTGAAAGCCTGATGCTGACGATGTCGTCATCAGGTGCTGCGAGGGTGGCTGTTAGTAGGCACGGTCATACCTCTTTTAAAAACACGGGAAGCGATTCCCGGCCTATTGAGACTGCTTCGGCAGTTTCCAGATGAGAGGAAGCCAACATGGCACTCAGCGTTGAAGAAAAAGCCCAGATCGTTAACGACTACAAGCAAGCTGAAGGCGATACCGGTAGCCCGGAAGTGCAGGTTGCCCTGCTGACCGCCAACATCAACAAGCTGCAAGGCCACTTCAAGGCCAACGGTAAAGATCACCACAGCCGTCGTGGTCTGATCCGTATGGTTAACCAGCGCCGTAAGCTGCTGGACTACCTGAAGGGTAAAGACGCCAGTCGTTACAGCGCCCTGATCGGTCGCCTGGGCCTGCGTCGTTAATAGACGCGAGCTGCACAAGTTGGAAGCTGGGAGTTCGGCGTCGCGAGTGGGGAGTGATCCTCACCTCGTGGCGCCGGGCTTCCAGCTTTCGGCTTTTCGAGGGATGCACCGGGTCCGACTCCCGCGCTTCTTTCCAATTTCCCCCAAGGCAACAAAGAGAAGGAAAACACCGTGAACCCGGTAATCAAGAAATTCCAGTTCGGTCAGTCGACCGTTACCCTCGAGACTGGCCGTATCGCCCGTCAAGCCTCCGGCGCAGTGCTGGTCACCGTTGACGACGACGTCAGCGTGCTGGTTGCCGTAACCGGCGCCAAGACTGCCGACCCGAGCAAAGGCTTCTTCCCGCTGTCCGTGCACTACCAGGAAAAGACCTACGCTGCCGGCAAGATCCCAGGTGGTTTCTTCAAGCGTGAGGCGCGTCCTTCCGAGAAAGAAACCCTGACCTCGCGTCTGATCGACCGCCCGATCCGTCCGCTGTTCCCGGAAGGCTTCCAGAACGAAGTGCAGGTCATCTGCACCGTGGTTTCCACCAGCAAGAAGACCGATCCGGACATCGCTGCGATGATCGGTACCTCGGCTGCCCTGGCTATCTCCGGTATTCCGTTCAACGGCCCGATCGGTGCTGCGCGCGTTGCCTTCCACCCGGAAGCCGGCTACCTGCTGAACCCGACCTACGAGCAACTCAAGGCTTCCAGCCTGGACATGGTCGTAGCGGGCACCAAGGACGCCGTACTGATGGTTGAGTCGGAAGCCAAAGAGCTGACCGAAGACCAGATGCTGGGCGCTGTACTGTTCGCCCACGACGAATTCCAATCGGTCATCCAGGCTGTTACCGAGCTGGCTGCCGAAGCCGGCAAGCCGACCTGGGACTGGCAGCCGAAAGCCGAGAACACTGCTCTGCTGAGCGCTATCCGTAGCGAGTTTGGTGAGGCAATTTCCCAGGCTTACACCATCACCATCAAGCAAGACCGCTATGCGCGTCTGGGCGAGCTGAAAGATCAGGTCGTTGCCAAGTTCTCCGGTGAAGAAGGTCAGCCTTCCGCTGGTGAAGTCAAAGAAGCCTTCGGCGAAATCGAATACCGCACCGTGCGCGAGAACATCGTCAACGGCAAACCGCGTATCGATGGCCGTGACACCCGCACCGTGCGTGGCCTGAATATCGAAGTCGGTGTACTGGACAAGACCCACGGTTCGGCGCTGTTCACCCGTGGTGAAACCCAGGCGCTGGTGGTTGCCACCCTCGGCACCGCGCGTGACGCGCAACTGCTCGATACCCTTGAAGGCGAGCGCAAAGACCCCTTCATGCTGCACTACAACTTCCCGCCATACTCGGTTGGTGAGTGTGGTCGCATGGGCGCCACTGGTCGCCGCGAAATCGGTCATGGCCGTCTGGCGCGTCGTTCGGTTCAGGCCATGCTGCCGGCTGCTGACGTGTTCCCGTACACCATCCGTGTGGTTTCGGAAATCACCGAGTCCAACGGTTCTTCCTCGATGGCTTCCGTCTGCGGCGCTTCCCTGGCGCTGATGGATGCTGGTGTACCGATGAAGGCACCGGTTGCCGGTATCGCCATGGGTCTGGTCAAGGAGGGCGACAAGTTTGCCGTTCTGACCGACATCCTCGGCGACGAAGATCACCTGGGCGACATGGACTTCAAGGTTGCCGGTACCGCCAATGGCGTTACTGCGCTGCAGATGGACATCAAGATCCAGGGCATCACCGAAGAAATCATGGAGCAGGCTCTGGAGCAGGCGCTGGAAGCTCGCCTGAACATCCTCGGCCAGATGAACCAGGTCATCGCCCAATCGCGCAGCGAGCTGTCGGCCAACGCGCCGACCATGATTGCGATGAAAATCGACCAGGACAAGATCCGCGACGTCATCGGTAAAGGCGGCGCCACCATCCGTGGTATCTGCGAAGAAACCAAGGCTTCGATCGACATCGAAGACGATGGCTCGATCAAGATCTTCGGTGAAACCAAAGAAGCTGCCGAAGCTGCTCGTCAGCGCGTTCTGGGCATCACCGCAGAAGCCGAGATCGGCAAGATCTATGTCGGCAAGGTCGAGCGCATCGTCGACTTCGGTGCATTCGTCAACATCCTGCCGGGCAAGGACGGGCTGGTGCACATCTCCATGCTGAGCGATCAGCGCGTGGAGAAGGTCACCGACGTGCTGCAGGAAGGCCAGGAAGTGAAGGTTCTGGTGCTGGACGTGGATAACCGCGGCCGTATCAAACTGTCGATCAAGGACGTAGCTGCTGCCGAGGCCTCTGGCGTCTAAGCACGGTTCGCCTGTTCGAACGAGAAGGGCTCCTGCGGGAGCCCTTTTTTGTGCCTGATCGTCAGGGAGAGCGCAGTTGCCCTTAACCTGCGCCAGCGATGCATTCATGAGGTTATGCGGTCATGCCGGGCACCTCGAATCATGCAAATTGCCCGAGAGTTTTTGTGCGACTCGGCGAAATGCAATCAAAAGCATATTTTTTATATAGATTAAGTATTTGTTTTTAAAGGGATTTATTTTATTTCAAAACCTGGCACAGCCCCTGCAACAGTACTGGTGAACCTGCAACCAGGAGTTGGTTTGCAGATTGTCTGGAATGTACAGGAGTCGAATCATGAAACAGCCAATCAACCGTTTTGCCGCTACCGCTCTGACCGCTGCCGTGCTGAGCATGTCGCTGGCGTCGGCAGCCTTCGCCGCACAGCCGACCATGCTGGCGGCCAATGACACTGTGGATAAAGCCGAGCAGGCGGTATCCGACACCTGGATCACCAGCAAAGTGAAGTCCACCTTCGTCGCTGACTCGAACCTCAGCGCGCTGGACATCAAGGTCGAGACTAACCAGGGCGTGGTTTCCCTGTCCGGCGTGGTCGCAACCGACGCCGAGCGTGATCTGGCTATCGCCAAGACCAAGGAAATCGAGGGTGTGCGTGACGTGTCCGCCGATGCCCTGAAAACCGCTGACTGATAGCCGAGCCGGCCGGGCTAGCGCCCGGCTCCACCTTCTGTCACTGGGAGAATGACCATGAATAGCGACATCATCAAAGGCAAATGGAAGCAGCTCAGCGGTCGCATGAAGGAGCGTTGGGGTAACCTGACCGATGACGACCTGGACGTCGCCGAGGGCCACAGCGAATACCTGGCTGGCAAGCTGCAAGAACGTTACGGCTGGACCAAGGAAAAGGCCCAGCAAGAGCTGCGCGATTTCAGCGACAAGCTCTGAGCACGGATTGCCGGGCAAGGATGCCCTCAGGAACGGACAACAGCTGCAGAAACGGATGTGTTTTCAGCACGGATGGCTACAGGCAGGACGCCTGATCAGCACGGACAGCGATAGGCATGGAAGCGCGAAGGCCCCGCCGGTGTGACCGGCGGGGCCTTGATTTTTTGTGCCGGGTGCTCGAGATGCTTCAGGAACGTGCACCCTACATGCAGTGTTACGTCAGCTACCGCGCTTGCTGCGGATCTCGGTCAGGCGGCCGCCCTCGAAGCGGAGAAAGTGGTACATGCCGCTTTTCGGGCCGTAGACCCACTCCTCGACGCTCACCTCGTTGCGAAAGCCGTAGCTATCGACCACTTCCTTGTAACCAAGAAAATCGCGGCTGGAAGGCTCGCCACATTTGTTCAGCACCTCTGCGGCAGGCGCTGTCTTGCTGACCAAGGCGCTACCGCAGCGGTAGGTGGAGGACGCCTCAGCCATAAGGGGCAGACACAGCAGAGTGAGCAGATAGCTGAATGTGCGCATGAGAACCTCCTGCTCAGCGTTCGCGACGACGTTCGATGGTGGTCAGACGGTTACCCTCGAAGCGCAGGATGCTGAGCATGCCGTTGCTCGGGCCGTATACCCATTCCTCGATCATGTACTCGCGACGATCATAGGAGCCCAGCGTGTAGCCGACCGGATCACGGTGCACCGGTGCGCCACATTTGCGCTCGACCTCGAACGTGCGGTCGCCAAGGCTGACCAGGGAGCTGCCGCAACGCAGCGTGTCGGCCTGCACGCCGATGCTGATCAGGCCGGCAACCAGGGTGGTGAGCGTGGTGAACGTGGTGATGGATAGGCGGCGCATGATCATTGGCTGTCCAGGTGCAAGGTGGTGAACACGCGGCCATCGGCTTCGGGTTCACCCAGGTTGGCATCGATCAGGTAGACGCGTTCATCGTACAACCCACCTTGTTCAACCAGATAATCCTTGATCGTTGCAGCACGTTGCTGAGCCAGTTGGCGCAACAGCAGCTTGCTTTGAGCCCAGGAGTCCAGCACCGCCTTGCGCATGTTTTGCTGGCGTTGCTCGCTGTCCAGCTCGCTCCATTCGGCAGGCGGCTGCTGCTTGAGGCGCGTGCGATAGATGCCTTCGAGCAGCGCGGCCTGTTCGTCTTCAGCGACCGTCAACTCATCGGGGCTGGCGGGCACCTTGTCACCGCGGCGTTGCAGCACCTTGTACCAGGTTTCGCGAAATTCGCGTTGCAGACGCTGTTCGGCCAGCAGCGGGCCGTCGGCACTCTGCGCGGCCTGGCCTTCAACCTCCAGGCGCAGATTCGGGCGTTCCTCGAGCGCTTTGGCCAGCGTGTCCAGCGCCTGGCGCGCGTCTGCCTCCAGCTCTGCAGAGCCAGCGACGAACGGCACGGTGCTGAGGTCGACGTTGCTACCACCTACCAGTCCTGCGATGAACTTGAATGGCGCCTGGGCTGCGCGTAACACCAGATTGCGCAGGGTCTGCCAGACGATGGGCATGACGCTGAACTGCGGATTGTTGAGATCACCCTGTACCGGCAACTCGATGGCGATACGCCCCTGGGTGTCCTTGAGCAGGGCGACTGCCAGGCGAATCGGCAGGTCCACTGCGTCGGGGCTGTCGACGCGTTCGCCCAGCTGCAGGTTTTCCACCAGCACCTTGTTCTCGGCATTTAGCTGGCCCTTCTCGATGCGGTAGTGCAGGTCGAGGTTGAGGCGGCCCTTGCGGATGCGATAACCGGCGAATTTGCCGGAGTAGGGGGTGACGGTGGTCAGCTCGACATTCTTGAAGCTGGTGGCGATGTCCAGGCTGTTGAGCGGATCGAACGGCGTCAGCTTGCCCTTGATGCTCATTGGCGCGTAGCGGTCGACCTTGCCCTGGATATCGACGCTGGCGGCTTGCGGCTTCTGATTGTCGAGTACGCCGATGCGTCCGTTCATCTGCTGAACGGCGGTGGCGAAGCTGGGTGTCAGGCTGAAGTCGGCGAAGTTGGCCGAGCCGTCATTGATGGCTACGCCGCCGATGCGAATCGCCAGCGGCTTGCCCGCATCGGTCTTGTTCTCGTTCTGTGTCGGCGGCTGCGGCACGATCAGCTCGCTGACGTTGGTGGTCAGGTTCTCGTTGATCACGAAGCGCGCATAGGGCTGATCCAGTTCGACGCGTTCGATGGCCAGGCTTTCACCGTGGCGATAGTCGAGGCCATTCACCCGCACCTGTTTCCAGCGTACGAAATCACGTTCGCGCAGGGTATCCAGGGTATGCAACTGATCGACCCTGGCGCTGCCGGTGACGCTGAGCGCCAGCGGCTCGGTGCTCTTGAGCTGCACGTCGAGGTCACTGCCGAGCAAGCCGCTGCGCAGCTCCAGGCGAATGAAGGGGCTCAGATAGGCCTGCGCCAGGCGCAGGTCGATGTCCTGCGTGTCCACCTTGAGCTGAGCACTGGTCGGGCTCAGTTGCACGTTGCCGGCTGCCTGCAGCTTGCCCTGCTTGCCCAGGCCGGTGTCGAGCCTGAGGTCGAAAGGTTTGTCGCCGAGGCTGTCGAAGTTCTTCAGGTCGAGGTTCAGCGGGCCGATCTCCACGGCCACTTCCTGCTGAGGTACGCGGTCGGCCAGGTGGGCCTTGTAGTCGCGCAGTTGCACATCCTGCAGCAGTACCTGCCAGGGCTTGCTTGCGCCGGCCTGCTCCGTGGGGGCGGGGGCCTCGCTCTGGGGGCTTTCGGGTTTGGCGAACAGTTTCTGCCAGTCCAGTTGGCCGTCGGCTTCGCGCGCCGCCCAGGCCTCCAGACCCTGGCTGCGCACCTGGCCGACCAGCACCTGCTGCTTGGCCAGGTCGAGGCTGGTGTTGTCGATATCCAGGCGTTGCAGGCGTACCAGCGGTTTGCCTTGCGGATCGTCGATGGCGAAGGGGGCCAACTGCACCTTGATCTTGCTCAGTTGCAGTTCGGTGCCGCTGGAGAGGTCGAGGCGATAGTCGCTGCTGAGATCGACCTGGCCCTCCTTGAGCACCAGCGGCAAGGTGTCGCGCACGTAAGGCCAGAAGGTGCTCAGGCGGCCATCGCTGACGCTCAGGCTGCCGCTGGAGGTGATCGGCGTCAGGCTGACCTGGCCGCGCCAGTCTATCCTGGCGCCGTGCGGGCCACTGGCGGTCATGGTCATTTCCGCGTTGTCGCCGGCCAGGGTGCTGAGGTTGTTGAGTTCCAGGTCGAGTGCGTCATAGGCGAATTCGACCGCCTCGCTCGGGCGCAGGTCCTGGAAGCGCAGTGACTTCTCGCGTAGACGAATGCTGTCGATGCGCAGCGGGAAGGGCTCCTCGCCGCTCTCTGCCTTGGGCTCCGCCTGGCTTTCCGGCAGTCGGAACAACTGGGTGAGATTGAGCGTACCGTCCTTGTCGAACAGTATCTCGGTGCGCGCGCCGTCGAGCTCGACGTCACTCAGGTGCAAGGCACCGCTCCACAGGCTGTCGCTCTGCAGATTGGCGTAGAGGCGCTGGAAGCTGAGCTGCTCCTGGTCAGTCTCGCCGACACGCAGGCCCCAAAGACTCAGCTCAAGCGTGAAGGGGTTGAGCTGAACACGCTGCAGGGAGGCTGGTACCGTGGCGTACTGCGCCAACTGCTGGTTGGCGACACGCAGGGCGATACCCGGCAGAATCAGAAAGCCGATCAGGCTGTAGAGGAAAACGGTGATCAACAGTGCGCTCAGTGCGCGATTCAGTCCTTTGGGCATGGCTTGGCGTCATCTATCCAGACGAGGAGACGACTTGGAGTATGGCACGACGGTTCAGTTCCGGTCGTTATAGCCGTATTCGTAGTGAATGATTTCCCGTTTCACAGGTGCAGGATCAGGGTTTTAAGGGGTGGTTTGGCGTCTTGCGAAGGAAAGTCCGGCGCAGGGACTATCACCTGGCAATCCTGCACTGGGCGGCCGAGCTTCTCGGCGCAGCGCAGCACTTGCGTGCGCCAGTCGTTCATCTCCACCTTCGCCAGGTTGTTGCTGCACACCAGCGTGCCGCCGTCGGCAGTGGCCAGGAGTGCCGGTTTGAGCAGGCTTTGATAGTCGCGCAGCAAATCGACGGTGCCAAAAGCGCTCTTGGCCCAGGCGGGCGGGTCGAGGAACACCAGGTCGAACTGGCGCGGCTGCAGGCGCGGATAGCTCGGCAGTTTTTGCCCGCGTCGGCTGCTGATCGGTAGATCGGCCAGCTGACGAATCGCCGGAAAATAGTCGGACTGGATGAACTGCATGACGGGTAGCTCGGGATTGAGTGCGCCGTTCTCGCGGCCCACGGCGAGGTTGCCCTGCGCGAAGTCGAGGTTGCTTACCTCGCGTGCACCGCCCGCTGCGGCGCATAGACCGACGCCGCAGGTATAGGCGAACAGGTTGAGCACGGACTTGCCGGCGCTGTTGGTCTTGATCCAGCCACGGGCGTTACGCAGGTCGAGAAACAGCAGCGGGTCCTGTCCGGAATGCCGACCGCGTACGCGGTAATTCAACCCCCATTCGCGGCCGACCATATCCTCCAGTGCCGCATCGTCGGCCTGGAATAGGCTCGGATCGCGATCGATCCGCGAATTGCCCTTGGAGCGGTCGTTGTAGACCGGTAGCAGCGTCTGTCCCAGATGGGTTTCGACGCTGTCGATGATGTTGTGCAGATCACTGGCTGCAAGCGGCTGATGAAAGCTCTGCACCAATAGCTGCGGGCCGTAGCGGTCGACGGTCAGGCCGGGCGCGCCTTCCTGACTTCCGTGGAACAGCCGGTAGCAGTCGGTGCCCTGGGCGTGCAGGTCTGCGAGCAGGTTTTCGCGAGTGGCGAGGGCGGCGCGCAGCGCCTGGTCAAGAGAAGGCATGCGCGGCGTCTCGGAGAAAGGAAAGGGCAGCAGTCTAGCAAGAAAAGCCGCTGCTCGAGAGCGTGGCGCATGCTGGCGGCGGGTCGCACCCGCCCTACGAGATTGGCAGCAGACGACGGTGGGCGCGCTGTGCGGCGCTGTTACGAATCGCCCAGCGCAGCAGCGAGGCGGTGCGTTGTACGCTGCTGCGAATCAGCGGACGGCGCCAGGGAGCCTGATGTTCGCCGAGCAGATCGCTGGCCCAGTCCGGCAGCAGGTCAACGCCGGCCTGCATCATCAGGTTGCCGAAAGGCTTGGCGAGGATATTGGGCATCGGTGCGGCATACAGCAGTCGCACCACTTCGCGGGTGCGCTCGTCACACAGCAACTGCGCACGCATGTGCTCGAGGTAGTCGCTGATGGCCTGGCGCGACGTGGGCACGTTCTGTGCGCCGAGGCGCTCGGCGATCAACGCCACTTCGCGGTAGTAGCGATCCTGCTCGGCAACCGCTAGCTGCGGGTCGACATAACGCAGGTAACCGGCGAGAAACTGGCTGACCTCGGAGACATGCACCCAGGTCAGCAGCTCGGGATCGCTGGCGGCATAGGGGCGGCCGTCCGGCGCGCTGCCGATCACCTGCAGATGGATGGTGCGCACCTTGTCGATCAGTCGCTCGGCGTCATGCAGGCCACCGTAAGTGGTGCCGGCGATGAACAGGCTGGTGCGGCGCAGTCGGCCGAGCATGTCCTGGCGGAAGGTGGAGTGGTCCCACACGCCGGCAAGCGCCAGCGGGTGGAGCATCTGCAGGAGCAGGGCGGAGATGCCGCCGACCATCATCGCGGTAAAGTCGGCGTGGACTTTCCAAACCATCGACTCGGGGCCGAACAGGCCGGCATCACCGCGCGGCTGGTCGAGGTCGAGCACGCCCAGCGAAGCGCCGGTGAGGCTGTGCACCTGTTTTTCGATCTGACGACGTAGGCTTTCCATGGCGCGCAGTTTCAGCGCTTGGCAGGCACAAGACAAGATGCGCCCGGCCCTTTCAGGCCGGGCGCGAGGCTCAGCGGTTGAGGCGCTGATCGATCAGGCTGTCGACCACGCTCGGGTCGGCTAGGGTCGAGGTATCGCCCATGTTCTCCAGCTCGTTGCAGGCGATCTTGCGCAGGATGCGCCGCATGATCTTGCCCGAGCGGGTCTTGGGCAGACCCGGCGCCCACTGGATCAGCTCCGGCTTGGCGAAGCTGCCGATCTCCTTGCCGACCAGGGCTAGCAGATCCTTCTTCAGCTCGTCGGACGGCTCCTGGCCATTCATCAGGGTGACATAGGCGTAGATGCCCTGGCCCTTCACGTCGTGCGGGTAGCCGACCACTGCCGCCTCGGCCACTGCATCGTGCAGTACCAGCGCACTTTCCACCTCGGCAGTGCCGATGCGGTGCCCCGAGACGTTGATCACGTCGTCCACGCGGCCGGTGATCCAGTAGTAGCCGTCCTCGTCGCGGCGTGCGCCGTCACCCGTGAAGTAGTAGCCGGGGTAGGGCTTGAAGTAGGTGTCGATCATGCGCTGATGATCGCCGTAGACGCTGCGGATCTGGCTCGGCCAGCTGGCCTTGATGGCCAGCACGCCGTTGCCGGGACCGTCGATCTCCTTGCCCTGTTCGTCGAGCAGCACCGGCTGCACGCCGAAGAAGGGGCGGGTGGCCGAGCCCGGCTTGAGGTCGGTGGCGCCGGGCAGCGGGGTGATCAGGATGGAGCCGGTTTCGGTCTGCCACCAGGTATCGACGATGGGGCAGCGGGTATCGCCCACCACATGGAAGTACCATTCCCAGGCTTCCGGGTTGATCGGTTCGCCTACCGTGCCGAGCAGGCGCAGGCTGCTGCGCGAGGTGCTCTTGACCGGCGCCTCGCCTTCGCGCATCAGCGCGCGCAGGGCAGTGGGAGCGGTGTAGAAGGTGTTGACCTGGTGCTTGTCGATCACCTGCCAGAAGCGCGAGGCGTCCGGGTAGTTGGGCACGCCTTCGAACATCAGCGTGGTGGCGGCGTTGGCCAGCGGGCCGTAGACGATGTAGCTGTGCCCGGTGACCCAACCGACATCGGCGGTGCACCAGTAGATGTCGCCCTCGTGGTAGTCGAACACGTACTTGTGGGTCATCGCCGCGCCGAGCAGGTAACCGCCGGTGGTGTGCAGCACGCCCTTGGGTTTGCCGGTCGAGCCCGAGGTGTAGAGGATGAACAGCGGGTCCTCGGCGTCCATCGGCTCGGCCGGGCAGTCAGCCTCGACTTCCTTGAGCGCCTGGTGGTACCAGAGGTCACGGCCCTCCACCCAGGCGACGTCACCCTGAGTGCGCTCGACCACCACCACGGTGGAGACGTTCGGGCAGCTCTGCAGGGCCTTGTCGACGTTGTTCTTCAGCGGTACGTACTTGCCGCCGCGTACGCCTTCGTCGGCGGTGATCACCGCGCGGCAGTCGGCATCGAGGATGCGGTCACGCAAGGCGTCCGGGGAGAAGCCGCCGAACACCACCGAATGCACGGCGCCGATGCGCGCGCAGGCGAGCATGGCGTAGGCCGCTTCGGGGATCATCGGCATGTAGATGCACACCCGGTCGCCTTTCTTCACGCCACGGCTTTTGAGCACGTTGGCCAGGCGACTGACGTTGTGATGTAGCTTGTTGTAGGTGATGTGCGCTGATTCAGCCGGGTTGTCGCCTTCCCAGATGATGGCGATCTGTTCGCCGCGCTGTTGCAGATGGCGGTCGATGCAGTTGTAGGCGACGTTGAGCTGGCCGCCCTTGAACCACTCGGCGCTGCCCTGTTTCAGGTCGCTGCTGTGGACCTGATCCCAGGGCTTGAACCAGGTGAGAAAGGCCTTGGCCTGCTCGGCCCAGAAGGTATCGGGTTGCTCGACGGACTGCTGGTACAGGCGCAGATAGGCGTCGTTATCCAGGTGTGCACGCTGGCGCACCGCGTCGGCCACGGGGTGACGGGTGATCTCGAACATGGCGGGGTCCTTGTAATTGTTTGTCCGCAACAGGCACAAGGGTGCACCCAAGCAGGTGCTTGGTTCAAGGGGGGATGTTCCAGGGAAAGGGCGTAGTCGGGGCGACGAAAGCAGGGACGCAGCCCAGCGCTTGGCGCCGGGCTGCGACAAGAGGTGGGATCAGCCGCGATGATGCTCGCGGAAATGGACGATCAGACCCTGGGTCGAGGCATCCGATGCGCTACCGTCGAGCTGGCCTGTCAGGCGCTGATAGACCTCCTTGCCCATCTCCTTGCCCAGCTCCACGCCCCACTGGTCGAAGGCATTGATGCCCCAGATCGCGCTTTGCACGAATACCTTGTGCTCGTACAGCGCTACCAGCGCGCCCAGCTCGAACGGCGCGATGCGATTCATCACCAGGATGTTGCTCGGACGGTTGCCGGGGATCACCTTGTGTGGCGCCAGGCGCTGCACGTCGTCTTCGCTCAATCCCTTGGCGCGCAGTTCGGCTTCGGCCTCTTCGCGCGTCTTGCCCTGCATCAACGCCTGGGCCTGCGACAGGCAGTTGGCGAACAGCCACTGGTGATGGTCGGAGAGCGGGTTGTAGCTGTTGACCGGGACGATGAAGTCCGCCGGGACCAACAGGCGGCCCTGATGCAGCAACTGGTGGTAGGCATGCTGGCCGTTGCAGCCGACGCCGCCCCAGATGATCGGCCCGGTGGCGATGTCCAGTGACGTGCCGTCCTGGCGCACGCTCTTGCCGTTGGACTCCATGTCCAGCTGTTGCAGGTGCTTGGTGAAGTTACGCAGGTAATGATCATAGGGCAGGATCGCGTGGCTCTGCGCACCCCAGAAATTGGTGTACCAGATGCCCAGCAGGGCCATCAGCACTGGCATGTTCTCGGCCAGTGGCGCCTGGGTGAAGTGCTGGTCCATGGCGTAGGCGCCGGCCAGCAATTCCTTGAAGTTGGACACGCCGATGGCCAGCGCGATGGGCAGGCCGATGGCCGACCACAGCGAGTAACGCCCGCCGACCCAGTCCCACATGGGGAAGATGTTCTCTTCGCCGATACCGAATTCGATGGCGGCCTTGCGGTTGCTGGTCACCGCGATGAAGTGGCGGTGCAACTGCTCTTCCGGGCCGCCCATGGCCAGGTACCAGTCGCGCGCGGCCAAGGTGTTCTTGAGGGTTTCCAGGGTGCCGAAGGACTTGCTGGAAACGATGAACAGGGTGGTTTCCGGATCGAGGCGGGCGGTCAGCTCGCGGAATTCGCTGCCGTCGATATTGGCCAGGTAGTGGCAGCGCACACCGCGCTGCGTGAACGGGCGCAGCGCTTCGGAAACCAGTTGCGGACCGAGGAACGAGCCACCAATGCCGATGTTGACCACTTCCTTGATCGGTTTCTCGCTGTAGCCGCGCCACAGGCCGCTGTGAATGCGACTGACCAGCTCGGTGACCTGATTCAGAACGCGATGGACCTCGGGGATGATGTCATGGCCGTCGACCAGCAGACGGCGGCCGATCGGGCTGCGCAGCGCCGTATGCAGCGCGGCGCGGCCTTCCGAAGCATTGACCTGCTCACCGTTGTACAGGTTGGCGATGGACTCCTGCAGACCGGCCTGCTCGGCCAGTTGAATCAGCAGCTCGAGGCCGCGCTCATCGATCAGGTTTTTCGAGTAATCCAGCAGCAGCCCGCAGCTGTCGAGAGAAAAACGCTGGTAGCGCCTTGTGTCCGCAGCGAAGGCCTCGCGCATGCTGAAACCGGCCATCTCGGCACGATGTTGCTGCAGGGCCTGCCAGGCGGGCAGGGTGGTGACGTCTTGAGGCTGCTGGTAATAGGCCATCGGAGCTCCTGATCCACAAAAGCAAAAGGCCCGGATCGATCCGGGCCTCTGAGAGTTTAACCGGCTGCCTTTGCAGGCAGCTACTGGCGTGGCAGTTCAACCACCAGATTGTCTATCAGGCGGGTGCTACCCAGCTGCGCGGCGGTCAGAATCACCAGGTGATGGTCGTCGAGCTGTGCCGGACGCAGATTCACCGCATTGCGGATCTCCAGGTAATCGGGGATGAAACCAGCGGCGCGTTGCTGCGCCTGAGTGCTGTCGATAAGCCGTGCGTAGTCGCGAGCGCCACGGCGCAGTTCTTCGGCAATCGTTTGCAGGCCCCGATACAGCGCAGGGGCGGTGGCGCGTTGTGCGTCGCTGAGGTAACCGTTGCGCGAGGACAGGGCAAGGCCGTCCTCGGCGCGTTGAGTCGGCGCACCGATAATCTGGATCGGCATGTTCAGGTCCTGCACCAGTGCGCGGATTACCGCCAGTTGCTGGTAGTCCTTCTCACCGAAAACGGCCAGATCAGGCTGGACCATGTTGAACAGCTTGGTCACCACCGTCGCGACGCCTTCGAAATGCCCCGGACGACTCGCACCGCAGAGACCCTCGGAAACACCGGGCACGCTGACGCGGGTCTGGTCACCCATGCCGTGCGGGTAGATTTCCGCGACATCGGGGTGAAACAGCAGGTGGCAGCCGGCCGCGAGCAATTTTTCCTGGTCGGCGGCGAGGGTACGCGGATACGTATCCAGGTCTTCACCTGCACCGAACTGCAGTGGATTGACGAAGATGCTGGCGACCACGAAGTCAGCACGTTGGGCGGCGATTTCCACCAGCGAAACATGACCCGCGTGCAGGTTGCCCATGGTCGGCACGAAGCCGATCTGCTTACCCTCGGCTCGTGCCTGGGCAACGGCTGCGCGCAATTCGCGAAGGGTTTTCACCATGTTCATGCGGAGAAACCATGTTCGGCGGCAGGGAAGCTAACGTCCTTCACGGCCTTTACGTAAGCGCTGAAGGCACTCTGAATGCTATTTTGGCCTTCCATGAAGTTACGCACGAACTTCGGTGCGCGGCCCGATAGCGACAGCCCGAGCATGTCGTGCTGCACCAGGACCTGGCCGTCGGTGGCGCTGCCAGCGCCGATACCGATCACCGGAATCTTCACTGCCTGGGTGATTTCCGCGGCCAGTTCGCTCGGCACGCATTCGAGCAGCAGCATGGCCGCGCCGGCCTGCTCCAGAGCCATGGCATCGGCGCGCATCTGCCGTGCCTGCGCCTCCTGGCGGCCCTGAACCTTGTAGCCACCGAGAATGTTCACCGCCTGCGGGGTCAGGCCCAAATGCGCGCACACCGGTACGCCACGTTCGGCCAGCAGACGGATCGGCTCGGCCAGCCAGCCTGCGCCCTCCAGTTTGACCATATGCGCGCCAGCCTGCATCAGCTTGGCGCTGTTGTGCAGTGTCTGCTCGGTGGTGGCGTACGCCATGAACGGCAGATCGGTGACGATGAGTGCGCCCTGGTTGCCGCGTTTGACGCAGGCAGTGTGATAGGCCATTTCCTCGACGCTGACCGGCAGGGTGCTGTCGTGGCCCTGCAGGACCATGCCCAGGGAGTCGCCGACCAGCAACACGTCGACACCCGCCTGGCAGGCCGCATGGGCGTAGGTGGCGTCATAGCAGGTCAGCATGGCGATCTTTTCACCGTTCTGCTTGAGGCTCTGCAGGGTGGTCAGGGTAACGTCAGGCATTTCAAAGGTCCTCGCTCAGGCTCGGTATACCGCTTCTATCTGGCTGCAATCCGGCCTGGATTGGCATCAAAGGTGCGTCCGGCGCAGGGCGACGGGACGCCTATAGTCCTGATGGGGGCAGGCGAAGTCAATTGCAGGTGTTACCCGGCTGTTACTGGCGTTACCGCCAATGCGCGGGATGTCGGGGGGCGCAAGAGGCCGCCCTGTGGGATGCGCTTCTTCGGCGAGCTTGTCGGGTCGCGGCTGAGGCCCCTGCCACAGAGGCCGGCTGGGCTACTCGGCCAGGCGTTCCAGGCCGGTAAATGGGCAGTCTTGCAGCATCGCATCGAGGCTGCGGCCATCCGGCAGTTGCAGCTCAGCGGCCAGTTCGGCCAGCGGATAGAGCACGAAGGGGCGCGCCTGCATGTGGTAGTGCGGCACGGTCAGACGCTCATCGTCGATCAGGCGCTCACCGAATAGCAGGATGTCCAGGTCCAGTGTGCGCGGCCCCCAGCGCTCGGCCTTGCGCACGCGGCCCTGCTCCTGCTCGATGCGTTGCAGTGCATCGAGCAACTGCCAGGGCTGCAGCTCGGTATCCAGCGCCGCCACGGCGTTGACGTAACGCGGTTGGTCCGCCGGGCCAAGTGGATCGCTGATGTAGAACGACGAATGAGCCTGCAACTGGCTGTGCGGCAACTGCGCGATGGCATGCAAGGCCGCGCGCAGCTGTTGCAGCGGTTCGGCCAGGTTGCTGCCAAGGCCGATGTAAACCCGCTCCATCATTCGCCGCCGCTTTCGTCGCTGCGCTTACGGCGATTGTTGCTGCTGCGGCGACGTTTGCGCGGCGCATTGCCGGTGCTTTCGCCTTTGCCGGCCAGGTCGCGAATCATTTGCCGACGCTCGCTGTCGTTGGCGTCCTGATAGTCCGTCCACCATTCGCCCAGGCCGCCGGTGTCTTCCCCGGCCAGTTCGCGCAGCAGGAGGAAGTCGTAGCCGGCGCGGAAACGCGGATTTTCCAGCAGCAGGTCGGCGCGTTTACCGCTGCGGCGCGGCAGGCGCTCCTGCATGTCCCAGATCTCGCGAATCGGGATGGTGAAGCGCTTGGGTACGGCGATGCGCTGGCACTGCTCGGCGATCAGTTCATGGGCGGCTTCCTGCATCGCCGGAATCGGCGGCATGCCCTTGTTCTGCAGTTGCAGCACGCGGGCCGGCAGCGCAGGCCACAGTAGTGCGGCGAAGAGAAAGGCTGGCGTGACCGATTTGCCATCATGGATGCGGTCGTCGGTGTTGATCAGCGCCTGGCGAATCAGCTTCTCGGTGTACTGCGGATTCTGCTTGAGCGCCGCGCCGCTGGCCGGGAAGAGCTGGGCAAACAGATCGTGCTCGAGCAGCAGGTCGAAGGTGTACTCGGCGTAACCTGCGAGGAACAGCTTGAGCACTTCGTCGAACAGACGCGCTGAGGGAATGTCGCGCAACATTGGCGCCAGACGGCGAATCGGCGCGGCGCTGTGCTTCTCGATCTCGAAGTCGAGCTTGGCGGCGAAACGCACCGCACGCAGCATGCGCACCGGGTCTTCCAGGTAACGCTGTTCCGGGTCACCGATCAGCCGCACCAGATGGTTGCGCACATCGTGCATGCCGCGGGCGTAGTCGAGGATATGTTCCTGGGTCGGATCGTAGTACAGCGCATTGATGGTGAAGTCGCGGCGCTGGGCATCGTCTTCCAGCGTGCCATAGACGTTGTCACGCAGGATGCGGCCGCTCTCGTGGCGTGACGCCAGATTGCTGTTCTCTTCCTCATCACCCTGAGGGTGATTGGCGCGGAAGGTGGCCACTTCGATGATCTCGCGACCAAAATGAACGTGTACCAGCTTGAAGCGGCGGCCGATCACCCGTGCGTTACGGAATTCGGCGCGGACCTGTTCGGGCGTGGCACTGGTGGCCACGTCGAAATCCTTGGGGTCAATATCCAGCAGCAGGTCGCGTACACAGCCGCCGACCAGATAGGCCTGGTAGCCGGCCTTCTGCAGGCGCTCGACCACGCTGATGGCGTGACGGCTGATCTCGTTGCGCTTGAGCGGGTGTTGGCTACTGCTCAGCACTTCGGGAGTGCTGCGTGGACGTGGGGCACGGCGCAGAGGTGAGTGGAAAGATTTGAACAGCTTTTTCAGCATGGGATGCACTGTTTGGAGTAGTGGTCGGCCTGCTGCGCATGCGCTTGAAAATCAAATTGCGTGAGCATCACGGCGTTAAAAGCAGTTTGCTTCGGCAAGGTTTTTCAACTGCATGCGAAACGATGACCGCATGTTTGCAGCGGATTCTAGCATCGTGTAGGGAGAAGGTGTGTAGAAGGGCGGCAGGCGGGGATTCGAGGACCGGAAGCTACTGGGGGAGCCGAAGCTCCCCCCCAAGTTGGTGCGTGCTATGTTTTTATTGTTATTGAGGGCCTGTTGTTTTTGTTGTTCGGCCCTTCCCGGCTTGCCGTGGCTTACCGGGTGCTCCCTAGAGAGGGGAGCCAATAGCAAACGGATTTCTTTGGACGCTGATGCTGCCTTAATCAACCAGTTCCGGCGCTGCCTTGAGGCAGTTTTATTGTTCTCAGTCTGGTCGCTGGGGCGAACCCCTCGCGGCAACTCCTCTCCAAAAGAATCAGTTAGCTGCGCCTCCGTACCTTGTTGTTTTTGTTGTTCTGGAGTCGTTACGTCTTGTTCTTATTGTGTAGGGCATTGCTTGTTATTGTTGTTGTGCCAGAGATAAAGCAGATGCCGTGCCAGTTTTTGCGAATCCTTGTAAATCAAGGGTTTGCGGCAATCATGGGTGTTCGGTGGGGGAGAAAAAGGCCGGGCTTTCGTTACCGATAGACCCGGCCTTTGTTACGAGATATTGAAACGGTAACAACTTGTGGAACCCGTGCGCGGGCAGGTTGTCACCGAGGCCGTGGCGTCAAGGGCCGCTGGTCACACCGGATTTGCGTCGCGGAATGCCCAGGCGTTGACGCCGTTCCCACAGGCATTTGCGACTGATGCCCAACTTGCGGGCCAGCTCGGTCTCGGTCATGTGGTCCTGATGCTCGAGGACGAAGTGCTGGAAGTAGTCCTCCAGTGACAGATCCTCGGTAGGTTCGTGGCTATTGCCACTGCTCTGTCCGCCTGCCGCCGGCAGGCCGAAGTCCTCGTCATCCAGATCGTCCAGCTCGATGTCGATGCCCAGCAGGTCCGCGGAAATTTCCGCACCCTCGCAGAGAATCACCGCACGCTCGATGGCGTTCTCCAGTTCACGCACGTTACCCGGCCAGGGATAGTGGCGGATCGCCTGCTCGGCGTCATGAGCGAAACGCAACGGCTCGCGGCCCATGCGTGTGTACTGGCGCACCAGGAAGGCCTGGGCGATTTCGATCACGTCGCTGCCTCGTTCACGCAATGCTGGCAGCTTGAGCGCGATGACGTGCAGACGGTAATAAAGGTCTTCACGGAACTGGCCGGTCTTGGCCAGTGTCTTCAGGTCGCGGTGGGTGGCGGCGATCAGGCGCACATCCACTTTCTGCGACTGCACCGACCCGACCCGACGARTTTCGCCTTCCTGCAGTACGCGCAGCAGGCGCGCCTGGGCTTCCAGCGGCAACTCGCCAATCTCGTCGAGGAACAGCGTACCGCCATCGGCCGCCTCGACCAGGCCGGCGCGTCCGGCACTGGCGCCGGTGAAGGCGCCTTTCTCGTGGCCGAACAGCTCGGACTCGATCAGGGTTTCCGGAATGGCGGCGCAGTTCACCGAAATCAGCGGGGCCTTGGCGCGCTTGGAAAGGTTGTGCAGGGCGCGCGCAACCAGCTCCTTGCCCGTGCCGGACTCACCCTGCACCAGCACATTGGAGTCGGTGGGGGCTACCTTGCGAATCTTGCTATAGAGCTCCTGCATGGCCGCGCAGGAACCGATGATGCCGATCTCGCCATTGGCGTTGTCCACCACCTTTTCGGCATTGCCGCTGCGCGCGTTGCTGGCGGCAGTAGGTGCCGGTGCGCTTTTGGCTTCCTGGCGGTCGCGCAGGATGCGGGCGACGGCCTGTAGCATTTCGTCGTGGTCGAAGGGCTTGGCGATGTAATCGACTGCGCCCATCTTCATCGAGTCCACCGCCGAGCGCAGGCTGGCGTAGCTGGTCATGATCAGCACTGGGGTGCCTTCGGCCAGTTTGATCAGTTCGGTGCCCGGTGCGCCGGGCAGGCGCAGGTCGCTGACGATCAGGTCGAAGGTGGGAATGCTGTAGCGTTCCTGGGCTTCCTGTACCGAGCCAGCTTCGCTGACCTGGTATTGATTGCGTTCGAGCAGGCGGCGCAAGGCAGAGCGGATAATGGTTTCGTCTTCGACGATAAGAATATGTGGCATCAATTCGGTCTCTCGACGGTCACGGAGGTGCCATTGGCAGCCTCTCTCGCTGTTTACATCGCTACGGACGTCGCCTCGACATGCCTTGGCAGGGTGACCCGAATTCGAGTGCCCAATTGGCGCTCGGGGTCAGCCGGGCTGTCGATTGTTATCTGTCCATAATGCTCTTCCACGATCGAATAGACCAGCGCGAGGCCCAGGCCGGTCCCCTCGCCGGGGTCCTTGGTGGTGAAGAAGGGTTCGAACAGGCGGTCGATGATCGCTTTGGGAATACCGCTGCCTTCATCCTCGACGATCAGGTCGACGGTATGTTCGCTGGCTTCGCTGCGCACGCGGATGGCGCCGCCCGGAGGCGAGGCGTCGCGGGCGTTGGACAGCAGGTTGATCAGTACCTGAGCCAGGCGCTGCGGATCGCCACAGGCCCAGTGCTGCGGATCGCAGAGGTTGTAGAACTGGATGTCGAAGTTGCGCTTGTTCAACGACAGCAGGCCGATGGCGTCCTGCGCCACGTCGGCCAGGCACACCGGCTCGTCGCTGCGTTGGTGGCTGCCGGAGTGGGCGAAGCTCATCAGCGACTGGACGATGCGCGACACACGTTTGGTCTGTTCGAGGATCTGCCCGCTGATTTCGGTCAGTTCGGCGTCGGTCTCGCGCTCTTCGCGCATATTTTGCGCCAGGCAGGCGATACCTGTGATGGGGTTGCCGATCTCGTGGGCCACGCCAGCGGCGAGGCGGCCGATGCTGGCCAGGCGCTCGGAGTGCACCAGTTTGTCTTCGAGCATCTGGGTTTCGGTCTGGTCCTCGACCAGCAGCACCAGGCCGCTGTTACCGGGCGCCAGCGGTTCGTTGATGGCTGCCTTGTGCAGGTTGAGCCAGCGAATCTGGCCATCGAGCGCCAGATGCTGTTTATGCAGATGCTGGTCCGGGCGTTCGATGAAGTCCTGCAGCAGGCTCTGCCAGGGTTCGCTCAGGGTGCTCAGGCGCGAGCCGACGATACGTTGCGCGGGAATGTCGGTGAGCTCTTCCATGGCCCGGTTCCACATCAGGATCTCCTGGTCCTTGGCCAGCGAGCACACGCCCATTGGCAGCTCCTGCAGTGTCTGGCGGTGGTACCGGCGTAGCGCGTCGAGCTCGGCGGCGAGGCCGGTGAGGCGCGACTGGTAGTCTTCCAGGCGGCTTTCGATGAAATGGATATCCTCGGTGACATAGCCCTCGCTGCCGGATTTGTAGGGCAGGAAGGTTTCCACGATGTCCTGTGCCACGCTCGGCCCCATCAGGCCGGACAGGTTGGCCTCGATGCGGTCGCGCAGGCGGCGCAGGGCATAGGGGCGGCTTTCGTCGAAGGGCAGATGCAGATCGCGCAGGGCCTGCTCGACTTCGCGTTGCGCGGTCTTGGCGCCGAGTGGCTTGGCCAGTTGCGCGGCAAAGTCCTGCGGCGACACGGCGACCAGCTCGCGCCGTTGCGGGCGGCGCACGTTGTCCACTGCGCAGGCTTCGGCGGCGCTCTTTTCCTCGGGGCTGGCTTCGGTGAACAGCGACACCAGGGTGAATACCAGTACGTTGGCGGCGAGCGAGGCAATGGCGGCGAGGTGCCAGCTGGCATCGTCGAGTACATAGATGACGTTGAACAGCGGCAGGTAGAAGCCTTCCAGGTTGCCCAGCAGCGGCAGCAGCATGGTCAGTGCCCAGACGCTGATGCCGGCCAGCAAACCGGCGATGAAGCCGCGGCGATTGGCCGTTTGCCAATACAGTACCGAGAGCACGCCGGGAAGGAACTGCAGAGTGGCGACGAAGGCGACGATGCCCAGATTGGCCAGGTCCTGCTGCGCCCCCAGCAGCAGGTAGAAGCCGTAGCCGGCCATGATGATGCAGGCGATCAGCGTGCGGCGTGTCCACTTCAGCCAGCGGTAGATGTTGCCCTCGGCCGGTGGCTGGTAGAGCGGCAGTACCAGGTGGTTGAGGGCCATGCCCGACAGCGCCAGGGTCGAAACGATGATCAGGCCGCTGGAGGCCGATAGTCCGCCGACATAGGCGAGCAATGCCAGGGTCTCGCTGTTGACCGCGATGCCCAGGCCCAGGGTGAAGTATTCGGGGTTGGTGGTCGCCCCGAGCTTGAGGCCGGCCCAGAGGATCAGCGGCACGGCCAGACTCATCAGCAGCAGGAACAGCGGCAGGCCCCAGCTGGCGCTGACCATGGCGCGCGGATTGAGGTTCTCGGTGAAGGTCATGTGGTACATGTGCGGCATGACGATGGCCGAGGCGAAGAACACCAGCAGCAGGGTGCGCCACGGGCCCTCTTGCAGCGGCGTGTGCAGCGTGGCTAACGCCGCCTGGTTCTGTACCAGCCACAATTCCAGTTCACGTGGGCCACCGAACACCTGGTACAGCGCGTACCAGCCGATCACGCCCAGAGCGACCAGCTTGACCAGCGATTCGAAGGCGATGGCGAACACCAGGCCCTCGTGTTTCTCACGCGTGGCGATATGACGCGCGCCGAACAGGATGGTGAACAGGATGATCAGGCCGCAGTAGCTCAGCGCGACTTTTTCCTGTAGCGGCTCGCGGCTGAGGATGCCGATGGAGTCGGCCACCGCCTGGATCTGCAGGGCCAGCAACGGCAACACACCGATCAGCATGAATAGCGTGGTGAGTGCGCCGGCCCAGGTGCTGCGAAAGCGGAAGGCGAACAGGTCGGCCAGCGATGAAAGCTGGTAGGTGCGTGTGATGCGCAGGATCGGGTAGAGCAGCACCGGCGCGAGCAGGAAGGCCCCGGAGACGCCGAGGTAACTGGCGAGGAAGCCGTAGCCGTACTGGTAGGCCAGGCCCACCGTGCCGTAGAAGGCCCAGGCGCTGGCGTAGACGCCCAGCGACAGGGTATAGGTCAGCGGGTGGCGGATGATCCAGCGGGGGATAAGACCGTGTTCACTGACCCAGGCGACGCCGAACAGCACCAGCAGATAGCCGGCGCTGATCAGGATCAGCTCGCTCAGGCTAAAGCTCGTCAGCATCGCGTTGGCTCTGAAGAATGAAGGTGACGACGATCAGGATCAGCCACAGCAGATAAGGCCGGTACCAGGCGCCATTAGGGTCGATCCACCAGTCCATGATGGCCGGGGAGAACAGGTAGATCCCCACTACCAGGATCAGAACCAGTCGGTAGATATACATGTGACATCTCGTCGAAAGATGTCGCGATGGTAAAGGAAGCCGCGCGTTCCAAGCCACAAACTTGAAGTCGGAGGATGTAGGGTGCGCCGCGCATACAGACTCTTCGCGACGCCGTGCCTGAATGAATCGCGGCATCATCCATATCGCGCGGTGCGCATGGCGCACCCTACGGCACGTCGCGCTGCCTCTCTCGAATCGTCTTGTGATGATCCCCGTAGGGTGCGCCGCGCGCACCGAGGCCTTACAGCGCGTAGCCCGGATGCAATCCGGGGATGCCTGCACCATCGTTCCCGGATTGCATCCGGGCTACGGCTACTTCAATTGCGCTTCGGCCAGGGTACGGCTGCGTGGAATGCGAGTGGCGTCCCAGTTGGCGATGCCCCAGGCCAGCAGTTCGCCGGGGCTGGCGCCTTGCAGCTCGGTGGGTGGCTGCTGGCCCAGCGCCCGCAGGGCGCGCAGCAGCACGGGGCTGGCCTGGTCGGCCGGCAAGGGCGGGGAGCGATAACTCTTGCCCAGTTTGTGCCCGTCCGGCTGGATGATCAGCGGCACGTGCAGGTAACGCGGCTGTCGCAGTCCGAGTAATTCCTGCAGATAGAGCTGGCGCGGGGTCGAGTCGAGCAGGTCGGCGCCGCGCACCACGTCGGTAACACCCTGCCAGGCATCGTCCAGTACCACCGCGAGCTGATAGGCGAACAGACCATCGCGCCGGCGAATCACGAAGTCGCCGACTTCGCGGCCCAGGTGCTGGCGAAATTCGCCCTGCACGCGGTCGATGAAGTGGTAGTCCAGCTCAGGTACGCGCAGGCGAATGGCAGCGTCATTATCAGGGTGGCAGGCGTTACGGCATAACCCCGGATACACGCCGGCGTAGCCTTCCAGTTGCTTGCGCGAGCAGGTGCAGGCATAGGCCAGGCCCTGACTGAACAGGCGGGCGATTACTGCTGCGTATTCGTTATGCCGCTCGCTCTGGCGCACCAGTTCGCCGTCCCACTCGAAACCGTAGGTCTCCAGCGTGCGCAGGATGGCGTCCTGCGCTCCCGGTATTTCCCGTGGCGGATCGAGATCCTCCATGCGTAGCAGCCAGCGGCCGCCGACGGCGCGGGCATCGAGGTAGGAGGCGAGGGCGGCGACCAGTGAACCGAAGTGCAGGTAGCCGCTGGGCGTGGGGGCGAAGCGCCCGATATAGGCAGAGTTCATGGAGCCAAGGCCAGAAACAGAGCGGGGCGCCTAAGCGCCCCGTCATCAGATCAGGAACCGATCTGCTTTTCCTTGATTTCCGCCAGCGTCTTGCAGTCGATGCACAGAGTCGCAGTCGGGCGGGCTTCGAGGCGGCGGATGCCGATTTCGACGCCACAGGAGTCGCACCAGCCGTAATCGTTGTCTTCGATCAGCTGCAGCGTCTCGTCGATCTTCTTGATCAGCTTGCGCTCGCGGTCACGGGCGCGCAGTTCCAGGCTGAATTCTTCTTCCTGGCTGGCGCGGTCGGCCGGATCCGGGAAGTTGGCCGCTTCGTCCTGCATGTGGTGCACGGTACGGTCGACTTCCTGCATCAGCTCCAGCTTCCACTTATTGAGGATGCTGGTGAAGTGAGCGCGCATCGGCTCGCTCATGTATTCCTCGCCCTTCTTCTCTTGATAGGGCTCGAAACCACGAATCAGCTGGCTGGTGCTTTTGGCTTTTTCTTTTGTGGGCATGGATGACGCCTCTCACTCTTTCTAATCCATCGCGCAGGTTATTCCATTGCCAGGCGTTTGTCCGGCCCTGCGACTGCAAGCCGGCGAACTTACCAGATCGAATCGGGGCGCGCTACTCCCGGTTGTCTCTGCCCTGTCCGGGGTGTGAACGAAATCTGTATGGGACTGGCCAGTAAGCGTAGCGGCGCTTTGACGCCCTTGCCGCGGGCTGAAGCTGCCCTGCTAGAATCCGCGCCTCGCAACTCTGAAGACAGACCCATGGCTCAGCTCTACAGTGCGCGCAGTCGCGCCATCGAACCCTTCCATGTGATGGCCTTGCTGGCGCGCGCCAACGAATTGCAGGCGGCGGGTCACGATGTGATCCACCTGGAGATCGGCGAGCCGGACTTCACCACCGCCGAGCCGATCATCCGTGCTGGCCAGGCCGCGCTGGCTGCCGGGCATACCCGTTACACCGCTGCTCGCGGCCTGCCGCAGCTACGCGAAGCCATCGCCGGCTTCTACGCCGAACGTTACCGGTTGAATGTCGACCCGCAGCGCATTCTGGTGACGCCCGGCGGCTCTGGTGCGTTGCTGCTGGCCGCCAGCCTGCTGGTCGATCCTGGCAAGCACTGGTTGCTGGCCGACCCCGGCTACCCGTGCAATCGCCACTTTCTGCGACTGGTCGAGGGGGCAGCGCAGCTGGTGCCAGTCGGCCCGGACGTGCGTTACCAGCTCACCCCGCAACTGGTGGAGCGGCATTGGGACTCGGGCAGCGTCGGTGCGCTGGTTGCGTCGCCGGCCAACCCGACTGGCACCTTGCTGCACAGGGACGAGCTGGCAGCCCTGTCGACCTGTCTCAAGCAGCGCGGCGGTCACTTGGTGGTAGACGAGATCTACCATGGCCTGACCTACGGCTGCGACGCGCCGAGCGTGTTGGAGGTGGATGACGACGCCTTCGTGCTCAACAGTTTCTCCAAATATTTCGGTATGACTGGCTGGCGCCTGGGTTGGCTGGTCGCGCCCGAGGTGGCCGTGCCGGAGCTGGAAAAACTCGCGCAGAACCTCTACATCAGCGCGCCGAGCATGGCCCAGCATGCCGCGCTGGCCTGCTTCGAACCTGCCACGCTGGCGATCCTTGAAGAGCGTCGTCACGAATTCCAGCGCCGCCGCGACTACCTGCTGCCGGCGTTGCGCGAGCTGGGCTTCGGCATCGCCGTGGAACCGGAAGGTGCCTTCTATCTATATGCAGACATCAGCGCCTTCGGCGGCGATGCCTTCGCCTTCTGCCGTCACTTCATCGAAACCGAGCATGTGGCCTTCACGCCGGGCCTGGATTTCGGCCGCTACCAGGCCGGGCACCATGTACGCTTCGCCTATACGCAGAACGTCGAGCGCCTGCAGCAGGCGGTCGAGCGTATCGCCCGCGGCCTGAAGAGCTGGAAGCCCGATGCGCTTTGACCCGCCGCTGGAAGAAGGGCGCCTGCTGCGTCGCTACAAGCGCTTTCTCGCCGATATAGAGACCGCCAGCGGCGAGCAGATGACCATCCACTGCGCCAACACCGGCTCGATGCTCAATTGCATGAGCGAAGGGTGCCGGGTGTGGTTCAGCCGCAGCAGTGATCCCAAGCGCAAGTTACCGGGCAGTTGGGAGATCAGCGAAACGCCGCAGGGGCGACTGGCTTGCATCAACACAGCGCGAGCCAATGCGCTGGTGGAAGAGGCGCTGCGTGCCGGACTGGTCGTCGAGCTGGCCGGCTTTACTGCGCTCAAGCGCGAGGTGCCTTACGGGGTGGAGAACAGTCGCGCCGACTTCCGTCTGGATTACCCGGATGGGCCGGTCTATGTCGAGGTCAAGAGCGTGACGCTGGGTTTCGATGGCAGCGACGTGGCGGCCTTTCCCGATGCGGTCACGCAGCGCGGCGCCAAGCATCTGCGCGAGCTGGCTGCGCTGGCGCGTGCCGGTGTGCGGACCGTGCAACTGTATTGTGTGAACCTCTCTGATATCCGTGCCGTGCGGGCCGCCGAGGAAATCGACCCGACCTACGCCGACGGTCTGCGTGAGGCCAAGGCTGCGGGTGTTGAGGTGCTGGCTTACGGCGCCGAGCTTAGCCCCGAAGGGATCGCCCTGGTTCGCCGGCTGGAGGTACTGGGGTAGGGCGCGCCGCGCGCACCGGCTCTTTGCTACATCCTGTCCGCAACAATTGCGACATCATCCATATAGCCCGGCTGAACACATGGCGCACCCTACGGCGCGATCCAGATCCCGTTTGCATCTTCCCTGCACATAAGCACCTGCAGTGCCTGCCCCTCGCAGGGACCTGCCACGCATTCACCGTTCTCGATCAGAAACAGTGCGCCATGGGTCGCGCAGCGGATCAGGCTGCCGCTGTCATCGAGAAAATCGTCCTTCTGCCATTCCAGGGCAATGCCACGATGCGGGCAACGGTTGAGGTAGGCATACACCTTGCCGTCCCTGCGCACGGCAAGCAGATTCAGCTGGTCGATCTCAAAGCCCCGACTCTGACCTTCGGTCAGTTCGTGTGGGGCACACAAGCGAATCATCGCGATTTCCCGTTAGCGTGGAAGTCGCATGGTGGCGACCTCTGATGACCTTCTCTACTAAGTGAAAAGATGGCGCGTAGCGCCGCAAGAGGAAGGGATTATCTCATCTCGCAACAGGAAAGAGCGCGCATCCATGCTCAGTCACGACTCGTCGCCAGCAGTATCTGCAGCAAATCGTTCAGCAGGTTCGTCAGGGTAAGGTGCATTTGCCAGCTGGGCTGAGCTCCAGCATCGGCTGCGGTGCAATGATCGGAGCGGCAGATAATCACTTTTTATAAGTGATTATCATGTAGATTATCGCTCTGCTTTTTCCGGCACCGATGTCGGTGCCGGTAAAGAGATTGGCAATCGCCCGCGAGAAAGGACTGTCCCCATGAGTACTGCTCCAACTGCTGCCGCTCAGGCGGTCAATCTTTACCAGGCTTGGCAAACGTTACGCCTGGAACACCCACGCCTGCGTGCCCGCGAGGCGGCAGCGCAACTGGGCGTTAGCGAGGCCGAGCTGACCGCAAGCCGTCTGGGTGTCGACACGCAGCGGCTGCGTCCGGACTGGACCGAATTGCTGCCGGCTTTTGCTCAGCTAGGGCATGTGATGGTGCTGACTCGCAACGAGCACTGCGTCCATGAACGCAAGGGGCTGTATCGCGAGGTGAGTGTTTCCGCATCCGGGCAAATGGGCCTGGTGGTGTCTGCCGATATTGACCTGCGTCTTTTCCTGGGGGGCTGGGCCAGTGTGTTCGCCATCGCTGAGGAAACCGCCAAGGGCACCCAGCGCAGCGTCCAGGTGTTCGACCAGCAGGGCGTTGCCGTGCACAAGGTCTACCTGACCGAACGCAGTGAGCTGAGCGCCTGGCAGCCGCTGATCGAGCGCTTCGCTGGCGAGCAGAGCGCCGAATTGCAGTTGCTGCCGCCGCCTGCTGCGCCGCTGCGCAAGGTCGACACCGATATCGACAGTCAGGCGCTGCGTGAGGGCTGGGCGACGCTGCAGGATACCCACCATTTCTTCGCCCTTTTGAAGAAGCATGAGGTGGCCCGTACCCAGGCGCTGCGCCTGGCTGGTGAGAAATGGGCGCAGCAGTTGGCGACCTCCGAGTTGACGGTACTGATGGAGCAGGCGGCTGCCCGTGAAGTGCCGATCATGGTGTTCGTCGGCAACCGCCACTGCATCCAGATTCACACTGGTCCGGTGCATAACCTGCGCTGGATGGACAGCTGGTTCAACGTGCTCGATCCCGACTTCAACCTGCACCTGCAGACGCGCGGCGTGGTCGAGTTGTGGCGCGTGCGCAAACCCAGCATCGACGGCGTGATCACCAGCCTGGAGGCCTTCGACACCGACGGCGAGCTGGTGATCCAGCTGTTCGGTGCGCGCAAGCCGGGCATGGCCGAGCGTGACGACTGGCGCGAGCTGGCCGAATCACTGCCTGTGCTGGCCTGAGCCGAGTGTGCCGGCCTTCCGCAGGAGCCGGTCGATGTCACGTTCGAGGAGTCGAGATCATGCATCTTGCCAATATCCTGGGCGGCCTGGCGGTCGTCCTGCTGTTTCCCAATCTGGTACTGGCGGCCGAGCCGCTGCCGCAGCGCTGGGTGAGTTCCGGTGGTGCGCTGAGCGAGTGGGTGGTGCTGCTCGGCGGTGAGAGCAAGCTGGTGGGCGTTGATACCACCAGTCGCCATCCTGCCTCGCTGACCAAGCTGCCCAGCGTCGGTTATCAGCGGCAACTGGCGGCCGAGGGCATTCTGGCCCTGCGCCCGGATCTGCTGCTTGGCAGTGAAGAAATGGGCCCGCCGCCGGTGCTCGCGCAACTGGCAGCGGCGGGTGTGCGCATCGAGCGCCTGACTGCGCGAGCCGAGCTGGACAGCCTGCAGGCCAACCTGCAGCGTCTGGGCCAGTTGCTCGGTGATGAGGTCGCAGGGCAACGCGCCTTCGCGGATTACCAGGCGCGCTTGCAGACCCAGCAACAATGGGTCGAGCAGGCGCAGCGCAGCCAGGACGCGCCTGGTGTGTTGCTATTGCTCGGGCATGCCGGTGGCAGTCCGCTGGTTGGTGGTATCGACACCGCTGCCGATTGGCTGATCAGCCGTGCCGGCGGGCGCAACCTGGCCAGTCACAGCGGCTACAAGGCGTTGTCCAGCGAAGCGCTGCTGGCGCTCGATCCGCAGGTCGTGGTGGTGGCTGATCGCGCCTTGGAGGGTGACGCGGCCAGGCAGGCCCTGCTGCAGCAGAACCCTGCCCTGGCCGGTACCCGCGCGGCGCGCGAGGGACGTTTGTTGGCGCTGGACCCGACCCTGCTGGTCGGCGGTCTTGGGCCGCGCGTGCCGGATGGGCTGGCGATGCTCGCCGCAGGCTTTTATCCTGCCAGCCAACCCCTGACTGCCGAAGCCAAGCGCGAGCCATGACCTCACCTTTTTCGACGCGCCCATTGTTCATCACACTGGGCCTGTTGCTCGTGCTCGTGCTGTGGCTCTCGCTGGCGCTCGGGCCGGTCAGCCTGCCATTGGGCGATACCATGCGTGCTGCGTTGCGTTTGCTGGGCCTGCCTCTCGCGGCGGACGCATCGGTACAGCAGGCGGAATTGATCCTGTCGCAGATCCGCATGCCGCGCACCTTGCTTGGGCTGGCCGTAGGCATGGTGCTGGCGCTCTGTGGCGTGGCGATGCAGGGGTTGTTTCGCAATCCACTGGCTGACCCCGGTCTGGTCGGCGTCTCCAGCGGCGCCGCGCTGGGCGCTGCGGTGGCCATTGTCGGCGGCGCCGCGTTCGGCGGCTTGCCGGAAGCTTTCGCGCCCTATTTGTTGTCGGCCTGTGCCTTCGTCGGTGGCTTGCTGGTCACGGCGCTGGTCTATCGCCTGGGCCGGCGTGACGGGCAAACCAACGTGGCGACCATGTTGCTGGCGGGCATCGCCTTGACCGCACTCGCGGGGGCGGCCATCGGTCTGTTCACCTACCTGGCGGACGATGCGACCCTGCGCACCCTGACCTTCTGGAACCTGGGCAGCCTCAATGGCGCCAGTTACGCACGGCTCTGGCCGTTGTTGCTGGCCACGCTGGCCGTTGCGCTCTGGTTGCCGCGACGGGCGCGTGCGTTGAATGCGCTGCTGCTGGGCGAGTCGGAGGCGCGCCACCTTGGTTTCGATGTGGAGCGCCTCAAGCGCGAGCTGGTGTTCTGCACGGCACTGGGTGTCGGTGCTGCGGTGGCGGCCGCCGGCTTGATCGGTTTCATCGGCCTTGTGGTGCCGCATCTGATGCGCCAGCTGGTGGGCCCCGATCATCGCCTGTTGCTCCCTGCATCCGCGCTCGCCGGTGCGAGCCTATTGCTGCTGGCCGACCTGATCGCGCGTCTGGCGCTGGCCCCTGCGGAGTTGCCGATCGGCATTGTCACGGCGCTGATTGGTGCGCCGTTCTTTCTTTATCTGCTGGTGCGGGGGCGAAGCTGATGCTGCGGGTTGAACAGCTGGAAGTCCGCCGCGGCCAGGGCGTGGTGCTCAGTGGCATCGATCTGCAGTTGCACCCCGGCGAAGTGCTGGGTGTGCTGGGGCCCAACGGTGCGGGCAAGAGCACTTTGCTGGCGGCGATGACCGGCGAGCTGCAGGCCAGCGCCGGGCAGGTGACGCTGGATCAGCGCGCGCTCGATGACTGGGCCGGGCCAGAGCGGGCCAGGCGTCTGGCCGTGTTGCCGCAGAGTTCCAGTCTGAATTTCGCCTTTCGTGTCGAGGAAGTGGTCGCCATGGGCCGCCTGCCGCATGACAGCGGGCGCGTGCGCGATGCGCAGATCGTGCAGCAGGCGTTGCTGGCAGCCGACGCTGTTCACCTGGCGGGGCGCAGCTACTTGGCGTTGTCCGGCGGCGAGCGCCAGCGCGTGCACCTGGCGCGGGTGCTGGCGCAGCTATGGCCGGGCGGCGAGGGGCAGACCCTGCTGCTCGATGAGCCGACCTCGATGCTCGATCCGCTGCATCAGCACACCTGCCTGCAGGCGGTTCGCCGTCTGGCCGAATCCGGCGCGGCGGTACTGGTGATCCTCCATGATCTCAATCTGGCCGCGCGTTACTGTGACCGCCTGTTGCTGCTGGAACAGGGCCGGGCGCATGCGCTGGGTACCCCTGCCGAAGTATTGCGGGCCGAGCCCCTGCAGGCCGTGTTCGGTCTGGAGGTGCTGGTGCAGACTCATCCCGAACGCGGCCACCCGCTGATCGTCGCGCGCTGAATCTTGGAGACCCCGATGCGAGTCGTTCTGTTGAGCTGTCTGATGCTGCTGGCTGCCTGTCAGAGTCAAAATGTGCTGCCGCCGGCGCCGCTCGCTCCGCTGGGACGCGAGCATGCCGATTTGGGTCGCATCGTCGATCTGGCCAGCGGGCAGAGCATCAGCCCTGAGCAACTGCTGAGTCGTCTTGCGCCGGCTCAGCGGGTGCTGGTCGGCGAGCAGCACGACAATCCCGATCACCATGCCTTGCAGCTTTGGCTGTCGCGCGAGTTATCCAGGTTGCGCCCGCAGGGCAGCGTGCTGATGGAGATGCTTAACCCCGATCAGCAGAACAAGGTCGATCAGGCCCAGAAAACCGTGCGCGCAGGGCAGGCGATTACCGATCCGTTCGACGCCCTGGCCTGGCAGCCGGGATGGGGCTGGTCGCTGTACGGGCCGCTGGTGTTGCATCAATTGCGTCAGCCTTACCCCTTGCTAGCGGCCAATCTGGATCGTGCCGAGATCATGCAGATCTATCGCCAGCGGCCGACGCTTGCGGGGGAGCGCTCAGGTGCAGCCGAGGTGCAGGCGCGTTTGCTGGCCGATATCCGCGAGTCGCACTGCGGCCTGCTGCCGGATAGCCAGTTGCCGGCGATGCTGGCCGTGCAGCAGCAGCGTGACCGGCGCATGGCCGAGGCTCTGTTGGCGGCGCCGCAGCCAAGCCTGCTGCTGGCCGGCGCCTTTCATGTACGCAAGGACCTCGGCGTACCCTTGCATCTGGCCGACCTCGGCGCGCACACCGGCAATGCGGTGCTGATACTGGCCGAAGTCGGTCGTTCGGTGGACGCCTCCATGGCCGATTACGTCTGGTTCACTGCCGCGCAGCCGGAGCAGGATCACTGCGCCAAACTGCGACCCTAGCCGCCTTTCGTGGGCTGCCTGCACGGTATCCTCGGCGCTTTGCCGATTCGGAGCCTGGTCTATGTCCACAGACGTTCGCGACCTGCTGCAAGGTTATTTCAACGCCCTCAATGATCGGGATATCCGCGCCTGCCTGTCGCTGGTCAGCGACGGGCTGATTCTGCAGCCCAATCAGGGTTTCACCGAGCATGGGCGTGACGCATTCGCGGCTTTTCTTGAACGGCAACTGCTTTGCTATCGCGAGATGATCGAGTCGCTGGTGATCCTGGTCGAGCCGCAAGGGCAGCATGCCGCCTGCGAGTACCGCGTCATCGGTGAATACCTGGCGACTGACGATGGCCTGCCGGAAGCCTGTGGGCAGCGTTATGAGATGCGCATGGGGGCCTTCTTCGAGATCCAGGGCGGGCTGATCGCGCGCATCAGCCTGCATTTCAATTTGCCGGACTGGCTGGCGCAGGTCGACGGCTGAGGTCCGCTGCGGACGGTATGCCGGGTGCAGCAGGGCACACTTTCGGCCAGGCAAAAAAAGACCCGGCAAGAGCCGGGTCAATAACCGTGATTAGCCTGATGAGGAGATAATCTGAAGAGTCCGACTGAATGGTCTCTTTAGCTTATCGGCTGATCTCGCGACCAGTTGAGATAATAATAACAATTCTCATTTCATAGTCAATGCCCTTTTGAGAACTTTTCTCAGAAAGTTTTTGCCGGGCTCATAAATGCAAAACCCGGCTCTGGGCCGGGTTCGCTGATGCAGGTGGAGACTCAGGATTCCCCAGGCAAGCGCAGTTGAGTGACTTCCTTGTTCAGCAGATCGATGCGTCGAGCCATGCTCTCGATCAGGCTGTGAGCGATGCGTGGGTTGCTTTGCATCAGGCTGAGGAATTGCTCCTTGGGAATCACCATGACCGTGCAAGGTTCGCTGGCGACCACCGTGGCGCTGCGCTTCTCGCGAGTGAATACCGCCATGGCTCCGAAGATTTCGTCTTTTTGCACATCGCCGACCTTCTGGCCGTCGACGTAGGCCTCGGCGTGGCCTTCGATGATGATGAACACGTGGTCGGCTTCATCGCCCTGATGAATCAGCTCCTCGCCGGCAGCGAAATGCTGGAAGCCGGTCGCCGGACGGATCTCCGGTTGTTTCAGGCGTGCCAGTGCGTCGGACAGCAGAGCGGTGTGGCCGATCAGATATTGGATGAACTGTTCCTGGCGCTGCTCGCTGGCATAGATGTGCTGGAACGTTTCGCTGCGCGAGTAGGGAATCAGGCTGATGGGTTCTTCACTGCTGTAGCGGCAGGAGGGGAGGTCGATGCCCTGGCGCAGGCCGACCAGATCGCCCTCCTGCAGATAGAACAGCGGGCGTTCATCGACCAGCGCATGCAGCAGCCCGTTCTCGATGATGAACAGCTGGTTGCCAGGCAGTACCTGAGCCAGATCATCGACACGCTCCAGACGCAGCGGCTCACCCGCGGGTTGCAGCCCTTCCAGCAACTGAGTGGGGATACTCTGCAGGCGATTGATCAACTGATCGGCGTAGGCCGGTTGCTCCCCGAGTAAATACATAACCGTAATTCCTTGAACTGGCTGGACTGGCTGACCACACGAAGGTCCCTGAAACAATAGGCTGTGCGGCTCTTCGAGTAAATCACCTTGCGCTGGTGTTGTGAGCTAGCTCTTGTTGTGGCCTTGGGCTTCGTCCAGCTTGCCGTTCAGTTCGGCCTTGTGTGCGGGGGGTAGCTCACTCCAATGCACATTGAGCAGAGCTCCCTCGATGGCGTAAAGCAGCACCTTGGATGCGCGAAAGCCGCGCGCTCTGACCGCGCGATAGGCTCCCACAGCGCCATAGCGACGCAGGTCGTTGGCGCTGTGAATCCCCACGGCGTGCAGCCACTGCGCCGAGGTCTTGCCCAGGTTTTTCAAGTGTTGCAGTTCGTCGTTCATCGGGCCTCCATGCGTGCGGGTGAAAGGTTCACGTTGGCGTGCCTGCCAAAAAGTGTAGCGGCCAATTGCCTGAGTGCTTCGCGTCGTCGTTCGTAGAGGTCTACTTGGTGCGATAGCGCAGGCGGGTACCGAAATTGACCGACATGAGAATCTCGTCAGCGGTCAGTTCGACGGGGAAGTAGGCGCCGGAAATCTGCGCGTGGGCCAGGCTGGCGCCTTCGATCCTGGCGTTACGGAAATCCAGGCCGCGCAGGTCTGCCCCACGGAAGTAGGCATCGGTGAAATTGACGGCGTCGGTGTCCATGTTGCGCAGGTCGAGGCCGCGAAAGTCGCCACCGGACAGATCGACTTCCACGTCCTTCGGCTTCTGTACATTGAAGCCCTTCACGTCGTCGTTGTGCAGGAGGTGGTAGAGCGGATGATCAAGCTGGCGTGGCTGACTCATGGCAGATACCGGTGGTGGCTTCACCGGCAGTATAGAAGTCCTGCCAGGGTTTGCCTGGCAGGGCGTGCCAACTGCTTGCAGGCTGTGTGGAAACTACTGCGCTCGGCCATGCAGCGTTAAGAAAACGGCTCGTGCGCGAGTCCGATCAGAATGCTCATTCACAGCCCGTAAACTGCGCTTTTCGCCGTTTTTTGCCTTGCCTGACCTTCGCTCGCTGCGTTTTCACACGGCTTGCTCGGGACGATGCTCAGATCCCAGGCAGGCGCTGGCGAATACGCTCGACCAGGCTGTCCAGGCTTGCGCTGTCATGTGTGTCGACGCGTTTGCTGTGGCTCTGCTCCTCGTCGTCGAGCGGCTCGCGGCTGGCTTGCTGGGCCTGGATCACTTCCAGCGTCGCATCGGACGGATCCTGGCCTTCGCTGCGGCGCTGCTCCAGCCAACTGGCGATCACGGCTTGCGGCGCATGGCAGTCGAGAATCAGGAAGGGCGCGCCGGTCTCTTCGGCGATTTCGCTGGCGGCCTGGCGTTGCGCTGCCTTGAGATAGGTTGCGTCGATCACCACGGGGAAACCTGCCAGTAGTGTCCGGCGCGCAAGTTGATGCAGGCGCTGGTAGGTCGCCTGGCTGGCGTCAGTGCTGTAGATGCCGGCGGCCAGCTGATCCTTGGCTTCGGCGCTCTGCTCGCCGAACAGGCGCTTGCGCTCGATGTCGGAGCGCAGGCGAATAGTGCCCAGCGCTTCCACCAGGCGCATGGCGACGTGGCTCTTGCCGACTGCCGAGACACCATGGGTGATGGCCAGGAAAGGCGATGGAATGGCGCTGTAGCTCTCTGCCAGTGCGGCATAACCACGGTACTGGCGCAGGATCACCGCCCGCTGCACCGAGTCCTGTTCCTGCCCCAGGCGGAACAATGCGACTTTGCCGCGGACCATGGCGCGGTAAGCCTTGTAGAAGTTCAGCAGTTCCAGGGCTGCATAATCGCCAGTGCGTTCCAGCCAGCCGCTTATGAAGCGTCGGGCCAGGCACTTGAGGCCGCGGTCTTCGAGGTCCATGGCCAGGAAGGCGATATCTGCGGTTACGTCGGTGAAACGGAAGGGCTCGTTGAACTCGATGCAGTCGAACAGTACTACGCGGCCGTCGATCTGGGCGGCGTTACCCAGGTGAATGTCACCGTGGCATTCGCGAATGAACCCCTGCGCCTTGCGTTCGCTCAACAGTGGTTGCAGGCGTTCGTAGCTGGACTGGGCCCACGCCTCGAGGGCATCGAGTTGCTGCAGGTCTGCCTTCTCGCTGAGCATCGGGCGAATCTGCTCGAAATTCTGCTGCACCGGAACCATGACCGCTTCTGCGCTACCCAGCGGATGTTCCTGCGGCACCTGCGGTGCGTCCAGGTGAAAGGTGGCGATCTGTTCGGCCAGGGCGTCGATATGAGCGTCGTTCAGCTCGCCGCGTGCCTGAATGGCGCTGAGCAGTTGTTCCTGCGGGAACTGGCGCATTTTCAGTGCGTATTCGATGGCGGGGGTGCTGCCGTCGAAGCTGGGAGCATTTTCACTACCACCGATCGGCAATACGTCCAGATACAAATCCTCGGTCAGGCGCTGGTTGAGGCGCAGCTCTTCTTCGCAGAAATGACGACGTGCATCCAGCTCGGTGAAGTCGAGAAAACCGAAGTTGACCGGCTTTTTGATCTTGTAGGCGTAGGGGCCAGTGAGCAAAACCCAGGAAATGTGGGTCTCAATGACCTGAAACCCATCCACGGGATGCGGATACAGGGCCGGGTTCTGCAATGCGGCAATCAGGGCTTGGCTCACGTTCGATCCTTGTTCTAGACGCTGTTCGAGCTGGGCATTATGGCCGCTGTGAGCTGCTCTGCAAACCATCCAGGCGGCCTGCTGGCCCCCATGTAAAGTGCGTATAATCCCGCCATGACTCGAAAACGCTCCCCCCGCTCAAACAAAAAATCCCGCTCATCCGGCATGCGTCCCTGGTTTGCCTGGGGCCTCAAGCTCGGTCTGGTTGGCCTGGTGATCCTGGCTGGCTTTGCCGTTTATCTCGATGCCGTGGTGCAGGAGAAGTTCTCCGGCAAGCGCTGGACGGTGCCCGCGAAAGTCTACGCCAGGCCGCTCGAACTCTTCGTCGGGCAGAAGCTGGCCAAGGACGATTTCCTGCGTGAACTCGATGCGCTCGGCTACCGCCGCGAGAGCGCAGTCAATGGGCCCGGCGCAGTATCGGTGGCCGGTAACAATATCGAGCTGCACAGTCGCGGCTTTCAGTTTTATGAAGGTGCCGAACCGTCACAGAAGGTGCGCGTGCGTTTCTCTGGCGATTACGTTGCCGGTCTGACCCAGGCCAACGGCGGCAATCTTGCCGTGGCACGCCTGGAGCCGCTGCTGATTGGCGGGCTTTATCCGGCGCATCAGGAGGATCGCATCCTGATCAAGCTGGATCAGGTGCCGGCCTATCTGATCGATGCGCTGGTGGCGGTCGAGGATCGCGACTACTTCGATCACTTCGGCGTGTCGCCCAAGGGCATTGCCCGAGCGATGTGGATCAACGCCACGTCCGGGCGCCTGGTGCAAGGCGGCAGTACTCTGACCCAGCAGTTGGTGAAGAACTTCTACCTGACCAACGAACGCACCCTGGTGCGTAAAGCCACCGAAGCGATGATGGCGGTGCTGCTCGAGCTGCACTACGACAAGCGCGAGATTCTCGAAGCCTATATGAACGAGGTGTTTCTCGGGCAGGATGGCCAGCGCGCGGTGCATGGCTTCGGTCTGGCCAGCCAGTATTTCTTCAGTCAGCCGGTTTCCGAGCTGAAGCTGGAGCAGGTCGCGCTGCTGGTGGGCATGGTCAAGGGCCCCACCTACTTCAACCCGCGACGCAATCCCGAGCGAGCGCTGGCGCGCCGCAATCTGGTGCTCGATCTGCTTGCCGAACAAGGTTCGATCACCCCTGAGGAAGCGGCAGCAGCCAAACAGAAACCGCTCGGCGTGAGCGCGCGCGGCAGCATGGCAGACAGCTCGTTTCCGGCGTTCCTCGATCTGGTCAAGCGTCAGTTGCGTGAAGATTATCGTGAGCAGGATCTGACTGAAGAAGGCCTGCGTATCTTCACCAGCTTCGATCCGATTCTGCAGCTCAAGGCCGAAGAGGCGCTGGCCGAGACGCTCAAGCGCCTGGCCGGGCGCAAGGGCGTGGATGAAGTGCAGGCCGGTATGGTAGTGACCAACCCCGAGACCGGGGAAATTCAGGCATTGATCGGCAGCCGCCAGCCACGCTTTGCCGGCTTCAACCGTGCGCTGGACGCCGTAAGGCCGATTGGCTCGCTGATAAAACCGGCTATTTATCTGTCTGCATTGGAGCGTCCGAGTCAGTACACCCTGACCAGTTGGCTGGAGGATGAAGCGTTCTCCATCAAGGGCCAGGATGGCCAGGTCTGGACGCCACAGAATTACGACCGCAAGGCTCATGGCACCATCTACCTGTATCAGGGGTTGGCGCAGTCCTACAACCTGTCCACGGCCAAGCTCGGCCTGGAGATCGGCGTGCCCAATGTGCTCAAGACGCTCGAGCGACTGGGCGTCGAGCGCAAGTGGCCGGCCTATCCGTCGATGCTGCTTGGTGCGGGGGCTCTGACGCCGATGGAAGTGGCAGGTATGTACCAGACGCTGGCCAACGGAGGCTTCAATACGCCCTTGCGTGGCATTCGCAGTGTGCTGACAGCCGACGGCGAACCGCTCGGTCGTTATCCATTCCAGATTCAGCAGCGTTTCGATCCGGGTGCCATCTACCTGGTGCAGAACGCCATGCAGCGCACCATGCGTGAAGGCACTGGTCGCTCGGTATACAGCCAGCTGCCCAGCTCGCTGAACCTGGCGGGCAAGACCGGTACCAGTAATGACTCCCGCGACAGCTGGTTCGCTGGCTTCAGTCAGGATCTACTGTCGGTGGTGTGGCTGGGGCGTGACGACAACGGTCCGACCCCGTTGACCGGCGCGACCGGCGCCCTGCAGGTCTGGACCGGGTTCATGCGCAAGGCGGATCCGCTGCCGCTGGATATGCCGATGCCGGACAACGTCACCCAGGCCTGGGTGGATCGTCAGACGGGTCTGGGCTCGGCTTCGGGCTGCCCGAATGCGGTACAGATGCCTTATATTCGCGGCAGTGAACCTGCCGCCGGTTCCGCGTGCGGTATCCAGGCACCAGTCGATTCGGTGATGGACTGGGTGCGAGGCTGGTTGGAATAACGGCCGGGTCGAGTGATTCGGTGTTACCTAAGAGGATTGGATGTGAACAAGAAGTGGCTTGCCACTATGCTGGCAACGGCGGTGTTGAGTGGTTGCAGTACGGTGCCGCAGGGTTCGATTCCGGTGATCGACGCCGGCTCTCCGCTGTCTTCGGGCGGGGCTGGCCCGGCGACTGGTCCGGGGCCTGCAGCTGCACCGCAGCGTATCGAGGAAGATTCCGGTGTAGTTGTGATGGTACCGCAGGGAGCTGTCTCGACGCCGTTGCAGACCGACTCTCAGCCGATCACCTCCAGTGGCGGACTGACCTTCGACCCGCCCGTGCCCAGTCAACCGTCTGCACCGAGCCAGGGCAGCTTCGGCTCTTCGGCGCCGAGCATGCCTAGCGGCATTCCCAGTGGCGGCGGCCTGGCTGCAGACGAGCAACTGGATGGCCCGGTTCTCGCGCTGTTGACCACCGCTCAACAGCAGCAGGGCGGTGGCGATCTGAATGGCGCTGCCTCCAGCTTGGAGCGTGCCCAGCGCATTGCGCCGCGTGAGCCGCAGGTGCTTTATCGTCTTGCTGAGGTTCGCCTGGCTCAGGGCGATGCTGCCCAAGCCGAGCAGTTCGCCCGTCGCGGCCTGACTTACGCCAACGGTCGTCCGGCGTTGCAAGCCAGTCTGTGGGATCTGATCGCCCAGGCCCGCGAGCGTCAGGGTGATCCCGCTGGTGCTGCCCAGGCCCGTGAACGCGCACGAGTCAACCTCTGATGGATGCTCGCGCAAGCGCATTGGCCGAACACCTGCTGCTGATCGAGCGTGAGTTACGTGTGCAGGGTTGGTGGCAGGAGGAGGCACCGAGCGCCGAGGCCTTGGCCAGCCCGGAACCGTTCTGCGTCGATACGCTGGCGTTCGAGCAATGGCTGCAGTGGATTTTTCTGCCGCGTATGAAGGTTCTGCTGGAAACCGGCGCCGCGTTGCCCTCGGTATCAGGCATTCAGGCCATGGCAGAGATGGTCTATCAGCAGCAGCCGAGCACTGCGCGTCGGTTGCTTGAGCTGCTCGGCGAGTTCGATCGCCTACTTACGCGCACGCCTTGAGGGCGTGCGCGTCGTCCATTATTTGCAGTTTTCTGCGATGGACTTTTTCAGCTCGGTGATGCGTTCCTGCCGTTCGTTCTCGTCAATGCGGCGAACCTCGCCACCGTCCTCGATGCGCAGGCGAGGATTGTTTTCCAACTGAGCCAGGTTGGTGCGGGCGTTCTCACAGTACTGCCTGCGCTCGGCTTCCTGCTTCGCGACATCTTCCTTGACCTTCTTGTCGATGGCAGCCTGCTCGGGGTCGAGCTGCTCTTCGATGCTCGGCGCCGGTGTGCTGGGCGCCTGACGGGGAGGTGGGGCGGCGGTATTGATGGTCGTGGCTTCTTGGCCTTGCGGAGGTTGCGCGCCGAAATGGGTCACGCCTTGGTCATCTACCCACTTGTAAACCTGGCTGGCCATGGCGGCCGTGCTCAAAGCGAGCATCAGGGTGCCAGTAAGAATCATGTGGCGCATGCTGTTTCCTTTATCGAGAGCGGCGGTGCTGAAGGTTACTATAACCAAAAGTCGGCAATCTTCATTCTGCGCTGCGTCACAGCAGCAGGTTGAATAATAGGTTAGCCATCTCTTGACTTGCCCTCGCCGAACCCGAACAATCCAGCCTTCCCCCGTAGTGGAGTCCGCCGCAAGCGTCCTCCAGCTCGGGGAAAAGAGGCGCTACCCGCGCCGAACCGTGACACCCGCAACGCGTTACCTCGCGCTGGGAGGGTCGGCCCCGCAAGACCATGGGCTGCTCCGTTACTCGTCAAGCTGATGTTCCGAATCCACGATCACCGTCGTGCGTGTCCGCTGACAGTAAGACCTACTTAGGGCTACCCGTTGTCGGGTGGCATACTGGCGTTCAAGAGGTGAACAACGTGGAGCTTTTATCCGGCGCTGAAATGGTCGTCCGCTTCCTGCGTGACGAAGGCGTTAAGCATATCTATGGGTACCCTGGCGGTGCTCTCCTGCATATTTACGATGCCCTGTTCAAAGAACCGGAAGTGACCCACATCCTGGTCCGTCACGAACAGGCAGCGACCCATATGGCTGACGGCTATGCCCGCGCCACCGGCAAGGCCGGTGTGGTGTTGGTGACCTCTGGCCCCGGCGCGACCAATGCCATCACTGGTATTGCCACCGCCTACATGGACTCCATTCCGATGGTGGTGATCTCCGGCCAGGTGCCGAGCGCCATGGTCGGCACCGATGCCTTCCAGGAAACCGACATGGTCGGTATTTCCCGTCCGATCGTGAAGCACAGCTTCATCATCAAGCACCCGTCGGAAATCCCCGAAGTGCTGAAGAAGGCGTTTTACCTCGCCGAATCCGGTCGTCCCGGTCCGGTCGTGGTCGACATTCCGAAGGACATGGGTGATCCCACCCAGAAGTTCGAGTACGTCTATCCGAAGAAGGTCAAGCTGCGTTCCTACAGCCCGGCGGTGCGTGGCCACTCCGGCCAGATCCGCAAGGCTGCCGAGATGCTCCTGGCTGCCAAGCGTCCCGTCATGTACTCCGGTGGTGGCGTGATCATGGGCGGCGCTTCTGCGCCGCTGACCGAGCTGGCGCAGATGCTCAACCTGCCGGTGACCAACACCCTGATGGGCCTTGGTGGCTACCCGGGTACCGACCGCCAGTTCATCGGCATGCTCGGTATGCACGGCAGCTACACCGCCAACCTGGCGATGCACCATGCCGACGTGATCCTGGCTGTCGGTGCGCGCTTCGATGACCGTGTGATCAACGGTGCGGCCAAGTTCTGCCCGAACGCCAAGATCATCCATATCGACATCGACCCGGCGTCGATTTCCAAGACCATCAAGGCTGACATCCCGATCGTCGGCCCGGTGGACAGCGTGCTGACCGAGATGGTCGCCATCCTCAAGGAAATCGGCGAAACCCCGAATAAGGACACCGTTGCCAGCTGGTGGAAGCAGATCGAAGAGTGGCGTGGTAGCGGCCGTCTGTTCCCTTACAACGAGGGCGACGGTTCGATCATCAAGCCGCAGACCGTGATCGAAACCCTGTGTGACGTGACCAAGGGCGATGCCTTCATCACCTCCGATGTCGGTCAGCACCAGATGTTCGCTGCGCAGTATTACCGATTCAACAAGCCCAATCGCTGGATCAACTCCGGCGGCCTGGGCACCATGGGCTTCGGTTTCCCTGCTGCGATGGGCATCAAGCTGAACTTCCCGGAAGCCGACGTGGCGTGCGTCACCGGCGAGGGCAGCATCCAGATGAACATCCAGGAGCTGTCGACCTGCCTGCAGTACGACCTGCCGGTGAAGATCGTCAACCTGAACAACGGTACCCTCGGCATGGTTCGCCAATGGCAGGACATGCAGTACAACAGCCGTTATTCACACTCCTACATGGAGTCGCTGCCGGACTTCGTCAAACTGGCCGAGGCCTATGGCCATGTCGGCATGCGCATCACTTCGCTGAAGGACCTCAAGCCCAAGCTGGAGGAAGCCTTCGCCCTGAAGAATCGCCTGGTGTTCCTCGACATCGCGGTGGATTCGAGCGAGCACGTCTACCCGATGCAGATCAGAGACGGTGCGATGCGTGACATGTGGCTGAGCAAGACGGAGCGGACCTAAGATGCGACACATCATTTCCCTGCTGCTGGAAAACGAGCCGGGCGCACTGTCGCGCGTGGTTGGTCTGTTCTCCCAGCGTAACTACAACATCGAAAGCCTCACCGTTGCGCCAACCGAGGATCCGACGCTGTCGCGTCTGACCCTCACCACCGTTGGTCAGGATGAGGTGATCGAGCAGATCACCAAGAACCTCAACAAGCTGGTCGAGGTGGTCAAGCTGGTCAATCTGTCGGAAAGCGCCCACATCGAGCGCGAGCTGATGCTGGTGAAGATCAAGGCCACCGGCGCTCAGCGTGCCGAGGTCAAGCGTACTACCGACATCTTCCGCGGCCAGATCGTAGATGTGACCAGCAGCGTCTACACCGTGCAGCTGACCGGTACCACCGACAAGCTGGACAGCTTCATTCAGGCCGTCGGTACTGCGTCGATCCTGGAAACTGTACGCAGTGGTGTCACGGGCATCGCGCGCGGCGACAAGGTACTGAGTATCTGATCGCTGTGTCGAACAAAACCCCGCCTGGTGCGGGGTTTTTTATTGCTCGAATTCAGCGTTGGCGATTCCAGAAGGCCGCGATCAGCGGATCCTTGAGGCGCTTTTCCAGTGCGAACAGACCAATGTCATAGGCGGTGAGCGGTGGCTGGATATCGTAGATACGGATGCGGGCAGTCAGCGGGCTGTTGTCCAGCACGATCTGTGGCACCACCCCGATACCGAAGCCCAGACTGACCATGCTGACGATCGCTTCGTTGCCGCTGACCTGGGCATAGATGCGCGGTTTGATGTTGTGGCTTTTCAGCCAGCGGTCGGTGCGTGTCCGGGCCAGGCCTTCCTCGGAGAGAATCATCGGCACGTCCTTCCAGCTCTCTGAAGTTGGGTTGCGCAGTTGTTCTTCGTTCAACAACTGGGGAGCCTGTGGACCGATGAAGCGCAATTCCGAGCGCGTGATCGACTGAAACTCCACTCCGCTCGGCAGGCTGTCGGGGAGGGCGCCAATGGCCAGGTCCTCCAGTCCTTGCTGCACCCGTTCGACGGCTTTCGCCGGGTCGCCGGTATGCAGTTTCATTTCGATGCGTGGGTAGTCCTGGCGAAAGCTGCTGAGAATGTCATAGAGGAAGCTGTAGCTTGCCGTGACCGAGCAATACAGCGACAGCTCGCCGTGCAGATTCAACTGGTCCTGCATGAAGGTCTGGCGAATCGCCTGCCAACCATTGATGACCTCGCTCGCGTATTCGCGAAACTGCTGGCCCTCGCGAGTCAGGCGCACCGAGCGGTTGTCGCGCACGAACAGTACGGCGCCGAGTTCGTCCTCGAGCTGCTTGATGCTGCGACTGAGCGCGGAAGGGCTGACGTGCTGCTCGCGGCTGGTTCGGCCGAAGTGTAGGTTGTCTGCCAGGGAGAGAAAAAGCCTGAGGGAATGGCTGTCCATTTATGTTTCATATATCGGCATGTTGTGTTGCAAATATATCATTTTACGCAATGGTGCGGATCACATAAGGTGTCCTCGTCGCGGTGCTTCGCACCCCATTCCTTTCGATTCAAAAGAGCCAAGAACATGAAAGTTTATTACGACAAAGATTGCGACCTCTCCATCATCCAGGGCAAGAAAGTCGCCATCATCGGTTACGGCTCCCAGGGCCACGCCCAGGCCTGCAACCTGAAAGACTCCGGCGTCGATGTCACCGTTGGCCTGCGTAAAGGCTCCGCTACCGTTGCCAAGGCTGAAGCTCACGGCCTGAAAGTTGCCGACGTGGCTTCTGCCGTCGCTGCCGCTGATCTGGTCATGATCCTGACCCCGGACGAATTCCAGGGCCAGCTGTACAAGAACGAGATCGAGCCGAACATCAAGAAGGGCGCCACCCTGGCCTTCTCCCACGGTTTCGCCATCCACTACAACCAGGTCGTTCCGCGTGCCGACCTCGACGTGATCATGATCGCGCCGAAGGCTCCGGGCCATACCGTACGTACCGAGTTCGTCAAAGGCGGCGGCATTCCTGATCTGATCGCCGTTTACCAGGACGCCTCCGGCAATGCCAAGAACGTCGCGCTGTCCTACGCTTCGGGCGTTGGTGGTGGTCGTACCGGCATCATCGAAACCACCTTCAAGGACGAGACCGAAACTGACCTGTTCGGTGAGCAGGCCGTTCTCTGTGGTGGCACCGTCGAGCTGGTCAAGGCCGGTTTCGAAACCCTGGTCGAAGCTGGCTATGCGCCGGAAATGGCCTACTTCGAGTGCCTGCACGAACTGAAGCTGATCGTTGACCTCATGTACGAAGGCGGCATCGCCAACATGAACTACTCGATCTCCAACAACGCCGAGTACGGCGAGTACGTGACCGGTCCGGAAGTGATCAACGCCGAATCCCGTCAGGCCATGCGCAACGCCCTCAAGCGCATCCAGGACGGCGAGTACGCCAAGATGTTCATCAGCGAAGGCGCCACTGGCTACCCGTCGATGACTGCCAAGCGTCGTAACAACGCCGCTCATGGTATCGAAGTCATCGGCGAGCAGCTGCGCTCTATGATGCCGTGGATCGCTGCCAACAAGATCGTCGACAAGGCCAAGAACTAAGGTCTGCGATGTGCGAAAGAACGCGGCTATATGCCGCGTTTTTTCATTCTGTAGCGAGGCTTCTGGTATAAAGCCAGCTCGATGAGCGGCGAACTGAGTTCAGTCGCCCCGTTCGAAATTCGTCAAACCCGTTGCAAGGTGCTGTTCATGAGTGAAGGTCCCGAGGATCAAAAGCCGGCTGGCGACAACCTGGAAAGCCTGCTGCCGATCGACGAGCACATAGAGGAAGGGCAGGACGCGGAAGGGCGCAAGGTGCGTCACCGTGGCATCTACCTGCTGCCCAATCTGTTCACCACGGCAAACCTGTTCGCCGGTTTCTACTCCATCATCAACGCGATGAATGGCAATTTCTACGTGGCTGCTGCCGCGGTGTTCGTCGCCATGGTGCTCGACGGTCTGGATGGTCGCGTGGCGCGCCTGACCAACACGCAAAGTGCATTCGGCGCCGAGTACGATTCGCTCTCGGATATGGTGGCTTTCGGCGTTGCACCGGCTCTGCTCGCATTCGAATGGGCGCTGGGTAGCATGGGCAAGGTGGGCTGGATGGTCGCCTTCATCTATGTCGCTGGCGCGGCATTGCGCCTGGCGCGCTTCAATACGCAGATCGGCAGCGTCGACAAGCGCTACTTCATCGGTCTGGCCAGTCCGGCTGCCGCGGGTGTCGTTGCCGGAACGGTCTGGGCATTCAGCGACTTCGGCATCAAGGGCTCGAACATGTCCTTCGCCGTGGCGCTGCTCGTTGCCGCCGCTGGCTGCCTGATGGTCAGTAACATCAAGTACTACAGCTTCAAGGACCTGGACCTGAAGGGGCGCGTGCCCTTCGTGGCCATTCTGGCCGTGGTGCTGGTGTTCGCGGTGGTGTTCAGCGACCCACCCCGTATCCTGCTGCTGATCTTCCTGGCTTATGCGGCTTCCGGTCCGATCCAGTACCTGCTGCAATTGCGTCGTCGAAAATCTGTCTGACGCTGCTGTAATTTCCTCTGCGCTCCGTGGTCTACAGTTCGTTTCTCGAACTGTAGTCGCGGAGTCGTTATGCTCATCCGAGTTCCTCCTTCCTCTCGGGCCCTCGAGTCCGAAGTCACCCCCGAGTCGGTCTATCTCTCTCGTCGCAAGCTGATGCAGGGCTCGTTGGCGCTGGCGGCCATGGCTGTTATGCCGGGTCTGGCCAGTGCTGACGCTCAAGGTGTCTATGCCGATGTTGAGCCGTCGAAGGCACCGGGGTGGTTCGACGAGAAGCTGGCAGGCGTACGCTGGCAAGCAATCACTGCCAAGGGTGAAAGCATCACGCCCTTCAAGGATGCCACGCACTACAACAACTTCTATGAGTTCGGCACGGGTAAGGGCGACCCTGCAGCCAATGCCGGCAAGCTGCAGGTCGAGCCCTGGACGGTAATGGTCGATGGCGAGGTGAGCAATCCGGGACGCTATTCCATCGAGGATCTGGTCAAGCCACATGCATTCGAAGAGCGCATCTACAGGCTGCGCTGCGTCGAGGCCTGGTCCATGGTCATACCCTGGCTGGGCTTTCCTTTGGCTGATCTGCTCAAGCAGGTCGGTCCAACCTCGGCGGCGCGCTATGTGCGCTTCGAAACGCTGGTCGATCCTGAGCGCATGCCGGGCCAGCGCTCGGGTTTTTCGCTGATCGATTGGCCCTATGTCGAGGGGTTGCGTCTGGATGAGGCCATGCACCCGTTGGCCTTCATGGCCGTCGGCATGTACGGACGTGTTTTGCCAAACCAGAACGGGGCTCCCTTGCGCCTGGTAGTGCCTTGGAAGTACGGGTTCAAGAGCATCAAGTCCATTGTGCGTATCAGTTTGGTAAGTGAGGCACCCCAAACCACCTGGGAGCGCATCGCGCCGAACGAGTATGGTTTCTACGCCAACGTCAATCCGCAGGTGGACCACCCGCGCTGGTCGCAGGCGACCGAGCGGCGCCTGCCCAGTGGTCTGTTCAGTCCGAATGTGATCGATACCCGGATGTTCAATGGCTATGAGGAGGTCGCTGGTCTCTACACGGGGATGGATCTGGCGAGGTACTACTGATGCGCTACAGGCTCTGGCGCGTCGGCGTATTCCTGGCTGCATCGGTACCGCCGCTGTATTGGCTGTACTGCGCCGTCTTCAATCTGCTGGGGCCTGACCCCGGCAAGGTGTTGGTGGATAACCTGGGGCTCGGAGCCCTGATCCTTCTGTTGATTACCTTGGCCATGACACCTCTGCAGCAGTTGACTCGCTGGGGAGGCTGGATTGCCGTGCGGCGACAGCTAGGGCTCTGGTGCTTTACCTATGTCGTTCTGCATCTATCTGGCTATGCCCTGTTTATTGCCGGGTTGCGTCTGGAGCTGGTGCTGCGCGATCTTTCCGAGCGGCCCTACATAATCGTGGGGGCATTGGCTTTCATTGGCTTGCTTGCCCTGGCGGTTACTTCCAATCGCTTCAGCATCAGAAAGCTGGGCCGTAAGTGGAAGACGCTGCATCGTCTGGTTTACGCCATCCTGCTGCTGGCCTTGCTGCATATGCTCTGGGTGGTGCGGGCTGATCTGGGGGAGTGGCTCGCTTACGCGTTGATCGGTGGCGCGCTGCTGCTGACGCGTCTCTCCGCTGTCGCGGGCGCATTACAGAGAGCAGGCGTCCTTTTTCGAGAGAATCCAAAGAAAATTGAAATATAAGCTTGACGTGCATTCTGCTGGCGGTAGAATGCGCGCCACTTCAGCGATGAAGCTCTTCAAAAACTTCTTGTTAATCAATAAGTTAAGTTTAAAAGAGGGGTTGCAAAGCGAGGTGAGGCGTGTAGAATGCGCGCCGGTCGACAGGGTGA
>NZ_JACKQK010000020.1:0-70589 GCF_014892995.1 Pseudomonas sp. EggHat1
CTGCAGGCCAGCCACCAGGTCGTCCAGCAACTGGTCAGCACCCGCGCCTACTACTCGCGCGATGCCGGCGCCAACCTTGACGGCCAGGCCGACCTGACGCGTGGCGCCGCCACCACCTACGGCGAGGCCTACCACTACGCCGACGAGCACTACCAGAGCCTCGGCGATCCGCTGGCCCGTGGCGATGAGGAAGGCCACGCCGAGAGCGGCGTTTTCTACGCGCAACTGGCCCACGAGCGCTACCTGAATGACCAGCTCCGCCTGAGCGGCACCAGCAGCGACGCCGCCCTGGCCCCCGGCTGGGTGCTCAAGGTGACAGGCGGTGCACCGGCAGCGTTCAGGCAAGGCGCGCTGATCGTCCGTACCCACTGCACGGCTGCCCGCGATCGCAGCTTCGACGTTCGCTTCGAAGCCATCCCCGATGGCAACATCGCCTTCCGCCCGCCGGTACCGACCAAGCCGCGCATCGCCGGCACCGTGCCCGCGCGCATCACCAGCCCGCAGCGCAACGACCCCTACAGCCATATCGATGGAGAAGGGCGCTAACGCGTCAACTTCCTGTTCGACCGGGATACCTGGCCAGCTGGCCGCGAAAGCATGTGGCTGCGCCTGGCGCGGCCCTATGCCGGCGACACCTACGGCTTGCACATGCCCTTGCTGGCCGGCACCGAAGTGGCGGTGGCCTTCGAGCAGGGCGACCCGGATAGGCCGTTCATCGCCCATGCCCTGCACACCAACCTCGAGCCTGACCACGTCACCATCCACAACCACAAGCGCAACGTACTGAGAACGCCCACCAACAACAAAATTCGCCTGGACGACACGCGCGGGCAGGAACACATCAAGGTCAGCACCGAGTATTCCGGCAAGAGCCAGCTCAACCTGGGGCATCTGGTGGATGCCAAGAAGCAGAAGCGCGGCGAAGGCTTCGAGCTGCGCACCGATGGCTGGGGCGCGGTGCGCGCCGGCAAGGGTGTGTTCATCAGCGCCGATGTGCAGCCCGGAGCGCAGGGGCAAGTACTCGCCATGCAGGAAGCCGTCGCTCGGCTCAAGCAGGCCGGCGATGAAATCCGGAAGCTCTCCGCCGACGCTGAAACCGCCAAAGCCGACCCGGCGGATGTTCAGGCGCAGTTGACCCTGCTCAGCGAACGCCTGGACAAACTGCAAGCCTCGGTGGCGCTGATCAGCGCCCCGCAAGGTATTGCCGTGACCAGCGGCCACCACCTGCAACTGGCCGCCGAGCGCAATCTGATGCTCAACGCCGGCAACGAAGCCGACATCAGCGTGGTCAGGCGCCTGTTCATTGGCGTGGGCGAAGGCCTGAGCCTGTTCGTGCGCAAGCTGGGCATGAAGCTCATCGCCAACCAGGGCGCGGTACAGATTCAGGCGCAGAACGACCGCATGGAAATTCTCGCGCGCATGGGGCTGGACATCGTCAGCAGCGAGGATGAAATCCACATCACCGCGAAGAAGAAAATCCTCCTCAACGCCGCTGGCACCTACATCGCCCTTGACCAGCACGGTATCGAGTCCGGCACCGAGGGTGACTACCTGATCAAGTCGGCGCAGTTCGATCATCAAGGGCCGGCCAGCATGCCGGCTACGCATCCCGAGTATCCGAAGCTCGAATCCGCGCAGCGCTTGCGCCTGCGCATTCCGCAGACACCCAACTCCCCGCCGCAGGTCAACCAGCCATCCTCCCAAACCGATATCCGCAAGCTCTACGCGTCCTTATTCAAAGACGCGGAAAGCGCAGATCAGGCGGACGGCACAAGCACAGGCCCCGGCGAGGATGGGCCAGGCAAATGGGTGACACAGGAAACCGACTATCACGGTATCCAGAACACCGGCCAAATGTTTCTCAACCGTCTCTTCTCCCTGGGAGACGAGGGGCGGCTCTTTGGCTCGGAAGGAAAGGACTACGAAAACACCCAGCGCACCTTGATCCAGGAGTGGGTGCCGCTGTCGGCGGAGGAAGAGCATCTCAGGGTACGTTCTGTTGTGCGTCGTTACGGCGAGGTCAGGCGAATCAAGCAGACGTTCCTGGAGGGGCCTGATAGCAGGCAGGTATCCGGCAAGTCCTGGCACTGGCAGCCGGTGACGGCCAATACCGTCTACGAGTTCGAAGGAATGCCCCTGTGACGCTCACGAGCAAGCAGACTCTGCGAATCTGGGGCGCGTTGGATCTGTTCCAGCTTGGCTGAACAGGCCGCACACCCTATCTCAGCGATCTATTCGATTTGCAGGCTCTGGGTGAACAAGTGGGCGCGCCACTCTTGAGTGGTCGGCCTGGTTGCCTGGTCTTTGCAACTCTCCATCGCCATTACCGCCGTGGGCTTTCTTCTGGCCTATCGCCCCACCCGATACCTGGGCATGGCGCAGATTCCGCTACGGCTGTTTTTCATTCTTCCCTCCCTGTCACCGCTCTTGTTGCTGGCGGGCCACCTGCCGGGCCTTCTGATGCTGGCACTGACCATCGGCTCGGAGATGTTCAAAGCCTGGAACCTATGGAGGCGAGCGTAATGGCAGGCCTATGGCAGTACATGCTCAACGTCAAGGAGAGACACCATGAGCCAGTGTGAAGTCGTCGTTCCCATCGCCCTGCAGCATACAAATGAGAGTGTTTGTACGTCCCCTTGGTGGGTTCAGGATGCCGAGTACGTGCCGACAATGGCCAGCTACGAACCGCTGATCAATGGCGAAGCCGCCTTCAAGGCCATCTACAAAGCCATCGACGCTGCGCAGAAATCCATCGACATCATCTGCTGGGGATTCCAGCCCTCGATGTATTTCATTCGTGATGGCGCACATCTTTCAATCGGTGCGCTGTTGCAGGAGAAGGCGCGCAAGGGCGTGCAAGTCCGTGTGCTGGCTTGGGAAATGCCGTTAAACGGCACAGGCATGGCAGGGGAGGCGAACCTGCCGGGCAAGTCGCCGAACCTCTGGCATCGCACCGGGCAGACAGCCACCGACAAACAGCATCACTATGACGAGTGGTGGTTCGATACCTTCAGTACGGACGATGACAAGGCCGCCCAGCGCGTCCATGAAAATGTTCCAGTGCTCGTCACGCGTGGTTTCAGCAGAAAAGAGCGAGCACGTATCGGGGACGATGTCAGGGACAACGGACCGGACAGGGGGCTCAGCAAGAAATCACGGATCGCTATGATGGCGGCGCCCAGTCACCATCAGAAAAGCGTGCTGGTCGACTATGAGCTACCGGACCAGGCCGTTGGGTTCGTCATGGGCCACAACATGCTCGACGAGTATTGGGATACCGACGCCCACTCGGCGCTGATGCGCCCCGACCCCAAGCAGCCCAATCCTCGCCCCGGCACCCATGATCCAGATCGCGGTCCGCGTGGTGCCTTGCAGCGCCAGGACATTTCCAGCCGTGTCACCGGCCCGATCCTGGAGTATCTGCACAAGAAATTCGCCCAGGCCTGGCAAAAGGAAACCGGCGAAGACCTGCTCATCCTGCGCAAGGCCAAGGAGGTCGGCAAGCAGCTCAAGTGCGGCAAAGGCACCACCCAACTGCTGGCTCAACTGCTACGCACTCAGCTCCAGGTGGGTACGCACGATATGGAGAAGGCTTACCTGCAGGCGGCGAACAACGCCACCCAATTCATCTACATTTACTGCGTCAGGGCCACCAGTCCAGCGTGCTGCACCAGCTCCAGCAGCGGCTGCGGATACACGCCGATGATGAAGGCGAGCAGGGCGACCACCAGCAGCATGATGCCGCCAGCACGCTGACCCCAGTCGAAGGGAGCGTCGTGGCGGTGCATGTTGGGCTCGCGCATGAACAGCGTGACCATCACTCGCAGGTAATAGAACACGCCGATGGCGCTGCCCAGCACCATGGCGCCGAGCAGCCACCATAGCTGCGCCTCGACACCGGCAGCGATCACGTAGAACTTGCCGATGAAGCCCGCGGTCAGCGGAATGCCCGCCAGCGACAGCATCATCACCGTGAGCACGGCAGTCAGGTACGGACGGCGCCAGAACAGGCCGCGGTACTCGTACAGCGCATCGGCATCGCGGCCGCTGTAGGGCGTGGACATCAGGGTGATCACGCCGAATGCGCCGAGGCTGGTCAGCACATAGGTAGCGAGGTACACGCCCACGGCCTCCACGGCGAGGCCCTTGCTGGCGATCAGCGCCACCAGCAGGTAGCCGAAGTGGGCGATGGAGGAGTAGCCGAGCAGGCGTTTGAGGTTGTTCTGCAGCAGTGCCAGCAGGTTGCCGAACAGGATCGAGGCAATGGCGATCAGCGTCAGCAGGTCGCTCAGCCAGCCGCCGCTCATGGCCGGAGAGATCTGGTACAGGCGCAGCAGCACGGCGAACACCGCCACCTTGCTGGCGGTGGCGAGGAAGGCGGCGACCGGTGCCGGTGCGCCTTCGTAGACATCCGGCGTCCACAGGTGGAAGGGCACCAGCGACAGTTTGAAGGCCAGGCCGATCAGCATCATGCCGATGCCGATCTGCACCAACTGGCTGCTTTCCCGCGCCAGGCTGATACCGATATCGGCGAAGCCCAGGTTGCCCGATTCAGCGTACAGCAGCGCCATGCCGAACAGCAGGAAGGCGGAGCCTGCGGCCGACAGCACCATGTACTTGATGCCGGCTTCCAGCGAACGCTTGTTGAAGAAGGCGTAGGCGATCATGCCGTAGGTCGGTACCGACAGCAGTTCCAGACCGATGAACAGGCCCGCCAGATGCTGGGCGCTGACCAGCACCAGGCCGCCCGCGGCGGAGAGCAGCACCAGCAGGTACAGCTCCTCGCGGTTGCCCGGGTAGCCCTTGCCGGACTTGCCGCCCAGGTAGGCGTGGATCAGCGTGACGCAGGCCAGGCTGGCAGCCAGCACCAGGGCCATGTAGTAGCAGGCGAAGTTATCGATCAGCAGCAGCGGGGTGACCTCAAGTGGCGCCACCTCCAGAGCCGGGATCAACGACAGCAGCGCCAGGTTCAGGCCCACCACCGAGAGGATGAAGGTCAGGGCGTGATTGCGCTTGGCGGCAATGGCCAGCATCACTACGACCACGGTGAGGCTGGTCACCAGCAGCGGCAGCAGGGCGATCAGGTGTTGCAGGCTGAATTCGACAGCGTGATGTTCCATGAGTCTCTAATCCTTACCCTTAGCGGCCCGAAGCGAGTTGATCGAGGGCGTCAGCCATCCACTGCTGCACGCCATGCATGCTGGCCGCGGAGGTGTCGAGCACCGGTTGCGGGTAAACGCCAAGAAGAATCAGCAGGGCGCCAAGGCCGAGCACCATGGCCAGCTCGCGGGCTTTAAGGCCCGGCAGCGGCGCGTCCTGCTGCACCGGACCGAAATAGGCACGGTGGATCATCGCCAGGGCGTACACCGAGCCGAGCACCAGGCCGGTGGCGGCCAGCACCACGACCCAGGGCGCGCCGGGGAAGCTGCCCAGCAGAATGAGGAATTCACCGACGAAGTTGCCGGTACCCGGCAGACCCAGCGCGGCAGCGGCGAAGAACAGGCTGATGGCTGGCAACCAGGGCATGCGCGCCCAGATGCCGCCCATCTGGCGCAGATCACGGGTGTGCACGCGCTCGTAGAGCTGGCCGCAGAGGATGAACAGCGCGGCGGCCGACAGGCCGTGGGCGACCATCTGCACCACTGCACCCTGCAGGGCGATCTGGCTGCCCGAATAGATGGCGATCAGCACGAAGCCCATGTGCGAGACGCTGGAGTAGGCCACCAGACGCTTGATGTCGGTCTGCGCGAACGACAGCAGGGCGCCGTAGAGGATGGCGAACACGCCGAGCCACTGGGCGATCGGCGCGAACTCCGCCGAAGCGTTGGGGAACAGCGGCAGGGCGAAGCGCAGCAGGCCGTAGGCGGCGGTCTTCAGCAGGATGCCGGCCAGGTCGACGGAGCCGGCGGTCGGTGCCTGGGCGTGAGCGTCCGGCAACCAGGAGTGCACCGGCACCACCGGGAACTTCACCGCGAAGGCGACGAAGAAACCGAGCATCAGCAGGTACTCGGTGCCCGGCGCCAGCTCGGTCTTCAGCAGGTCGGCGTAGTTGAAGGTCAGCACGCCGGTCTGGTTGAAGTGCACGAACACCAGGGCCAGGATCGACACCAGCATGATCAGGCCGCTGGCCTGAGTGAAGATGAAGAACTTGGTGGCGGCGGTGATGCGGGTACGACCGTCGCTGCCGCTATGACCCCAGAGCGCGATGAGGAAGTACATCGGCACCAGCATCATTTCCCAGAAGAAGAAGAACAGGAACAAGTCGACCGCGAGGAACACGCCGACCACGCCGCCGAGAATCCACATCAGGTTGAGGTGGAAGAAGCCGACGCGGTTCTGGATCTCGTTCCACGAGCAGAGTACCGACAGCACACCGAGCAGGCCGGTTAGCGTCACCATCAGCACCGACAGACCGTCCATCGCCAGGTGGATGGTGATCCCCAGGCGCGGGACCCAGTCGATGACGAACTCGTGGGCCCAGCGCGGCTCGCTGCCGGGTGCCGGGGCCAGGGTGAAGTCACCGCTGACCCACAGCCACAGGCTCAGGCCGAACAGCAGAGCCATGGTGATCAGGGCGATCCAGCGTGGCAGGACGTGGCCGAAACGCTCGGCTTGCCAGCACAGAAGCCCGCCGATGAAGGGAATCAGGATTAGCCAGGGCAGAATCATCAGGCTGTTTTCCTTAACTCAAAAAGAGGATGGCGGCGAGCACCAGTACGGCGCCCCCGGCGATCGAGGCGGCGTACCAGCGCACCTGGCCGTTTTCGCTGCGCACCAGCGCGGCGTTGCCACCACGTGCAAGCAGCGGAATCAGGCCGATGCTGCGGTCGATGGGGTCGCGGCGCAGCAGGTGGCAGAGCGCCAGGTAAGGGCGGACGAACAGCTTGTCGTAGAGCCAGTCGAAGCCCCAGGCGGCGAACCACAGGGCGCTCAGCAGGCGACCCGGCGCGCTCTGCGCCACGGCCGAAGCGACGCGGCGCTGGCCAAGGAAGAGCAGGGCCGCGATGACGATGCCGGATACCGCGATAAGGCCGGAGAGCAGTTCCAGGCTGTGCTTGGCCTCGCCACCGGCGTGGCCGACGCTTTGCGGCAGCACGCCGGCCAGCGGCGGGGTGATCCAGGCACCGATGAAGGTCGACAGCACGATCAGCACCATCAGCGGCAGGTTGTGGGCGATGCCATGACCGGCGTGCGCCTCGGTCTTCTGCTCGCCGTGGAAGGCGATGAAGATCAGGCGGAAGGTGTAGATCGAGGTCAGGAAGGCGCCGACCAGGCCCGCGTAGAGCAACTCGCCATGGCCGCTGGCAAAGGCTTCCCAGAGAATTTCGTCCTTGGAGTAGAAGCCGGCGGTCAGCAGCGGCAGGGCGGCCAGCGCCGCGCCACCGACGACGAAGCTGGCGTATGCCAGCGGCAGCTTCTTCCACAGGCCGCCCATCCTGAAGATGTTCTGCTCGTGGTGGCAGGCGTGGATCACCGCACCGGACGCGAGGAACAGCAGGGCCTTGAAGAAGGCATGGGTCATCAGGTGGAAGATCGCCGCGTCCCAAGCACCGACGCCGAGGGCCAGGAACATGTAGCCGATCTGGCTCATGGTCGAGTAGGCGAGGATGCGCTTGATGTCGGTCTGTACCAGCGCAGCGAAACCGGCCAGCACCAGGGTCACGCCGCCGACTATGCCGACCAGCTCGAGAATCTCCGGGGTCAGCAGGAACAGACCGTGGGTACGGGCGATAAGGTACACGCCGGCGGTGACCATGGTCGCCGCGTGGATCAGCGCCGACACCGGGGTCGGGCCGGCCATGGCGTCGGCCAGCCAGGTTTGCAGCGGCAACTGGGCGGATTTACCCACCGCGCCGCCAAGCAGCATCAGCGTGGCGAGCCACAGCCAGGTGTCGCCGGCCACGTATTTCTGCGGTGCCAGTACCATCAGCTCCTGAATGTTCAGGGTGCCGAGGTTGAGGAACAGCAGGAACAGGCCAATCATCAGGAACACGTCGCCGATACGGGTGACGATGAACGCCTTGAGCGCCGCGTTACCGTTGGGCACGTGCTTGTAGTAGAAGCCGATCAGCAGGTATGAGCACAGGCCCACGCCTTCCCAGCCGAAGAACAGCACCAGCAGGTTGTCGCCCAGTACCAGCAGCAACATGCTGAAGATGAACAGGTTGGTGTAGGCGAAGAAGCGCGAATAGCCTTCCTCGCCGCGCATGTACCAGCTGGCGAACAGGTGGATCAGGAAACCCACGCCGGTGACTACGCCGAGCATGGTGGCGGACAGGCCGTCCAGGTGCAGGGTGAAGCTCGGCGCCAGGCCTTCGACGCTCATCCATTGCCACAGGGTCAGGCTGTAGGCGCCGCCGGCTGGCGGATTGCCAAGGAATGCTGCGATGGCCCAGGCTGCGCTGGCGGCCGCCAGGCCAATGGAGCCGACACCGATCACGGCACTGGTGTTTTCCGAGAGACGTCCGCGCGAGAAGGCCAGCAGCAACCAGCCGAGCAGCGGAAAGAATAGAGTCAGGGCTAGAAGATTCATCCGCGCATCTCGCTGGCAGCGTCGATATCCAGAGTGTTGAAGCGGCGATACAGCTGCAGCAGGATCGCCAGGCCGATGCTGGCCTCTGCGGCCGCCAGGGTGATCACCAGAATGAACATCACCTGGCCGTCAGCCGCGCCCCAGCGGGCACCGGCGACGACGAAGGCGAGCGCAGCGGCGTTCATCATCACTTCCAGGCTCATCAGGATGAACAGGATGTTGCGTCGCACCATCAGGCCGACCAGGCCGATGCAGAACAGCACGCCGGCCAGGGCCAGGCCGTGCTCCAGAGGGATGCCGGTCATACGGTTGGCTCCTTGGCGTCATGGCGGCCCAGGTGGTAGGCGGCGACCAATGCGGCGAGCAGCAGCATGGAGGCCAGCTCCACGGCCAGCAGGTAGGGGCCGAACAGGCTGATGCCGACGGCCTTGGCTTCGACCGTGGTGTGGCCGATGTGGGCGTCGCTGACATGGTTGAGCAGCACGTAGAGCAACTGGCCAAGCAGCAGGGCGCTGAGAATCGCCGGGCCGACCCAGATACCGGGCGTCAGCCACGTGCGTTCCTGCTCGGCTGCGGCAGGGCCTAGGTTGAGCATCATTACCACGAACACGAACAGCACCATGATGGCGCCGGCGTAGACGATGATTTCCAGCGCGCCGGCAAAGGGTGCACCGAGGGCGAAGAACACCATCGACACCGCCAGCAGCGAGACGATGAGGTAAAGCAAGGCATGCACCGGGTTGGTGTTGGTAACCACCCCGACCGTTGCTGCCACCGCCACACCGGCGGCGAAGTAGAACGCAAATTCCATCAGAAGCTCCTCATGGCGCCCATCTTCCGCTTACGGGAAAGGGGCTGGGGGAGAGGGTAAGAACGAGTCATGGCAACAGACTCTTCACGTTGATCGGCTCGGCCTCGTTCTGCGCGGCGCCCTTGGGCTTGCCGGCGATGGCCATACCGGCCACGCGGTAGAAGTTGTAGTCCGGGTTCTTGCCGGGGCCGCTGATCAGCAGGTCTTCCTTCTCGTACACCAGATCCTGACGCTTGAACTCGCCCATCTCGAAATCGGGAGTGAGCTGGATCGCGGTGGTCGGGCAGGCTTCCTCGCACAGGCCGCAGAAGATGCAGCGCGAGAAGTTGATGCGGAAGAACTCCGGATACCAGCGACCGTCGTCGGTCTCGGCCTTCTGCAGCGAGATGCAGCCCACCGGGCAGGCCACGGCGCACAGGTTGCAGGCCACGCAGCGTTCCTCGCCGTCAGGGTCGCGGGTCAGGACGATGCGGCCACGGTAGCGCGGTGGCAGGTAGACCTGCTCTTCCGGGTATTGCAGGGTGTCGCGCTTGCGAAAGCCATGGCTGAAGACCATGGCCAGGCTGCGCAGTTGGGTGCCGGTACCGACCAGCACGTCCCATATGTATTTGAACATTCTGTGGTTCTCCTTACTGGGCCGTGGCCAGCACGACGGCGCCGGTCACCAGCAGGTTGATCAGGGTCAGCGGCAGGCAGAACTTCCAGCTGAAGGCCATGACCTGGTCATAGCGCGGGCGTGGGATAGACGCGCGCAACAGAATGAAGATCATGATGAAGAAGGCCGTTTTCAGTGCGAACCAGAAGAACGGAATCTGCGGCAGGATGCCGAACGGGCCATGCCAGCCACCGAAGAACAGGGTCACCAGCAGCGCGGATACGGTGACGATGGCCACGTATTCGCCAACGAAGAACATGCCCCATTTCATCCCGGCGTATTCGATGTGGTAACCATCGGCCAGCTCCTGCTCGGCTTCTGGCTGGTCGAACGGGTGACGGTGGGTCACGGCGACGGCAGCGATGAAGAAGGTACAGAAACCGAAGAACTGCGGAATGATGAACCACAGGTTCTGCGCCTGGTAATCGACGATGTCACGCATGTTGAACGAGCCAACCTGCGCCACCACGCCCATCAACGCCAGGGCCAGGAACACCTCGTAGGAGATGGTCTGGGCCGAGGCACGCAGGCTGCCGAGCAGGGCGAACTTGTTGTTGCTCGACCAGCCGGCGAACAGCACCGCGTAGACCGACAGGCCCGCCATGGCGAAAAAGAACAGGATGCCGATGTTCAGGTCCGCCACGCCCCAGGTTGGGGTGATCGGGATGATGGCGAAGGCCATCAGCATCGCCGAGAAGGCGATCATCGGCGCCAGGATGAAGATGAACCTGTCGGCGAACGGCGGCGTCCAGTCCTCCTTGAAGAACATCTTGATCATGTCGGCGGCGATCTGAAACATGCCGAACGGCCCCACACGGTTGGGACCGTAGCGATCCTGCCACCAGCCGAGCAGGCGGCGCTCGACGAAGCTCAGCAGCGCGCCGCAGACCACCACCACCAGCAAGATGACGATGGCCTTGAGCACCGCGACGACGATCTCGATCAGTTCGGGCGTCAACCAGCTCATTGTGCGGCCTCCTGCAGCAGGGTCACGCTGGCACCGGCGACTGCTGCCGGAATGCCTGGCAAACCAACCGGCAGGCCGACCAGGCCAACGGCCAGATCATCACGCACCTGCAGCGGCAGGCGCAGCGCCTGGCCGTTGACGCGTAGGGCCAGCAGCGCACCGTCGTTCACGCCCAGACGTGCCGCTTCATCGCGGGCCAGGGCCACGTAGGGCTCGGGCATGCGTTCCTGAATCGGTTTGGCGCGCGCGGAGTTTTCCTCGCTGCCGAACAGGTGATGCAGCGGCGCCACCTGCCAGGTGCCGGCTGCCGGGTTGAACGCTGCATTCGCAGCGAACCAGGGCAGGACGTTACCGGCCGCTTCGAGCAGACGCACACCGGGGTCGCCTGCGCGCAGGTGACCACCGACTTCATCCTGGAACTTGTTCCAGGCCTGTGGCGAGTTCCAGCCCGGCGACCAGGCGAACGGAATTTGCTGACGGTCTTCCTTGCTGCCGGCGTAGCCTTCCATGGAGAAGGCGAAGGCCGAATCCTTATCCTGCGGCTGACGCGGTTCGTGCACGCTGATGTTGGCGCGCATGGCCGTGCGGCCGCTGTAACGGTGCGGTTCGCGCGCAAGCTTGAGGCCCTTGATGCGGAACGAGGCGCTCGGTGCGGCATCCTTGATGCCGGCCAGCAATGGATTGCTGGCGGCGCAGGCCTCGGTGACCTGGTCCAGTTGCGTCCAGTCCACGGTCTTGCCCAGCAGGGTGCTGTGCAGCGCGTGCAGCCAGCGCCAGCCTTCGCGGATCAGGATGCCGGCGTCGTAGTAGCTCGGCTCATAGACCTGGAAGAAACGCTGGGCACGGCCCTCGAAGCTGACCAGGGTGCCGTCGCCTTCGGCGAAGGAGGCCACCGGCAACAGCAGATGGGCGCGTTCGCTGGTAGCGGTACGCTGGTGATCGGCGACGATCACCGTCTGCGCAGCGCTGAGCGCCGCGTCGACCCTGGCGGCATCGGCGCGGCGATACAGATCATTTTCCAGCACGATCAGGGCATCGGCCTTACCGCTGCTCAAGGCATCCAGTGCGGCATCGACGGACTTGCTAGCAAGCTCTTCACCCAGAAGCAGCGCCAGGCCCAGGCTGTTGGCCTCGGGCACCACCAGGCTAAGCGAACCGTTCTTCTCACGGTTCTTCAGCGCGCTGGCGATATTGGCGGCGGCTTCGATCAGCGCTTTGTCGCCCAGCGAGGCGCCGGAGACGATCAGCGGGCGTTGGGCTGCCAGCAGGGAGTCGGCAATGCGCTGTACCAGCGCTTGAGCCTCGGCGTCCAGGCCGTCGACGGCCGGTGCGCTCGGGTCGATGGCGTGGGCCACGGCGAAACCGATTCGGGCGAGGTCCGCGGGGGCGGCATGCACGCTTTCAGCGGCCACATCATCCAGGCGGTTTTCCGCGACGCTGGCGATAAACAGCGGGTGCAGGGCGTGCTGGGCAACGTTCTGCACCGCCGCCATGTGCCAGTCCTGAATGCGTGCACCGGCAGCGATTTCGGTGGCCTTGCCCTTGACCGCCTGGCGCAGGGCCAGGGCCAGGCGCGCGGCGGTCTGGGTCAGGTCCTCGCCGAGGACGAAGATGGCGTCGTGCAGTTCGACGTCGCGCAGGGTCGGTGTCGGCAGCGGGCCGTTTCGCAGGATGTCGCGGATCAGGCCGATGTTGTCCAGTTCGCAGGCAGCGATGCCACTATAGAAATTCTCGGCACCGACCAGTTCGCGCAGGGCGAAGTTGGATTCGAGGCTGGCGCGTGGCGAGCCGATGCCGATCACGCGCTTGCCCTTGAGCAGTTCGGCGGCCCTGTCCAGCGCGGCATCGATGCCGATGGCCTGGCCGGCCAGCAAAGGCTGACGCGGGCGATCCTCGCGATTGACGTAGCCATAACCGAAGCGGCCGCGGTCACAGAGGAAATACTGGTTCACCGAACCGTTGAAGCGGTTTTCGATGCGACGCAGCTCGCCGTAGCGCTCACCGGGGCTGATGTTGCAGCCGCTGGAGCAGCCATGGCAGATGCTAGGAGCGAACTGCATGTCCCACTTGCGGTTGTAGCGCTCGGAGTGGGTCTTGTCGGTGAACACGCCGGTCGGGCAGACCTCGACCAGGTTGCCGGAGAACTCGCTTTCCAGCGTGCCGTCCTCGACACGGCCGAAGTACACGTTGTCATGCGCGCCGAACACACCCAAGTCGGTTCCGCCAGCGTAGTCCTTGTAGTAGCGCACGCAGCGGTAGCAGGCGATGCAGCGGTTCATCTCGTGGCCGATAAAGGGGCCGAGTTCCTGGTTCTGGTGGGTGCGCTTGGTGAAGCGGTAGCGGCGGGCGTTATGCCCGGTCATCACCGTCATGTCCTGCAGGTGGCAGTGACCGCCTTCCTCGCACACCGGGCAGTCATGCGGGTGGTTGGTCATCAGCCATTCGACGACGCTGGCGCGGAACGCCTTGGACTCCTCGTCGTCGATGCTGATCCAGGTGTTGTCGGTGGCAGGCGTCATGCAGGACATGACGATACGACCACGGGTGTCGTTCTCGTCGTTGTACTGCTTGACCGCGCACTGCCGGCACGCCCCGACGCTGCCAAGCGCCGGGTGCCAGCAGAAGTAGGGGATATCGAGTCCGAGGGACAGGCAGGCCTGCAGGAGGTTGTCTGCACCATCGACTTCGAAATCTTTGCCGTCTACGTGGATAGTGGCCATTTCTTCAAGTCTTCGTTTACCCGCTTGCTAAAGCGGCTGGCTAAGGGAATTCGTCTGTTCAGCTCGCGCTTGCCGGCATGCGGGGCGTGTTCGCCACCTTGGCCACGCCGGCCTCGAACTCTTCACGGAAATATTTAATGGCACTGCCCAATGGCTCCACGGCGCCTGGCGCGTGAGCGCAGAAGGTCTTGCCCGGACCGAGGAAATTGACCAGGCCGAGCAGGGTGCGGATGTCTTCGGCGGTGCCTTGCCCGCGCTCCAGCGCACGGAGGATCTTCACGCTCCAGGGCAGGCCGTCGCGGCATGGCGTGCACCACCCGCAGGACTCGCGAGCGAAGAACTCCTCCATGTTGCGCAGCAGTGACACCATGTTGATCGAGTCATCGACCGCCAGCGCCAGGCCGGTGCCCATGCGCGTGCCGACCTTGGCGATGCCGCCGGCATACATCTGTGCGTCGAGGTGCTCAGGCAGCAAAAAACCGGTACCGGCGCCGCCGGGCTGCCAGCATTTGAGCCGGTAGCCGTCGCGCATGCCGCCGGCATGCTCCTCGAACAGTTCACGCGCGGTGACACCGAACGGCAGTTCCCACAGACCGGGGTTTTTCACCTTGCCGGAGAAGCCCATCAGTTTGGTGCCGTGGTCTTCGCTGCCGGGGCGGGCGAGGCTCTTGTACCAGTCCACGCCCTGGCCGACGATGGCCGGCACGTTGCACAGGGTCTCGACGTTGTTGACGCAGGTCGGCTTGCCCCAGACGCCGACGGCGGCGGGGAAGGGCGGCTTGGCGCGCGGGTTGGCGCGGCGGCCTTCCAGCGAGTTGATCAGGGCGGTTTCTTCGCCGCAGATGTAGCGGCCAGCGCCGGTGTGCACGAACAGCTCGAAATCGAAGCCTGAGCCGAAGATGTTCTTGCCGAGCAGGCCGGCGGCTTTGGCTTCGTCGATGGCGCGGTTGAGGTTGGCGGCGGCGTCGACGTACTCGCCACGCAGGAAGATGTAGCCGCGATAGGCCTTGAGCGCGCGCGCCGAGATCAGCATGCCTTCCACCAGCAGGTGCGGCAGCTGTTCCATCAGCATGCGGTCTTTCCAGGTATTGGGCTCCATTTCATCCGCATTGCACAGCAGGTAGCGGATGTTCATGGATTCGTCGGCCGGCATCAGGCCCCACTTCACGCCCGTGGGGAAGCCTGCGCCGCCACGGCCCTTGAGGCCGGATTCCTTGACGGTCTGCACGATATCGGCCTGGGCCATCTCGGTCAGCGCCTTGCGCGCGGCAGCGTAGCCGTTCTTGGCCTGGTATTCGGCCAGCCATACCGGCTGGGCGTCGTCACGCAGGCGCCAGGTCAGCGGATGGGTTTCTTCGCTGCGGGCAACGCGGTTGGCCGGGCCAATGGAGGTGAGTGCTTTCATTGATAGGCCTCCAGCAACTTGGCGACGTCGTCGGGCTGGATATCGCCGAAGGTGTCGTCGTCGATCATCACCGCCGGGGCCTTGTCGCAGTTGCCCAGGCAGCACACCGGTAGCAGGGTGAAGCGCTCGTCGGCGCTAGTCTGGCCCAGGCCGATGCCGAGTTGCTTGTGCATCTCGGCGACCACGGATTCATGGCCGCCGATGTAGCAGGTCATGCTGTCGCACACGCGGATGATGTGGCGGCCAACTGGCTGGCGGAATATCTGGCTATAGAAGGTAGCCACGCCCTCGACGTCGCTGGCCGGAATGCCGAGGATCTCGCCAATGGCGTCAGCGGCGCCGTCCGGCACCCAGCCGCGTTCCTTCTGCACGATCTTCAGCGCTTCGATGCTGGCGGCGCGCGGGTCTTCGTAGTGATGCATCTCGTGCTCGATGGCCGAGCGCTCGGTTTCGCTGAGGGTGAAACGATCGGTCTGAATGAGCGTGCTGCTATTGGTTGTCTGGATCATGTCAGCGGTCCACGTCGGCCATGACGAAGTCGATACTGCCCAGGTACGCGATCAGGTCCGCCACCATGCTGCCGCGAATCACCGAGGGGATCTGCTGCAGATGGGGGAAGCTGGGGGTGCGAATCCGGGTGCGGTAGCTCATGGTGCTGCCGTCGCTCGTCAGGTAGTAGCTGTTGATGCCCTTGGTCGCCTCGATCATCTGGAAGGCTTCGTTGGCCGGCATGACCGGACCCCAGGAAACCTGCAGGAAGTGGGTGATCAGGGTTTCGATGTGCTGCAGCGTGCGCTCTTTCGGCGGCGGCGTGGTCAGCGGGTGATCGGCCTTGTACGGGCCTTCCGGCATGTTCCTCAGGCACTGGTCGATGATGCGGATGCTCTGGCGCATCTCCTCCACGCGAACCATGCAGCGGTCATAGGCATCGCCATTGACGGCCAGCGGCACCTCGAAATCGAAGTGCTCGTAGCCGGAGTAGGGCCGAGCCTTGCGCAGGTCGAAGTCGCAACCGGTGGCGCGCAGGCCGGCACCGGTGGTGCCCCATTCCAGCGCTTCCTTGGTGTTGTACTGCGCAACGCCAATGGTACGGGCCTTGAGGATGCTGTTCTTCAGCGCCGCTTTCTCGTATTCGTCGAGGCGCTTGGGCAGCCAGTCGACGAATTCCTTGACCAGCCTGTCCCAGCCGCGCGGCAGGTCGTGGGCGACGCCGCCGATGCGATACCAGGCCGGGTGCAGGCGGAAACCGGTGATGGCTTCGATCACCTTGTAGGCGCGCTGGCGGTCGGTGAAGGTGAAGAACACCGGCGTCATGGCGCCGACGTCCTGGATGTAGGTGCCGAGGAACAGCAGGTGGCTGGTAATGCGGAAGAACTCGGCGAGCATGATGCGAATCACGTCGACCTTCTGCGGCACCTTGATGCCAGCGAGCTTCTCCACGGCCAGCACGTAGGGCAGGTTGTTCATTACCCCGCCGAGGTAGTCGATACGGTCGGTGTAGGGGATGAAGCTGTGCCAGCTCTGACGCTCGGCCATCTTCTCGGCGCCACGGTGGTGGTAGCCGATTTCCGGTACGCAATCGACGATCTCTTCGCCGTCGAGCTGCAGGATGATGCGGAAGGCACCGTGCGCAGAGGGGTGGTTGGGGCCAAGGTTGAGGAACATGTAGTCCTCGTGCTCACCGCCACGCTTCATGCCCCAGTCTTCGGGGCGGAAGCGCGCGGCTTCTTCTTCCAGTTGCTGCTTGGCCAGGGTCAGGCTGAACGGGTCGAATTCGGTGGCGCGCGCCGGGTAGTCCTTGCGCAGCGGATGACCTTCCCAGGTCGGCGGCATCATGATGCGGCTCAGGTGCGGGTGACCGGTGAAGATGATGCCGTACAGGTCCCAGACTTCGCGCTCGTACCAGTTGGCGTTGGGCCAGATACTGGTGGCGGTGGGCAGGTTGAGGTCGCGCTCGCTCAGGCCGACCTTGATCATCACGTCGCTGTTACGCTCCAGCGACATCAAGTGATAGAACACCGTGAAGTCGGCGTCCGGCAGGCCGCGACGCTGGGTTCGCAGGCGCTCGTCGACCCCGTGCAGATCAAAGAGCATCACATAGGGGCGCGGCAGGTTGCGCAGGCATGTGAGGACTTCGATCAGTCGCTCACGGGCGACCCAGAGTACCGGCATGCCGGTGCGGGTCGATTGCAGAGTGAAACTGTCGTCGCCAAAACGGGCGCGCAGTTCGGCGACGACGTCCTGGTCGTCAGCCTTGTAAGGCGGTATGGACACAACGGTGTCTTGAGTCATGGTCTCGGTCGCTGTCGATCAACGTAGAAAGTGGGCGTGACGCTTGCGCAGGCAAGCATCGGCTCAGACTTCGTCGGGGCTACGCAGGTTGGTAACGGCGATTCGCTGCTCGCGCCGCTGTTCCTTCTGCGAAGGCATTTCGGCACGGTAGATGCCTTGATCGCCAACGACCCAGGATAGCGGGCGGCGCTCCTGGCCGATGGATTCCTGCAGCAGCATCAAGCCTTGCAGGAACGCCTCCGGACGGGGCGGGCAGCCGGGAATGTAGACGTCCACGGGGAGGAACTTGTCCACGCCCTGAACGACCGAGTAGATGTCGTACATGCCGCCTGAATTGGCGCATGAACCCATGGAGATGACCCACTTGGGCTCCAGCATCTGCTCATAGAGGCGCTGGATGACCGGCGCCATCTTGATGAAGCAGGTGCCGGCGATGACCATGAAGTCGGCCTGGCGGGGTGATGCGCGAATGACTTCCGCACCGAAGCGCGCCACGTCGTGCGGGGCGGTGAAGGCGGTGGTCATTTCCACATAGCAGCAGGACAGGCCGAAATTGTAAGGCCACAAGGAATTCTTGCGCCCCCAGTTGACCGCGCCGTTGAGCACGTCCGAGAGCTTGCCCATGTAGATGTTCTTGTGAACCTGATCCTCTAGCAGCGGGTCGGAGACGACCTCCCGCTGGCCGATCGGATACGCCTCGTTGGGCGCATCCGGGTCGACCCGAGTAAGTTTGTATTGCATCGCCAAAGCCTCATTGTTTCAGCTTCGCCTGCCGTTCACGACGTCCCTGAGGAGCCCAATCGAGCGCCCCGATACGCCAAAGATAGACAAGACCTGCCAACAGAATTGCTATGAAAACTGTAGCTTCGATCAGGCCCGCCCAGCCGCTTTCGCGTACCGAGACTGCCCAAGCGAAGAGATAGAGGGCTTCAACGTCAAAGATCACGAAGAGCATCGCGACCAGATAGAACTTGGCTGACAGGCGCAGACGCGCGCTGCCGGTAGGAAGCATGCCCGACTCGAAAGGCTCGTTCTTGCTACGTCCCCAGGCTTTGCTGCCGAGCAGACTGGAAACGCCGAGCATGAAGGCGATGAGCCCACAGACACCCAGCAAGAACACAGCGAAAGCCCAGTTATGGGACATGGTCGTTACCGCATCAGGCATGCCGGTACTCCTTGAATTAAGGAACGGCTTTTAATCTAGTAGCTGCCAGGCACCGTCGAGGGCGCTGGCGCGAAGTGTGTATACAATACTATGTGCAGGCCAACTGTAAGTAAATTTTTCAGAGAAAAATTATTCGCGCAGTTTGATCATTTCTGTCGAGCTTCTGATTGACTTGTCGCATCGATGCAATTCTGCGTCGAACTGCATGGCCCGACGTTTCAGGACTATAGCTGACAGCTCTCTTCTGGCAATTTCCAACAGCCATTCACCTGACTAATCTGCCTCATTTCGAGCTCTGATGAGCTTCGGCGAGATAAGCAATTCATTGCCACTTTGGTGTTAAGGCCAAAGCAGCAGGGCATCGCGTTAAATTCCAATAGCGCATATCGAAAGGTTTGCTCTATCACCAAATTTTATTCATTCAGCGAGGCTGTCAAGCTGATTTTGTACTAGCGTGCATGAATCGCCAAAGCGCGATATGTCATCGATCGAGCAGTGCCCACCATCCGCTGGGTCTGCGAAGTTGCCCCTGCCTGGGTATGCCGACCCTTCGTACGAATAACAACATGAGGGGTTTTGCCATGCCTGTTGCCCAGTCCTTGCCGCGTATTGTCCCCACCGTTCTGTTGCTAGCCCTGAGCGCGCCTGCCAGCGCGGAACTGGGGGATTACAGTTTCTGGCAGAGCTTGAGCAATCTGGTGGCGCCGCCCAGGGCCGATAATCCGGTGACGCCCGCGCAGCGTGTGGGGCCCTACCCGCTGTTGGCCAATCCGAGTGGTTTCAACAGCGGCTTCAACCCCGGCAATTACTACGGCTGGCAAACGATTCAGATGGCGCCACAGACCGGTGCGGTGTGCGGCAATGGCTCGCCCTACAAGTTCTTCATCAATCGTGTGCCGAACACGCGCAACACCATCGTTTATCTGGAAGGTGGCGGTGCCTGCTGGGATTACGCCAGTTGCAGCGGGCAAAGTGGCATACGCGGGGCGCGTAATCCTGATGGAATTGCCAATGACTACATGTCGCTGCTCAACCCCGGCGCCAGCCTGGTGAGTCCCTTCGTCGTGCGTCTGCATCCCTGGACGCGCGTCAAGACGCAGAACTGGAACATGGTCTATGTGCCGTATTGCACAGGCGACATCTACTCCGGCGACAAGGTGGCGATCTACGAAGACCCGCAGGGGGAAAATCCTCCGCTGGTGTGGCACCACAACGGCTTGCGTAACATGCGCGCGGTGGTGGGGTGGCTGAAGGACAATCTGCCGCGGCCGACCCAGATGCTCACCACGGGATGCAGTGCAGGCGGCGCGGGCAGCCTGACCAACTACGCCAATCTGCGCCAGGACATCGCACCAAACCGAGGTTACCTGATCAATGATTCCGGGCCTGTCTATACCGCGCTGGCTGGCGACAACCAGGCCTATCCTTCCTATCCGTTGCAGACGCTGATCCGTCAGGCCTGGGGCCTCGATGCCGCTCAGGGGCCGTTGCAGTACTTGCAGGCGCGTCTGCCCGGCTTCAACAGCAACGATCTGGGTAGCCTGTATCCGGCGCTTTCGAGCAATCTGCCGGGTGATCGCATGGGGCATACGCATTTCTGGCAGGACCTGAACTATTCGTCCTATTCCTACGAGCGCTTCTACCCTGAGATCGTCAATGCGCCGAATCAGGCCGCCAAGGAAGCACTGATCAAGCAGCGCTGGGCGACGGACACCACGCGCCTGCGCAGTCAACTGGCCAGTCTGGGCAATGTCGGCGGTTATTTCCCGCAGTTCCGTAACGTCAACGAAAGCCACTGCACCAGCATCATCGAGTTCGCCAACTCCGATATCCAGGAGCAGAATTTGCAGCTGGACAACTTCGTCAACAGTGTTCTCGATGGAGGTGGGCAGGTACTGGATGCGTCGGAAAGCAGCGATGTGGCCGACCGCAACAAACCATTCAATCTGCTCTATTACCTGTTGGACCAGTTGCTCTGAACAGGTGCGAAAGCAACGCGGCGACAGCTTGGGTTGTCGCCGCGTTCAGCTATCCGGGGCTTGTTGGTAATTGCGCTCGCGAGCCTCTTGCAGGCGTTGTCTGAGGTATTGGTCGCGAGTGAGTCCTTCGGGAATGTTCTGCAGGCCGAGCACCTCTTCGACGATAATTTTTTCCTCGGCCTTGTAGCGTTCGAAGTTCGGATCAGATCGTTGCGCCAGTTTGGCCTCACGCTCAGCGCTGATTGCCTGGTAACGCTTGATCAGCGCTTCAGCGCGTCTCTTCTGCTCATCTTCGTCTTCGCTGACTGCCTTGATCAGGGCGATCTGCAACAACAGGGCCTCGCTCAGCGCCACTTCACCTTGGCGCTCCAGTGCATCAATACCCTCGCTCAGCGTCTGCGCCTGAGCTTCGCGACTGCTGCTGTCGAGTTCCGTGGCATGCTCGATGAAGCCTCTGTAGCGCTGATGAAAATCCAGGCGCCGTTCCTGTTGCTGGACTTCCGGCCTGCTCAGCAGGTACATCTGCTCGGGGCTGAGGTCGATTGGTGCTGACACGGCGCTGCCTTGCGCGAATGGCAGCGCTGGCGCTTGCTCTGGCGGCGAGATAGCAGGCTCTCCGGCGTTCGGGCGTTGCCAGTACCAGGTGAGTGTCAGGCTGCCTATCACGATGCAACTGCCGAACAGCAGGGTGGAGCGGGGCATGGGCAATCCTTGCGCGAGTCGACTGCCTTCCAGCGTAGAAGCTGCTGCCGCGCCTTGCCTGTCCAAGCATCGAATTGGGGGCCTGCACCTTCTCGTCAGGAGCGAGAAGGTGCAGGCGTGTGGATCAGAGCAGCGGTTTGCCGTCTTCGCGCGTGACGATCACGGTGGACGAGCGCGGGCGGCGGCCGGGGCCGTCCGGCCAGGTGCTGCGAAAATCCGTCGGGGTCGAGCCTTCGCCCGGGTGCTGGATATTGACGAACAGCGTGCGGAAGTCCGGCGTGGCGGTGATGCCAGTAACTTCGCAGCCCACGGGGCCGACCAGGAAGCGCTTGACTTCGCCGGTGCTGGGCTCGGCAACCAGCATCTGGTTGTTGCCGAACGGGCCGCTGGCGAGCTGGCTGCCGCTCATGTCGGTCTGGATCCACAGACGGCCATCGTCGTCGAACCACAAACCGTCCGGGCTGGCCATGCGGTTGTCGGCGGTCAGCGGTCTGCCGTTGGGGTCGAGGCTGTCGTTCTCCGGCCCAGCCAGCAGGAACAGGCTCCAGACAAACTCACGGCCGCCATAGTCGCGGCTCTGCTCGCGCCAGCGGATGATGTGGCCGTAGGCGTTGGCTGGGCGCGGGTTGGCCGCATCGGCGACGGTACGCGAGCTGTTGTTGGTGAGGGTGAAGTAGACGTCGCCGTTGTTCGGGTTCACTGCCCCCCATTCCGGACGATCCATCTTGGTGGCGCCGACGATGTCGGCAGCCAGGCGGGTGTTGATCAGCACCTCGCCCTGATCAGCGAAGCTCACCCCGGCAACCCTGCAGGCGGCCTGGAAGGCCTTGTCCTTGATGTCCAGCGCCAGCCACTCGCCCTTGCCGTTGGCCTTGAAGCGCGCCACGTAGAGCGTGCCTTCATCGAGCAGGCTGCCGTTGCTGCGACCCGGTACGTACCTGCCGCGGCTGACGAATTTGTAGATGTACTCGTTCTGCGAGTCGTCGCCGGAATAGCAGACCACCGGGCGGCCCGGTTTGACCGGGGCGAACACCAGGCCTTCGTGAGCGAAACGGCCCAGAGCGGTGCGCTTGATCGGCGCGGATTCCGGCGCGAAGGGATCGATCTCGACGATCCAGCCGAAGTGGTTCGGCTCGTTGCGATAGTCGCCTGCGGCTTCGGCGGCCAGGCGGGTGGCGTTGAAACGTTGGAATTCGTCGCCGGCCAGGTGATCCCAGCCGTAGCGGCTGGCGCTGCCGACACCGTAGCGGGTCATTTCACGCGGGCGCTCGAAATCGCCGCTGGCGAAATAGCCGGCCCAGTTTTCCTCGCAGGTCAGGTAGGTGCCCCAGGGTGTGAAGCCATTGGCGCAGTTGTTCAGCGTGCCGCGAGTGGCAGTGCCGTCGGGGCTGTAGCGAGTCCGTAGCAGGGCGTGACCGCGCGCCGGGCCGCTGATCTGCATCGGTGTCGCACCCGTGATGCGGCGGTTGCGCGCACTGGGCAGCACTTCCCATTGGCCGCGCACACGGCGCACTTCCACCACTGAAACGCCATGGGCGTTGATTTCCTTGAGCACTTCATCGGCACTGCTGCGCTTGCCACCGACCAATGTGGGGCCGTTGGGGTGCAGCAGTGGAGCGTCGATGTACTCGTGGTTGAGTACCAGCAGGCCGTGGTCGCTCTTGCGACCGCCGCCGCGCTGGCCGTCGATGGGGAAAAAGTGCATGCCGTCATGGTGCATGCCGATCTGGTCGGCCTGGTCGGCGGCACTGTTTCCGGCGTTGTCGAGAAAGGCCGGGAAGCTGCCACGAATGGGCGTGCCCCAGGGTATGAAGGTGGTGGCCTTGTAACCGGCAGGCACGCTGATGGTGTCGGCGCGAGTCACCGCCACCGGACTGAACGGCAGGCGTTTGCTGCGTTTCTTCAGGCGGTCGAGCAGGTCCTTGACCGGGTTGCCGGCGGCTTCGGCGCTGCCGGGCATGGCTACGCCGAGAAAGCCCATTACGCCGAGCGCAGCGCCGCCGGCGACCACCTGACGACGGCTCAGGCCGGCATCGATCAGGTCGTTGATATGGGGATTGCTGGAGGCGTTGCTGAGCGGTTCATCGCCATTGCCGAATAGCACGTCTTGCTCTTGTTCGTTGCGCATGGAGGGCTCCTGGTGAGGCTGATCGACGGAACCATGACGCTAACCAAGGAAAACGACGGAATAGTGACAGTGCCTGTGCGCTGTCGCACAAAACTGCACGGAGGGGGTGATGGCCACCCATCAGGTTGACATCGTTTCATCGGGTGCGGCGAGTCTGTGCAGGCCAGGAGGGTAGGCATTTGCGGCGGTATTGGTGCGCAGGACGCAAGCTGCGGCAGGCATAAAAAAAGCCCCGGCAAAGCCGGGGCGGATTAGGCAAACAGACTGCTGCGGATGCGTGGTCCGCAGCAGGAGAACCGTTCTTAGTGGAACTGGTTCATGGTGTTGTCTTTACCGCTCGCCTTCAGAGCTGCTTCGCCAGCGAAGTACTCCTTGTGGTTGTCGCCGATGTCGGAGCCAGCCATGTTCTGGTGCTTGACGCAGGCGATACCCTGGCGCAGTTCCTGACGCTGCACGCCTTTCACGTAGGCCAGCATGCCCTGGTCGGCGAAGTAGCCCTTGGCCAGGTTGTCGGTGGACAGCGCCGCAGTGTGGTAGGTCGGCAGGGTGATCAGGTGGTGGAAGATGCCAGCCTGAGCCGAACCGTCGCGCTGGAAGGTGCGGATCTTCTCGTCGGCAATCTGGGCCAGTTCGGTTTCGTCGTACTCGACGCTCATCAGCTTGGCGCGGTCGTAGGCGGAAACGTCCTTGCCTTCGGCAACCATGGCATCGAACACCTGCTGACGGAAGTTCAGGGTCCAGTTGAACGATGGGCTGTTGTTGTAAACCAGCTTGGCGTTCGGGATGGTCTTGCGGATTTCGTTGACCATGGCCGCGATCTGACCAACGTGCGGCTTCTCGGTTTCGATCCACAGCAGGTCGGCGCCGTTCTGCAGGCTGGTGATGCAGTCCAGTACGCAGCGTGCTTCGCCGGTGCCAGCACGGAACTGGAACAGGTTGGACGGCAGGCGCTTCGGACGCAGTAGCTTGCCGCCACGGTTGATCACGACGTCACCGTTGCCCAGGTCAGCAGCGGAAACTTCTTCGCAATCGAGGAAGCTGTTGTACAGGTCGCCCAGGTCGCCCGGCTCGTTGGTTACGGCGATCTGCTTGGTCAGGCCGGCGCCCAGGGAGTCGGTACGCGCAACGATTACGCCGTTGTCGATACCCAGTTCGAGGAAGGCGTAGCGAACGGCAGCGATCTTGGCGAGGAAGTCGGCGTGAGGAACGGTCACTTTACCGTCCTGGTGGCCGCACTGTTTCTCGTCGGAAACCTGGTTCTCGATCTGGATGCAGCACGCACCGGCTTCGATCATGCGCTTGGCCAGCAGGTAGGTGGCTTCCGGGTTACCGAAGCCAGCATCGATGTCGGCAATGATCGGCACGATGTGGGTTTCGTGGTTGTCGATCTGGTTCTGGATCTCGGCAGCCTTGGCCTGATCGCCAGCTGCGCGAGCTGCGTCCAGAGCGGTGAACAGCAGATCCAGTTCGCGGCTGTCGGCCTGACGCAGGAAGGTGTAGAGCTCTTCGATCAGGTCGGAGACGGCGGTCTTCTCGTGCATCGACTGGTCCGGCAGCGGGCCGAAGTCGGAGCGCAGAGCGGCAACCATCCAGCCGGACAGGTAGAGGTAGCGCTTGTTGGTGGTCTTCAGGTGCTTCTTGATCGAGATCAGCTTCTGCTGACCGATGAAGCCGTGCCAGCAACCCAGCGACTGGGTATAGACGGAGGAGTCGGCGTCGTACTCTTCCATGTCCTTGCGCATGATGTCAGCGGTGTACTGAGCGATTTCCAGACCGGTCTTGAAGCGGTTCTGAGCGCGCATACGGGCGACGGACTCGGGGTTGATAGCGCTCCAGCTGCTGCCGAACTTCTCTTTCAGAGCGGCTACAGCCTTGATGTCGTTTTGATATGCGGACATGGTCAATCCTTCAAAAAATGTGTTGGTTGAGCACCGACTACCCACACAATGCGTGCACGGATGCAGCGGCTGCGGGAGGCTTCCACTTTGACGGCGAGAATACGGCTGGGCGAGGATTGACCGCGAGGGGGGGATGTGGCGAACAGTTCGAGAACTTCGCTTGGGCCGGTTGGCTCGTGGAAACCTTGGGCACCTGCTGGGCTTTCGATCTGTCTGACGCTAAACGCTTCCCCGTCCCTCAGGACAACTTCGTTCCAGTCGCAACCTCGTCGTACGGCCTTGTGGGCTGTTGGGACACGGACCGTTGCGAAGTACTTCGCGGACGGTCTGGAGATCCTTTTCAGGACCCCTGGCTAGCGGGAGCGAGGCCATCATGCCTCTGGGAAAATGCTTCGTCAAACGTTTTGTAGTGCTTTTTTAAAACTACTACATATTCAGTAGGCGACTGCCTGGTCACGCTTGGTAGCCCATGAGGCGGGCGTTTCAGGCATTTCGCGGGCTGCACGAGCTGTCCATCGTTCTTGTGGAGTTAAAGACTTCGACTTTGGTCGGGGGGGTCAGTCGAGGGCTTCGACTTTGACCCGCAGCGACATGTCTTCGCGCCCCTGAGTGGTGTGCCGACGCAACACGTCGCGGCCGCTGGAGCTGGTTTGCTCGCTGACGCCGCCCAGGGTAATCCACTCGCCGAGACGACCGCTGACGCGGGTATCGGTGCTTTGCACGTCGATCACGCCGGGGCGGCTGTTGCTGACGCGATCACGCTGGCTGCTGATGGAAACATGTACCAGCTCGCCGGAGAGACTGGCTGTCACGTAGAAGCCGCGAGTCACGTCGCGATATTGAGTGTCCTGGTAGACCTGGCCGTAGGGGCCGGTGCTGGTGGTGGTCAGCGGTACGCTCTGGCCGACCTGAATCAGTGCCGGATAGCCTTCGGTAGCCTGTACCTGCTGGGTGCCGCCACCACGGCTGTCGGTGCTGCGGCGAATGATGCGCACCTGGTCGCGACCGTTCACTTCGCCGCGGCCGACCTGTACTTCGGCATTGCCGGCGCTGAGCGTGCCGTCGACGCGATAGCCACGGTCGTTCTGGTAGTTGCTGTCAGCGCTTTCCACGGTGATCAGCAGGCGACGAGGGCGAGTGTCGAGTTGCTGCAGCAGTACGCGCACCTCACCGATCTTGGCTGGGGACGCATTGATGATCAGCTGATTACCGTAAGCGCTGACCTTGCCCTCGTTGCCGAGCATCGATTGCACCACGCCGAGCACGTCATCAGCGGTGCGGTAATTCAGCGGGATTACCTCGGTGGCCGCATGCAGCGGCAGGCACAGGCCGAGAAGCAGGGCGGCGAACAGCGTGCGCAGGGTCATAGCAGAAAGCTCCGCAGATCAGGGTCGGTGATGCTGGTATCCCAGGCCTGGTCGAACTGGGTTTGGCGTTGGCGCACGCGCGCCGGATCGTTGTACAGGGCGTAGCCGGATTGTTGATCGAGCTCAGGCCGCAGGAACAGGCCTGTGTCATCGGCGATCAGGTAGGCCTGATCGATGCTTGCGTAGTCCGGGTTGAGTTTGCGGATATGCAGGTTGGAGGACAACCGGCGTGACAGGGCGAGCAGGCGATGGCCTTCCTTCACGGCACGGGTCGGGTCACGCAGGAGGATGCGCAGGCGCGCCCGTGGGCTGTTCAGCAAGAACCGCGTGCAGGCCTGCTGCACGCTGCTGTGGTGATAGAGCCATGGCTCCAGATCATCGCTGTACAGGCACAGATTGCGCTGGGCCTGCTGGATCAACGCCAGGATGTGGGCGCGAGCCTGCTGAGGCTGGCTGAAACGCTCCAGGTGCTCGTGCTGACCGAGTATGAACGGGGCGGGCTCCCATTGCGCCACATCGGGCGTAACGGATTCTGGATTGTGCACAGCAAAACGCCCCGGCGACTCGAATTCGATGGCCGCCAGTTCGCTGGGCTCTGGCGTATCGATCGTTTCGACCGGGGCGTGTTTGTCGTTCATCGATGCCTCTACTGGCTGCTGCGCACCATGTCCACGTGCGAAATACCGGCGTCGAGGTACTCGTCGCTGACAATCCTGAAGCCTAGCCTTTCATAGAACGGTGTGGCGTGCACCTGAGCGGTGAGCATTTGCTGATGCAGGCCGCGTTTTTCCGCTTCGGCGATCACCGCCTGCATCAGTTTTTCGCCCACTTTCAGGCCGCGCCAGTCCTTGAGCACCGAAACGCGACCGATATGGCCGTCGGGCAGCAGGCGCGCTGTGCCCACCGGGTAATCGCCTTCCTCGGCAATAAAGTGCACGGCGTCGGTATCCTCGGCATCCCATTCCAGTTCCGGCGGTACCGATTGCTCGGCGACGAACACGCTGTCGCGGATACGGCGAAGCTCGGCATTGTCCCTATGCCAGTCCGCGACACGGACGGTGATTTCACTCATCGGCAAATCCCAGGCTGCCTTGCTTGACCAGTTCCCACAGCAGGGTACGCCCCTCGTCGTCGGCCAGCCAGGCGCCGAGGTTTTCCACATGTAACGCATCGGCGCTGCAGATCAGCTTCAGCAGTTCGCGCAGGCGAGCCGAGACCAGGCGGCTCTGACCGCTGGCGAACAACACCAGGTCCTCACCGACCTCCGACCAGGCCATGCGGGCGCTGGGGTTGCGGATGAGGATCGCGCCATCTTCCAGGGCGCCAAGGAAGTCTTCCTCCTCGATCTCGATGCCGGCAACCAGCTCCGGGTACTTGGGTTCGGTCATGAACTGGCCGAACCAGGTCATCAGCAGGCGCTCGTCGCTCATGTGTTCGTTGAGCAGGGCCTTGAGGCGCTCCAGGGCGTCGCGCTGGATCTGGTTGGGATCCTCGCTCGGCTGGATGTCGGCGTCGCTGTAACGCTCTTCGTCGGGCAGGAACTGGCCGAGGAAATCGGTGAAATGGGTCAGTACTTCAGCGGCGCTCGGCGCGCGGAAGCCCACGGAATAGGTCATGCAATCATCCTCAGCGGTGCCACAGTGGGCGAGGCATGGCGGCAGGTAAAGCATGTCGCCGGGTGCCAGCACCCATTCATCGGTTGGTTCGAATTGAGCCAGGATCTTCAGATCGGCGTGGGGGAGCAGCGGGCTGTCGGCATCGCACATCTGGCCGATTTGCCAGCGGCGATGACCGTGCGCCTGCAGCAGGAATACGTCGTAGTTGTCGAAATGCGGGCCGACACCGCCACCGGGCGCAGCGAAGCTGATCATCAGGTCGTCGATGCGCCATTTGGGCAGGAACTTGAAGCCTTCCAGCAGTTCGGCCACTTCCGGGACGAACTGGTCGACGGCTTGTACCAGTAGCGTCCAGTCGCGCTCTGGCAGGTCCTGGAAGGTGTCCTCGTTGAACGGGCCGCGCTGCAGCTCCCAGGGGCGCTCGCCGTGCTCAATCACCAGGCGCGATTCGACTTCTTCTTCCAGTGCCAGACCGGCCAGTTCGTCAGGGCTGATCGGGCTTTCGAAGTCGGGGACCGCCTGGCGCACCAGCAGGGGTTTCTTCTGCCAGTAGTCGCGCAGGAATTCACGGGCTGTGAGGCCACCCAGCAATTGCAGCGGAGTATCAGGATTCATCAGTAAGCCCTTGAAATTGATAAAAACCTTAAAACAAAAACGCCCGGCTCAGCCGGGCGTCCGAGAGGCTGATCGCGCTTAAATGCGCTTGGCCTGGGCCACGGCGTTACCGATGTAGCGCGCCGGAGTCAGTTGCTTGAGCTCTTCCTTGGCGGCGGCCGGCATATCCAGGCCGTCGATGAAGGCCAGCAGGGCCTCGGGGCTGATGCCCTTGCCGCGGGTCAGCTCCTTGAGCTTCTCGTACGGGTTCTCGATGGCGTAGCGACGCATGACGGTCTGGATCGGCTCGGCGAGCACTTCCCAGCAGGCATCCAGGTCTTCAGCAATTTTCTGAGCATTGAGCTCCAACTTACTGATTCCCTTGAGGCTGGCTTCATAAGCGATGACGCTGTGAGCGAAGCCGACACCCAGGTTGCGCAGCACGGTGGAGTCGGTCAGGTCGCGCTGCCAGCGGGAGATCGGCAGCTTGCTGGCCAGGTGCTGGAAGATCGCGTTGGCGATACCCAGGTTGCCTTCGGAGTTCTCGAAGTCGATCGGGTTGACCTTGTGCGGCATGGTCGAGGAGCCGATCTCGCCAGCCACGGTCTTCTGCTTGAAGTAGCCGAGAGAGATATAGCCCCACACATCGCGGTCGAAGTCGATCAGGATGGTATTGAAACGGGCGATGGCGTCGAACAGCTCGGCAATATAGTCGTGCGGCTCGATCTGGGTGGTGTAGGGGTTCCAGGTCAGGCCCAGGTCACCTTCGATGAACTGGCGCGCGTTGGCTTCCCAGTCGATGCTCGGGTAGGCGGACAGGTGGGCGTTGTAGTTGCCCACGGCGCCGTTGATCTTGCCCAGCAGCGGCACGGCAGCGACCTGAGCGATCTGGCGCTCCAGGCGGTGGACGACGTTGGCCAGTTCCTTGCCCAGGGTGGTCGGCGATGCCGGCTGGCCATGGGTGCGCGACAGCATCGGCACATCGGCAAACTTCACCGCCAGCTCGCGGATTGCGCCTGCCAGTTGCTTCATCAGCGGTAGCAGCACGCTGTCACGGCCTTCGCGCAGCATCAGGGCGTGGGACAAGTTGTTGATGTCCTCGCTGGTGCAGGCGAAGTGGATGAACTCGCTGACCTTGTCCAGCTCCGGCAGCTTGGCAGCCTGTTCCTTGAGCAGGTACTCCACGGCCTTGACGTCGTGGTTGGTGGTGCGCTCGATTTCCTTGACGCGCTCGGCGTGCTCGATGGCGAAGTTCTCGGCCAGCTCGTTGAGCAGGGTGTTGGCTTCGGCGGAGAAGGGTGCGACTTCCGGGATGCCTTCGTGGGCAGCCAGGCGCTGCAGCCAGCGCACTTCGACCAGTACACGGCTGCGGATCAGACCGTATTCGCTGAAGATGGGGCGCAGGGCGCTGGTTTTGCCGGCGTAGCGGCCGTCGACGGGGGAAACCGCGGTGAGCGAGGAAAGCTGCATGTAGGCGTTCTCGGGCTGTCGGGCTGAAAAGCCATCCGGGGGCGCTGCGCATCGTGCCGGCTTGGATGAAGCGGGCGCTGGCTCAGGTGCCTGGACGACCTCTGACGAAAAGGGCGCATATCATACATGAAAACCAGCTCTTGGCCGCCTATGCCCTGCGTCTTGCGACCGATAACAGACTGGCGGCGAAGATCAATGCCGCACCGAGCAGCGACAGGGTGTCCGGCGTCTCGCCCCAGAGCAGCCAGGCAATGATACCGGCGAAGACGATGGCCAGGTAGGCGACTGGACCGATCAGCCCTGGCGGTGCCAGGCCGTAGGCGCGTGACATGATCACCTGGCTGGCGGTGGCCAGCAGGCCGATGCCCAGCAGCCAGCTCAGTTGTGTGGAGTCGAGCGGTTGCCAGCTCCAGGTCAGCGGGATGGCGGAAAACAGCGCGCTGAACAGAGAGAAATAGAAGACGATGCGGGTGGCTGGTTCGCTGTCGCTCATTTCGCGTATGGAAACGAAGGCGAAGGCCGCCAGCAGGCTGGCTGCCAGGCCGAATAGCGCGGGCCCCTCGAACAGGGCGGCGCTGGGCTTGGCCACCAGCAGCACACCGCACAGGCCGATCAGGCTGCAGACCAGCATGCGCCGAGTCAGCGGCTCCTTGAGCCAGATGTGTGCGATCAGTGGTGTGAACACCGGCGCCGAATAGGTGAACAGCATGGCGTCTGCCAGCGGCAGGTGGGCGATGGCGTAGAAGAAGCAGTACATCGCCGCCAGGCCGTAGGTGGTGCGCCAGAGATGGGATTTCAGTCGGGTCGTGCGCAGCGGTCGCACACCGCGCACCAGCAGCAACGGCAAAAAGAACAGCACGCCGACCAGGTTGCGGAAGAACACCACCGACTCGTTGTTGACGCTGACGGATATCTCACGAATGCCGACCCCAGTGAAGGCGAACAACAAGGCCGACAGTGCCAGCAGCAGGGCACCCTGAAGGGGTTTGACACTGCGGCTGGCGGGCTCCATGTCAGCTTCGCGTCAGTTCGTAGAGTTCTTTGAGCAGCTTGCTGCGGCTGAATACCAACTGCCAGCGGTGGCCGCCGAGTTGGCGCCACAGACGCGCCGAGCGGATGCCGGCGAGCAGCAGGGCGCGGATTTTCGCGGCGTTGTTCGGCTGCTGCAGAAAGCGCATGTCGCCATGCACCTGAATCCGCTGGCGGAAGGTGCTGATGGTGTCCTGATACAGGCCGCCGCACGCAGCAATGACGTTGTCATGGACCAGTCCGAAATGTTCGACCTGCTGCTGGATCTGATCCAGGCGGCTGCCCATGACCTGTAGCATGTCACTGCGCTTGTCCAGTTGGCGCTCCAGACCGATCATCGCCAGTGCATAGCGTAGGGGCTCGCGCTGCAAGGCAGACGGATTGCGCTCCAGCGAGCTGATCAGCGCGCGATAACCGTCGCGCAGGTTGAGGTCATCGCCGCCGTATACGTCCAGCGTGCTTTTCGGGTCGCGCACCAGCAGGCTGCCGAGCATACAGCCCATCGAGGCTTCGCTGACCTGGCCGGTACGGGCGATCTTGTCGGCCAGGGAGGCCGCTTCGAAGACGGCGCCGAGCGCAACCAGTTGCTCCTGCAGCGGGTTCATTGCGCGTCCTCGTACCAGGCTTCTGCGGTTTCGATCACGCCGCCACCCAGGCAGACCTCGCCGTCATAGAACACCACGGACTGACCGGGCGTGACGGCACGCTGTGGCTCGTCGAACACGGCACGATAGCCGTTCTCGGTCTTCTCCAGGATGCAGCGCTGGTCGCTCTGGCGGTAACGCACCTTGGCGGTCAGGCGGCGCGGGCTGCTCAGATCCAGTGGGTTGACCCAGTAGATGTCCGAGGCGAGCAGGGCGCGAGAGAACAGCCAGGGGTGCTCGTTGCCCTGGCCGACGATCAGCACGTTGCGCGTCAGGTCCTTGCGCAGCACGTACCAGGGATCGTCGCCGGCGTCCTTGAGACCACCGATACCCAGGCCCTGGCGCTGGCCGATGGTATGGTACATCAGGCCATGATGGCGGCCGATGACCTGGCCGTCAGTGGTTTCGATATCGCCCGGCTGGGCCGGCAGGTACTGCTTGAGGAAGTCGCTGAAGCGGCGTTCGCCGATGAAGCAGATACCCGTGGAGTCTTTCTTCTTCGCGGTGGCCAGCTCGTATTTCTCGGCAATGGCGCGCACCTGTGGCTTTTCCAGCTCGCCGACCGGGAACAGGGTCCGGGCGATCTGCTCGCCGCCGACGGCATGCAGGAAATAGCTCTGGTCCTTGTTCGGGTCCAGGCCCTTGAGCAGTTCGGTGCGGCCGTCGATATCGCGGCGACGCACGTAGTGGCCGGTGGCGATCAAATCGGCACCCAGCGACAGGGCGTAGTCGAGGAAAGCTTTGAACTTGATCTCGCGGTTACACAGGATGTCCGGGTTCGGCGTGCGTCCGGCCTGGTATTCGGCCAGGAAGTGCTCGAACACGTTGTCCCAGTACTCGGCGGCGAAGTTGGCGGTGTGCAGCTTGATGCCGATGCGATCGCATACGGCCTGGGCGTCGGCCAGGTCGTCCATGGCGGTGCAGTATTCGGTGCCGTCGTCTTCGTCCCAGTTCTTCATGAACAGGCCTTCGACCTGGTAGCCCGCCTCGATGAGCAGCAGGGCGGAAACGGACGAATCGACACCGCCGGACATGCCGACGATCACGCGTTGGGTGCTAGGTGCTTGCATGGGAGTCTGCGAGTGAAGCCTGAAAAGTTGCCGAGTCTACCAGAAAGCCCGCCTCAGGTAGGTTGCGCCGTGCGCACCAGGTGGGCGGCACGGTATCGATGGTGCGCACGGCGCATTCTACGCAAAGGCGTACGCTCGCGATCAATCGCGCACCAACTCCAATGGCCCGCTGATACCGGTCAGGTAGTCGTCGACGCAACGCAGCACCAACTCGCTGCGCAAGCGCTCGGACTGTACGGCCAGTTCATCGCGTGTCAGCCAGATGATGCTGCTGATATCGCTGTCCAGCTCGCGCTTTGGGTCATGGTGCACGGGGCGGGCGCTGAAGCACACGCGTTGATAGGTCACACCATTGCTCGGCGCGCTATAGAGGTAAATGCCGAGCAGGGCGGTGAGCTCGACGTCCCAGCCGGTTTCCTCGAGTGTTTCGCGCAGCGCGGCTTCGCGTAGCGATTCATTGGCTTCCAGGTGCCCGGCCGGCTGGTTGAGTACCATGCGGCCGGCCTTGAACTCTTCGACGAACAGGAAACGGCCATCATCTTCGATCACTGTCGCCACGGTGATATGGGGTTGCCACACCATCTGAAATCCTCCGGGGTAGGGTGCGCCGCGCGCACCGACTATCACCATCTTTATGTCTGTAACCATCAAACAAGGGGCCTGGCCTAAAGAAAAACCCCGGCACGAGGCCGGGGTTCTTTTCACGCAAAGGCCTTATCAGGCATTCAGTGCGGCCAGAGCGGCGTTGAAGGTGGCGCTGGGGCGCATCACCTTGCTGGTCAGCTCGGGGTTGGAGCGGTAGTAGCCACCGATTTCGACCGGCTTGCCTTGTACGGCAGCCAGTTCGCCGACGATGGTCGCTTCCTGCTCGGTCAGTTGCTTGGCCAGCGGGGCGAAGCGGGCTTTCAGTTCGGCATCGTCATTCTGCTCGGCCAGAGCTTGCGCCCAGTACAGGGCCAGGTAGAAGTGGCTGCCGCGGTTGTCGATCTCGCCGACCTTGCGCGCCGGGGACTTGTTGTTGTCCAGCAGCTTGCCGGTGGCTTGATCCAGGGTCTTGCCCAGTACCTTGGCTTTGGCGTTGTTGGTCTTGATACCGGTTTCTTCCAGCGACACGGCCAGGGCCAGGAACTCACCCAGGGAGTCCCAGCGCAGGTAGTTCTCTTCGACCAGCTGCTGCACGTGCTTGGGTGCCGAGCCGCCGGCGCCGGTTTCGTACATGCCGCCGCCAGCCATCAGCGGAACGATGGACAGCATCTTGGCCGAGGTGCCCAGCTCCATGATCGGGAACAGGTCGGTCAGGTAGTCACGCAGCACGTTGCCGGTCACAGAGATGGTGTCCTGGCCACGAATCATGCGCTCCATGGATACGCGGATGGCTTCGTTGTAGCCCATCATGCGGATGTCCAGACCGGTCAGGTCGTAATCCTTGAGGTACCGCTCGACCTTCTTCTGCAGTTCGCGGTCGTGGGCGCGTTCCGGGTCCAGCCAGAATATGGCCGGGGTTTCGGACTGACGGGCGCGGGTAACGGCCAGCTTGACCCAGTCGCGAATCGGCGCGTCCTTGGTCTGGCAGGCGCGCCAGATGTCGCCGGCTTCGACCTGGTGCTGCATCAGCACGGTGCCGTCGGCAGCCACGACGCGCATGGTGCCGTCGGCGGTCATTTCGAAGGTCTTGTCGTGGGAGCCATATTCTTCGGCCTTCTGCGCCATCAGGCCGACGTTCGGCACGGTGCCCATGGTGGTCGGGTCGAAGGCGCCATTGGTTTTGCAGAAGTTGATCATTTCCTGATAGATGCGAGCGTAGGTGCTCTCAGGCATGACGGCCTTGGTGTCTTTCTGCTTGCCGTCCTTGCCCCACATCTGGCCGGAGTTGCGGATCATCGCCGGCATCGAGGCGTCAACGATGACGTCGCTCGGGATGTGCAGGTTGGTGATGCCCTTGACCGAGTCGACCATGGCCATTTCCGGGCGATGGGCATAGACCTCGTGGATGTCGTGCAGGATTTCTTCCTGCTGCGAGGCTGGCAGAGACTTGATCTTGTCGTAGACGCTGCTGATACCGTTGTTCGGGTTGACGCCCAGTTCCTTGAACAGATCGCCGTACTTGTCGAACACGTCCTTGTAGTAAACGCTGACAGCGTGGCCGAAGACGATCGGGTGGGAGACCTTCATCATGGTCGCCTTGACGTGCAGGGACCACATCACGCCGGTTTCCTTGCAGTCCTGCAGGGTCTTCTCGAAGAAGTCACGCAGCTTGCGGCAGCTCATGAACATGCTGTCGAACACTTCGCCTTCCTGCAGGGCGAGTTGTTTCTTGACTTCGACCTTGCCGTCCTTGCCGACGAATTCGATGCGCACGTCACCGGCCTTGGCCATGGTGATCGATTGCTCGCTGGAGAAGAAGTCGCCGCCGCGCATGTAGTCGGCGTGGGACTGCGAAGCCATGCTCCACTTGCCCATGCTGTGCGGGTGCTTGCGGGCATAGGCCTTGACTGCGGCTGGAGCGCGTCGGTCAGAGTTGCCTTCACGCAGAACCGGGTTCACGGCGCTGCCCAGGATCTTGGCGTAGCGGCCGCGAACTTCCTTGTCTTCGTCGTTCTGCGGATCTTCCGGGAAATCCGGAATATTGTAGCCCTGAGCCTGCAGCTCGGCGATGGCTGCCTTGAGCTGAGGGACGGAAGCGCTGATGTTCGGCAGTTTGATGATGTTGGCGTCCGGCAGCAGGGTCAGCTCGGCCAGTTTGGCCAGGTCGTCATCGATGCGCTTGTCGGCGTCCAGGCGGTCGGCAAAGCTTGCCAGGATCCGTCCAGCAAGAGAGATGTCGCGGGTTTCAACGGAGATGTCAGCCGAGGCGGCAAAGGCTTCTACAATTGGCAGAAGCGAATAGGTAGCGAGGGCCGGAGCTTCGTCGGTGAAGGTGTAGATGATCTTCGAAGGGGTGGACATTTAGGGTTAACTCTCTTCTTTGCTGAGCGCGCATAGAAACTCGACCTGCGCGGGTAGGCGCTTGAGCCCCATGATGGCGGGGCCGGGTCGAGGACTCGCCGCGGTGATGTTGGATGCACCCGTAGAGTGTCGAGCATTTCGAGCCGGCAGACAGTGGTGGCCGTTAACCGGTTTCAAGAGGTTGCTGCCTGGTTCCAGACAGGTCACCCCTTATGACTCGTTAGTCACCTAAGCAGTATACCACTGCGACACCTCGCCACAGAATGCCCAGTTGCATAAGACCTTTGCACATGTGTCTCCGCGAGCGGTTTGCGCTACTCTCGGGAGTGCCTGTCTAACCACAAGATGGAGTCCAGCATGGGATACCAAAAGATCCAGGTGCCAGCCAGCGGTGACAAAATCACCGTCAACGCCGATATGTCGCTGACTGTTCCGGATAACCCGATCATCCCGTTCATCGAGGGTGATGGAATTGGCGTCGATATTTCTCCGGTGATGATCAAGGTCGTAGACGCTGCCGTTGAAAAAGCCTACGGCGGCGCTCGCAAGATCTCCTGGATGGAAGTTTACGCCGGTGAGAAAGCCACTCAGGTTTACGACCAGGACACCTGGCTGCCGAAAGAAACCCTCGAGGCTGTACGTGATTATGTGGTTTCGATCAAAGGCCCGCTGACCACGCCTGTTGGCGGCGGTATCCGCTCATTGAACGTGGCCTTGCGCCAGGAACTCGACCTCTACGTCTGCCTGCGCCCGGTGCGTTGGTTCGAGGGTGTGCCAAGTCCGGTGAAGAAGCCGGGCGACGTCGATATGGTGATCTTTCGCGAGAACTCCGAGGACATCTACGCCGGCGTCGAGTGGAAAGCTGGCAGCCCCGAGGCCGAGAAGGTCATCAAATTCCTCACCGAGGAAATGGGCGTCAAGAAGATCCGTTTCACCGATATGTGCGGTATCGGCATCAAGCCGGTTTCCGAGGCGGGCACCAAGCGCCTGGTGCGCAAGGCGCTGCAATATGCCGTGGACAACGACCGCAGCTCGGTGACCCTGGTGCACAAAGGCAACATCATGAAGTTCACCGAAGGTGCCTTCAAGGAATGGGGCTACGAGATTGCCCGCGAGGAATTCGGCGCCGAGCTGCTCGACGGTGGCCCGTGGATGCAGTTCAAGAATCCGCGTACCGGCAAGAACATCGTGGTCAAGGATGTGATTGCCGACGCCATGCTGCAGCAGATCCTGCTGCGTCCGGCCGAATATGACGTGATCGCCACCCTCAACCTCAATGGCGACTATCTGTCCGATGCTCTGGCGGCCGAAGTTGGCGGCATCGGCATCGCGCCCGGCGCCAACCTGTCCGATTCGGTGGCCATGTTCGAGGCGACTCACGGCACGGCGCCCAAGTATGCCGGTCAGGACAAGGTCAACCCGGGTTCTGTCATTCTCTCCGCCGAGATGATGCTGCGTCACATGGGCTGGGCCGAAGCGGCTGATCTGATCATCAAGGGCACCAACGGCGCCATCGCCGCCAAGACTGTGACCTACGACTTCGAGCGTCTGATGGAGGGTGCGAAGCTGATGTCGTGCTCCGAGTTCGGCGATGCGATGATCAGCCATATGTGATCAGTTCGCTGATCGACAGTGTGAAAAAGGCCGGTCATATGACCGGCCTTTTTTGTGTTCAGCACATCCATGTGCTTCGCCCCTGCGGGGCTTGCGCGCAAAAACGCTCTCGGCGTTTTTGTGGCTGCAGGAGACTCAGACTTCGACAGTGCTCGCGATATTTTGCGCCTGGGGTACGGCCACGGGGGCGTCCTGGTTGGCGGTAACCGCGCTGATATTGATGGCATGCAGTCCTTTGGGGCCTTGCACGATCTCGAAGCGGACCGGCTGGCCGGCCTTTAATGTCTTGTAACCGTCCATCTGGATAGCCGAGTAGTGGGCGAACAGGTCCTCATCTCGGCCGTCGGCCAGGATGAATCCATAGCCTTTGGCGTTGTTGAACCACTTGACCTTACCGCTGAGCATGCTGATATCCCTCTGCAAAGGACTCCATCTCTGGAGTATCATCCACTTCGATTCCACGCGATAACCGACCAGGCTGGGCGAAGGCGTGGAATCCCTGATACCCACCAGTGGGTATTCATTTGTTGTAACACCCTTTTGCCGTTAGTCAAGGCTATACGGCGGATGGCTGAGAACTCAGTCAAACTCCCTCTAGCATCCCCGTTCGCCCGGCCTTGAACCTCTGATTTCAGCATGCATGCAAGTAGCCAGATTCGACTAACATTCAATCAGGATCACCCGGCAGAGCATGAGGATGACTCCTCTGGTATCGCTGTTCAGGAATCCAAGCCAGCATTGCAGGCACCACCGATGTACAAGGTGGTCTTATTCAATGACGACTACACCCCGATGGATTTCGTCGTCGAAGTGCTCGAAACGTTTTTCGGCATGAACCGGGAGCTGGCGACCAAGATCATGCTGGCCGTCCATACAGAAGGACGTGCGGTGTGCGGTGTGTACACCCGTGATATTGCGGAGACCAAGGCAATGCAGGTCAACCAGTACGCGCGAGAGAGCCAGCATCCGCTACTCTGTGAAATAGAGAAGGACGGTTAACGCCGGCCACTTGGGTATGAGGTGAAGCTATGTTGAATCGAGAGCTCGAAGTCACCCTCAATCTGGCTTTCAAGGAGGCCCGTGCCAAGCGTCATGAATTCATGACGGTCGAGCATCTGCTGCTCGCCTTGCTGGATAATGAAGCGGCGGCCAGCGTTTTAAGGGCCTGTGGGGCCAACCTCGACAAGCTGCGCCATGATTTGCAGGAGTTCATCGACTCCACCACGCCGCTGATTCCTCAGCATGATGAAGACCGCGAAACGCAGCCAACGCTTGGCTTCCAGCGCGTCCTGCAGCGTGCGGTATTCCATGTGCAGAGCTCCGGCAAGCGTGAAGTGACCGGCGCCAACGTGCTTGTCGCGATCTTCAGCGAGCAGGAAAGCCAGGCCGTGTTCCTGCTCAAGCAGCAGAGCGTGGCCCGTATCGATGTGGTCAACTACATCGCCCACGGTATCTCCAAGGTGCCTGGGCATGGCGATCAGCACGAAAATGATCAGGACATGCAGGATGATGAGGGCGGCGAGTCATCCGCTTCTGGCAATCCGCTGGATGCCTACGCCAGCAACCTCAATGAGTTGGCTCGTCAGGGGCGTATCGATCCACTGGTCGGTCGCGAGCATGAGGTCGAGCGCGTTGCGCAGATTCTCGCTCGCCGGCGCAAGAACAACCCACTGTTGGTAGGTGAGGCCGGTGTTGGCAAGACAGCAATCGCTGAAGGCCTGGCCAAGCGCATCGTCGACGAGCAGGTACCTGACCTGCTGGCTGATAGCGTGGTGTATTCGCTGGATCTCGGTGCGCTGCTGGCGGGTACCAAGTACCGTGGTGACTTCGAGAAGCGCTTCAAGGCGCTGCTCAACGAGCTGCGCAAAAGGCCGCATGCCATCCTCTTCATCGACGAGATTCACACCATCATCGGTGCGGGTGCTGCATCGGGCGGCGTGATGGATGCATCCAACCTGCTCAAACCAATGCTGTCGTCCGGTGAGATTCGCTGCATAGGTTCGACCACCTTCCAGGAGTTTCGCGGCATCTTCGAGAAGGACCGCGCGCTGGCGCGGCGCTTCCAGAAAGTCGACGTGGTCGAGCCTTCGGTGGAGGATACTGTGGGTATTCTCAGGGGGCTCAAGGCGCGCTTCGAGCAGCACCATCACATCGAATACAGCGACGAAGCCCTGCGTGCAGCGGCCGAGTTGGCTGCGCGCTACATCAACGACCGTCACATGCCGGACAAGGCTATCGACGTGATCGACGAGGCGGGGGCTTACCAGCGTCTGCAGCCGGAAGAAAAGCGTGTGGCGCGTATCGAGGTGGCGCAGGTCGAGGACATCGTGGCCAAGATCGCACGGATTCCGCCGAAGCACGTGTCCAGCTCCGACAAGGAGCTGCTACGTAATCTGGAGCGCGATCTGAAACTCACGGTATTCGGTCAGGATGCCGCTATCGATTCGCTGGCTACCGCGATCAAACTGTCTCGTGCGGGCCTCAAGGCGCCGGACAAGCCGGTCGGCTCCTTCCTGTTCGCCGGCCCTACTGGTGTGGGCAAGACCGAGGCCGCACGGCAGTTGGCCAAGGCCATGGGTATCGAACTGGTGCGTTTCGACATGTCCGAGTACATGGAGCGCCACACCGTTTCGCGCCTGATCGGTGCGCCCCCCGGTTACGTAGGTTTCGACCAGGGCGGCCTGCTGACCGAGGCGATCACCAAGCAGCCGCACTGCGTATTGCTGCTCGATGAAATCGAGAAAGCGCACCCGGAAGTCTTCAACCTGCTGCTGCAGGTCATGGACCACGGCACGCTGACTGACAACAACGGGCGCAAGGCGGACTTCCGCAACGTGATCCTGATCATGACCACCAACGCTGGTGCGGAAACCGCCTCGCGTGCGTCGATCGGTTTCACTCAGCAGGATCACTCCACCGATGCCATGGAAGTCATCAAGAAGAGCTTCACGCCGGAGTTCCGCAACCGTCTGGATACCATCATCCAGTTCGGCCGCCTGAGTCACGAGACCATCAAGAGCATTGTCGACAAGTTCCTCACCGAACTGCAGGCACAGCTGGAAGACAAGCGTGTCACGCTGGAAGTCAGTGATGCGGCGCGTGGCTGGCTGGCCGAGCGTGGTTACGATGTGATGATGGGCGCGCGGCCGATGGCGCGTTTGATTCAGGACAAGATCAAGCGTCCGCTGGCAGAGGAGATCCTCTTTGGCGAACTGGCCGAGCATGGCGGCGTGGTACACATCGACGTCAAGGATGGTGAGCCCAGCTTCGAGTTCGAGACGGCGGCAGAAGTCGCCTGATCGAATGGCCTCAGATTCACTGAAAGCCTTGATGGCTTTCAGTGAATCAACGAAAACGCCCGGCATATGCCGGGCGTTTTCGTTTGGTGCTTGGCTTAACGGGCGCGGTAGGTGATGCGGCCCTTGCTCAAGTCATAAGGTGTCAGCTCAACGCGCACCTTGTCACCAGTGAGAATGCGGATGTAGTTCTTGCGCATCTTGCCGGAGATGTGCGCGGTAACGACGTGCCCGTTTTCCAACTCCACGCGGAACATGGTGTTGGGCAGGGTGTCGACGACAGTGCCTTCCATTTCGAAGCTGTCTTCTTTCGACATGCAGTAAAGCCCTCGGTATCCAGGAAATGGCCCGGTGCAACTGGCGCCAGGCAAAAGCGGCGTGCATTGTGCCCGAAAACAGGGGGCTGCGCCAAGTGGCTTGGAGTGTCGAGCTGGCTGGGGTGGTGGCAGAGGGGTTAGGTGAGCAGTGTCCAGCGCTGATTGACGAAGAGTTCGATGGGGCGGTACTGGGTCTTGTAGTTCATCTTGCGACAATTCTTGATCCAGTAGCCGAGGTAGACGGCCTCCAGCCCCAGGCGCTCGGCTTCGCCAATTTGCCAGAGGATGGCGAATCGCCCCAGGCTGCGGCGTTCTTCGGTGGGGTCATAGAAGGTATAAACCGCCGACAGGCCGTTTGGCAGAACGTCAGTGACTGCGATGGCGACCAGTCTGCCCTGCAGACGAAACTCATAGAAACGTGAGAACGGCAGATCGCGAATCAGAAAGGTCGAGAACTGGTCGCGGCTCGGTGGATACATGTCACCGTCAGCGTGGCGCTGCTCGATATAGCCCACGTAGAGATCGTAATACTCTTCAGTGAATACCGGGCGCACACAGCGAACGACGATGTCTTCATTGCGTTTGAGGATGCGTCGCTGCTGGCGGTTAGGTGTGAAGCGTGCAGCAGGAATGCGCGCAGGAATGCAGGCGCTGCACTGCTGGCAATGCGGTCGGTAGAGATGGTCGCCGCTGCGGCGAAAGCCCATTTCCGAAAGTTCTGCATAAACCAGCACATCCATGGGCTGGCTGGGGTCGAGAAACAGGGTGGTGGCCTGTTCTTCCGGCAGATAGCTGCATGGATGGGGTTGAGTGGCATAGAACTTCAGGCGGGCCAGCTCGGTCATGGCGGTGTCTCGGGGAAGCCTGATAAGAGTGTATGCCAGGCTGCGAAGATCGACTAGGCGAGCCAGTCTGCACTGGAAGCCAGATCAAGATGACGCTGCAGATACTCGGCGAAGCTGGCGCGCGGTATGGCCCTGGCGCCGAAGCTGTGCAGGTGCTGCGTGGGCATCTGGCAGTCGATGAGGACGAAGCCCCAGTCTCGCAGCTTGCCGGCCAAGGTGGCGAAACCGACCTTGGAGGCGTTGTCGGTGCGGCTGAACATCGATTCACCAAAAAACAATTGCCCCATCGCCAGGCCGTAAAGTCCGCCGACCAACTCGTCTCCACTCCAAACTTCCACGGAGTGGGCGATACCGCGCTGATGTAGCTGTAGGTAAGCCTCCTGCATGTCGCGAGTAATCCAGGTCCCATCGGCGTAAATGCGTGGCTCGGCGCAGGCCTGTATGACAGCGGCGAAGTCTTGGTCGAAGGTAACGCGATAGCGCTGCTGGCGCAGCAGTTTAGCCAGGCTGCGGGAAACATGCAGCTCATCAGGGAACAGAACGGTGCGCGGATCGGGCGACCACCAGAGAATCGGCTGGCCATCCTGAAACCAGGGGAAGCAGCCGTGCCGATAGGCGCTGATCAGGCGGTCGGCGCTCAGGTCGCCGCCGGCAGCCAGCAGGCCGTTGGGTTCACGCATGGCTTTTGCCAGTGGCGGAAACTGCAGTGAGTCACGTTGCAGCCAGGTCAGCATGTGCGCTTGTCCAGCGGAAGAGGGTAGGGCGAGCGGTGACGCTCGCCCTTGTTCATCAATTGCCGTCGAGAAACTTCTCGACATCCAGGGCGGCCATGCAGCCTGCGCCTGCCGAGGTGATGGCCTGGCGATAGATGTGGTCGGCCACGTCGCCAGCGGCGAACACTCCTTCGATGCTGGTCGCAGTGGCATTGCCTTCGCTGCCGCCCTTGATCTTCAGGTAGCCGTCATGCATGTCCAACTGGCCGACGAACAGCTCGGTGTTGGGCTTGTGGCCGATTGCGATGAACACGCCAGCCAGATCCAGCTCCTTGGTGCTGTCGTCCAGGGTGCTTTTCAGGCGCATACCGGTCACGCCGGTTTGGTCGCCCAGCACTTCGTCCAGGGTGTGGTTCCAGTGCAGACGCATGTTGCCGTTCTCGACCTTGTCGAACAGTTTGTCCTGCAGGATCTTCTCCGAGCGCAGTTTGTCGCGACGGTGCACCAGATGCACTTCCTTGGCGATGTTCGACAGGTACAGCGCCTCTTCCACAGCGGTGTTGCCGCCGCCGATCACGGCGACCACCTGGTTGCGATAGAAGAAGCCATCGCAGGTGGCGCAGGCGGAGACGCCCTTGCCGGAGAAGGCCTCTTCCGACGGCAGGCCAAGGTACTGGGCGCTGGCGCCGGTAGCGATGATCAGGGCATCGCAGCTATAGGTGCCACTGTCGCCCTTGAGCACGAAGGGGCGGCTCTGCAACTCGGCGGTATGGATGTGGTCGTAGATGATCTCGGTGTCGAAGCGTTCCGCGTGCTTCTGCATGCGCTCCATCAGTGCCGGGCCGGTGAGACCTTCGACGTCGCCCGGCCAGTTGTCCACTTCGGTGGTGGTGGTGAGCTGACCGCCAGGCTGGATGCCGGTGATGACCACGGGCTTGAGATTGGCGCGCGCAGCATAAACGGCGGCGCTGTAACCGGCAGGGCCGGAACCCAGGATGATCAGGCGGGAATGCTTGACTTCGCTCATAAAAAAACCCCATAAGCCTTTGTCACAAAAGAGAATGCGTGCTCCAATTGAGCCGCATGGAAGCTGCTGGCGGCTATGCTACACCGAAGCGGGGTGGGTGCGGGAGCTTGGCAATTGGCCTGGGCGTCAGGCTGGCCCTACAATAGGCCGCTTCGCGGTTAACCATCAGATGGACGCGCCAAGGGCGCAGGAAATGGCTGTTTTGAAGAATTCCACCACCCAGATTACCGACTGGCGTCAGAAGCTTCAGTATCGACTGAAGGAAGGCGCATTGATCGCCCTGGGCGCTCTGTGCCTGTACCTGCTGATGGCACTGTTGACCTATAACATCGCCGACCCGGCCTGGGACAACAGTGTGCAGGTCGAGCGCATCATCAACGCCGGCGGCAGCATTGGCGCCTGGCTCTCCAGCGCACTGTTCGGCGCGCTGGGTTACTTCGCCTACATCTTCCCGCTCCTGCTGGCCGCCAAGACCTGGCAGGTGTTTCGCACCCGCAATCAACCCTGGCACTGGAACGGCTGGCTGTTTTCCTGGCACAGCATCGGCCTGGTCTTCCTGATTCTTTCCGGTGCTGCGCTTGGCGATATTCATTTTGCAGCGGCCGCTGGCATGCAGGGCTCCGGTGGCGGCATGCTCGGTGCCAGCCTGGGCGATCTGGCCGTGCATGCGCTGAACGTACAGGGCAGTACGCTGTTATTCCTGGCGCTGTTCCTGTTCGGTCTGACTGTGTTCACCGACCTGTCCTGGTTCCGCGTGATGGATCTGACCGGCAAGATCACCCTCGACCTGATCGAGCTGATTCATAGCGCCATCACTGGCTGGTGGAATGCCCGTAGCGAGCGCAAACAGATGAAGATTCAGCTGCGCGAGCTGGACGAACGGGTCACCGAGGTGGCTGCGCCAGTGGTGTCGGATCGTCGTGAGCAGGCCAAGGTCAAGGAGCGTCTGCTCGAACGCGAAGAGTCGCTGAGCAAGCACATGAGCGAGCGCGAGAAACGTCCAGCGCCGGTAATTGCGCCGCCGCCAGTGGCCAAGGCGCCAGAGCCGAGCAAGCGCGTGCAGAAGGAAAAGCAGGCGCCACTGTTCGTCGACAGCGCGGTGGAAGGCACCTTGCCGCCGATTTCCCTGCTCGACCCGGCGGAGGCCAAGAAGGTCGAGTACTCGCCTGAGTCGCTCAAGGGCGTCGGCCACCTTCTGGAAATCAAGCTCAAGGAGTTCGGTGTCGAGGTCGCGGTGGACTCGATCCATCCGGGCCCGGTGATCACGCGCTACGAAATCCAGCCGGCCGCCGGGGTCAAGGTCAGCCGCATTGCCAACCTGGCCAAGGACCTGGCGCGTTCGCTGGCGGTGACCAGCGTGCGGGTCGTGGAGGTCATTCCGGGCAAGACCACTGTCGGTATCGAGATTCCCAACGAGAACCGTCAGATCGTGCGCTTCTCGGAAGTGCTGTCGACGCCCGAATATGACGATGCCAAGTCGCCAGTCACCCTGGCGCTGGGGCACGACATTGGCGGTAAACCGGTGATCACCGATCTGGCCAAGATGCCGCACCTACTGGTGGCGGGTACCACCGGTTCCGGTAAGTCGGTGGGCGTGAACGCGATGATTCTGTCGATTCTGTTCAAGTCGAGCCCGGAAGACGCCAAGCTGATCATGATCGACCCGAAAATGCTCGAGTTGTCGATCTACGAAGGCATTCCGCACCTGCTTTGCCCGGTTGTCACCGACATGAAGGAAGCGGCCAACGCCCTGCGCTGGAGCGTTGCCGAGATGGAGCGGCGCTACAAGCTGATGTCGAAAATGGGCGTGCGCAACCTGGCGGGCTTCAACCGCAAGGTCAAGGACGCCATCGAGGCCGGTGAGCCGTTGACTGATCCGTTGTTCCGCCGCGAAAGCATGGACGACGAAGCTCCCTTGCTCAAACCTCTGCCGACCATCGTCGTGGTGGTCGACGAATTCGCCGACATGATGATGATCGTCGGCAAGAAGGTCGAAGAGCTGATTGCCCGTATCGCCCAGAAGGCGCGTGCGGCGGGTATTCACCTGATTCTCGCCACCCAGCGCCCATCCGTGGACGTTATCACGGGTCTGATCAAGGCCAACATCCCGACCCGTATGGCGTTCCAGGTGTCGAGCAAGATCGACTCGCGCACCATCATCGACCAGGGTGGCGCCGAGCAGCTGCTCGGTCACGGTGACATGCTCTACATGCCGCCGGGTACCAGCTTGCCCATTCGTGTTCACGGCGCCTTCGTCTCGGACGATGAAGTACATCGCGTGGTCGAAGCCTGGAAGCTGCGCGGTGCGCCGGATTACAACGAAGACATTCTCGCCGGCGCCGAAGAGGGTGGCGGCAGCTTCGAAGGTGGCAGTGGTGAAGGCGGCGAGGGCAGCGAGGAAGACCCGTTGTACGACGAAGCGGTCAACTTCGTGCTGGAAAGCCGTCGCGCTTCCATTTCCGCCGTACAGCGCAAGCTGAAGATCGGCTACAACCGTGCCGCGCGGATGATCGAGGCGATGGAAATGGCTGGCGTGGTCAGCTCGATGAATACCAACGGATCTCGCGAGGTGCTTGCACCCGGTTCATCCCGCGACTGAGTGTTACGCCTCGTGGATAAACCGCTGAATTCGCGGTCTACAGGATTCACGGCAGCCAAGGTGCTGCCGAGCAGTGCGAGGTACGGAGTCGCCTCGCCATTCTCATACGGACTCAAGGGGTTTATATGCGTGTTATTCGCCTGCTGATGCTGGCTGCTTTGAGCTTTACCCTGCTGACCGCCCAGGCTGATGAAGAGGCGGCCACCAAGCGCTTGAGCGAATTGCTCAGCCAGGCGCAAACCATCAGTGCGCGCTTCTCTCAGCTGACCCTCGACGCCAGCGGCACTCAACTGCAGGAAACCTCAGGGCAACTGGCGCTCAAGCGTCCGGGCATGTTCCGTTGGCACACCGACCAGCCCATGGAGCAATTGCTGGTTTCCAATGGCGAGAAGGTCTGGCTTTACGATCCGGATCTGGAGCAGGTCACTATTCAGACGCTCGATCAGCGCCTGACCCACACCCCGGCGTTGTTGCTCTCTGGCGATGTCTCGCAGATCCGCGAAAACTTCGAGATCGACTACAAGGAAGGCGGTAGTGTGGTCGACTTCATTCTCAAGCCCAAGGCCAAGGCCAGCTTGTTCGACAGCCTGCGTCTGTCGTTCCGCAATCGCGTCCTCAACGACATGCAACTGATCGACAGCATTGGCCAGCGCACCAACATCCTTTTCCTGAATGTGAAGATGAACGAGCCGGTCGAAGACCATCTGTTCACCTTCGACATTCCGGAAGGCGCGGACGTCATCCAGGAGTAAGGCGTGGATCTGTTCGGTCGCCAACCCGTCGCGCAGCCCCTGGCTGCGCGTTTACGTGCTACCAGCCTGGACGAATACGTCGGACAGGAGCACGTGCTGGCGCCGGGCAAGCCGTTGCGTGAGGCGCTGGAGCAGGGGGCTTTGCACTCGATGATCTTCTGGGGGCCGCCAGGGGTGGGCAAGACCACCCTGGCGCGGCTGCTGGCCAAGGTAACCGACGCGCATTTCGAAACCATTTCCGCCGTGCTTTCTGGGGTCAAGGAGATTCGTCAGGCGGTCGAGGTCGCCCAGCAGCACGCTGCGCAATATGGTCGTCGCACGATTCTCTTCGTCGACGAAGTGCATCGCTTCAACAAGAGCCAGCAGGACGCCTTCCTGCCCTATGTGGAAGACGGCACGCTGATCTTCATCGGTGCCACCACCGAGAACCCTTCATTCGAGCTGAACAATGCACTGCTGTCGCGTGCGCGTGTCTACGTGCTCAAGAGCCTCGACGAAGCCGCCATGCGCAAACTGGTCAATCGCGCGTTAACCGACCCGAAAGGCCTGGGCGAACGTCATCTCGGCCTGCCAGACGAGGCCTTTCAGATTCTTCTGGCCGCTGCTGATGGCGACGGCCGGCGCTTGCTCAACTTTCTCGAGAACGCCGCCGATCTTGCCGAGGACAATGGCGAGATCGGCGTGGAGTTGCTGCAGAACCTGTTGGGCGATAGCCGGCGTCGCTTCGACAAGGGTGGCGAGGCTTTTTACGACCAGATCTCCGCGCTGCACAAGTCGGTACGCGGCTCCAGCCCGGATGGCGCACTGTATTGGTATGCACGCATGCTCGACGGTGGCTGCGACCCGCTGTACATCGCCCGCCGTGTGGTGCGCATGGCCAGCGAGGACATCGGCAACGCCGATCCGCGCGCACTGACCTTGTGCCTCAATGCCTGGGACGTGCAGGAGCGCCTGGGCAGTCCGGAAGGCGAGTTGGCCGTCGCCCAGGCCATCGTCTATCTGGCCTGCGCACCGAAGAGCAACGCGGTGTATATGGCCTTCAAGGCTGCCATGCGTGATGCCGCTGAGCAGGGTTCGCAGGAAGTGCCGCTGCACCTGCGCAACGCTCCGACCAAGCTGATGAAGCAACTCGGTTACGGCGATGAATACCGCTACGCCCATGATGAGCCGGATGCTTACGCCGCAGGTGAGGATTATTTTCCGGAGAGTCTGCAGCCGCGTCAGTATTACGACCCGGTGCCACGCGGCCTGGAGTTGAAGATTCGCGACAAATTGCAACATCTGCGTAGTCTGGACGCCAATAGTCCTAAGCAGAGGAGAACGTGATGATTCGTGTGGCGCTTGCCGTAGCTGTGGGGGGCGCGGCTGGTTCGGTTATGCGCTTTCTGGTTGCCAGCTGGGTAGCGGGCAACTGGCCCCGGCATTTCTACCTGGGCACCTTTGCGGTAAACATCATCGGGTGCCTGCTGATTGGTCTGCTGTCCGGTCTGTTCCTCACCCGTACCGACCTGCCGCTGGAGCTGCGTACCGGACTGATCACTGGCGTTCTGGGGGGCTTCACCACCTTTTCGTCTTTCAGCCTGGAAATCATGAAGCTGATGGAGGGCGGTCGCGCCCCTGAGGCGCTCGGCTACCTGGCACTCAGTATCATGGGGGGGCTGCTGGCCGCCTGGGCTGGTCTGAGCCTGGCCCGATTGGCATCCTGACCCGCTAAAGCTTTACACTCGGCGACCCGCGTCACGCTGGTGGCCGCAACTTTTTTCGTCGATGTATTGAGACCCGAACATGCTCGATTCCAAACTTGTCCGCACGCAACTCACCGAAATCGCCGAGCGCCTCGCCACCCGCGGCTTCGCCCTTGACGTCGCCCGCTTCGAGGCCCTGGAGAGTCAGCGCAAGTCGGTGCAGGTCCGCACCGAGCAACTGCAGGCCGAGCGCAACAGCCGTTCCAAGTCCATCGGCCAGGCCAAGGCGCGCGGCGAAGATATCGCTCCGTTGCTGGCGGAAGTCGATCAGATGGGCAGCGACCTGGAAGCCGGCAAGCGCGAGCTGGACGCGATCCAGAACGAACTGGACAACCTGCTGCTGAACATCCCCAACCTGCCGCACGAGTCCGTGCCGGTCGGCGCGGATGAAGACGACAACGTCGAGGTGGCGCGCTGGGGTACTCCGCGCAGCTTCGATTTCGAGATCAAGGACCACGTCGCGCTGGGCGAGCAACACGGCTGGCTGGACTTCGAGACCGCTGCCAAGCTTTCCGGGGCACGCTTTGCTCTGTTGCGCGGCCCCATCGCCCGCCTGCATCGCGCCCTGGCGCAGTTCATGATCAACCTGCACACCGGCGAGCACGGTTACGAAGAGGTCTACACGCCGTACCTGGTCCAAGCTCCGGCGCTGCAGGGCACCGGTCAGTTGCCTAAGTTCGAGGAAGACCTGTTCAAGATTGGCCGTGAAGACCAGGCCGATCTGTACCTGATCCCGACTGCCGAGGTCTCGCTGACCAATATCGTCGCCGGCGAAATTCTCGATGCCAAACAGCTGCCGCTGAAGTTCGTCGCCCACACACCGTGCTTCCGCAGTGAGGCGGGTGCATCCGGTCGCGATACGCGCGGCATGATCCGCCAGCACCAATTCGACAAGGTCGAGATGGTGCAGATCGTCGAGCCGTCCCAGTCCTTCGAGGCCCTGGAAGGCATGACCGCAAACGCCGAGCGCGTGCTGCAACTGCTGGAGCTGCCGTATCGCAAGCTGGCCCTGTGCACCGGTGATATGGGCTTCTCCGCGGTGAAGACTTATGACCTGGAAGTCTGGGTGCCGAGCCAGGACAAGTACCGTGAGATTTCTTCCTGCTCCAACTGCGGCGACTTCCAGGCGCGCCGCATGCAGGCGCGCTACCGCAACCCGGAAACCGGCAAGCCGGAGCTGCTGCATACGCTCAACGGCTCCGGCCTGGCGGTCGGCCGTACCTTGGTGGCGGTACTGGAGAATTACCAGCAGGCCGACGGCAGCATCCGCGTGCCCGAGGTTCTGAAGCCTTATATGGGCGGCATCGAAGTGATCGGCTGAGCCGGTACTAAAGCGGGGTAGTGCGGCTGCCCCGTTTACAGGCGGCGCGCCTGGCGATGGGCGTAGGGTGCGCTGTGCGCACCAAGGTCTTTCAGCCTGGTTCGGTGCGCATGGCGCACCCTACGAGCCCGTCGTTTGCCTTCCCACCTCATTCGAGGCTGATTTATGCAATTCCTTCCGCTGTTCCACAAGCTGCAGGGTCGTCTGGTACTGGTGATTGGCGGTGGTGAGGTCGCGCTGCGCAAGGCGCGCCTGCTGAGCGACGCTGGTGCTGTTTTGCGCGTGGTCGCCCCGGAGATCCGTGGCGAGCTGCAGGAGCTGGCCGGCCCTGGCGGCATCTTCCTGCGTGGCTACGCGAGCAGCGATTTGCAGGGCATTGCCCTGGTCATTGCCGCGACTGATGACGTGCCGCTCAATGCACAGATTTCTGCCGAGGCCCAGGCGCTGGGCATTCCCGTCAACGTGGTGGATGCGCCGGCGCTGTGCAGCGTGATCTTTCCGGCCATCGTCGATCGTTCGCCCTTGATCGTCGCGGTCAGCAGTGGCGGCGATGCACCGGTGCTGGCACGGCTGATCCGCGCCAAGATCGAAACCTGGATTCCGGCTACCTACGGCCAATTGGCCAATCTGGGCAAGCGCTTCCGTGAGCGGGTCAAGCAGCTGTTTCCCGATGTGCAGCAGCGCCGCGTGTTCTGGGAAGACGTCTTCCAGGGGCAGATCGCCGAGAGCGTGTTTGCCGGCAAGCCGGAGGAGGGCGAGCGCTTGCTGGAGGAGCGTCTGGCTGGCGCAGCGCCACGTGCGCTGGGCGAGGTCTATCTGGTCGGTGCCGGGCCGGGCGATCCCGATCTGCTGACGTTCCGCGCCCTGCGTCTGATGCAGCAAGCCGATGTGGTGTTGTACGACCGCCTGGTAGCGCCCGCCATCATCGAGCTGTGCCGTCGTGATGCTGAGCGTATCTATGTCGGCAAGCGCCGCTCCGATCACGCCGTGCCGCAGGAGCAGATCAACCAGTTGCTGATCGACCTGGCCCGCCAGGGCAAGCGTGTGCTGCGTCTGAAGGGCGGCGATCCGTTCATCTTCGGTCGTGGTGGTGAGGAGATCGAGCAACTGGCGGCGGAAGATATTCCCTTCCAGGTAGTGCCGGGCATCACCGCTGCGTCCGGTTGCGCGGCCTATGCCGGCATCCCGTTGACCCATCGCGATCATGCGCAGTCAGTGCGTTTCGTCACCGGTCACCTCAAGGACGGTAGCAGCAACCTGCCGTGGCAAGACCTGGTGGCGCCAGGGCAAACACTGGTGTTCTACATGGGATTGGTTGGCCTGCCGGGAATCTGCGAGCAGCTGATCGCTCACGGCCGTTCAGGCACTACGCCTGCGGCACTGGTGCAGCAAGGCACCACGCAGAATCAGCGGGTTTTTACCGGCACCTTGGAAACCTTGCCGCAACTGGTGGCGGAGCACGACGTGCATGCGCCCACGCTGGTAATCGTCGGGGAGGTGGTCACCCTGCGTGACAAGCTGGCCTGGTTCGAAGGCGCCCAGAACCGCATCTGACGCGTTGTGGCTGAAGCCTCGTTATCGGGCTTCAGCCATCATCCGCCGTCACTCTAGTGCTGAAACACACCTTTACCCGGCAGGTGCTGGCGATCATGCGCGCGAGTGAAATCCTGCTGCGGCCCTTTGGGAACCACGCCAGTCGGGTTTATGGTGGCATGGCTGGCGTAGTAGTGCGATTTGATGTGGGTGAAGTCCACCGTCTCGGCGATGCCTGGCCACTGGTACAGCTCGCGTAGCCAGTTGGACAGGTTCGGGTAGTCCTCGATGCGTCGCAGGTTACATTTGAAGTGCCCGTGATAGACGGCATCGAAGCGGATCAACGTGGTGAACAGGCGAATGTCCGCTTCGGTCAGGTATTCGCCGGCCAGATAGCGATTCTCTCCCAACAGCGCATCCAGTTCATCGAGCATGGCGAACAGCTCGTCGAAGGCCTCTTCATAGGCTTCCTGGGTGGTGGCAAAGCCTGCGCGGTAAACGCCGTTGTTCACCGCCGGATAGATGCGCTCATTGAGCTGGTCGATGCGCTCGCGTAGCGGCTCGGGGTAGAAGTCCAGGCCGTTGCCGGTGAGGCTATCGAATGCGCTGTTGAACATGCGGATGATTTCCGCCGACTCGTTACTGACGATACCGCCAGTCTGCTTGTCCCATAGCACGGGCACAGTGACGCGGCCGGTGTAATGACGATCATCGGCGGTGTAGCGCTGATGCATGTAGTTCAGGTTGTCGAGGTGGTCACCGCTGGAGCCGAAGTTGCGATCGAAGGTCCAGCCCTGTTCGCGCATCAGCCAGCTCACCACGGATACATCGATCAGCGATTCGAGGCCTTTGAGCTTGCGCAGGATAAGGGTGCGGTGAGCCCAGGGGCAGGCCAGCGAGACGTACAGGTGATAACGCCCGGCCTCGGCTTTGAAGCCGCCGTCACCACTTGGCCCGGTGCTGCCGTCGGCGGTTACCCAGTTGCGGCGTTGTGCGCTTTCGCGCTGGAAGCGGCCGCTGTTGCCGGTGTTGTACCACTGGTCGTGCCAGCGTCCATCGATCAACAAGCCCATGACGTTTGCCTCCGTTTTGAGTGAATCCGGAGTCTAACGTCATGAACTCGATTGAACGGTGGAAAAAGCTGGCTTAAATAATCGGCTGGCTAGATTGAAGGCGTGCATCCCAGTACTGCTGGGCCTGCTGGAACGCTTCTTCACGGGCCAAACCCAGGCCACGCAATGCGACGGCCATCGTGGCGATCACTGCCAGGCGACCGTAGGGATCATCGTGCTCGCCGCGCCAGAATGCGCCCAACACGGCCGGGTCGAGTCGTTCTGGTTTGACATGGCGCTGCGCTGACAGCGCAGGCCATTCTTCGTCCCAGTCCTCGCCATCGAGGGTGCCATGGAGATGGCACGCTCCGTCCGGATTGACCTCGATCTCGCCGCCTTCACCCTTGATCACGATGACGCGGTCACCCAGCAGGCGACTGGCTTCGCGGTGCACGGCCTGATAACCGGGGTGGAAGATGCTCTGCAGCCCGCAGCGGGCGCCGAGCGGGTTGATCACGCGGGCCAGGGAATGGATAGGCGAGCGCAAGCCCAGGGTGTTACGCAGGTCGATCATGCGTTGCAGCGCCGGCATCCAGTTGCCCAGGTAGCTGTAGGTCAGGTTGCGCCTGGCGAGCGCTGCATCCACTGCCTGCCAGTCGTCGCTGCTGGGGATATCCAGCTGCTCCAGCAATTGCTCGGTATACATACGACCTGCGGTATGGGCGCCGCCGCCGTGCATGAAGATGCGCACGCCGCTGGCGGCCAGCGCCTTGGCCGCCAGCAGATACCAGGGCAGGTGGCGTTTCTTGCCGGCATAGCTGGGCCAGTCCAGGTCGACCTGGATGGCGGGGGCAGAGAGCCTGGAGCGGATGGCTTCGGTGAAACCGGCAAGTTCCTCGGCGCTTTCTTCCTTGTGCCGCAGCAGCATCAGAAAGGCACCTAGCTGGGTGTCCTCGACCTTGCCAGCGAGCAACATGCCCATGGCTTCGCGGGCTTCCTCGCGAGTCAGGCCGCGTGCGCCGCGCTTACCCTTGCCGAGAATACGCACGAATTGAGCGAAGGGGTGTTCGGCGGGTGTGATCAGGTTCATAGGCAATTGGTCGGTTTCGGCAGGCCGGCTAGCTTGGCGGCGAGTTTGGCGGGCGTGCCCTTGAACAGGCGATTGAGGTGCAGGCTGTTGCCTTTGTCCGTGCCCAATTTCAGGGCGGCGTACTTGATCAGCGGACGGTTGGCCGGCGATAGCTGAAACTCGGCGTAGAAGGCTCGCAGCAGTTCGAGAACTTCCCAGTGCTCGTCACTCAGCTGCAACGCTTCCGCTGCGGCCAGCGCCTCGGCTACGGGGCGTGACCAATCCTGCAAGTCGATCAGGTAGCCGTCCTTGTCCAGGGCAATTTCACGTCCGGCGACGTTGAGCGTGCTCATAACCAGCTGTTGACCTTGGCGTAGCGGGTGCATAGCTCGACGAACCCTGGATAGTCCACGACCTGTGCGCGCTCGGGCGCCTGCAGGCCGCGGGCAGTGAGATCTTCGTCCAGGGCGTATAGCGCAACGCTGGCGGGCATCAATTGCAGCGCCTGCAGGTTGGCTGTGCCGGGTTGTAGCGCGTAGACCGCATCGCCGCTGAGCAGTATGGCATCAGCATTGCCCAGCAGGCGCAGGCAGCTGGCCAGACGGCTATCGGCAAACGGTGAATGGGAAAGCATGTGCAGGGTGGCCATCAGAGGGTGATCACCTGGTCATAATGATCGAGTAGGGTGGTCAGCGCGCTGTCGTCCAGTCGCTCTACCGCCAGGTTCAGTTCGGCATCGCTCAGGCCGCGCTCGGCCAGGCTGCGTTGGCTGGCGTACAGACGTTCTACGCCGAACATCGGCAGAGCCTGTAGATTCGCGCCAAGGTCTTTCTGCTGTAGCGCACCAGGTTGCTGGGAGTTGCTCAGCTGGAATACGCCGTCGTCGAGAAACAGCATGCCGATTGGCAGGTCGAAGGCGCCGCCGGCGAGGGCAATATCCAGCGCTTCGCGCGCGCCGGGGCCACTCCAGGGTGGTTGGCGGCTGATGATCAGCAGGGACTTGCTCACTATTGGCCTCCGAAGCAGATCAGTCGGTCGGCCTGTTGCGCCGCTTCATGCAGTTGGCCTAACCCGGATAGCTCCCAGGGAGCTCCGAGGTTGGCAGCCGGCCTGGCATAGCGCTGTGCTTCTTCGGCATTGAGCACGCCGCGACGCAGGGCAGCGGCAATACAGACCACGGCGTCCAGCCCGTTGGCGCTGACGAACTCGCGCCACTCCATGGGTAGATCCAGCTCGTCCTGAGGGCTGACCACGTTGCTCGCAGCGCTGTGCACGCCGTCCTGATAGAAGAACAGGCGAACGATTTCGTGGCCGCCGGCCAATGTCGCCTGGGCAAAGCGCAGGGCGCGGCGGGAGGCCGGCTGATGAGGGGCGGCGAAGAGGGCAATGGCAAACTTCATGGCGTTTCCGGCGAGGCAAAACTATGCCAATGATAAGACCAGGACCGCTGGTAAACAAAGAATCACTGCAGCGGAGGCAGACAGGCGCACAAGAAAAAGCCCGCCGAAGCGGGCTTGAAGGGGGACGAAAGCTATCAGTCGTCGCCGCCCATGATGCCGAAGATCTGCAGCAGGCTGACGAACAGGTTGTAGATCGATACGTACAGGCTGATGGTTGCCATGATGTAGTTGCGCTCACCACCATGGATGATGGCGCTGGTCTGGAACAGGATGCAGGCCGAGGAGAACAGCACGAAGCCAGCACTGATCGCCAGTTGCAAGCCGCTGATCTGGAAGAAGAAGCTGGCAACCACGGCGCCCAGCAGGACGAAGAAGCCTGCAGTGATGAAGCCGCTGAGGAAGCTCATGTCCTTGCGGGTGGTCAGCACGTAGGCAGACAGGCCGAAGAACACCAGCGCGGTCATGGCAAAGGCGGAGCTGATGACTTCAGCGCCGTTCGCCATGCCCAGGTAGCGATTGAGGATCGGGCCCAGGGTGTAACCCATGAAACCGGTCAGCGCGAGAGTAGAAAGCAGGCCCCACGAAGAGTTGCGCAGCTTGGCAGTGAGGAAGAACAGACCGTAGAAGCCGATCAGCACAACGAAGATGTTCGGGTAAGGAACGTTGGCGCGCTGCGAGATGAAGGCAACCAGACCGCTGAAGGCCAGGGTGATGGCCAGTAGGCCGTAGGTATTGCGCAGAACGCTGCTGACTTCCTGTTGCTCAACCTGAGAATGGTTGAGTGCATAATCTCGCTCTTGCATGGCGACGCTCCTGTGGCTATGAGGCTTTAAATCTAGATGCATCGGATCATAACAGAGCAGGATTGCCTGCCAAGACTTAGAGTTTGACAGTGTGTTGCGTTCCGGTAAGATTGCCGCCCGCACTGCTGTGGAGGTTTCAGTCCTGGCCTCCACGCTCAGAATTTGGAAGCGTGGCCGAGTGGTTTAAGGCAACGGTCTTGAAAACCGTCGATGGGCAACTATCCGTGAGTTCGAATCTCACCGCTTCCGCCAATTCTCTAAATTGCCACGACGCAATTGCTGATCTTAATCTGGCGCTTGCTTTTTGACTCTCGTGCGCCAAGCTAGGTCAGGCCCTGGCTTTTTGTTAAGGTGACCGGCAAGTTCAATCTCACCGTCGTTGCACGGTGGCTGACAAGGTGCAACGAGGTGGCGATTGATTAGGGTCCTGGTTGTCGATGATCACGATCTGGTCCGCACGGGCATCACCCGTATGCTGTCCGATATCGACGGTCTGCAAGTCGTGGGTGAAGCCTGCACCGGCGAAGAAGCCCTGCTCAAGGCTCGCGAACTCAAGCCTGATGTCGTCTTGATGGACGTCAAGATGCCCGGCATTGGCGGCCTGGAAGCCACTCGCAAGCTGATGCGCAGTCATCCCAACATCAAGGTCGTCGCCGTCACCGTGTGCGAGGAAGATCCTTTCCCGACGCGTTTGCTGCAGGCGGGCGCCGCCGGTTATCTGACCAAGGGCGCGGCGCTGGATGAGATGGTGCAGGCTATTCGCCTCGTATTCGCCGGCCAGCGCTACATCGATCCGCAGATCGCCCAGCAACTGGCGCTGAAATCTTTCCAGCCGCAGACCAATAGCTCGCCATTCGACCTGTTGTCCGAGCGTGAAATCCAGATCGCCCTGATGATCGCCAACTGCCACAAGGTGCAGAACATCTCGGACAAGCTGTGCCTGTCGCCGAAGACGGTCAACACTTACCGCTACCGCATTTTCGAGAAGCTTTCCATCACCAGCGACGTCGAGTTGGCTCTGCTCGCGGTTCGCCACGGCATGGTCGACGCCGTCAGCTAATAATGTCCGCCCCATTCGATTCGAGTGCCTTCCTGGCGACCTGCAGCGGTCGCCCTGGTGTCTATCGCATGTTCGATGGCGAGACCCGTCTGCTCTACGTCGGCAAGGCAAAGAACCTCAAGAAGCGTCTCTCCAGTTATTTTCGCAAGACCGGCCAGGCACCCAAGACCGCAGCGCTGGTGGCGCGCATCGCGCAGATCGAAACCACCATCACCGCCAATGAGACCGAGGCGCTGTTGCTCGAACAGACGCTGATCAAGGAGTGGCGGCCGCCGTACAACATCCTGCTGCGCGACGATAAGTCCTACCCCTACGTATTTCTCTCCGACGGCGAATTTCCGCGTCTCGGCATTCACCGTGGCGCGAAGAAGGCCAAGGGCCGCTATTTCGGCCCTTATCCCAGTGCCTTGGCGATTCGCGAGAGTCTTAGCCTGCTGCAGAAGACCTTTCTGGTTCGCCAGTGCGAGGACAGTTACTACAGGAACCGCACACGACCTTGCCTGCAATACCAGATCAAACGCTGCAAAGGCCCCTGCGTCGGCTTGGTCAGCCCAGAGGAGTACGCCGAAGACGTCCGCCACTCGGTGATGTTTCTCGATGGGCGCAGCAATGCGTTGAGCGAGGAGCTCTCCGTCAATATGGAGAAAGCTTCCATGGCGCTGGAGTTTGAGCGGGCTGCTGAGCTGCGCGATCAGATCGCCTTGCTGCGTCGCGTGCAGGATCAGCAGAGCATGGAAGGCGGCACCGGCGACGTCGACGTGGTTGCGGTGATGCTCACCCCGGGCGGCGCCTGCGTGCACCTGATCAGCGTGCGTGGTGGACGGGTACTGGGCAGCAAGAATTTCTTTCCGCAGGTGGCGATCGAAGAGGAGGGCGGCGATGTGCTGATGGCCTTCCTCGCCCAGTACTACCTCGGCAATGCTGAGCGCGATCTGCCCAGCGAGCTGATCGTCAATGTGCAGCATGAAGACTTCGCCACGCTGATCGAGGCCATCGAATCGCTACGCGGCCGTAGCCTCAGCATCAGTTTGCGCGTGCGCGGTACACGTGCGCGCTGGCAGCAGCTCGCCGTGACCAATGCCGAGCAGGCGCTGGCCGCGCGCTTGGCCAATCGGCAACACCTGGCCGAGCGTTTCGAAGCGCTGGCCGCCGTGCTGGAAATGGACGAACCGCCGCAGCGCATGGAGTGCTTCGATATCAGTCACTCCAGCGGTGAGGCGACGGTCGCCTCCTGCGTGGTATTCGGTCCCGAAGGCCCGCTGAAATCCGATTACCGTCGCTTCAACATTGAAGGCGTCACCGCCGGCGACGACTACGCCGCCATGCACCAGGCGCTGACCCGGCGCTTCAGCAAGATCAAGGATGGCGAAGGCAAGTTGCCCGATGTGCTGTTGGTGGATGGTGGCAAGGGGCAGTTGGCCATGGCGCGTGAGGTGCTGCAGGAATTGGCCGTGCCGGATCTGATCCTGCTTGGTGTGGCCAAGGGAACGACGCGCAAGCCCGGCCTCGAAGTGCTTTACCTGAACGACGCCGAGCATGAGTTCACCTTGCCCGGCAATTCGCCAGCGCTGCATCTGATCCAGCAGATCCGTGATGAATCGCACCGTTTTGCGATTACCGGGCATCGTGCTCGCCGCGGCAAGACGCGGCGCACCTCGACGCTGGAGGAGGTAGCAGGAATCGGACCGAAGCGACGGCGCGAGCTACTCAATCACTTTGGCGGCCTGCAGGAATTGTCCCGTGCCAGCGCCGAAGAAATTGCCAAAGCACCCGGAATCAGTAAAAAGCTCGCTGAGTTGATTTATGACACTCTGCACAGCGAGTAGAATGCTCGCTCACCTCGCAGCCCAGTTGTGCCGATGAACATCCCCAACTTGCTTACCGTGCTCCGGGTCGCGCTGATCCCGGTCTTCATCCTGCTGTTCTACTTACCGTTCTCCTGGAGCTATTGGGCTGCCAGCGGCGTCTTCGCGATTGCCGCCGTGACCGATTGGCTCGATGGCTACCTGGCCCGTCGCTGGGAGCAGGGCACGCCTTTCGGCGCCTTCCTCGATCCGGTCGCAGACAAGTTGATGGTGGCGGTGGCGTTGGTGCTGCTGGCTGCCGAACACTCCAATCTCTGGCTGACCCTGGCTGCCGCGACCATCATCGGACGCGAGATAGTAGTGTCTGCATTGCGTGAATGGATGGCGGAGCTCGGTGCTCGAGCGCATGTCGCGGTGTCCAACCTTGGCAAGTGGAAAACCGCAGCGCAGATGCTGGCGCTGGTCATCTTGCTGGGTAATCCACCGGTGTTTACCTTCTGGGTCGTGCTCGGATACATCCTGCTGGTGGTCGCAGCCGTGCTGACATTGTGGTCGATGCTGCAGTACCTGTTGGCCGCCTGGCCGCACCTCAGCACCACCTCGGAAAAGAAATAAGTATTTTTGAATCAAAGGGTTGACGGCGCGATTCGATTCTATAGAATGGCGCCCGTCGACAAGACAAGCGGGAATAGCTCAGTTGGTAGAGCACGACCTTGCCAAGGTCGGGGTCGCGAGTTCGAGTCTCGTTTCCCGCTCCAGTTTTACACGAGTCGCCAAGGCGGCTCGTTTGCTTCATGGCTGAGTTGCAGAGTGGTTATGCACCGGATTGCAAATCCGTGAACGCCGGTTCGATTCCGACCTCAGCCTCCAATATGAAAGCCCCGCAGGCTCTGCCTTGCGGGGCTTTTTGTTTTGCGCTGTAAAAGCGCTAGTTTCCGCAACTTTTCTTTTCGTTTCCGCAACTGCGCTCACTTCGTAGGGCTGACGACTTCGCCGATACGGCGGTAAACGCGCTTGGTCATTTCTTCTGTGCTGTGGCCAAGCAGCTTGCTGGCGTCGCTGATGTCGTCGATTTCGGTGGCGGCCTTGGGGCGGATGTCGCGGAACTGGAATTGACGGATGCGGATGGCCAGGGCGGTGTCGCCGGCCAAGTCGGCTTCTACGGCTGCTTTGGCTCTGGCTTCGTCCCAGCGGTTGCGCATCATGCGGCCGCTCATGCGCAGGCCGGTGGCGTTGGTGATGAGCGTGCTTGTGCGGATGCCGGCCATGCGGCGGCGCTCGAGCAGCGTTTCGATGAAGGCGCCCAGGCCTGTGAGTTCGCCGTGCTCGCGCAGGCGGATGCGCAGACGCTTGCCGCCTTTACCTTGGGCGACGTGCAGGTAGTCATCTGAGATATCGCCTGTAGTCGGCTTGAGGCAGTCGGCCGGGCGTTGGCCACTGAGGTAGGCCATGTCCATGGCGTCGCGCAGTTCTTGGCAGGCTTCTTTGTAGACGGCGGTCCATACGTCGTTGCCGGCATAGTAGTCGCGCGGTTTCTCTTTGTTGCGGCGCACGCGGGCGCAGGGGTTTTCCTTGTCTGTGAGGCCCCATTCTCGGGCGATGTTGAAGACGTGGGAGAGCAGGGCGATTTCTCGGTTGCCGCGCGTCTTGGCTGACCTGGCGTCGCGGTACTGGGCGATGACGTGCGGGGTGATGGCGTCGATGGGGGCGTTGTCGAAGGCGGCGCGCAGGTTCTTCAGTTCGCCGGCATTGTCCTTCTGGGTGCGGTGGCTCTTGCCTGGGATGATTTCGCGCTCGTAGCGGTCGAAGATCGGGCCCATTAGGCGCTGGAGGTTGGGCACGTTCTTGCGCTCGAGGCGGGCCCACTCAATGCGGGCTTCGTCAAGGTCGGTGCCGAGGGGGATTTCACGGCGTTTGCCGTGTTCGTCGCGGCCGTTGTAGTAGTAGCCCGTCCAGGTCTTGCCGGATTTCAGCAGCCTGGTGCGGGCGATCATGCGGGGTGGCAGGTTGCGGTTGGCTGGATCCTTGGGGCGCATTTCAGCTCACTTTGGAAAGGTCGATCTGCCATGGTTCGGCCACGGCTGTGGATTCTGTTGGGCGGACGCCGGCCAGCTTGAGGCGTGCATAGATGCGGCCGACGATGGGTTTGCCGGCGGCGTTGCGTTCGTATCGCCAGCCGTTGCTGTCTAGCCACTGCATCTGCTTGCGGGCTGACTTGGCGCAGATCATAGCCGCCAGCTCGTCTTCGGTGAGGAATTCGGCGGGTTCGCTCATGCCGCCTCCTTTCGATACAGCTCGATCATGTCGGCGTCGTTGGCGGCGATCAGGGCTTCGGCTTCGGTCGGGCAGACGCTGTTGCCAATCAGCTTAATCTGTTGGGCGATGGTGAGCGGCTTCCATTCGAGCTGGCCGGTGGCTTCGTTGAGGAACAGGCCGCGGTCGATGATGTAGTTCGGGGCGAAGCCCTGGGCGAGCTTGAGCTCCTGCGGTTTGAGCATGCGCAGGCTGATATCAACCAGCACGTAATCGCCCAGCACCACCAAGTCCACCAGTTCGGGGAAATGCTCAGGCAGGTACTTGTGCAGGAAGCGGGCGCAGAGCTTGGCCTTTTCCATCAAGTTCGGCGGGAGCAGGTCGGCCGGCACCTGGTGCACGGTGACCAAGCCAAGGCGGGCTTTGGTTGGCAGGGTGTGGGCGGGTTCGTTGCAGCTCTGCCACTGGCCACCGGTGCCGTAGTACTTGATCAGGTACGCAGTGGCCAGGCGCTGGTTGCTCTTGCCGCAGATGGTGCTGATCGGCGTCGAGGCAGCGCGTCCGTCGCCCTGGTAGAAGCCTCCATTGGCCTGCTCGAAATGGCAGGCCGCCACGGCATGGTGCCCGCTGCTGGTGGTGGCGGTGCTGAGCGGTGAGAACATCGCCGAGCCAACGCTGCCTTTGCGAAGGGTGACCATGGCGGCAGTGACCTGCTGCTGTGGCTTGGCTAAGTGCGCCGAGGCCACGGCGAAGTGCCCGCCTTTGATATTAGCTACCTGCGTGCGCAGTGGTTCGTCTGCAGCGAAGGTGCGCTGGCTACTGGCGTTGGCGATCTCGGTGAGGTGTGCGGCAGCCAGGGCCTGGTCATCCAGTGGGACGGTGAAGGGCTTCTCGGCCATGACGGTATGCCGCCAGAAACCCTTGGCCACCCGCACGTTGGTGTTCGCCACCAGGCGTTCGTCGATGATTGATGTGCCAAGGTCGCTGAAGTCGATGCACTCGGCGGCTTGGCGCCAGGCATGCTGGCCGCGCTTTGGCTGTTCGTGGTGCGTCGGTGCCGGCCAGACGATTGGCCTGCCGTCCGTGCGACCGATGCCGAACCAACGGGTGCGGATGGTCGGCGCGCCGGTATTAGAGGCCCGACGGATGCGGTGCTCGAAGTTGACGCCGAGGCCGCGCACCAGCGCTTCCTTGGGCACCCATTGGCCGACAGCTTCCATGATCTCTGGGAAGTCGGGATGGTCGGCAGCCAGGCCGGTGCTGAGGCAGGATACGAAGGCCTCGAAGGTACGCCCGGCCAGTTCCTTGAGCGGCCTGCCGGAGTCGTCGAGCGGCCCCCAGGTGGTGAACTCCGGCACGTTCTCCATGAACAGCAGGCGCGGACGTGTGACGTAGACCCAGTGCACGATCACCCAGGCGAGCATGCGCACGCGCTTGCTGCGTGGCGCGGCGCCCTTGGCGCGGCTGAAGTGGCGGCAGTCCGGCGATGCCCAAAGGATGCCGACCGGTTGCCCGCCGGTTGCCTGTAGCGGGTCCACTTCGAAGACGTCGCTGATGTAGTGGCGCGTGTTCGGGTGATTGGCGCGGTGCACAGCGATGGCCAGCGCGTTGTGATTTATCGCCACGTCCGGATCTCGGTAGACCCGGGCGCCGCCGCTGCTCGCGCCGCCAGCACCTGCGAAGAGGTCGACGTACAGCTCGCGATTGAAGGGCAGTGCTTTTTGCGCTGCTTGGTGTAGTTCAGGGTTGAAGGCAGTCATTGTGCAGCACCCTTGAAAATCTTCGTCATGCCGTAGTCCACCGCGCGCCCGCGCAGCAGAAGGGCCTTGGTCAGCTTGCGGCGGTCGTTCTGGCTGTGGGTGGCCTGACGCAACAGGCCGAAGTGGCTGTTGGCGGTTTCGCGCAGGCTTTCGGCTGGGTGGTGTGCGGCTGCGCGCAGGGCGTTGGCAACGGTGCGGCGGCGCGTGATGCGTCGGTGGGGCTTGATCACCTGGCCAACGAAGTCGATGCCGCGCTCGGCCGGCTGGAGGATTGTCTTGGACGGGTTCAACTTGGCGTGCAGGCGGTCGGCCAGGAAGGCTTCGATCTGCTTGCGCCAGGTGTTGAGCTGCTGCGGGCTTTCGTGCAGCAGTACGAAGTCATCGACGTAGCGGATGTAGTGCCGGGCGCGCAGTTGGTGCTTGACGAACTGGTCAAGGGCGTTGAGATAGATGTTGGCGAAGAACTGGCTGCTGAGGTTGCCGATCGGCAAGCCCAGGTAGGCCGGCTGCGCCGCCAAGCGCTTATGTTGCGGCACACGGTTGACCAGGCGGTGAGGGCTGCGCAGGTAGAAGCTCTCGCGCGGGTCGTGCCAGAGGATCTGCTGCGCCAGTGTCTGCCAGGGTTGTTCGGGGATGGCGGCCTGCAGCTGGCTGGCCAGCACGCGCTTGTCGATGGTGACGAAGAAGTTGGCCAGGTCGCACTTGAGGTAGTGCGTCGGGCGCCGCCAGTTCTGGGTGATGCTGCGGGCCTTGCGCTCCAGCCGCTGGGCGGCATAGAGGGTGCCGCGCCCTGGAATGCAGGCGCAGCTGTCGGCAATGAAGGTGCGCTCGATGCGGGCACCGACGTGGTTGTAGAGCAGGTGGTGCACAATGCGGTCACGGAAGGCGGCGGCCCATACTTCACGGTACTTCGGGCGGGTGACCACGAAGCAGGTGGAGGGGCCGGGCTGGTAGGTGCCGCTGTTGAGCTCGGTGTGCAGGTGCATGAGGTTGCGCTCCAGGTCGAGTTCGAAGGCCAGCGCGCTGTTGCTGTTGCGCTTGCTGCGGCGGCAGTCGATGTAGGCCTGCGCCAGTGCCTCGAAAGAAAAGCCAGCATGGCCGTGCTGTTTGCCGGATGAAGCTGCGGACGGCGCGCGCGCGAAGCTCGTTGTCCTTGTGGTCGTTGTTCTGGTTGCCATCGTCGAAGTTCTGGTTCCACGCGTTGTTCGGGCTGTACTGCGCCAGGTCGTGCTATCTACGTCGCGCCACCGAAGGCGGGTGCCGATCAGTGGCGAAACTGCGCGAGGCCTGCCAGGACGTGCCTGGTGGTGCCTCTGGTGCGCATGGCGGTGGCCGGGTAGGCCAGCGGCACGACCAGATTCATAACGCTCTGGCGTAAGCGCCTTGACGCTCACGCAACTGGCGCTGCGGCTGTTTGCTTCTTCCATCCCGTTGCCTGCTTGCCTATCTGGTCGGTGATCTCGATGGCGTTGGCGTACTGCTTGGTGCTGATCAGCCGGTGGTCAACGCACAGGCGCAGGGTCAGTTCGGTTACCTGGTTGCGCTCCAACAATTGCTGGATATGGCCCAGGCGGTCGGTGCCCTGCGCCACGTTGGCGCGGAAGATCAGCAGGCTCATCTCGAAGCACTCATCCAGCACCCTGTCTCCGAGCGTCCTTTTCAAGTCACGCGGCATGTTGCGGGTGAGGCTGACGGCGAGGCCGGTGAGGTCTCGGGCCAGCTTGTAGATGGGCAGATGTTGGGATAGGGCCATGCTGGAAAAAACTCGCTACCGCGCGCTACGCGCGCGGGGTGAAGTGTTCAAGGGCTGAAGGGGTAAGCACTCTGCGGACGGCGCGCGCGCGAAGCTCGTTGTCCTTGCGGACGCTGAGCTGGCCGCCACCGACGAAGTACTGGGTCCACGCGAGGTCCGGGCTGGACTGCGTGCTGCTCCAGTACCACTCTTTGGCGAACTGCTCGGGCACGTTGACCCAGCACAGGCGCAGTTCGCGGCGAGAGGGCAGGTAGAAGTCGCGGTGCTCTTCAATCACGGTATTGCCAACCCACTCGGCGGCCGGATGGCTTATGCCTGAGTTGAGCAAGGCGCTGGTGTTGGCTTGGCCATCCCAGTCGCTTTCGGCACCTGACTCGCTCTCGCCTTTGCCGCCCCATGTGATGGCCTTGACCTCGCCGGCGTCGGCGGCCGATACCACCAGGTGGTAATCGGGCTGGCCATCCTGCCCGCGCATAAGGCCGGCATAAAAACCGCCCTGGCCTTGCCAGTATTGGCCGATGGCAGGTGGGGTCAGGCTGGTGATGTTCGGCAGGTCGAACAGTGGCACTTGATCAAGGCCGGTGGCGGCCTCGAGTACGCGCCGGGCCAGTGCAGGGCTTGGCGTCTGCAGCTTGGTGGTGCCCACTTCAACGGTGATGAGTTCCATGGTGGTTCCTCAAAAATGGTCGCGACCGCGCGCTGAGCGCGCGGGAGTCAAAGGGATGAAGTGATCAAGGGGTGACCTTGAATCTGCGGACGGCGCGCGCGCGAAGCTCGTTGCCCTTGCGGTCGAAGCCCTGGAAGCCAGCGTCGAAGTACTGGAACCACGCGAGGCCCGGGCTGTACTGCGTACTGCTCCAGTACCAGGTGTCTTCGAACGCTTCGGTGGCGTCGGCCTGGAACTCAGGCTGCTGCGTCTGCGCTGGGTGCTCGGCGGTGTAGGGGTAACCCATGGGTACGCTGCTGGGGTTTTCGCCGTGGCGGTATACCCAGTTGCTCTCGGTGGTTGGCTTGAAGTGGCGGTAGAGCAGTTCCAGTTCATCACGGGATGGCAGGTACCAGTCGGCAAAGCCGTTGATGTCCAGCGCGAGCATCCAGCGGGCCAGGTCATAGCCGGCGTCGGCCATTGCCTGGGTGTTGGTCAGGCCGTCATTGAAGTGGCGAGCGCCCTGCAGGTCGGTGCCGCGCGCGCCCCAGGTGGCTTCCTCCAGTTCGCCGGTAGCCTTGGGGGCGACGATGATGCCGAAGGTTTCGCCATTGAGGGCGATCAGGCCGGCGTAGTAGCCGCCTTCGAATGCGGCGCCGATGGCGGGCAGGGTGTTACGGGTGATTGCATTCATGGTCAGTGCCTCGAAAATTCAGCGCGACCGCGCGCTGCGCGCGCGGCAGTTAAATGGGTGAAGTGGTCAAGGGGTAACCGTGAATCTGCGGACGGCGCGCGCGCGAAGCTCGCTGTCCTTGTGGTGGCTGAGCTGGCTGCCACCGGCGAAGTCCTGGTACCACGCGTTGTACGGGCTGTACTGCGTACTGCTCCAGTACCAAGCATCCTCGAAGGCTTGCTCGGCGCCCTCCTGAAAGGCTTCGTGGCTGGTCTGCGCTGGGGCTTCGGCGCTGTAGTGCTGGGTGATCGGCACGGCGCTGCTGTTCTCGCCGTGGCGGCCGTATTGGTAGTTGGTTTCGGTGGTGGGTTTGAACTGGCGGTAGAGGATCTCCAGTTCGTCACGGCTGGGCAGGTACCAGTCGGTGAAGCTGTCGATTTCGAGCTCCAGTGCCCACTTGGCTAGGTCTGAGCCTACTTCGGCCATGGCCTGGGTGTTGGCCAGGCCGTCATAGACGCTGGTGGCGCCGGCGATGTCGTTGCCGTATTCGCCCCAGCGGGCTTCTTCCAGCTCGCCGGCTGCTTTGGGCGCGACGATGAGGCCGTGCAGCTGGCCGTCGATGTTGAGCAGGCCAGCGAAGAAGCCGCCCTGGAAGGCGCTGCCGATGGCGGGGAGTTCGTTCTGTTTGATTGTCATGTGCTGTGTTTCCTGTGGTGGTTAAGCCAGGCGTGCGCGATGGGTGGTGGCCATCAGCTGCAGGAGGCGGTGGTGGTAGTGGATGGCCGCCGTGCTGGGCTGCCAGGGGTCGATGAACTGCGGGATTGGCTCGATGCCTTCGAGGCAGGGCCAGGGCTCAGCGTGCTCGGGCATGAGGTCGCGCTTTTCGGTGGCCAGGGCCACCAGGTCGGCGTGCTTCACGCTGTCGGGCAGAATTGGGTCAAGGTCGAAGCGGTCGCAGATGGCCAGCCAGACGCGTTGCTCGACTTCATCGAACAGGGAAGCCAGCTGGTAGGCGGCATAGAACTCGCGCAGGCCTTCCTTGAGCGGGCGCACCATGTCGCCTACGTAGGCTTCGGTGGCGTCGTGCAGCAGGGCGGCAAGCTGGTGCTCGGCCGGTACCAGATCGGCCACTAGCACGCAGTGCTGCGCCACGCTGTAGAAGCTGCGGGTGTGGCCGTTGAAGCGGCACTGCATGCTGAGGCTGTGGGCGATGTCGGTGGGGTCGATCATCGCGGCGGTGGGGGCGATCAGGTCGACCTTGCGGCCGCCTCGGGTCAGTATCCAGCTCATACTGCACCGCCTTGATGCAGTTGAATGGCCTTGTAGCCCTGGCGCTGCAGTTGGGCATCCAGCTCCAGCACCTGGCTCATGATGTTGGTCATGGTCGCTTCGCCACGGTTGCGCTCTACCGCGTTCCAGTCGGTGCTGGCGGCCTTGAGGCGGGCGAGGCTGTCCATGTGGCGGCCGCGTTCGGCGAGCAGCCCGTTGATAATGTTGTTCATGCGCTCACCTTTTGCGCGGCCAGGCCCTGGTCGATGCGGGTGTACAGGCCCTTGAGGGCGTCGCAGGTCTGGTGCGCCTTGGTGGCCAAGTCAGTGTTGCGCGATCCGGCCCAGAAGCTGGCGGCGGTGTGGAGCAGCTGGTGCGCCTGGTTGATCAGGCCTCTGTCTTCGGCGGTGTAGGGCAGGCTGATGTTGTGCAGCGCCTTGATACGCGCCTCAAAGTCCTCGGCCATGGCCTCTTCGCGCTGGCGGTGGTTGCTGGCGAGTTGCTGCATGTGCAGGGTTTTGTCGTGCAAGTCCTGACGCAGCAGGCGCATGGACTCGTTGAGCTGGTCGATGATGAACTGTTGCTCGCGATAGGCCTGGTCATGGCCACGGGCATACCCGCGCGCCTTGTAGCGGCCGCGCAGGAAGCGGATGGCGGGAATCAGCAACAGCAGGCCAATGGCCAGGCCGAGCAGAAACGGAACGATGTTGGGATTCATGGCTGTGTACCCCTTTGGGTGGTGTTATGCCGCTTGGTCGGCGGCGGGTTTGTTGCGGGTTGCCAGTTCGTCCAGCCAGTCGGCCAGATCCGCCAGGTGCACCACCTTGGGTGCGCGCCGGCCTGGGTAGGGTTGGGTCACCTTCAATGTCACCTTGCCTTCGCGCATGAGGCGCTGCAGGTGCTTGGTGGTGATGCCCTGGAAGTACTCCTCGCGCACCTCGGTGAGGGTGAGCACCTCTTTGTTGTGCTTGGCGGTGAGCCGTTCGAGCGTGGTGATCATGCGCGGCGCTCCGGCAGGTGCTCGAAGCGGGTGCGGATGATCTGCACTAGGCCGTCGATGCTCTTGGCCAGTTGGCGGGTGACCACCACGCCAGAGGCGTCCGTGATCACGCAGCCGAAAGGCACGGTGGTGTCCTGGGTAAGCGTCACGTAAGGGATGTGCCCGCGTGGGGTGACGCGCACCAGCTCGGCGTACAGCCGACCAAGGTCATCACGGTGCGGGTTGGCGTGCTCGATGCGCTCGATAGCCTCGGCGGCTACGGCCTGCAGGTCGCGGGCGCTGACGACGCTGGGGTGCTCGATGTGCAGGCGCACCAGCTTGAGCGCGCCAATGGCGTGGGTGAGGGCGCTGGGGGTGTTCATGCCTGTTGCTCCGAAGGTTGCATGCGGGTGACGGGCACGCCCAGTTCGCCGGCCAGCCAGGTGAAGCCGGCCTCGGTGACCATCAGCACGCCATAGCTTTCGTACTGGCCGCGCTGCGCTACCCAGCGCTGACGCACGTCGCAGTAAATGAGGCTGCGGCCGTGGTAGCGCGGGGTGACGGTGCCGTCGTGGTAGATGGCGCCGATGCTGCGCAGGTGCTCACGGATGGCCCGTTGCGGCTTGCCCAACAGGGCGGCGGCTTGCTTGAGCGTGCGGTTCATGGCGGTGGGCCTCAGGCGGCCAGCGACTCGCGCAGGGCGCTGATTACGTCGCGCACGCTGCCCGAATGGATGCTGGATTGGTCGCCGCGCACGGTGATGGCGGTGCGCTTGCTGAGGTCGTGCGCATGCACGGTGATGGTTGCGCCCATGGCCAGGCTGGCGTGGCCGCCTTTTTGGCAGGTGACGAGCAACAGGTTGTGGTCGGCAGTTGTAAGCCCTTGCTTTACAACTGGGCCTTGCGACTGGAGGCGGTTCCAGTGGATCGCCGCTACCTGAGCATTGGCATGCCCGCGAGTGCACAGGCATTCGCCATGGCGGCATTTAACGCCGTTGATGAAACGTGTGGGGCCAGGCTCTTTCTGCTCGGGGTCTGCGTAGTCGAACGCAATCGCCTCGCTGCCGCACTGTGCGCACGATTCCAGCTCTGGCCCGGCCAGCGCTGCCGCAGGAATGGTGAATTGCGGTGCTTCGCTGGCCTCTGCGGTACCGGCTGTGCCGTTGGCGATGGACTCGATGTAGTCGGCCAGGTTGAGCAGGTTGGCGCCGTCGCCGTCCTGCAGGGTCAGCGTGTTGCGCTGATGGCCCAGCATGATGACTGCGGTCAGCGTGCGGCCAGCGGCCTCAAGGTGCAGCTCGGCGCGCAGCTCGTTGGCTGGGCGGCGCAGCAGCAGGGTTTCCGAGCCGCCGCCGGCGGTCAGCAGCATGCCGATGGCTTTTTCGGATGCGGTGGTGAGGCTGTAAACGCTCATGCGGCACCCCCGAAATCCCCGAAGGATTCGCGGGCGGGCAGGGTGGTGGGGTGCAACTGTGGGCTCGTGCCGATGATGACCACCAGCGTGCCGGTGGCCTGCTGGATGGCGCGGACGTGCCCGGGATTAGAAGCCGCTGCCGGGTGGAGGTACACCGGGCAGCGGGGTTGGGTGGGTGCTGTGTGGTTCATGTCGCGTTCCCTTGGTGAGTGGGTACGCGGCAAATATCAACCATGGATTGATATTAGTCAACAACTAACGGTTGATAATTTGTGCGGTCGTCGGGTGGCTGCTAATTTCGCGGCATAACTAGGGAGGGTTGCGCGTGAAGATCATCGCTATTGCATTGGCCTTGCTGCCGTTGGTGGGTGAAGCGGCGGTTTACAAATGCCAGGATTCGAGCGGGCGTGTTCATTTCAGTGACCGCCCATGTGGTGGCGTGGCGCCGGATGAGCAGGAGGTAGGCGAGGTGGTTAAGCTGCCGCCAGCACCGCCGCCAGCGGCCAGCGTTCGTGAGGCGGCTGAGCAAGAGCAGCGATGGCAGGAGGCGCATCGGTATCACCTGAGCGAGATACCCGCCTTGCGTATTCAGGCAACGCAGTTGATCGCTTCAGGTGAGCCCGCCAAGGTCGCGCTGGGCAAAGAGATGCTCTACAAGATCGAGCAGTCGGAAGAGGCGTACCGCGCCTTACGCAAGGCCAGGGAAAGCCGCAAAGAGATTGAAAAGCGCTATAGCGACGCGATTCGACAATTCAACCGGTAGTCAAAGCCCTGGCCAGCGGGCATCCACCACGCGGCCGACGATGGTGCAGTTGCCGTYGATCTCGATGGTTCGGTATGTCGGGTTCAATGGGCGGAAGTACTTGCGGCCGCTGTCGAGTATCAGCTGCTTGAACGTGGT
>NZ_JACKQK010000021.1:0-70147 GCF_014892995.1 Pseudomonas sp. EggHat1
GTGTTCGTGTTCAGCCGGGGGACATAGGTAACGGGTGTCGGGAGACATAGGTAACGCATTTAGGCTTACGGAGTTCATCGAATCGGGAGATCGAGTGATGCCGTGGCCGGAGCGCAGCACTATGTCGATAAGGCGTGAATTTGTTCTGTTGGCGGGGCAACCCGAAAGTAATGTACGGGAGCTTTGTCGGCGCTATGGCGTCAGTCCCAGGACTGGCTACAAATGGCTGGATCGGTACCGTGAACATGGCGATGCCGGTTTGCAGGACCGGTCCCGGCGTCCCTTGAGCAGTCCGGGGCGCAGTGATCCGGAGGTGGAGCAAGCGGTGGTGCAATTGCATCATCGCTATCCCTACTGGGGCGCTCGCAAGCTGCGAAGCTTATTGCGCAACGCGAATATTGATCCGCCCCATCACAGCACGATCGATGCGATCCTCAAGCGCCACGACTGTCGTGTCCTCTATCACAGCGAACAGGTCCAGCCGCCGGCTAATCACCGTTTCGAGCACCCGAACCCGAACGATCTCTGGCAGATCGACTTCAAGGGGCACGTTCCCCTCAACGGTCACCGGTCGTCTCGGTGCCATCCCTTGACCCTGCTGGACGATCACTCTCGCTTTTCGCTCTGCCTGCAGGCTTGCGAGGGCGAGCGGCTGGAGCTGGTTAAACCGCATCTGATCGACGTGTTTCGCCAGTACGGTTTGCCACTGCGCATAACTGCCGACAACGGGCCGCCTTGGGGCTCAAACATCGCTGGTGGGCTATCCACACTGGAGGTTTGGCTGATGCGTTTGGGCGTCGAGGTCAGCCATAGCCGGCCTTATCACCCGCAGACCCAGGGCAAACTGGAGCGCTTCCACCAGACACTCAAGCGTGAAGTGCTGCATCGCGCGTTCAGCGACTTGCAGCACTGTCAGCGGGTGATGAACCGGTGGCGAGACGAGTACAACCACTACCGCCCGCACGAGGCTCTGGACCAACGGCCGCCCATAGAACGCTACCGGCCCAGCCCACGGAGCTACCCGGAGCAACTGCCAACAATCGAGTACGAACCGGGAGACCACGTGGTGAAAGTACGTCGCACCGGGCAGGTATATTTCAAAGGGCTCAACGTCTTCGTCAGCGGAGGTTTATACGGGGAGCAGGTCGCCATCCGCCCTACCGCCGAAGATGGCGTCTACGATGTGGTTTTCATCCGTAAAACGCTACGTCAGATAGACCTGAGGCAACGGGCAACATGATCATCAACCTGTTACCCATGTCCCCCGACAGGTGTTTACCATGTCCCCCGGCTGAACACCGAACACAAGCCGACAACACAGGCGCTGCGGCCGTTCAAGCCCGTTCGGCAGCGGCAGGGCGCTTTCGGCCCATCTGCTTGCTGGCCATGCTCATCAGGCGCTGAAAGGTGGGGCAGCTCAGGTGGTTGTCGGCCGGGCAGAGCGCCGCATGGCGCAGCCCGTCGCGAATGGCGGACAGGCGGCGAATGGTGTGATCCAACTGCTCTGCCTTGCGTTCCAGTTGCTCACGGTCGATGGCAGGACCGCCCTCGGCAGCCAGCATCTCGGCGATAGCGTCCAGTGAGAAACCGGCCGTGCGCCCGAGTGCGATCAACGACAGGCGCTGCAGCACCGACTCGGCGAAGACCCGCTTCAGGCCATTGCGCCCGATGGAGTGGATCAGCCCTTTTTCTTCGTAGTAACGCAAGGTCGAGGCCGGCAGACCTGACCAGCGCGCGACTTTTCCGATATCCAGCTCTTTCATGCTTGACCTCAAGTCGACTTTAACTGGCAGCCTTGTTTTGAAGGCTTTTCAGATAGATTAGATGGAGGTGCGTATGGCAGTCGAGATCATCATGTTGGGTATTGGCGCAACGCTGTTGATGGACCTGTGGGCGCTGGCGCGCAAGCGCTGGTTCGGTGTGGCGGCGCTGGATTACGCCTGGGTCGGGCGTTGGCTGGGGCACATGGGGCATGGGCAGTTTCGCCATGCGGCGATTGGCAAGGCGCCCACAGTGCCCGGTGAGCGTGCGCTGGGCTGGATCTTTCATTACCTGACCGGGCTGTTATTTGCCGCGTTGTTCCTGGCCTGGGTTGGCGAAGCCTGGCTGCTGCGCCCCACGCTTGCGCCGGCGCTGGCCTTTGCTGCGCTCAGCATGGCAGCGCCCCTGCTGCTGATGCAGCCGGCGTTCGGCATGGGCGTGGCCGCTTCACGCACGCCGCAGCCCTGGCGGGTGCGTGTGCGTGCGTTACTGACCCATCTGGTATTCGGCCTGGGCCTGTACCTGATGGGGCTGTTGGCTCAATGGCTGTAACCCGGCTTCTGGCGAATGGTCTTGAGCAGGTCGTCCGGGCTGATGTGGCCGACTACCTGAGTGGCGGCGCTGCCCGGTTGCGGCAGGTCGAGGATGTGGCCCTTCATCTTGCCGATCACGTGCATCTCGCACGGCTTGCAGTCGAACTTCAGGGTCAGCACTTCATCCCCATGTACGAGCTGCATCGGCGCCACCTTGGTGCGTACGCCGGTTACGCCCTTGGCCTGCTTCGGGCACAGGTTGAAGGAGAAGCGCAGGCAGTGCTTGGTGATCATCACCGGCACTTCGCCGGTTTCCTCGTGCGCCTCGTAGGCCGCGTCGATCAGCTGCACGCCATGGCGATGGTAGAAGTCGCGCGCCTTCTGGTTGTAGACGTTGTAGAGGAATGACAGGTGCGACTCCGGGTACACCGGCGCCGGGTCGGTCTCGGCCTTGCGGCTGCCGCGTGGGTGAGCGGCGACGCGCGCTTCGGTCAGCGCTTCGATGGCCTCGCGGCGCAACGCCTTGAGCTGCGAGTTGGGCACGAAGAACGCCTGCGGCGCGTCGATGGTGACGCCCTGGGCGTGGTAGATGGTGGTGCCGAGCTGGGTGAGCAGGTCGCGCAGGCCGTCGAGCGCCTGTTCGGGTTTGTTGGCGACACCGAACGGGCCGGGCAGGGCGACTTCGACGCTGATGCCTTCTTCGCTGATGGCGGTGAGCGTGAGGGCATCTTCATGCAGCTCGGCCTTCCAGCTGACGCCGATACGGCGTTCGGCGCTGGTGCGCTGCAGCGCCTGCTGCCAGTTGTGGTCGAGGTTGCGGCTCAGTGGATGATTCGGACGCAAGCGGAACAGCCCTTCGGGCATTTCGTTGGGCTCGACGCGGTAGCGGTAGCGCTTCTCGCCGTCTTCCTCGAACTCTGCCTTCAGTTCGGCGATATTGGCGCGGAACCCCACCACCTCGCGCTTGACCAGCACGTTGAGGCCGTCGCCATTGGACAGCGGCTCGTGAGTGACGGCGATCAGGTCGCGCTTGCCCACTTTCTCGACAAAGCCCACAGACAGCCCGGTGAATGTGGGCGAGTCGAAGGCGCCGATGTCCACCTTGCGCTCGGTGACGAAGTAATCGGTGCTGCCGCGATGGAAGGTCTTGTCCGGGTCGGGCACGAAGAAGTGCGCGGTACGGCCGCTGGAGGCGCGGGCCAGGTCCGGGCGGTCTTCGAGGATGGCGTCGAGCTCGCGGCGGTAGTGGGCGGTGATGTTCTTCACGTAGGCCACGTCCTTGTAGCGGCCCTCGATCTTGAACGAACGCACGCCGGCCTCGACCAGGGCGCGCAGGTTGGCGCTCTGGTTGTTGTCCTTCATCGACAGCAGGTGTTTCTCGTAGGCGATCACGCCGCCTTTTTCATCCTTGAGGGTGTAGGGCAGGCGGCAGGCCTGCGAGCAGTCGCCACGGTTGGCGCTGCGCCCGGTTTGCGCGTGGGAGATGTTGCACTGGCCGGAGAAGGCCACGCACAGCGCGCCGTGAATGAAGAACTCGATGGCCGCGTCGGTGGCATCGGCAATCTGGCGGATTTCCTGCAGGTTCAGCTCGCGCGCCAGCACCAGTTGGGAGAAGCCGGCCTGGTCGAGAAATTTGGCCCGCTCCAGCGTGCGGATATCGGTCTGGGTGCTGGCATGCAGCTCGATGGGCGGAATATCCAGCTCCATCACCCCCATGTCCTGCACGATCAACGCATCCACGCCCGCGTCGTAGAGCTGGTGGATCAGCGCGCGCGCCGGCTCTAGCTCATCGTCATGCAGGATGGTGTTGATCGTGGTGAACACCCGCGCGTGATAGTGGCGGGCGAACTCCACCAGCCTGGCGATATCGCTCACTTCGTTGCAGGCATTGTGCCGCGCGCCGAAGCTCGGGCCGCCGATATAGATGGCGTCGGCGCCATGCAGAATGGCTTCGCGGGCGATCTCGACATCACGCGCGGGGCTGAGCAGTTCCAGGTGGTTCTTGGGCAAGGACATGGTGTTTTCTTTTATCAGGCTGGCACACGGGCAAGGCGCGCATTGTACCGGGCTGTTGGCCTGTGGGCACTCGTCAGATGCCGGACGGCTGGCAATACGCACCGATGGCGGTACAGTAGCGGCCTTTTTCAGGCGGAGGCGTGGCGATGGACAACAGAGGGTTGGAGAAGCTCGATCAGTGGCTGCTCAAGTACGGCAATGATGACTCGATCCTGTCCGCCAGCGAGCTGGACGGTTATTTCGCCGCCATCGTCTCCGGGCCGCGTCAGGTCGCGCCTGCCGTCTGGTATTCGGCGATATGGGCCGACCAGCCGCCGCAATGGCCGAGTGACAAGGATGGCGAACGCTTCATGAAGCTGGCCGTCGAGTTGATGAGCGAGGCGGCCTACATGCTCAGCGAGGAGCCGGATGACTACGAGGCAATCTTCCTCGCCGACGATAACGGCAAGGGCGAGAAGCTGATCGTTTCCGAGTGGTGCGCAGGCTACCTGCGCGGCGCTGTGGTTGCCGGTTGGCTGGAGGAGGCACTACCCGACTCGGTACAGGCCGCGCTGGCGCTGATCACCCTGCATGGCGATGAAAGTGGCAGCGAGACGCTCAAGGCCATGTCCGACGCCGAATACGAGGCCAGCACGGCGATGCTCGAACCGGCCGCTGTCGAGCTTTACGAGTACTGGCAGCAGAACCTGCAGCCGGTGCTACCGGTGCGCCGTGATGACGCCAAGGTCGGGCGCAACGATCCGTGCAGCTGCGGCAGCGGCAAGAAGTACAAGCAGTGCTGCATGCGCTGACCGGTTGTCGTCACCCTGCCTGGCGAGCGAGCCCCGATGTCGTGCTCAACCGCAGTGTGGGGCCTCGGTCATGGGCAGCAGTTCGGACCGCGCGCCGAAAACCTGCATCACGTCACTCACCGACATCCACCAGTCGTCATGCCACTTGAGTACGCGCATGCGTTTGTCTGCGGTATTGAGCTGTCGATAGCTGGGCGGGCTGGAGCTTCTTAACAGGTTCGGCAGCAAGACCTGGCAGAACCAGCTGCGCAGACGCTCGGCGCGTGAGCTGGTGCTGCTCAGGCTCAGGCGTAGCAGGTTTTCCAGGTCGATCGTGGCTTGAGGCGCTTGCTCGTTGCCGAAGAGGATGCCCTCCGGCCGGCAATGCAGCAGCAGGGCGGTTTCTTCATCCGCCAACTCCAGGGCCTGACAAACGGCCTGTGCGGCGAACCAGAAGCGGCCGTCGGCGGCGCGCCGTACGGTGAAGCGGATATCTTCGAAGATGAGGTGGATCGAACTGGTCATGACGCCCTCCCTGGTGCATGAAACAACGGCTTGTCGAATGCAATGAAACCATGATTTTCATTTAATATACAACTGACTGTTCAATCAAGCATGGAAGCGGAACTTAACGTCCGCGTCCATGACCGAGAAAACCGAATTCGCCCAGCGCCTGCGTGGCGCCATGATCGCGGCTGGATATCCAGATCGCCCTGCTGTGCTCGAGCGCGAGTTCAATTCGCGTTACTGGGGCCGTTCCGTGACCTTCCAGGCGGTCTCCCGCTGGTTGCGTGGCGAGGCAATACCGTCGCAGGACAAATTGCAGGTCCTTGCCGAGTGGCTGCGTATCGAACCGCAGGTACTGCGCTTTGGCGAACAGGCCGGCGCTGCCGTGCGCGAGCAGCGTGGCCGTTGGGAAGATCCCAAGTTCTATCAGGAACGTGAGGTCATCGAGGCCTTTCTCGCTCTGCCAGCAGCACAGCGCAAGGTGGCACGCGAAGTGGTGATGGCCCTGGCTGTTGCAGCCAAGGCTGACTCCGGCAAGAAGCCTGGCTGAGGCCCTGCCTGAAGTCAGTCGTGGTCGTGGTCGTGGTCGTCAATTACCTGCCGGCAATGCGTACTTCGCCTGACGCCGGCGAGTGAGCAGACGCCATGTTCACCCCAGCAGTTCGGCAAACGCCCTGTCCGCTTCCAGCACCGCCGGCAAGGCTTCGAACAGCATGGTCAGGTCGACTTCCTCGAATAAAGGGCCTTCCAGATTCTGCTTCGCCTGTTCGCTGACGCCGTCCAGCTCGATGGTTTGCGCGACGATCACCGACTGTGCGACCAGGCGCGCGTAGCGGCCGTCACCGGGCGCCTGAGTCGGCCGTGCCTGATAGGCAATGGCGTGCTGGATAAGCGCAGGCAGCTGCCAGCGGCGCGCCAGTTCAGCGCCCACTTCCGGGTAGCCGAAGCCCAGTTGCAAGGTTTCCTCGGCGGCATGAGCGGCGGCTTCACGTTTCGGATGACGGTTCATGCGCCGGGCGAAATCCGGCGCGCCGGTCTGGATCAGCAGTTCGCCAATGTTGTGCATCATGCCGCAGGTGAAGGCTGCGTCGGTGTCCAGCTTCAGCTGCTTGGCCAGGCTGCGGGCGATACTGGCGACGCGAAAGCTACGAATCCAGAAACCCTTGAGGTCGAAGCCGGTATCGACCTGAAACGCCCCTGTCATCGCCGAGGCCAGCACCAGCGTGCGCAGGGTGTTGAAACCCAGGCGCATGGCGGCGTCCTCGACGCTCACGGCTTCACGAACTCCACGAAAACGCGGCGAATTGGCCAGACGCAGGACCTTGGCGGCGATGACCGGGTCACGCTCGATGTTGCGCGCCACGCTTTCCAGGCTGGAGGAAGGGTTGTCGAACTGTTGGATCAGATCCTGCGCAACCTTGGGAATACTGGGCAGGGTGTGCAGTTGGGCGAACAGGCTTTCTATATCCATGGCAACTCCGATAGGGACGAACGCTGCAGTGATGGCTGATGAAAAGTGCCCCTTGAGCATAGCTGTGCCTATCGCTGCAGCCAGTTCCATAACCGCTACCTAGAGCCTTTTTCATGGGTGTTGCCCGATTGAAACACCAGCCCCGAGGGGCTGGCATGTCGGGGAGGGCTTACTGACGCGGTGCAGTGCTGGTTTCGGCCGCTGCAGACCACAGGCGGTAGCGCACTTCGACATCCTTCGGCGCGTAGATCACCAGTGGCAGCTTGCTGTTGTAGCGCACCAGTTGCGGCTCACCGCCAACGCGCACGAAGGCCTGCTTGCGGCTGCCGTCCGGGCAGGCCATCAGCGTGCTCATGGCCGGGCCGACCTGGCCCAGTTCGTAGTAGGTGTAGCCCCAGCCTTCCACGGTTTTTTCCTGCCACTGGCCGCCCAGGCGTTGCGGGTTGCAATCCACTTCCAGGGTCTTGCCGGCGATGATCTCTACCTTGTGTTCGGCTTCGTTGGCTTGCGCCGGTAGTTCGATCACATGGCGGTTATAGCCGTCGGCAGCGGCGGGGTAGGGCTTGAGCGCTTCCGGGGTTGCCGCGCAGGCAACCAGCGGCAGCGCGCAAGCGAGGGAGAGCAGTGGCAGTTTGAGTCGGTTCATGATGATTCCTTGCTGAAAGGCCTTCTGGCCTGTCCGTGGTTGGGAAATCGCCTGATCGGCGGAGCAGCACTGACCTTGGTGAATAGGCCAATTTCCCGTGCTTTTCAAGAAGTTTCAGGGCGCCTCGGCTGAGGGTTTCAGCTCGGCGGGCAAGGCTTGCTGAAGGTAATCCATGAACAGGCGCACCTTGGGCGTCAGCTCGTAGCGGTCGCGTACGCACAGGTAATAGTCCAGCGCAGCGCTGGTAGCCCGGCTGTCCGTTGGCGTGGCCGAGGAGAACAGTTCGACCAGTTCACCTCGAGCCAGATAGGGGGCGGCGACAAAGGACGCCAGTCGGGTGATGCCGCCGCCTGCCACGGCGCACTGCGCCAGGACATCGATATCGTTGCTGCTCATACCCACTTTGACCTGGGCATCGAAATGCACGCCCTCGCGGACGAAGCCCCAGCGCAACAGGCGTCCGTCGGTGGCGAAGCGAAACAGCAGGCAGTCGTGGTCGCGCAACTGTTCGGGTTCGCTGGGGTGTCCGGCGCGTTGCAGATAGGCCGGTGCGGCGCAGAAGCGTGTCTGCGCGGTGGCAATGCGCCTGGCCACCAGGCCCTCCTGCAACTGCTGTGCGATGTGGATGCTGATATCCACGCCTTCCTGGACGTGATCGACAGTGGCGTCGGTGGTCAGCAATTCGCAGCGGATACGCGGATGTTGCGCCATGAAACCGGGGAGCAGCGGAGCCAGTACGTGACGACCGAACGCTGCGCTGGCAGCAATGCGTAACTGCCCGCGTGGCTCGTCCTGCAGGTCGGCGATGGCTGCGCGAGCGAGTTCCAGCTCCTGAAGCACAGCTTGCACGCGCTCGAAATACAACGAGCCAGCGTCGGTGAGTGCCAGCCTTCGGGTGGTACGGGTGAGCAGGCGCAGGCCGAGGCCCTGTTCCAGACGAGCGATATTCTGGCTCGCTGCGGCAGCGCTGATACCCAGCAGACGTGCGCCGGCGGCAATGCTGCCGCTCTCCACGGCCTTCACGAAACTTTCCAGGCCGCGCAGGGTATCTGTGCCTTTGCTTTCCAATGTCTCATTCATTCGTAAGTTGATCTTGATACTCAACTTACCTTTCGCCCTCTACCGCCGCAATCATCTTCATCGCTAGAGTGCCCGACACTTTCATCGAACAGGGAACCTGAGCATGTCCGATCTCGACCTCGCTGCAACCACCAGGCGCAACTGGAAACTGCCAGCCCGCGCCATGCCCGTGGCCTTCGCCTTCTTCATGTCGGGCATCATGGCCATGCTCATGTCGCTGGTCATTACTGCTGCAAACCGGGGCATCGGCGAGGGTTATCTGCAGGTGGTATTGGGCGCCTACAGCCTGGCGATGCCGGTGGCGTTTGTCTGTGTGATGCTGGTGCGGCCGATCGTGATCAAGCTGGTGAGCCTCACGGTACGGGCGTCCTGAGTAGTGCTACGCCGCCATCCAGGGGGGAGGGCTTCAGGATTGGCGCGGGCGACAAGGCAAGGGCAATCGGTGGGCGCCTTGCTGGGCGCACACGGATACGAGGTGCTGTGATCAGGCGAATACGAAGTACTTGCGCACCGTTTCCACCACTTCCCAGGTGCCTTTCATGCCGGGCTCCACGACGAAGATGTCGCCGGCCTTGAGGTGGATGGGGTCCATGCCGTCCGGGGAGATGATGCAGTAGCCTTCCTGGAAGTGGCAGTACTCCCACTTCACGTACTCCACGCGCCATTTGCCGGGCGTGCAGATCCAGGTGCCCATGATCTTGCTGCCGTCTTCGGAGGTGTAAGCGTTGAGGTTGACGGTGTGCGGGTCACCTTCGATGCGCTCCCACTTGCAGGCATCGACGACGGGCATCGGCTGGGTATCGCGCAGAACGGTGATCGGTTTGTTGGCCATGGGGCGCTCCGGTGAGTGATCAAAGGGGCGTTCACCATAGAGCGGGGGCGGGGCGGTCGATTGCCTGGGGTCGACACGGGGCTGCTCATTCGCGCAGTGCGCGGGGCTTTCTATCGCTGAAAAAACCAAGGCCGGCTTATCAGGCCGGCCTTGTGGGGCTGCGTTTGGCATCGAGTCATACGACGTTCTCGATCAGGTCATCAGGAAGGTATCAGGCGGTGCGGCTTTTGATCAGACGATCCGAGCCACCTTCGGCAACGCGGTTTTCGATCAGACGGTCCGAGCCACCTTCGGCAACGCGGTTCTCGATCAGGCGATCCGAGCCACCTTCGGCAACGCGGTTCTCGATCAGACGGTCCGAGCCACCTTCGGCAACGCGGTTCTCGATCAGACGGTCGGAGCCACCTTCGGCAACGCGGTTCTCGATCAGACGATCCGAGCCGCCTTCGGCAACGCGGTTCTCGATCAGACGGTCCGAGCCACCTTCGGCAACGCGGTTCTCGATCAGACGATCCGAGCCACCTTCGGCAACGCGGTTCTCGATCAGACGGTCCGAGCCACCTTCGGCAACACGGTTCTCGATCAGACGGTCGGAGCCACCTTCGGCAACGCGGTTCTCGATCAGACGGTCGGAACCGCCTTCGGCAACGCGGTTCTCAATCAGACGGTCCGAGCCGCCTTCGGCAACGCGGCTTTCGATCAGACGGTCGGAGCCACCTTCGGCGACGCGGCTTTCGATCAGGCGATCAGAGCCGCCTTCGGCGACTACAGGTTGGGCGGAAGAAGCGGCGAATACGTTGGCTGCCAGTACGGAGAGGGCGAAGCCGAGGATCAGTTGGCGTTTCATGGTGTGGTGCTCCAGCGGTGTTGTGGTTGGGTATGGAGCAGATGTTACGCACTGGATTTTTTCAGAGAACTTCATTGGCATGATGGTGAACATCGATGCGACTGATGCTTGCTGTAAGGACCGAGATAGAAGGGTCCAAGCGCATTTTTGGGCGCTGTTCGGCCCCTAGGCAGGCCACGGCCGTATAGGCCGTGGCACATGGGCTACCTGATGAAGGTGGCGCCGCGTGTGTTGACGAACAGGGAATAGATGCCATGGCTGCTGGCCATGAACAGGCGATTACCTTTCTCGCCACCAAAGCACAGGTTGGCGCAGCGTTCCGGCAGTGAGATATGACCGATGGCCTTGCCCTGTGGGTTGAACACGCGCACGCCATCAAGCTTTTCCGGATCGCTCTCGGCCGAGCCATTGCTGCCCCAGCCGCACCACAGGTTGCCGAACTCGTCGCATTTGATGCCATCCAGCGCACCGGTGTCGGTGGCTTCGATGTGTTTGCGGCGTTGGCCGAGGCTGCCGTCGTCGTTCACCTGATAAGCCCACACCAGGCGGTGCGGCTTGGCGCGGCCCTCGACGATGTACAGGGTCTTCTCGTCGGGCGAGAAGCACAGGCCGTTGGGGCCGGCCAGATCCTCGATCACACGGGTGACCTGCTGCGTTTCGCCGTCGATGCGATAGACCCCATGGGGCAGCTCCGGCTCGATCTTGTAGCCCTCGTAGAAGTTGCCGGTCTGGAAGGGCGGGTCGGTGAACCAGACCGAGCCGTCGCGCTTGACCACCAGGTCGTTCGGCGAGTTGAAGCGTTTGCCCTCGAACGCCTCGGCCAGCACGGTAATGCTGCCGTCGTGTTCGGTGCGGGTGATGCGCCGGCCAACTTCCTGAGTGGTCGAGCCCTCGCAAGCGATCAGCCGGCCCTGGCGGTCGCGCACCAGGCCATTGGAATAGTTCGATGGCTGGCGGTAGACGGCCAGCGATTGGCTGATCTCGTCCCAGCGCATGATGCGGTTGTTGGGGATGTCGCTGACCAGCAGGTAGCGACCGTCACCGAACCACACAGGACCTTCGGCCCAGCGGATGCCATCGGCGAGCTTTTCCACGCTGGCGTTGAACAGGCGCAATTGCATAAAGCTGTCATCCAGCGCCTTGACCGCGCCGGATGGGTAGCGCAGGTCCAGAGGCTGCGTGGCGTTGGCCAGTTGCGGCAGCAGAGAGGCAGCGCTGGCGGCGGCAGCGGAATAGATCAGCGACTGCTTGAGAAAGTGGCGGCGCGAGCCGTCGGGGCGTTGTTCGTCATTCATCGTGAGGTTCCTTGTTGTTCTTGTTGATCGCGGATGCGACTTCATGAACTTATATGATGTATGACAACTGTGAAAGTGCTTCAATTCTTTCATTAGCGCCTAACACTCAGAAATCACCTGTCTGCATGATTCTGTCTGGCTCGTGCATTAAGTGGTGGCGTCGCTGACTCGGCTTTGTCATATGATGACTGGCGAAAGGTGCCTCCTTTCCCGAATGAGCGTGGCTGTTTCAAGGCGTGCCACGTCAAGTCAATGCTCGGCGGCATCGGTCATGAGCTATGATGCGCGCCCTTCGTCCTCGCGCCTCTGTCATCATGTCCGGCAATGCCCTCTATACCGACCTGTCGGGTTATTACGATCTGATGTGCGCGGACATCGACTACGCCGCCCAGAGCCACTGTGTACAACGCCTGCACCAGCTGTTCGGTAATGGCGGCAAGCGTCACCTCGATCTGGCCTGTGGCACCGGCCCGCATGTGCGTCACTTTCTCGATGCTGGCTATGTCAGCAGCGGCCTGGACATCAACCAGCCGATGCTCGACCGCGCCGCCCAGCGCTGCCCCGAGGCACGCTTTGCCCGGCAGGACATGTGCGGTTTTCAGGTCGACGAGCCGCTGGACCTGATCACCTGCTTTCTCTACTCCATCCACTACAGCGCCAGCATCGAGCGGCTCAAGGCCTGTATCGCCAGCGCGCACGGCGCCCTGGCGGCTGGCGGAGTGTTCTGTTTCAACGCCGTGGACAAGCAGTGCATCGACAACGCTTCGTTCGTTTCCCACAGCGCGCGGCATGCCGAAGGGCAGTTCCGCTTCAGCTCCGGCTGGTACTACCGCGGGGAAGGCGATGCGCAGGCGCTGCGCCTGCGTATCGAACGCAGCGTCGCCGGGCAGACCGAGGTCTGGCACGACGAACACCCGATGGTGGCGGTGAACTTCGCCGAGCTGCAGAGCCTGCTGGCGCCGCATTTCGAGGTGCAGGTGCTGGAGCACGACTATCAGCGCCTGGCGCCGTGGGATGGCAGCTCCGGCAACGCGCTCTTTGCCTGCACCAAGCGCTGACGCGAGGCCGCGTCATCCTCTGCCTGGCCATTGCCTCACGCCGGCTCCTCGACGCGCTCGGCTTGCAATGAACGCTGCAGCTCGGCCACCAGCGCATCGACCTTGGCCAAGGCCTGTTTGACGGATTCGGCAAGCAGTTCACCGCCGACTTCCTGGCCCTCGATGGCAATCTGGTGCACGCGGGTGATGCCGATGAAGCCGAGCGCGGTGATCAGGTTCGGCTCCAGATGGTTCATGTGCGCCATCTCGCCACCCAGGTCGAAACCGACGCCGCCGCGCGCCGTGAGGATTACCGCATGGCGCGGCCGGTCGGCCAGCCTGGGTACATAGGGATCAAGCGGGTTGCTCTCATCCACGTCCACGGTGCGTCCGGGGCGTACCACCTGGTCGATCCACGCCTTGAGCGCGGCGGGCATGCCGAAGTTGTACAGCGGCGTGCCGATCACCAGCACGTCGGCGGCGATCAGTTCATCCACCAGGCGATCGCTTTCGGCCAGGGTGTCGTGCATCCAGGCTTCGCGTTTCGGCTCGGGCGTGAAGGATGAGGCGATCCAGTCATGGCTGATGATCGAGGGCGGATTCTGGCCGATGTCGCGGTAGGTGACGACATCCTGCGGGTGGCGCGCCTGCCACTGGCTGATGAAACGATGGCTGAGATTGCGGCTGTGCGAACCGTGCTGATCCTTGCCGGCGAGGCCGGGGCGGGCGCTGGCGTCGAGATGCAGAATATGGGTCATGATGAGTCTCCTGCTTGAATTTGAATTCATCTGTGATTAGCAGCAGACTCAGGCTAGGGTCGCACCAGTCGGGCGACAAACGATCAATATTTTTCGCAATGGATGAGGAAAACTCAAGCATGAGCCGGCGCCGACTCCCTCCGCTTTCCGCCTTGCGCGCCTTCGAGGCGGCCGCACGCCACGAAAGCGCCAAGCAGGCCGCGCAAGAACTTTCCGTGACCGCCACAGCGATCAGTCACCAGATTCGCGCACTGGAAGAATCCCTTGGTGTCGCGCTGTTCGTGCGCAAGCCGCGTCAGCTGGAACTGACCATGGCCGGGCGCGAGCTGCAGCAGGTGCTGGAGAGCGCCTTCGACAGCATCGGTGCCACGGTCGAACGCCTCAGCGCGACGCCCAGCCGACAGGCCATCACCCTCAGCACCACGCCGGCCGTGGCCGTGCGCTGGCTGTTGTCCTGGGTATGCATGCTGCGCGACTCCCATCCCACTATCGACCTGCGTATCCACGCCTCGCACGAGCCAGTGGCGCTCGATGGCGTCACGGCAGATATCGCCATTCGCTACGGCGACGGCCGCTGGCCTGGCCTGGTGGCCGAAAAACTCTTCGACAACACCTTCGTCCCCGCCTGCAGCCCGTTGCTGGGGCTGCAAGATGCTGCTGAGCTGCCCAGGCATACGCTGATTCACTTTCGTAACCAGGCGGCGATTTCCTCGCCGATGGACTGGGCCGTCTGGCAGAAACAGGCTCAGGTGCCGGGGCTGGATGTCAGTGCCGGGTTGGTATTCTCCGATGAAACCCACGCCGTCTCGGCGGCCGTCGGCGCCCAAGGCGTGGCGCTGATGAGCAGGCAACTGATCGAGGATGAGCTGAAAGAGGGACGACTGGTGCAGCCCTTCGGCCCAGAACTGGAAGGCAAGCCGTTCTTTCTGGTGTACCCGGAGAACCGCAGGCACGATCCGACCATTCTCGCGGTGCGGGAGTGGATCATGGCGGTGCCGGGTGGGTTGTGTTCGATCTAGAGGCAGCGGCCGGCATTTGCCTGGCAAATACCGAACCCGCTAGGTGCCAGGTCGGGACTCATATAGTTTTGTCATCACCGCCCATCGCAGGGCTGGCGCCTCCTCCAGCATCAACGCCCCGACGTTGAGTTGAACCTGTGTCGGGTCGTTGCCGGCGTAAGCGACTGCCTCGTCGATGGCGAGCTTCCAGTCATCCTCGGCAAAACCAGCGCCGACCAGGATGGCGCTTCCGCTCGCTGCGCGCTGGTCGGCCGCGAGAAGGCGTGACATGTACCAGAAATCATCGGACGCGCTGAGAAACAGCTTGCCGCGGTTGTTGTTGGCGAACGGTACTTTCAGCTCGATGTAGTGGTAGCCATTGCCTGCGGCATCGCGCACCCACAAGTCGCACTGCTTGGTTGCGCGATCCATCTGCCCGCGCCGCTGATCCAGCCAGACCTTGTACTCGACGCCTACATCCATCTGCGGCTGCAGCCCGAAGCGTTCGGTCAGCCAGAGGTATAGCTCGATCTTGAGCCAGCCCTCGAAGCCATTGCGCAGTCTGGATAGCTGCGGCAGGGCGGGTGCGCGATGCGCTTGCAGGTCGTTCAGAAACGCCTGGAAGGTATCGGCGACATGGATAATGCCGGGCATCGGAACTCCTGAGCGCTCAATAATAAACATCCTCTGCGGCATGCTTTCTCTGTCGCATCAAGGCAAAGAACGACAGGCCCAGTAGCAGGAGGATCGCCGTCGAACAGCCCATGAAGACCTTGGCGTCTGCATCGCTGGCGTCGTAGGCGGCTTGCGTCATCTTGATCGACGGTGCCCACATGGAGTGGATCAAGGGGATCGTGTCGCCTATGGCATATGCAGCAGGGTTGTGTTGTTTGTTCTGCGTGTAGGTATCCGTGAACGCTGTGCCGTCGACGTCATAGCGGTAGGTGATTATGTTCAGGTCGTGGTTGGGCGTGTTGTGTATCTCGGTGATGCGGGCTTGCGCCGGCTGATTGCCGAGCAGCATGAACAGCGCGGTCGCGCCGTGGTTGCTCATGAGCGCGAGAATGGCGAGGGGCACGATCGCGATCAACGACAGGGTGGAGAGCGTGGTGAGGAAGTCTCTTTTTTCTTCCCGTGGGTAATACATGCGATGGCATCCGTTATTCAAAGGTGAAGTCCAACGGGTGTTGAACCGCGATTTTCAATCAGCGGCCCGTGGGCTGAAGGTAATAGGCATCCCACAGCTTGTTGCGGAATTTGTCGGTCGGGTCGACGCGCTTTTTCAGCGCGAAGAATTCCTCGGCGCGGGGATAGGCGGCGAGGAATTGCTCCCGGCTAGCGTGGATTTGATACGGCAGGTAGTAGCTGCCCTGGTGGGCGATGGCGAGGTCGATCAGCTGTCGTGTCCAGTCGCCGACGGCGGCGCGCTCGCTGGGCGATACGCCCTGGCGGTAGTAGATCACCAGTGCGAAGGTGTCTTCGCGGGCCCAGGCCAGCAGCGTACCCGGGTCGGCCTTGGCATGGCGGATGGAGATATTGGCGACCTTGACCTTGTGCGCTTTGAGCACGTCTCTCATGCCCGTGACGAAGGGCTCCAGCTGGGCTTCGGGAACGAAATACTCCTGCAGCACATAGCTGTAGTCGGGGCCGGAAATGGGCTGTAGCTCGCGCACGTCCAGGCTGGCTTCATGGTTGCGCCACTGCACGTGCGGTCTTTTGAGCAGCAGCGGATCGACGATGTTTTCACGCACCTTCGCGCCGCCATCGCTGCTGGCCACTGTCAGCGCGGCGCGCATGGCTTTGTAGTCGCGGTCCAACGGTACCAGGCGTTCCGTTACGGTCAACGGGGCATCCGTACGCAGGTAGGATACGGCGCGAACGCTGTCGTAGTCGTCCGTATAGAGAATGCCGTTGTGCATCACCATGTCCGGGTTATCGACGACCTGGCTGGCGAAGAACTGCGCATAGTCGCCGAGCGGCATGAGCTGCGTCTGACGCACCAACTTGCTGTTCTCCACCAACGGCAGGGTGGCCTCGACGATGACGCCGAGCCCGCCATAACCACCTATGGCGCCATGGAACAGCTCGCTGTTGTGCGTCGGGCTGGCATCCACCACCTGACCGTCGGCCAGTACCAGGCGTAGCGAACGAACGCCGAGTACCAACGGCCCTTGGCCGACGTACCGGCCATGGGCGTTGACGCTCAGTGCGCCGCCGACGGTGAAGTTGGCGTAGGACTGCATGATCTGCGGCGACAGGCCGTGCGGGTCGATGTACTCCAGTATTTCGCGCCAGGTGATGCCGGCTTGCACGCGGATTTCCCGGTGCTGCGCGGAAAACTCCAGCACCTTGTTGAACTGGCGCATGTCCAGTTGCAGAGCCTGCTCGGTGGCGGTCTGCCCGCCCATGCTGTAGCGCCCGCCACCAATGGCGATGGGGCCGGAATGCCCGCGCACTGCCTCGACGATCTGCTCCAGTTCGGTAGGCGCCAGCACCTGTGCCACCTCGATGGGATTCATGCTGGTGACGTCGTTGACGGTCTCGGTGGCGTGCGCGCAATGGCACAGGAACAGCAGTAGGACGAGGGCGAGGCGCATGGAGCTTCCTTGTTCGCAGCGGAGAACGAATTGCTTGGGCGATAGTGCGTCGTGACGTGTTCAGGTGGCAATCGCCAATGGCTATTCAGGGGCTTCATTTTCAATAGGTCGAAGAAAGTATTAGCGCGTTCTGTCGGTGTTTCTTTTCGATTGAATGGACAAGGATGACCCCACTCCACAGAGAGTGATGACGATGAAACCCATGATCAAACACCCGAGTCTTTGGCTGTGCGTGCTGCTGTTCACTGCCATCGCCGGGTGCGCAAGCCAACCCATCGAACGAGTTAACCCCATGACCCAACCATTGGTATCCCTTGCCGTACTCAAGGCCAAACCCGGTAAACAACAGGCGCTGAAAGAAGGCTTGCTGAGCCTGATAGAACCCACGCGAGCCGAGCCGGGCAATCTCGATTACGTGTTGTTCGAAATGCGGGATGAGCCCGGTACGTTCTACATGCGTGAAGCCTTCAAGGACCAGGCGGCCCTGGATGCGCATTTTGCGACGCCCTATTTTCAGGCATTTGCCGCCACCGCTGATGAACTGCTCAGCGAGCCGTTGCAGCTGATTTTCCTGGAGCAGGTGTCGGACTGAGTGGGACCCGTGGTCGTTGTTTGGTGCATGGGAATGCCCGTTGGCTCGCTGATGGTCGTTCCCGCGCTCTACGTCGCGTGTCGCAACGCTCGATCTCCATTCATGACGTGAGCGGATGTGAAGATGGGAAATAAATACTTCTAGATATCAAATGAAAAGAATTATCATGCGCGCCCGTTAATCAATCGCTACTGTCTGGATGCGTGCTGAGATGTTCTTCCTTTCGCGACTAACCCCCGTTTCGCTGGGCTTTTCCGTTCTACTGACAGCCGGCTTCGCCTGTGCCGACCCGGCTAACCTGCCTGAGACCGTGGTCTATGGTGATGTCGACGAGGAAGCCGATAACCCGCGCGTCAAGGAGGTCAGTACCGCCACCCGCACGGCCACGCCGGTGCGTTACGTGCCTCAGGCCATCGACGCACTGAAGACGAGCAATGTGCTGAACTATGGCACCAATGATCTGGGCAAGGCGCTCAGCGGCCTGCCCAACGTCAGCAGTGGCGCGGATACGCGCTTCGACAGCCTGCGCATCCGTGGCTTCGATGCCAGCAACGACTTCTATCTGGACGGCGTGCGTGACGACAGCCAGTACGTGCGCGACCTGCACAACATCGAGCGCATCGAAGTGCTCAAGGGGCCGGCAGCCGTGCTCTACGGCCGTGGCAGCCAGGGCGGCATCGTCAACCGCATCAGCAAGGCGCCCGAGGCCGGGCGCCGCTCCACGCTCGAGGCACAAGGCGGCAGCGAAGACCTGCGCAGCCTGTATGCCGACCTCAGCGCCGACCCCACCGACACCATCAGCCTGCGCCTGAACATGGGCAATGAGGACAGCAACAGTTTCCGTGACGGCGTCTCCAGCCATCGCCAACTGTTCGCGCCGTCCATGAGCTGGCAACTGACACCTGAGCTGAACTGGCTGGTGCAATACGAATACAGCCGCTTCGACCGCACCCCGGATCGCGGCATTCCCGGCGTTGGCGGGCGCCCGGCGGACGTCAAGCGCGGCACCACCTATGGCGATGACCGCGATTTCATCGACGACACCACGCAATCGCTGCGCTCCAGGCTCAGCTATGAGCTGAACGACAACTGGCAGCTACGGCAGACCACCAGCCTGTTCAAACTCGACAGCGATTTCGACAACACCTACCTGACCGGCTTCAACGCCAGCACTCAGCGCGTGACTCGGCAACGCTGGCAGCAGGATCTGCGCACCCGCAACCTGTTCAACAACCTCGAGGCCGAGGGCCGGGTCGACACCTTCGGCCTAGAACACCGCCTGCTCATTGGCGCTGAACTGGGCAGCCAGCGGCGCGACCCGAAGCTCTACACCGCGCTTGCAGCTAACAGGGGTGGCCAGGCGGTGCCCACACTCGATCTCTACAACCCGGATCGCAGCCAGAGCCACCGTGGCGCCATGGTGATTTCCAGCAACAACCACAGCGAAGTCGAAAGCCGTGGCCTCTACGTGCAGGATCAACTGCGCCTGAATGATCAATGGCAACTGCTGGCCGGCCTGCGTTACGACGAGTTCGAGGTGGCCACCACCAACAAGCTGCGCAACCTCAAGGAAGAGCGCGACAACCACGGCCTCAGCCCCCGCGCCGGTATCGTCTGGACGCCGCTGCAGCATCACTCCTTCTATGCCTCCTGGAGCAAGACCTTCTCCCCGGTCGGCGGTGGCCTGATCGGCATCACCCCGGGCGCCTCGGGCAATGGCAACGAACTCGAGCCCGAACAGACCCGGCAGAAGGAAGTCGGCATCAAGAGCGACTGGCTGGACGAGCGCCTGAGCACCACCCTGGCCGTGTACGAGCTGGAACTGTACAACCGCCGCACCAGCGACCCGAACGACCCGACCCTGACCATCCTTACCGGCCTGCAGCGCTCGCGGGGTATCGAACTGACCGCTACCGGCCGATTGGTCGGCAACTGGTATGTGCGCGGCGGCATCGGCCTGCAAGACGCCAGCATCGTCAAGGACAACAACGGCCTGGAAGGCAACCGTGTCAGCAACGTCGCCAAGCGCAATGGCAGCCTGTTCATCACCTGGAAGCCCGAGCTGGGCTGGTACGCCGAAACCGGCGTGACCCTGGTGGGCGAGCGCTTTGCCGACAACCAGAACACCACCGTACTGCCTGGCTATGGCGCGTGGGACGCCCTGGCCGGCTACCGCCACAAGGACTGGGACGTACGCGCGGCGCTGAACAACATCACCGACCGCACCTACTACAGCTCCGCCACCAGCGCCGGGCAGATCCAGCTGGGCGAGCCGCGTAACCTGGTGGTCAGCGCCAGCTACTCGTTCTGACCGGGCCAGAGCCTCTGTCGTAATGCTTTATCAGCGTTGGCGGGCGTTCAACGTCCGCCAACTGCGCGTGTGCATGCGTGGTGTCGGCTGACCGCCACAGGTAATTGCAATCGGCGTTTCGTGAAACCCCACGGCTAGCGTGGGGCATCGCCTCAATGCAGCGCGCGTGAAGGCAGGCGCTCGTCGACCAACTGCTGAGCCTGCAGGGCGAGCGTGTCGAGGTGCGCGTCACGCTGTTTTTCCGCCTGTTGCATGGCGCGCTGGCCGTGCTGCTTGAGCAGGTAGGCGTGAATCTGCCTGACCTCCGTGGAGGCAAACACCGGCGCCAGGTCCGCGACCGCCACCATGCCGCTGGAGCGATAGTCGCGGCTGCTCATCACCACCAACGCACCTTGAGCAGCGAGCACCTGCAAGCCCAGGGCCTCGAACAGCGGCACCTTGCCTGCCACGCAGGCCAGCTCCAAGTGCGGACGGTGCTCCAGCACGCGTTGCAGCAGCGCCCGGCCGATGCCTTGGGCGCGCTGCTCGCTGTGCACCGCCAGATAGGCGAGGGTGCAGGCGGCAGCATCGTCCGGGCTTGGTAGGTACAGGGCAAACCCCAGCACATGTGCCGGGTCTTCATCGTCCAGCGCCAGTAGCAACTGCACGGGGCCTTCGGCCTCGCCGTTCATGGTCTGCAGGTGCAGATGCAGCTCATAGCCGATCACGTACTGGTACAGCTGATACAGCGGATTGCTCGGTAGCAGCGGTACCGCGCTGACATCGGCGAAGTAGTCCACCACCATCTGCTGCACCTGGCTTTTCAGGGACTCGGGCGGCGGGCTGCTGAGGTGGGAAAGGGTGAACATCGGTATGTGCGGTCCGCTGGAGAATACGTGGGCCGTGGATTGTAACCCGCGGGCGGCCTTGCTCGGGCGCCATGATCGCTCCCGCGCTCGGCGTTGCCCTGCGTCGCGGATGCCGTTGTTCGACCTCGATCCATCTGTTCCCTCTGGCCGTTGAGCGTCTCGGGTAACATGGCGGCGCAGCGAACTCGGACCCAGAAGAACCTTATGCCATCGCCAAAACGAAAATACTCAAGCATCGAGCGCGAACTGATCCGCACCCTGACCCTTGCCTGTGAAACGGCAAAAAGCGAAATCGTCGGCTTCCAGTGGCTGACCCATGACGTGGACTACGAGCGGTTTCCGCAGAGCCTGCGCGTGATCTGGATGTTCGACAGCGAAGCGAGCAGGGCGCGGGCACTCGCCAGCCCGGACAAGGCGCGAATGTTGGAACTGACCCAGGCCGCTTTCGATGAGGTGGGCATCAGCGTTTCCAGCATCGCTGAGCACGTGGCGTTTTCGGTCGAGCAGCCGGCGAGGGGCACCCGTGGCCAAGGACATTGAAAACCCCTGCGTGTCGCTGTGCCAGCTCAACAGCGAGCTGTGCGTCAGTTGCGGCCGCACGCGCGAGGAAATCCGCAAATGGCGGGGCATGAAGCGCCCCGAGAAGATGGCCACCGTGCAGAAGGCCGCGGCGCGGATGAAGGCGATTGCCAAGAAGAAAGGCAAAGGCCAGTAGGGTGGATGACGCTTTTTTCATCCACCATCAGCGGTTGTCCGGTCTACTCGTTACGGAGTGAACCCGCCGCTGATGCGTAGTTCTTCATACCGGTTCCGCTCTTACAGCGGCTCACTTTTGGCAGACGCCCGGATGGCCGGCCCCGCCAAAAGTAAGCAAAAGGTCTCTGCCCCTGCCATCCGGCCCGACTTCGTCGGGTTCCCTCGTTCCATCATTGTTCCAGGGGCCCGACCGGATGCGGCCCACCGACGAAGAGCCGTCCCTGGCCCATCGCGGCTCTCGCGGCATCCCTGCCGCTCAACCCCTTACACAACGATTCCACTCGGCCTCCTGACGGGGCGTTTGGGGTCGTCTGCGAGATTGGCGTACCAGAATCCAAAGGAGCCCAAGCATTGCGGCAAAGCCGCAATGCTTGGGCTCTGCTTTTTTCTTTTTTTGTTTTTTCTGCGCGGACAGCTCAGACGACACGGTTTCCGAATCCCGTCAGGAGGCCGAGTGGAGGTGCTGTGGAGAGGGGCGTTTGGCATGGATGCCAAACGAGGAACGATGGGCCAGGGATGGCCCACCGTGACGACCCTCGGAACAGCGCTGGAGCGAGGGGAGTTGAGCGCAGCGAAACCCGGATGCCGGGCGCGCTTTCTCTTTGGTTACTTTCTCTTTCGCGCGAGCAAAGAGAAAGTAACTCGCCGTAAGGGCGAAACCAGTAGTAGAGGGCGACAGAGAAAATAAATCTGTCCCCAATATCTTCACTTACACAACGATTCCACTCGGCCTCCTGACGGGGCGTTTGGCGTCGCCTGTGAGATTGGTGCTAGGACCACAATGATCGTACCCACGCTCTGCGTGGGCACGCCTTCCGAGGACGCTCCGCGTCCGGTTCTTGATCTGCGGCAGAGATTTGTTGACGTGTTGGAACTGGGATTGATCGACGCAGAGCGTCGAGGGCTGCATTCCCACGCGGAGCGTGGGAACGATCATCATTTACCTGCACCGCCAGACCAAGCGACTCGGTTTCCGAATCCCGTCAGGAGGCCGAGTGGAGGTGCTGTGGAGAGGGGCGTTTGGCATGGATGCCAAACGAGGAGTGATGGGCCAGGGATGGCCCTTCGCGACGACCCTCGGAACAGCGCCGGAGCGAGGGGAGTTTCGCGCAGCGAAACCCGGATGCCGGGCGCGCTTTCTCTTTGGTTACTTTCTGCGCGAGTAAAGAGAAGCGGAGCGCAGCGGAGTAACAGCCGCAGGCTGGCCCGACGGACGAGCGAAGCGAATCAAGTGACTCGCCGTAAGGGCGAAACAGTAGAAGAGGTCGAAAAATAAACCTGTCCCTTTTTCTGCACTTTTTCTGCAGTATGTGGTTGTACTGCTTGACAGGTGGTCGGGTTGGATCTAGCATTCAATTCAAGCAGTACTGGGTCGTACTGCTATCTTTGGGCTAGATAGGAGGTGCTATGAGTAAGGTGCGGGGGGCCTATTGGATTGTATTGCCATGGGTATGGATGGTTCCGGATGTGAGTTTCTACTACGAGAAAACTGTTTCCCAAGGGGGGCAGGACTTAAAGGCGAGAGTTGAGATAAATTCTCCTCGCAGTAACTTTAAGATAATAGATAGGGTTCAAGAACTATGAACGTACACCTCTCGGAAATTGCGGAGATTAAGGCTGGTCATACGTTTCGAGGAAAAGCAGAAGACCCTGATCGGACCGAGGGAGTTAGGCTTATTCAGATTAAGGATATAAAGGAGAGAGGGGTAGATATACATCTATTAAATTTTGCTGCTATAGGAGAATCGAGGGTCTCTAATGTCCTAGAGGAGGGGGACGTCTTATTTCCTCTTAGAGGTGCTAGGGTTGAGGCGATGGTTTTTCCTTCCTGTGGAGGAGAGGAAGTTATTACAACGAATCAGGTTGCTATTATTAAGGTGAGCAAAGGGGTTGCTAGGGCGGAGTATGTGAGTTGGTACTTAAATTCTGAGGCTGGAGAAAGAAATGTCTCTGGATTAAAAGTTGGTAGTGTTGTTTCTAATATAGGTTTGAAAGATCTGGCAGGGCTTGTTTTGCCAGTGCCGAAATTAAGTGTTCAAGATGAGATATTGGCTTTGCACAGTAATTGGTTGGCTAGAAAAGTCGTGCTGTCGAAAATGCTTGTGGTTGGTGAGCAGTTATCTGAGAGATCTTGTTTTAAGTTGTTGGGGTAAGTGTCATGAGTGAAGAGTATTCGGTTCGCTTGAGTTTAATAGTTAATAGGTTTCGCTCTAATCTTGCTCTTGATGTATTTGAGTACAGGGATTTTTCTCTTGCTATCTATTTTTTTAGTTTCATTTCTGTTAGGGGGTGGGTGACGAGTAGTGCAGGTGATGAAAAACTGTCTGGCTTTGAAAGATATGTTAATGGTGCAGAGAGGCAGGGGTATTCAGAACTTTTAGCTTATGCGTCTGTTGTAGATGAACTTCTTGGTAATGAATTCTTTTTATCTGATGTTGTGTCTAGTTTTTTTCGGAAATCATTTGAGGCTCATGCTGCTGAGAGAATAAGAGACTTTAGTCGGGAAATGTTGGACTTTGTTTCGCAGGATGAGATTTTTGTATCAGCTGGTGATTATTTTGAATTGTTAATCAAGATCCTTTCTGAAGGGCTTGGTAAGAGGGCGGGTGAAGACTATACACGTCGATCTCTAGTTGAGTTGATGGTTGATATTGTTCAGCCTAAAGGTGGGGAGGCGGTATATGATCCTGTCTGTGGGTCAGGCGGTTTTTTAGTTGCGGCCAGTAGATATGCTTTGGCTCATGGCAGTAAGGGCCAGATATCTCTAAAGGGGAGGGAAATAAATTTCTCATCTTCTAGGCTGGCAAGAATGAACTGCTATTTACATGGGTGCTCTGATTTTAGTATCAAAACAGAAAGCTCTTTCCAGTTCGTAGATTTGGGCTCGTTTGATGTGGTTTTGGCAAATCCGCCGTTTTCCATGCCTTTTCCCGAGTCGGCAGTATCAGTTGGCCCCCAGGTTTTTGAGTTTGGTGAGCCTCCGAGGTCTAATGCTGATTATGCATTCTTGCAAGTTATTGTTAAGTCCCTCAAGAGTACGGGGCGTGCTGCTGTTGTTGTTCCTCAGGGTGTGTTGTTTAGAGGTGGCGTTGAGGGTGAGATAAGGCGTTCGATGGTTTTAGCTGGGTTGATTGATGCTGTTATTTCTCTACCGCCGAGCATGCTTATAGGTACTAGTATTCCGGTTTCTATTATGGTGCTAAGAGGGGCCTCCGCGCGGAAAGAGGGAGTTTTGTTTGTTGATGCTGCTGCTGCCTATGAAGTAATGAGAGAGACTGAGGTAGGGGTGCAAAGCGTTGAGGCTGCTGTTCTGGATATTTATAGAGGGCTGAGGGTTATTGAGGGTGCCTCTAATTTTGTAAGTATTTCTGTTCTTGAGGAGAATGAATTTAATTTAAGCTTATCTAGATATATTTCCCCGGTGGGTGGGGATATAGCGTCGTTTGAGGATTTGCTAAATGAGCAACTTGCTTTGGAGGGCGAGCTAGATAGTCTACAGGATGAGTTTTACCGAATTTTGAATAATTCGATTGAACAAAAAGCCCCGCACTAGGCGGGGCTCTTAGTTTCTCTCGCTACCCCAAACATCCATTTCAGGTAAAGCGCTCTTAATCTCTTTAGTGAATCGCCGGAATCAATCCCAGCTCAACGCCCCACCCGTCTGATACTCGATCACTCGCGTCTCGAAGAAGTTCTTCTCCTTCTTCAGGTCCATGATCTCGCTCATCCACGGGAAGGGGTTGGTGGTGCCTGGGTACTCTTCCTTCAGGCCGATCTGGGTCAGGCGGCGGTTGGCGATGAATTTGAGGTAGTCCTCCATCATCGCGGCGTTCATGCCCAGTACGCCGCGCGGCATGGTGTCACGCGCGTATTCGATCTCCAGCTGGGTGCCCTGCAGGATCATCTGGGTCGCTTCGTCCTTCATCTGGGCGTCCCACAGGTGCGGGTTCTCGATCTTGATCTGGTTGATCACGTCGATGCCGAAGTTCAGGTGCATGGACTCGTCACGCAGGATGTACTGGAACTGCTCGGCGGTGCCGGTCATCTTGTTGCGGCGGCCCATGGAGAGGATCTGGGTGAAGCCGCAGTAGAAGAAGATGCCTTCCAGTACGCAGTAGTAGGCAATCAGGTTGCGCAGGAACTGGCGGTCGGTTTCGGGGGTGCCGGTCTCGAACTTGGGATCGGAGATCGAGCGGGTGTACTTGAGGCCCCAGGAGGCTTTTTTCGCGACGCTCGGGATCTCGTGGTACATGTTGAAGATCTCGCCTTCATCCATGCCCAGCGATTCGATGCAGTACTGGTAGGCGTGGGTGTGGATCGCTTCCTCGAAGGCCTGGCGCAGGATGTACTGGCGGCACTCGGGGTTGGTGATCAGGCGGTACACGGCCAGTACCAGGTTGTTGGCCACCAGGCTGTCGGCGGTGGAGAAGAAGCCGAGGTTGCGCATGACGATGCGGCGCTCGTCTTCGGTGAGGCCGTCAGCGCTCTTCCACAGGGCGATGTCGGCGTTCATGTTCACTTCCTGCGGCATCCAGTGGTTGGCGCAACCATCCAGATACTTCTGCCAGGCCCAGTCGTACTTGAAGGGTACGAGCTGGTTGAGGTCGGCGCGGGCGTTGATCATCTGCTTGTCGCCGACCTGTACGCGCGCGGAGGCGCCTTCGAGGTCGTCCAGGCCTTCCTGGATGTCGAGGTCGTTCAGGGCTTTCTTGGCGCGGGCCACGGCCTCGGAGTCGTTGGCGTCGACGGCGCGGGCCTGCTCGACCGAGCCGGCAGCTTCGCTGTCGAGCTTGTCGAAGTTGGTGCCGGCGCTCTGTGCGTTGGCGTTGCTTGCGGCGGCTGCTTCAGCGCCGTCTTCCTTGTCGAATTCATCCCAGCTCAGCATGGCTTGGCTCCTGCGTGAGGGCCGGTGAATAAACCGGCCTGTATGGATATACAGATAATTTGAATTATGTTCCGTTGCGTAATGCGCGCAAGGGTGAAACGGGTACCACTGGTCAGCAGGCGGTGGGTTGCTGGCTGACCGTTGCCCCTCGACCCGGAGGAGGAGGGACGGGAATTTGGTGGGGAGGGGTGGCGGTTTGGCCTGGGCTTTGGGTCGCGGCTAAAGCCCCTCCCACATGTACAAGCCGAACCGCCTTGCCCTCTCCCTAACCCTCGGTTCGGGCTTCCTGCTTCACCCTACCTCCTGCATCCCTGCAGTCGTCTCCCGCAAGCGGGAGAGGGGATTTACCGCTGATTTGCTTTAGAGCTTCACAGACCTTCGAGCGTGCAGCTGAGCGAGTAGTCGCAAGGCACCTGCTGGAGTGGAGCCCCTGAGCGTACGCATGTACGTGATGGGGGCCGCTCTGGCAGGTAACGCCGCGAATGCCGCTCAGATCCACGCGAAAGCCTTACTGGCAAGCTTCGCAGTCGGGTTCGTCGATGGCGCACGCTTTTGGTACGGGCGCCGGGGCCGGTGCAGCTTGTTGCGCCGGAGCCTGGGCCTTGGCCGAGAAGCCGTCATCACCACCAGCAGATACCGCGTTGAGCTTGCCGGTGTTGATGGTGGACTTCTCGGTGCTGGTGGCGGCCAGGGCACGGAGGTAGTAGGTGGTTTTCAGACCACGGAACCAGGCCATGCGGTAGGTCACGTCCAGCTTCTTGCCCGAGGCGCCGGCGATGTACAGGTTCAGCGACTGCGCCTGGTCGATCCACTTCTGGCGGCGGCTGGCAGCGTCGACGATCCACTTGGTTTCCACTTCGAACGCGGTGGCGTACAGGTCCTTGAGGTCCTGCGGGATGCGCTCGATCTGCTGCACGGAGCCGTCGTAGTACTTCAGGTCGTTGACCATGACGCTGTCCCACAGGCCGCGGTTTTTCAGGTCGCGAACCAGGTAGGGGTTGATCACGGTGAATTCGCCGGAGAGGTTCGATTTCACGTACAGGTTCTGGTAGGTCGGCTCGATGGACTGCGACACGCCAATGATGTTGGAGATGGTCGCGGTCGGCGCGATGGCCATGATGTTCGAGTTACGAATACCTTTTTTCACGCGCTCGCGGATCGGCGCCCAGTCCAGCGATTCGGACAGGTCGACGTCGATGTACTTCTGGCCACGGGCTTCGATCAGGATCTGCTGCGAGTCCAGCGGCAGGATGCCTTTGCTCCATAGCGAGCCTTCGAAGGTGCTGTAGGCGCCGCGCTCTTCGGCCAGGTCACAGGACGCCTGGATGGCGTAGTAGCTGATGGCTTCCATCGACTTGTCGGCGAACTCGACGGCAGCGTCGGAACCGTAGGCGATGTGCTGCAGGTACAGGGCGTCCTGGAAGCCCATCAGGCCGAGGCCGACCGGACGGTGCTTGAAGTTGGAGTTACGTGCCTGGTCGACGCTGTAGTAGTTGATGTCGATAACATTATCGAGCATGCGTACAGCGGTCTTCACGGTGCGGCCGAGCTTCTCGATGTCCAGCTTGCCGTCGGTGATGTGGTTGACCAGGTTGACCGAACCCAGGTTGCAGACGGCGATCTCGTCCTTGTTGGTGTTCAGGGTGATCTCGGTGCACAGGTTGGAGCTGTGTACCACGCCCACGTGCTGCTGCGGGCTGCGCAGGTTGCACGGGTCCTTGAAGGTCAGCCATGGGTGGCCGGTCTCGAACAGCATCGAGAGCATCTTGCGCCACAGGTCTTTGGCCTGGATGGTCTTGTACAGCTTGATCTTGCCGTACTCGATCAGGGCTTCGTAGTACTCGTAGCGCTCTTCGAAGGCCTTGCCGGTCAGGTCGTGCAGGTCCGGCACTTCGCTCGGGCTGAACAGGGTCCACTTGCCGTCTTCGAAGACGCGCTTCATGAACAGGTCCGGAATCCAGTTGGCGGTGTTCATGTCGTGGGTACGACGACGGTCGTCACCGGTGTTCTTGCGCAGCTCGAGGAATTCCTCGATGTCCATGTGCCAGGTTTCCAGGTAGGCGCAGACCGCGCCCTTGCGCTTGCCGCCCTGGTTGACCGCGACGGCGGTGTCGTTGACCACTTTGAGGAAGGGCACGACACCCTGGGATTTGCCGTTGGTGCCCTTGATGTAGGAGCCCAGCGCGCGCACCGGGGTCCAGTCGTTGCCCAGGCCGCCAGCGAATTTGCTCAGCATGGCGTTGTCGTGGATGGCGCCGTAGATGCCCGACAGGTCGTCCGGCACGGTGGTCAGGTAGCAGGAGGACAGCTGCGGACGCAGGGTGCCGGCGTTGAACAGGGTCGGGGTCGACGCCATGTAGTCGAACGAGGACAGCAGGTTGTAGAACTCGATGGCGCGGTCTTCGCGGTTCTTCGGCTCCTCGATGGCCAGGCCCATGGCCACGCGCATGAAGAACACCTGCGGCAGTTCGAAGCGGATGCCGTCCTTGTGGATGAAGTAGCGGTCGTACAGGGTCTGCAGGCCCAGGTAGGTGAACTGCTGGTCGCGCTCGTGGTTCAGCGCCTTGCCCAGTTTCTCCAGGTCGTACTCTTTGAGTTTCGGGTCGAGCAGCTCGAACTGCGCACCGGCTTCGACGTAGGCCGGCAGGGCCTTGGCGTACAGCTCGGCCATCTCGTGGTGAGTGGCGCTGGTGGTGATGTTGAGGAAGCTCAGGGCCTCGGCGCGGATGTTGTCCATCAGCAGGCGGGCGGTGACGTAGCTGTAGTTCGGCTCACGCTCGACCAGGGTACGGGCGGTCATCACCAGGGCGGTGTTGACGTCTTTCTCGGCCACGCCGTCGTACAGGTTCTTCAGGGTTTCGCGCTCGATCAGTGAACCATCGACCTCGGCCAGGCCTTCGCAGGCTTCACGGATGATGGTCTGCAGGCGGCCCATGTCCAGCGGCTGCAGTTCACCGCCAGCGGTGGTGATGCGGATGCTCGGGTGCGGCTGGGCGATGTCGCTGCCGGCATTGGCGCTCTTGCGCTTGTTGGCCTGGGCTTCGCGGTAGATCACGTAGTCGCGGGCGACTTTCTGCTCGCCGGCGCGCATCAGGGCCAGTTCGACCTGGTCCTGGATCTCTTCGATGTGGATGGTGCCGCCGGACGGCATGCGACGCTTGAAGGTGGCGGTGACCTGCTCGGTCAGGCGCGCGACGGTATCGTGGATACGCGACGAAGCGGCTGCGGTGCCGCCTTCTACTGCGAGGAAGGCCTTGGTGATGGCGACGGTGATCTTGTCATCGGTGTAAGGGACGACAGTGCCGTTGCGCTTGATCACACGCAGTTGGCCGGGGGCGGTGGCAGCCAGATCCTGGGAGGATTCAGCGGCCTGCGGCGCCACGGCCTGCGGGTTCTCGCGAGTAGTGTCGGTGTGCATGGAGATCTCCGTGTTCTGTAATTTTTGGTTGGACGTCACGATTGGAAACCGTGCCCTGTCCGCCGTTCATTCCATTAACAACTGAGCCGCACGCGGCAGCGGGGCCGGGTACGGGGTGTTGCAAGAGCGGGCAGGGTGGGCACGACTTCAATTGCCGTCCTGGCGCATAAGTCACAGCGGGGCATTACCACACCCCGCCTACTACATATAGTGGTCGACTGGCGGATAAGACCGCTGTCTGACCGGCTCACGCGCAACGTCTGGCGTTGCTGCGTGGCTGTAACCCAGGCCAGGCCTGGGTCAGGGCAAAACGGTTAGCCGGATCATCTGGGAAACCCTGTGAAAAGGGCTTGCGCGATTCGTTCTTTTTGTATCCGGTTTTCTGTGGCAACCCAATATCTGGTGTGTGCCGCTCGATGGGGATACAAGATAGTGCGCTGTTGGAGGCATTGCAAGGCGCTAGAAAAGGAACTGCCTGTGGATAAGCTGTGAGTGCCTTGTGGGTGTTAACAGCGTAGCCCCCGTGTTCTCTGGCTCTGGCTGCTGATGACCGTTCGTCGCCCCTGGCAGAAGGTTTTCAGCGACGTGGCGAAGCTGTTCGGCGGTGCACAGAGTACTACTATATATAGTGCTCTTGGCATGTGCTGTGCTTAACCCGACGCCAGGTCCACGCGTGGGTTTGCCGCTCGCGCCGAGACGCGCTCAGCCCCTAGAATGGCCGCTGTGTTTGCGGCGCTTGCCGGTATGCAAAGGGGAAAGGGTGTGGAACAAGAAGCGTGGCAGATTCTGATCGTCGAGGATGACCAGCGCCTGGCGCAGTTGACCCGCGAGTATCTGGAGGGTAACGGCCTACGTGTGTCCATCGAAGCCGATGGCGCGCGTGCGGCAGCGCGGATTCTCGCCGAGCAACCGCACCTGGTGATCCTCGATCTGATGCTGCCGGGTGAAGACGGCCTGAGCATCTGCCGCAAGGTGCGCAGCGGCTACAAGGGGCCGATCCTCATGCTCACCGCGCGCACCGACGACATGGACCAGGTGCTGGGCCTGGAGATGGGCGCCGATGACTACGTGTGCAAGCCGGTGCGCCCGCGTGTGCTGCTGGCACGTATTCGGGCGCTGTTGCGCCGCCGCGAAGGCAGCGAGAGCGAGCGTGACGAGGGCCAGCCACGGCGTCTGCAGTTCGGCGCGCTGGCCATCGACAGTGCCATGCGCGAGGCCTGGCTGGGCGAACAGGGCATCGAGCTGACCAGCGCCGAGTTCGACCTGCTCTGGCTGCTGGCGGCCAACGCCGGGCGCATCCTGTCGCGCGAGGAAATCTTCAACTCCCTGCGCGGTATCGAATATGACGGTCAGGACCGTTCCATCGACGTGCGCATTTCGCGCATCCGCCCGAAGATCGGCGATGACCCGATGCATCCACGGATGATCAAGACGGTACGCAGCAAGGGCTATCTGTTCGTCGCCGAGGCCGCCGAGGCGCTGCCGTTCGGTGATGCGCCGCCGCCCCTGCGCGATTGATCGGGCTGCCATGAACTCGATCTTCCTGCGCATCTATGGCGGCATGCTCGCCGCGCTGGTGCTGGTGGCGCTGCTGGGGGTCGGCACCCTGCACCTGGTCAACGAGGTGCGCGGTGATCAGTATCGCGAAGGCCTGGCGCGCGGCACCTTTCGCCTGATGGCGGACAACCTGCTGCCGATGAACGAGGTGGAGCGCAAACGCGCCCTGGTGGTGTGGTCGCGCCTGCTTGGCATACCGCTGGAACTGCAGGCCCTGAGCGAGGTGGCGCTGGAAAGCAGCGAGCGCAATCGCCTGCAGCGCGGCCACGTGCTGGTGCAGCAGACCGGCCCGCATTCGGCCAAGGTCTATGGCCTGCTCGATGGCAAGCAGCCGCTGCTGTTGACTGGCGAGATCCAGCAGATCAGCGAGCAGCTGGCGCGGGCCACCAACTATCTGCTGATCGACGAACTGGTTCGCTACCCGGTGCATGAGCAGCCGCAGCGCCTGGCCGAGCTGAAGGCGGCCAAGCAGTTCGGCTTCGACTTGCAGCTGGTACGACTCGAAGAGGCCACCATCGACCTCGACCAGCGGCGCCGCATCGACGAGGGCGATACGGTGATGGCGCTGGGCAAGGGCGGCGACTCCATCTATGTGTTCTCCGGCATCGTCGATACGCCCTGGGTGCTGGAGATCGGCCCGCTGTACCAGATGAACCCCTATCCGCCGCAGCTGCTGGTGCTGATCGGCGCGCTGGGCCTGAGCCTGATCGGCCTGATCGTCTACCTGCTGGTGCGCTCGCTGGAGCAGCGCCTGCGTGCGCTCGAAGGCGCGGCCACGCACATCGCCAGCGGCCGCCTGGATGCGCGGGTGCCAACGCGCGGCGCGGATTCGGTGGGGCGCCTGGCCAGCAGCTTCAACGCCATGGCCGAGCACCTGCAGACGTCCCTGAGCACCCAGCGCGAGCTGGTGCGCGCCGTTTCCCACGAGCTGCGCACGCCGGTGGCGCGGCTGCGTTTCGGCCTGGAGATGATTGCCGATGCGCCGAGTGAAGCTGCTCGGCGCAAATACATGGATGGCATGGACAGCGATATCCAGGACCTCGACAAGCTGGTCGACGAGATGCTGACCTACGCGCGCCTGGAGCAGGGCTCGCCGGCGCTGAATTTCCAGCAGGTGGAGCTCAAGGCGCTGATCGATCAGGTGATCGACGAGCTGGCGCCGCTGAGCAACAAGGTGCGCGTGGAGTGTGGGGCGGTGCTCAGCGTGCAGGCCGAGGGCGCCTGTTGGGTCGAGGCCGAGCCGCGCTACCTGCATCGGGCGCTGCAGAATCTGGTGAGCAATGCCATGCGCTATGCCGAAGGCAAGGTGCTGATCAGTTGCCAGGTCGGCTACAAGCGTTGCCGCATCGACGTCGAGGATGACGGGCCGGGCGTGCCGGAAGAAGCCTGGGAGCGCCTGTTCAGCCCCTTCCTGCGTCTCGACGACAGCCGCACGCGGGCCTCTGGCGGGCATGGCCTGGGGCTGTCCATCGTGCGCCGGATCATCTACTGGCACGGCGGTCGGGCGCAGATCAGTCGCAGCGATAGCCTCGGCGGGGCACGTTTCAGCCTGGTTTGGCCACGGCGGCAGGGGGAGTAGGGCGTCTACGCCGCTGCAATTCTGTAGCCCGGATGCAATCCGGGGCTGGCCGGCCACCTGTTCCCGGATTTCATCCGGGCTACAACAGCCCCGCCCCCAGTGCAATGTCGTTCACTTAAGAAGCGGTTGAGCGCGATCAGCCCCCTCGCTCCTTTGGGGAGAGGGTTAGGGCGGGCCGCGTTCGGAGAGGGGGAAATTGCGGTTCTGCGGCACTTTCAGCCCTCTCCCCCAGCCCCTCTCCCATGAATGGGAGAGGGGAGCCAAGCGAGTGCGAACTTAAGTGAGCAGCGTGACCGCCGCCAGCTAGGTGTAGGGTGGATCGCGCTTCGCCTGCGCGGCCCGACCGATCCACCATGGTTGCCTGGGTGGTGGATGGGAAAAGCGTCATCCACCCTACGTAGCGCACTGTGCAGTGACCGTAGGGTGCGCCGCGCGCACCGGGTTTCCATCTATGACAGGCTGCCCCGTGGTCACGCCGCCACGGCCACCAGGCTCAGCACCTTGTTATCGAACAGCACGAACTGGCCATCCAGCTCGGCGCCCTCGCGCCAATCGGGGTGCAGGTCGATCAGCAGACGCAGGCGCGCGCTGTCGTGGTCGATCTCCAGCAGCTCGGCGTCGTGGAAATAGAAGCGCGTCAGGGTCAGTGGGTAGAGCGCCTTGAACAGGCTTTCCTTGAGTGAGAAAGTCAGGCTGATGCGCGCGGCGCGGGCCTTGTCGTCCAGGTCCGACAGGCGCTGCAGTTCGGCTGGAGTGAGGATGTCGCCCTGCAGGCGCTGGGCGCGCTCGGCCGGCAGCAGGCGCTCGACGTCCAGGCCCAGGGCGCGCCAATGCTCACGCTGGGCGACCAGCGCGGCAGCCCAGTTGTCGCCGTGGGTGATGGACCCGACCACGCCACGCGGCCATTGTGGCGCACGGTCTTCGCCGACTGCTGGCACGCTGGCTTGGCCGGTGACGCGGCGCAGCGCTTCGCGGGCGCACAGCCGTCCGGCCAGGTATTCGGCCTGACGCTTGGCCACGCCGCGCACCGGGGCGATGGCGCAGCGATCAAAGTCATCCTCTGTGAGCAGGGCCGGTTCGAAGTGCGTGCTGATCAGCTGCGCACCGGCCAGTGCGCGGGGCAGTGGGTTGTACGGGTCGAGAGGGCTGCAGCAGGCGGGGTGGTGAGCGTTCATGGGCGCGATTGTGCCGCGCGGCGGACCGTGCAGTCATCCGCCGTTTACATTTCTTTGCAGCCAGGTAACAAAGCTAAACGGACGCTTGCCCTGGCTTTTGTCAGACTGCGCTGGCATTCCCCAGGGAATGCAGGTGAGGTTGTAGTCAGTGCGAAGGCACTGACGTTTTCTCCGAGTTCGAGAACGGTAGCCCGGTTGGGCTGCCGTTTTTTTTGCGCTGCGTTTGGTGCGCGTTTGCCGGCGCGATAGGCTTAAAGCCTCGTAGGGTGCGCCGTGCGCACCGGGTAATCGCGGGGTCTTGGTGCGCGCGGCGCACCCTACCGGGCCGAGGCCGTCGGACGTGGGAGGCGCTTAAGCGGCGAGCTTCTTGCGGTTGCTGTCGCGGCTAAAGCCCCTCCCACAAAAAAGGTAATGTTGTTCACACAAGAAGTGGTGGAACGCGATTAGTCCTCTCGTCCCTCTGGGGAGAGGGGAGCTAAGCGCGCATCTTTAAATGAACAGTCTTACCTCCTCGTTAGCCAAGGCGTTCGCATTTGCCCTGTGGCTTTCGTGGGGGGATTTGCAGTCAAATGCCTGTGCGGGCAAATCTACCCCCGCGAGGACCATGGACGATGACCCAACAATCGCAATTCGCCCTGCTCGGCAAGAAGCGTTTTCTGCCGTTTTTCGTGACGCAATTGCTCGGCGCCTTCAATGACAACATCTTCAAGCAGTCGCTGATTCTCGCCATCCTCTTCAAGCTCAACACGGGCGCCGACCGCGATCTGCTGGTCAATCTCTGCGCCTTGCTGTTCATCCTGCCGTTCTTTCTGTTCTCCGCCCTCGGCGGGCAGTTTGGCGAGAAGTTCGCCAAGGACGCGCTGATCCGCAAGATCAAGTTCGCCGAGATCGGCATCATGCTCGTCGGCGCGGCCGGAGTGCTGCTGGACAACCTGCCGCTGATGCTCGCCGTGCTGTTCGCCATGGGCACGCAGTCGGCGCTGTTCGGCCCGGTGAAGTATTCGATCCTGCCGCAGCACCTGAAGGAAGAGGAGCTGGTGGGCGGCAACGCGCTGGTGGAAATGGGCACCTTCCTGGCGATTCTGGCTGGCACCATCGGCGCCGGCATCATGATGGCCAGCAGCAGTTATGCGCCCATCGTCGCCGGCTCGGTGGTCGGTGTGGCGCTGCTCGGTTACCTGGCCAGTCAGGGCATTCCGCGTGCGGCAGCGGCGATGCCGACGCTGCCGCTGGACTGGAACATCTTCCGTCAGTCCTGGGTGATCATGAAGCTCGGCCTGGGCCAGCGCCCTGCGGTGTCGCGCTCGCTGGTGGGCAACTCCTGGTTCTGGTTTCTCGGCGCGATCTACCTGACGCAGATTCCGGCTTACGCCAAGGAGTGGCTGTACGGCGACGAGAGCGTGGTGACGCTGATCCTCACCGTGTTCTCGCTGGGCATCGGCCTGGGCTCGATGCTCTGCGAGCGCATGAGCGGGCACAAGGTGGAGATCGGCCTGGTACCGTTCGGCTCCATCGGCCTGACCCTGTTCGGCATGTTGCTGTGGTGGTTCTCTGGTGGTTTCCCGCAGGGCGCCGCGCCGCATGACTGGCTGGCGCTGCTGGGCTACGGCCAGGCCTGGTGGATTCTCGGCTGCATCCTCGGCATCGGTCTGTTCGGTGGCTTCTATATCGTGCCGCTGTATGCGCTGATCCAGTCGCGCACCGCCGAGCATGAGCGGGCGCGGGTGATCGCGGCCAACAACATCCTCAATGCGCTGTTCATGGTGGCCTCGGCCATCGTTGCGATCCTGTTCCTGAGCGTCGCCGGGCTGTCGATTCCGCAGCTGTTTCTGGCTATCTCGCTGATGAACATCGCGGTCAACAGCTACATCTTCAAGATCGTCCCCGAATTCAGCATGCGCTTTCTCATCTGGCTGCTGGGGCATTCGATGTACCGGGTCGAGCACAAGGGGCTCGACGCAATTCCCGACGAGGGGGCGGCGGTGCTGGTGTGCAACCACGTGTCGTTCGTCGATGCGCTGCTGATCGGTGGCGCGGTACGGCGGCCGGTGCGCTTCGTCATGTACTACAAGATCTACGACCTGCCGGTGCTCAACTTCATCTTCCGCACCGCCGGCACCGTACCGATTGCTGGGCGCAACGAAGATCTGCTGATCTACGACGCCGCGTTCAGAAAGATCGCCGAGTACCTGCGCAACGGTGAGCTGGTGTGCATCTTCCCCGAAGGCAAGCTGACCGCTGATGGTGAGATCGATGAGTTCAGGTCGGGTGTCGAGCGCATTCTCGAAGAGAACCCGGTGCCGGTGATCCCCATGGCGTTGCAGGGCTTGTGGGGCAGCTTCTTCAGTCGCGATCCGCACAAGGGGCTGTTCAAGCGCCTATGGTCGCGGGTGTGTCTGGTGGCCGGTACGCCGGTTGCGCCGGAGCAGGCCAAACGTGAGGCGCTGCAGGCGCAAGTGGCGGCCTTGCGTGGGGATTGGCGTTGATGAAGGTGCGCGCGGCGCACCCTGCGGATGCGCAGAGGCCTGGGGTGGATCACGCTTCACCCATTCACCGCTGTGGTGGATGTAAAAAGCGACATCCACCCTACGGCCCGGTCGCGGCCAGCGCTGGGTAGGGTGCGCCGTGTGCACCAGCGTTTTCAGTGACTCAGCTTGAGACCGATCAAGCCGCAGACGATCAGTGCCACGCTGGCCAGGCGCAGCAGCGCCATGGACTCGCCGAACAGGATGATGCCGGCGATCACCGTGCCCACGGCGCCGACGCCGGTCCAGATGGCGTAGGCGGTGCCCAGCGGCAATTCCTTCATGGCCAGGCCGAGCAGGCCCAGGCTGACCAGCATGGCGCAGACGGTGAGCAGAGTGGGCAGCGGGCGGGTGAAGCCTTCGGTGTATTTCAGGCCGATGGCCCAGCCGACCTCGAACAGGCCGGCGAGAAACAGAATGATCCAGGACATATGACCTCCAGTAGGTGCTGAAGGGGCCGTCCCCGGATGAGYCACCCTGGCGTCAGGGTGCGGAGGTCGTCCTCGCGCGCGCCATTATTGTGCATATCGGCGCATCCGGGGCAAGGCGCCCCGGATTGGTGCGAGGTGTCCGGTCAGTTGGGGCCTTTCTCTGTGCCTTGGTCCATCCGTCGATAAAGGGTCGCCAGCAGTGGGCCGGACAGGTTGTGCCAGACGCTGAACAGAGCGCTGGGCACGGCGGCCAGCGGGCTGAAGTGGGCGCTGGCCAGGGCGGCGCCAAGGCCGGAGTTCTGCATGCCGACCTCGATCGACAGCGTCTTGCGCTGCGCCAGCGACATGCCGAACAGGCGTCCTGCCAGGTAACCCAGGCCCAGGCCGATACCGTTGTGCAGGATCACCACGGCCATGATCAGCAGGCCCGATTCGGCGATCTTGCCCTGGCTGGCGGCGACCACCGCAGCCACGATGGCGACGATGCTCACCACGGAAATCAGCGGCAGCACCTCGACGGCGGTCTTCACGCGTTCGCCGAGCAGGCGCTGGGCGATCAGGCCGAGGGCGATGGGCAGCAGCACCATCTTGAGGATGGAAATGAACATGGCGCTGAACGACACCGGCAGCCATTCCGACGCCAGCAGCCAGATCAGCGCCGGGGTGACGAGCGGGGCGAGCAGGGTGGTGACGGCGGTGATCGACACCGACAGCGCCAGGTCGCCACGGGCGAACCAGGTGATCACGTTGGAGGCGGTGCCGCCCGGGCAGCAGCCCACCAGGATCACTCCAACGGCGATTTCCGGCGGCAGGGCAAAGGCCTGGCACAGCAGCCAGGCGGTGCAGGGCATGATGATGAACTGGGCCAGCACACCAAGCAGCACCGCCAACGGGCGCCGGGCGACCTCCTGGAAGTCCGCACCCTTGAGGGTCAGGCCCATGCCGAACATGATCAGCCCGAGCAGGGGGACGATCCAGGCAGTCAGCGGCAGGAACCAGCCGGGCTGGAAGAACGCCATGACGGCGAACAGCAACACCCAGATGGCGAAGGTGTTGCCGATGAAACGGCTGAGGGCAATCAGTGCTTGCATGGCGGATTTCCTGGCAGGTTCGGAAAAGCCGGCAAGCCTACCAGAAGTGTCCAGCGCACCAGAACTGAAGGAGCCGGCTTGCCGGCGATGCTTTTCCGAGGAACTCCGATACGACGGATCGCCTGCAAGCTGGCTCCTGCTGAAGTCTTACAGCGGTTCTTCATCCGCCGGGTAGCGACTGGCGCCGAGGCTTTCCTTGATCTTGCGCAGGTGCGGCTGGAAGTCCACGCCACGGCGCAGGGTGACGCCGGTGGCGAGCACGTCGAGCACGGTGAGCTGGATGATGCGCGAGGTCATCGGCATGTAGATGTCGGTGTCTTCCGGCAGCGGAATGTCCAGGCTCAGGGTGCTGGCCTTGGCCAGGGGCGAGCCGGCGGCGGTGAGGCCGAGCACCGAGGCGCCGTTCTCGCGGGCCAGGCGCGCCACTTCCACCAATTCGCGGGTGCGCCCGGTGTAGGAAATGATCACGAACAGATCACCGGTGTGCGCCACCGAGGCGATCATGCGCTGCATCAGCACGTCGGAATGCGCCGACACTGCCAGGTTGAAGCGAAAGAACTTGTGCTGCGCGTCCAGCGCCACCGACGCCGAGGCGCCGAGGCCGAAGAAATGGATCTGCCGAGCCTGGATCAGCAGGTCGACGGCGCGGCTGACGTGCTGCGGGTCGAGGCTCTGGCAGGCGGTGTCCAGCGAGGCGATGGTGCTGCCGAATATCTTGCGGGTGTAGGCCTCGGGGCCGTCGTCGGCGGACACCGCGCGGCTGACGTAGGCGGCGCCGCTGGCCAGGCTCTGCGCCAGTTGCATCTTCAGTTCCGGGTAGCCGTTGGCGCCGAACGAGCGGCAGAAGCGGTTGACTGTCGGCTCGCTGACGCCAGCGGCCTGGGCCAGTGCGGCGATGCTGAAGCGCGTGGCCTGCTGCGGATCGTGCAGGATCACTTCGGCGACCTTGCGTTCGGCCTTGTTCAGGTCGTCAAGGCGGCTCTGGATCTGTTCCAGCAAGTTGCGCACACGGTCCATAAGGGCTCCTAACAGGCGGTTGAACGGGCTTGGCGACAGGCGATGGGCGGTAAGACAACCGGCCTATCCTACTGATGCCGCCCCAAGGTCACCACTGACTTATCGGGTATCGTGAATAATGTTGTTGCTATCACAACATTTTTCCTTGATAAAAGCAGTATCACCCGGTATTTCTAGTGCATCTTGATAAAAGAACAAACTCATGCCCGCGATGAAGCTTGAATCCTGCACCTTTGCCTTGTTCGGCGCGCTGGGCGATCTGGCCTTGCGCAAGCTGTTTCCTGCGCTTTACCAGCTCGATCGCGCCGGTTTGCTGCACGATGCCACGCGCATCCTCGCCCTGGCCCGTGAAACGGGGGAGCCGAGCGCCCACCTGCGCGCCATCGAACAGGCGTTGCGCCTGCACGTGCCAGCCAAGGAGCTGACGGAAACCGACATGGCGCGCTTCCTGGCACGCCTGAGCTACCTGAGCATGGATTTCCTCAAGCCTGAGGACTATTCGGCGCTGCTCGAGCAGGTCAGCCCGCAGGATCAGCTGATCGCCTACTTCGCCACGCCCGCCTCGGTGTATGGCGGCATCTGCGCCAACCTGGCCGCCGTCGGGCTGGCCGAGGGCACGCGGGTGGTGCTGGAGAAGCCGATCGGCCATGACCTGGCGTCCTCGCGTGCGGTCAACGATGCCGTGGCCCAGGTGTTCCCGGAGAACCGCGTCTATCGCATCGACCATTACCTGGGCAAGGAGACGGTGCAGAACCTGATTGCCCTGCGCTTCGCCAACAGCCTGTTCGAAACCCAGTGGAACCAGAACCACATCTCCCACGTGGAAATCACCGTGGCCGAGAAGGTCGGTATCGAAGGGCGCTGGGGCTACTTCGATCAGGCCGGGCAACTGCGCGACATGATCCAGAACCACCTGCTGCAGCTGCTTTGCCTGATCGCTATGGACCCGCCCAGCGACCTGTCCGCCGACAGCATCCGTGACGAGAAGGTCAAGGTGCTCAAGGCGCTGGAGCCGATCAGCGTCGAGCAGCTTGGTCAGCGCGTGGTGCGCGGCCAGTACGTGGCCGGCAGCAGCGATGGGCGGCCGGTGCCGGGGTATCTGGAGGAAGAGAACTCCAATACCCAGAGCGACACCGAAACCTTCGTCGCCCTGCGCGCCGATATCCGCAACTGGCGCTGGGCCGGCGTGCCGTTCTACCTGCGCACCGGCAAGCGCATGCCGCAGAAGCTGTCGCAGATCGTCATCCACTTCAAGGCGCCGCCGCACTACATCTTCGCCCCGGAGCAGAGGCAGCTGATCGGCAACAAGCTGATCATCCGCCTGCAGCCAGACGAGGGCATCGCCCTGCAGGTGCTGACCAAGGATCAGGGCCTGGACAAGGGTATGCAGCTGCGCAGCGGCCCGCTGCAGCTGAGTTTTTCCGACACCTACCGCAGTGCTCGCATTCCCGATGCCTACGAGCGTCTGCTGCTGGAAGTGATGCGCGGCAACCAGAACCTGTTCGTGCGCAAGGACGAGATCGAATACGCCTGGCAGTGGTGCGATCAACTGATCGACGGTTGGCATCGCCTCGGCGAGGCGCCGAAGCCGTACACGGCCGGCAGCTGGGGCCCCATGGCGTCGGTCGCGCTGATCACCCGCGATGGCAGGAGTTGGTATGGCGATCTCTGAACTGAAACTGCCGCCAGGCGTGCAGGCCTGCCCGCACGCTGGCGCCGAACGGCTGGCTCAGGCATTGGCCGTGCGCGTGGCCGATGCGCTGCGCCAGGCCATCACCAGTCGCGGCAAGGCCACCCTGGTGGTGTCCGGCGGTCGCAGCCCGGTGCCGTTCTTCGAGGCGCTGGCGCAGCAGCAGCTGCCCTGGGCGCAGGTGCTGGTCAGCCTGGCCGACGAGCGTTGGGTGCCGGTGAATCACGCCGGCAGTAACGAGGCGCTGGTGCGCCGTCACCTGCTGCGTGGCCCGGCCGCCGAAGCCCGTTTTCTCAGCCTCTACCAGGTCGCTGGCAGCCTCGAACAGGCGGCCGAGCTGGCCGATGCTGCGGTCGCCGAACTGGTGCCGATCGACGTGCTGGTACTGGGCATGGGCGACGACGGTCATACCGCGTCGCTGTTCCCGCATAGCCCCAATCTGCACCAGGCACTGCAGCCGGACTGTGCGCGCCGCGTGCTGCCGATGCTCGCCCCGAGCGAGCCGGCGCAACGCCTGACCCTGACCCTGCCGGTGCTGGCCAGCGCACGGCTGCCGCTGCTGGCGATCCAGGGCCAGGCGAAACTGAACACCCTGAGCGCGGCGCTGATGCCGGGTGAGACCGCCCAACTGCCGATCCGCGCGTTCCTCAATTCTCCTCTTGAAATCCATTGGTGCTCCTGACATGACCAGCCTCGACCCAAGCCAGCGTGTGCGCATGGCCGACAAAATCGCCGAGATCGACCGCATCTGCGCGCAGGCGCGGATCATGCCGGTGATCACCATCGCCCGTGAGGCGGATATCCTGCCGCTGGCCGATGCGCTTGCCGCTGGCGGTCTGCGCGTGCTGGAAGTGACTCTGCGCTCGGAGCATGGCCTGGAGGCGATTCGTCGCCTGCGTGCCGAGCGTCCCGAGCTCTGCGTTGGCGCTGGTACCGTATTGGATGAAGACATGCTGGCCGCAGCGACCGCTGCCGGTGCGCAGTTCATCGTCACGCCGGGCAGCACGCGCGAGCTGTTGCTGGCCGCGCTGGACAACCCGCTGCCGCTGCTGCCTGGTGTGAGCAGCGCGTCGGAGCTGATGGTCGGCTACGCCCTGGGTTATCGCCGCTTCAAGCTGTTCCCGGCTGAGGTCTGTGGTGGCGTCGCGGCGCTCAAGGCGCTGGCCGGGCCTTTCGGCGGGGTGCGCTTCTGTCCGACCGGCGGCATCACCCCGGACAACCTGCAGCGCTACATGGCGCAGCCCAATGTCATGTGCGTGGGCGGTACCTGGATGTTCCAGCGCGAGTGGGTGGAAAACAGCGATTGGGCACGCATCCAGCAATGCAGCGTCGAGGCGCTGCAGTTGCTTGGCTGATGCGCGCGTGGCGCCGCCAACGCTGGCGGCGCCGTTGCATAATGCCGCAGTCGCTTAAAATCTGTGCCGTCGTGGTCGCCTGGTACGTCAGCTGATCCCTCGTGCTGGCTTCAACAAAAACAATTCTCCAGCGAAACCTGAAACATCCGCAGTCGGAGAATTGTCATGAACACCTGGTTCGCTAATCTCAGCGTTACCCGCAAACTCGCGCTCGGCTTCGGCCTGGTGCTGGTGCTTACCCTGGCTCTGGCCTGGACCGCCTGGAGCGGCCTGGGCAGTGTGATCCAGCGCAGCACCTGGATGAGCGAGATCACCCAGCTCAATGCAACGCTGACCAACCTGCGTATCGCCCGCCTGCAGTTCATGCTGGCAAAGGGCGACGCAGCCAGTACCGAGCGTCTGCTGACCAACCTGAACATCTATCTCGATCAACAGAAGAAGCTGCTGGGGACCTTCACCAATCCGGTCAACGTCAAGCTGCTGCAAGAGCAGTACCGCTACAACCAGGACTACCAGCGTTCACTGGCGGGTATGCGCGCAGCCTACACGGCCGTCGGGCAGGCGCGTGGCCAGATCCTTAACGAAGACCAGCAACTGGGCGAGCTGCTGGGCGCGATGCGGCGCAGCGTGGAGCTGCTGCCGGAATACGACGGTCGCCGCTTCGAGCAACTGCAGGCGCTGACGCTCACTCATGGCGAGCTGCTGCGTCTGCGTTATCTGCTCGAGCGTTATGACAGCGCACCCGATGCCCAGACCGAGCAGGCCCTTGCCGAGCGCATAGCCACTGCCCGCAACAGTCTCGATGCACTGGAGCAGGTTTTCGGTAGCGCCCAGCAGGATGCGGTACGGCGTATTTCCACTGCGCTCGGCCAGTTCGAGCAGACGGTGCAGGCGTTCAAGGCTGCCACTGCCGATATCGCCCGTACCCGCCAGGAAATGACCGATCAGCAGGGCGAAATCGTCCGTATCAGCGAGACGCTTTACAAGTTCCAGATGGAGCGTATGGCCATCGAAAGTGCCCAGGCACGCAGCCTGCAGATCGGCGCCACGCTGCTGGCCCTGCTGTTCGGCGTACTTGCCGCCTGGGTCATCACCCGTCAGATCACCCGCCCCTTGCAAGACACCCTGGGCGCGGTGCAGCGCATTGCCGACGGTGACCTGACCGCCAGCGTGCGGGTCGACCGACGCGACGAGATGGGCCAGCTGCAGCAGGGCATCCAGCACATGGCCACGACCCTGCGCGAGCTGATCGGCGGCATCCGCGACAGCGTCACCCAGATCGCCAGCGCCGCCGAGGAACTGTCGGCGGTCACCGAGCAGACCAGCGCTGGCGCCAACAGCCAGAAGAGCGAGACCGACCAGGTGGCCACCGCCATGCATGAGATGTCCGCGACCGTGCAGGAGGTGGCGCGCAACGCCGAGCAGGCCTCGCAGGCGGCCAACGACGCTGATGGCCAGGCGCGCCTGGGCGACCAGGTGGTGGCCGAGGTGATTTCGCAGATCGAGCGTCTGGCTGCCGAAGTGGGGCGTTCCTCCGAGGCGATGACCGGCCTGCAGCAGGAAAGCGACAAGATCGGCAGCGTGATGGATGTGATCAAGTCGGTGGCCGAGCAGACCAATCTGCTGGCGCTCAACGCCGCCATCGAGGCAGCGCGTGCCGGCGAAGCAGGGCGCGGCTTTGCCGTGGTTGCCGACGAGGTGCGCGGCCTGGCGCAGCGTACGCAGAAATCTACCGAGGAGATCGAGGCGCTGATCGCCGGCTTGCAGAGTGGCACCCAGCAGGTGGCGGCGGTGATGCGCAACAGCCACAAACTCACCGACAGCAGCGTCGAGCTGACGCGCAAGGCCGGCGACTCGCTGGGTAGCATCACCCTTGCGGTGTCCAACATTCAGTCGATGAACCAGCAGATCGCCGCCGCTGCAGAAGAGCAGAGCGCCGTGGCCGAAGAAATCAGCCGCAGCATCCTCAGCGTGCGCGATGTCTCCGAGCAGACCGCCACTGCCAGCGATGAAACGGCCAAATCCTCCGCCGAGCTGGCGCGCCTGGGTGGCCAGCTGCAGTCCATGGTCAGCCGCTTCCGCGTTTGATTTGAGTTGGAGTCGGTGCGCGCGGCGCACCCTACGGGAATTGCGCCTTTCTACCTGTAGGGTGCGCTGCGCGCGCCGAATACGCCGAGATGCACTGCCGTAGGGTGCGCCGTGCGCACCACCGACTATCCTGAATCTGCCGGCAAGGATTCAGGAGACAGGGAATGTCCAACTACCGCCGCGCTCGCGATGCGGGTGCCTGCTATTTCTTCACGCTGGTAAGCCATCAGCGCCTCCCGGTGTTGACCGATGCACCATTGCGCACAGCCCTGCGCCGCGCCATCGAGCGCGTCCGTCTACACCGTCCGTTCGTCATCGAGGGCTGTGTGCTGTTACCAGACCACCTGCATTGTCTTTGGCGCATGCCTCAGGGAGATGCAGATTTCGGGTCGCGCTGGTCGATGATCAAACGCCTGACATCCCAGGCAATCGCGATGCCTGGAGCGGTCAGTTTGAGCCGTAGCCTGCGCCGCGATTCGGGTCTGTGGCAGCGGCGTTTCTGGGAGCATCGCATTCATGATGGCGACGATTACCAGCGGCATATGGATTACCTGCATTTCAATCCGGTGAAGCATGGCCTGGTCGGTCGTGTGGCGGATTGGCCGTGGTCGAGCTTTCATCGGTTGGTGACGGAGGGCGTATATCCGGCCGATTGGGGCGGTGATGCAGTGGTGGACAACGGTGAGTACGGCGAATGACGCGGTACGCACGGCCTAGGCGGCCCCGCGACACCCTGCGGGTGAGCGGCGAGTGTTCGTAGGGTGCGCCGCGCGCACCAACTTTTTTCAATGTGCCTGTCGATTCTTCCGTCGCCCATTCGACTACTGCATAGAACCCCACTCTGGGTTCACTGTCAGCCGTAGGGAGACACCCTGCGCGCGACTTCGACTCGAACAAGGAGAAAGGCGATGCGTTTCATGGTGATTGTCAAAGCAACGGCCGATTCCGAAGCCGGTCTGGTGCCCAGCGAAGAGCTGCTGACGGCCATGGGCCGTTACAACGAAGAGCTGGCAGCCGCTGGTGTGATCCAGGCAGCCGAAGGTTTGCACCCGAGCTCCAGGGGAGCACGGGTGCGGTTCTCCGGGGCGCAGCGCTCGGTGATCGACGGCCCCTTCATGGAAACCAAGGAGCTGGTCGCCGGCTTCTGGATCTTTCGGTGCGAATCGCTGCAGGCCTGCATCGACTGGGTCAAGCGTTGCCCCAACCCCATGCCTGGCGAATCCGATATCGAGATTCGACAGATCTTCGAGGCCGAGGATTTCGGCGCCGAGTTCACCCCCGAGTTGCGTGAGCAGGAAGACCGTATTCGCGCGCGCATGAGCAGTGAAAATCAAGGAGCGTAACGATGAAGATGCATGCTTATCTGATGTTCGATGGCCAGTGCGAGGCCGCCTTCAACCACTACGTCGAGGTCTTCGGCGGTAACCTGGAGATGATGCGCTACGCCGATAGCCCTGAGGATATGGAGGTTCCGGCCGAGTACCAGCAGCGTGTCATGCACGTTTGCCTGACCGTTGGCGATCAGTTGCTGATGGCCTCCGATAATCTGCCGCAGTACCCCTATGAGGGGATCAAGGGGTGTTCCGTTTCCCTGCAGGTGGACAACGTGCCGGAGGCCGAGCGCCTGTACGAGGCGTTGTCGGCCGGCGGTTCGGTGCAGATGGAGCTGCAGGCAACCTTCTGGGCGACCCGCTTCGCCATGCTTACCGACCGTTTCGGCGTGTCCTGGATGATCAACTGCATGGTCGATAGCCAGCAGGGTTGACGGCGAGGTTCTCGGCAAACGTAGCCCGGATGAAATCCGGGGAAACGAGACTGCGTCTTCGCGGCTGAAACGCAATGCCGCCCAGCCGCTCCTACGGACCAATTAGGCCGTAGAAGCGGCTTCAGCCGCGAAGCGCTTTCTAGCTCACCAGCGTCAGCGGCTCGGGCTCTTCCTGCACCTGCACGCCGGAGAGAAACTCCTCGCCCCAACGGCGAATGTCGTTGTAGCAGACGATATCGAACAGCTCGCGCAGGCGCGCCTGGGCCTCGCTCTTGGGCAGGTTCAGCGCCAGGTAGCAGGTCTGCGCAAGGTCGGCCGGATCGTGCGGGTTGGTCAGTAGCGCGCCCTTGAGTTCGGCGGCCGCACCCGCGAACTCCGACAGCACCAGCACGCCGCGCCCACCCAGCAGGCCCTGGGCGGCGACGAATTCCTTGGCCACCAGGTTGAGGCCGTCGCGCAGTGGGGTGATCCACATGACGTCGGCCATGGCGTACCAGGCGCTGACTTCCTCGAACGGCAGGCTGCGGAAGAAGAACTGCAGCGGCGTCCAGCCGATGCGGGCGAAGCGCCCGTTGATGCGGCCGACCGCCTGTTCGATCTGGCTTTGCAGTTCGTTGTAGATGGTCATCTCCTTGGCCGCCGGTACGCACACCGTGACCAGGGTGACCTTGCCGATCAGCTCGGGGTTGTCGGCCAGCAGGCGCTCGTAAGCGTTGAGCTTTTCCAGAATGCCTTTGGTGTAGTCGAGCCGCTCCACCGAGAGGATCAGCTTCACGCCTTTCATTTCCTCGCGCAGCTGACCCATCAGCTCCTTGATCTTCGGCGCCTCCAGGGCGTTGCGTACGCGGTCGATGTCCAGCCCGACCGGGTGTGCGCCGAGCTTGACCTGACGGGTGCCGGTGTCCAGTGCGGTGGTCATGCGCTCCAGGCCCACGGCGCAACCGTAAGTGATGAAGCGCGGCGCGCAGTTCTGCCGCTCCAGGGTCTTGAGCGGGAACACGCCACGTGCGACGTCGACGAAGTTTTCCACCTGCCGTGGGATGTGAAAACCGATGTAGTCGCACTGCAGCAGGCTGCCAACGATCTGCCGGCGCCAGGGCAGCACGTTGAATACGTCCGCCGAGGGGAAGTAGGTGTGGTGGAAGAAGGCGATGCGCAGGTCCGGGCGCAGCTCGCGCAGGTAAGCCGGCACCATCCACAGGTTGTAGTCGTGCAGCCAGACGATGGCGCCTTCGGCAGCCTCCAGCGCTGTGCGTTCGGCGAAGGCGCGGTTGACCTTGAGGAACACCTGCCAGTCGTCCTCGTTGAAGGTGGCGCGCTCCCAGAAGGTGTGCAGGGTCGGCCAGAAGGCTTCCTTGGAGAAGCGCTTGTAGAAGATGTCGACTTCTTCCTTGCTCAGTTTGACCCGCGCCGCGGTGAGCTTGGGATAGCGTTCGGCGTCCACCGTGGTGTGGCTGTCGAACGGTTCGTCGCCATCCTCGTGCACGGCCCAGGCCACCCAGGAGCCGGGGCGGCCATCGCCGAAGAAACTCAGCAGGGTGGGGATGATGCCGTTGGGCGAGGTCGGGCGACGGCGCTGCAGCTTGCCGGCGTCATTGCGGTATTCCTCATAGGGCAGGCGGTGATAGACCATCACCAGCTCGGCCTTGCCCGGCTGCGCGGCCTGGCGGCGTTCGGCAGCGATGCCGTGCTCGCCGAGAAAGCCGAAGTGGGCGAAGGCTTCGAGAATGCCGCCGCAGCCAGGGCGAGTGGCGTGCAGGGTGCGCGAGTGGCTGGCGGTGGCCTCCAGCAGGGCAGTTTCCGACTGACCGACGCACACACCGTGGAAGCTGGCGCTGAGCATGGACAGGTCGTTGAGCGTATCGCCGGCAGCCAGTACCTGATCGTGGCTCAGCTCCAGCCAGTCGGCCAGGGCCTGCAGGCTGCTGCCCTTGTTCACGCCCCTGGGCAGAAAGTCCAGGTACAGCTCGGCGGAGTAGAGCAGGTCGCAGCCCAGCTCATCGGCGATCTCGCGCAGCGCCGGGTTGGCCGCCTGTTCGGGCGTGCAGAAGTAGGAGCAGCGGCGCGCCTGCGGCACGTCCTGGCGCTCAAGGCCGAGCGGCTCGATGGCGCTGGCCACCTGGGTTTCGCCGGGCCAGCGCGCGTCGACCACGCCTTGCAGCTGCTGGATCGGCTGCAGGCTGTCGCCATGTACCAGCGTCGCGCCGACGTCGGCGATGATGTAGTCCGGCTGCGGCAGCGTCGGGTCGGCCAGCAGCGGCAGCACCGCCTCCAGGCTGCGCCCGGTGACGTAGGCGAGCTTGATCTCGGGATGAGCGGCGATGGTCTGATAAAGGCTCAGGCGATCTTCGGGATCGCCAGCGAGAAAGGTTCCATCCAGGTCGGTAGCAAGTAGCATCGTTGTTTCTCCAGAAGTGGCCGGTACGGCTCGGCGCGAATACGAGCGGCCGACGGGCCGGGTTTCTGGCTGCTTGGGGTAGGCTCGCGGCCTTGCCGAAACAGCCATCCTTCAACAGGCTGTTTTTCAACAGCCTGCCAGGTGTTCAGGAGGCGTTGGGGGAAGGTTCCTCCGTGGCTTCGTGGTCTTGTGGCGGTGCATCGGGCATCAGTTCCAGCACCGTGGGGCTGGTGCGCAGCATGGGTACGAAGTGCGCGGCGTCGCCGCTGACCAGGTCGCTGACATGGCGCAGCCGGTAAAAGGTGTAGGTGGCCAGCAGGCCGAGGGTGCAAGCGAAGTACAGCGGCAGTGCGCTGGCACCCAGTTGCTCCATCAGCACGCCGGCCAATAGCGGCCCACATACGGAGCCGATGCCGTTGACCATCAGCAGGCTGGCGGAGCCGGAAAGGATCTCGTCGCTGTGCAATTGGTCGATCAGCTGCGCCACGGCGATGGGGTAGATGGCGAAGGCCAGGCCGCCCCAGATGAAGATGGCGCCGAGCAGCAGCGGGCCGGCTGGCAGCAGGCTCATGATCAGCGCCAGGGCGACTGCCAGTATCACAACCCAGAGCAGCACCTGGCGCCGGTCGTGGCGATCGGAGTAGATACCGATGGGCCATTGCAGCAGGGCGCCACCAAGAATGGTTGCGGTCATCAGCAGACCGACGCCGGACGTATCGAAGCCGGCCAGGCTCGCGTAGACCGGCGCCATGCCCCAGAAGGCGCCGAGGGCCAGCCCGGACAAGCCCGCCGCGACGATGGCCAGCGGTGCGATAGTCCACAGCTGGCGCAGGTTGCTCGGCGGTGTCTCGGGCAGGCTTGGCTGTGCCTGGCGGGTGAGGGTAATGGGCATCAACGCGGCGCTGATGAGGATGGCGGCGATGGCGAACAGGGTGAACTGCACCGGGTCGGCCAGGTGCAGCAACTGCTGGGCCAGCGCCAGGGCACCGAGGTTGACCGCCATGTACACGGCGAACACCTGGCCGCGCTTTTCGTTGGGTGCCTGGGCGTTGAGCCAACTCTCGATGACCATGTACAGCGTTACCAGCCCCAGGCCGTAGAGCACGCGCAGAAGCAACCAGACCCAGGGATCGATCAGCAGCAGATGGAGCAGGGCGGCGATGGCGGCCAGCGCGGCACAACAGGCGAACGCGCGAATGTGCCCGATACGTTTGACCAGCGGAGTCGCCAGCCACGTACCGAGGAGGAACCCGACGAAGTACCCGGACATGATCAGTCCGAGCATCTTGGTGGAGTAGCCTTCGGCGACGCCACGCAGGGTCAGTAGGGTGTTGAGCAGACCATTGCCAAGCAGGAGTAACGCGACCCCGCTCAGCAACGAACTGATGGGGGCAATCAGGGACCACATGCGAACTACCCTAGGGAACTGTGCCCCTGATGGCAAGCATGAAGTACGCCATGTTTTTTGTGATTGTTTTTTATCTATTTGATTTTTAAGGATTATTTTTACTGATAAATGGTCGTGCAATATTTTGGCGGCAAACTTGGCCCCATCATGGTGCTTCGTTCGCGATTTGCAGGGGCATCAGCGGCTGCTCCGAGTCCTGTAGCGTGCGGTTGAGACGAGTGATGAAATCGTTGATTTCCTCGCGCTCGCGACGCTCGGTCAGATGGCGCTCGGCGGTATCGCGCACGCTGCGCGCGTGGCGCAGCAGGTCGGCGCGCTGCTGCGTGCTGGCGGGGCGATGCAGCAGGTTCTTGAAGGCCTGCAGCAGGCTCACCAGTACGCTGACATCCGCCGCACCGTAGGCGCGTATCGGCCCCAGCAGTTGCAGCAGCAACTGGTCCAGCGGCAGTTCCTGGTAGCACAGCCGGGGTGGCTCGTCAGGCAGGCTGGCGAAATCTCGCTCGGACAGCGTCAGGCGCCGACTCAGCAGTACGCTGAGCAGGTCCACCGTCTTGATCGCCGTGCCGGGATCGTTGATGCCGGGGCTCAGCGCCTTCACGGCGATTTCCGACATCTGCCGGCAACCGAAGAGGTAATGGGTGCTGGCGTACTCTTCGATGAAGAAGTCGAAGCAGTCGAGCAGTTGCTGGCAGACGGCCTCATCCAGCGGACGTTCAAGGCAAAACAGCGGATGCCCCTCGCTGACGAAGAAACCACGGTGGGCGAGTACCGTCATGCGTACCTGATGGCGACGCAGCAGCGTGTTGACCTCTTTGACGTTGAGTTCCTTGAAGTAGCCGTTGCGCTGCGCATTGACGGTCACCCATTCGCGGTCGTCCGGCCACTGTGGCGCGGCGTTGCGCGAGGCCGGGCCGCCGCTGCAGGCATCGAGCTTTGCCAGGCTGGCGTTGTAGAGGTTGCTGAGGATGTGCTCGACCTGAATCGACTGCGAGATCGAACGGATGAAGTGCACGAACAGACCCAGGCAGGTGATGCCCAGCACCAGGGTGATCAGCACGCCGAGGCTCGGCACGCGGTCGCTGTTGCCCTGTTCGATGGTGGTGATCAGCAGCAGTGCGTAGAGGATGCTGCCGAGGTAGATGCCCAGGGTTTTCTGGTGGCCCTTGCTGCTGATCAATCCCGGAATCACCCGTGGCGAAAGCGATGCCGCAGCATTGTTGAGCACCACCATGACCATCGAGAAGCTGAACACCATCAGCGACAGAATGCCGGCCACCAGGGTGCCGAGAATCAACCTGGCGTTGTCGGCGTTGCGCACTAGGCCAAGATCGAAATGCCCCTTGAGCGCCATCATCCAGGGCTGGTATTCGATGGCCATGGTCAGCAGGCACAGCAGGAAGAAGCCGATGGCGATCAGCGTCGGGTAGAAGGCCAGGCTGTGGATGATGCGCTGGTAGGCGCGAAAGAGAATGTTGCTGGGTACGGCCATTGGCGAATCCGTCGTGAATGGCGATGACCGCACTATAGCCGTGAAGTGGGCAGGCGGCGGTCTTTGAGACTACCGCCTGCGGACTCAGTTCACGCAGACCCGGGCGATGGCGTCGGCCAACTGATCCAGTCGGCTGGCGTCCAGCCCGGCGACGTTGGCGCGGCCACTGCCGACCATGTACACGCTGAACTCCTCGCGCAGGCGTTGCACCTGCAGCGGCGACAGGCCGGTGTAGGAGAACATGCCGCGTTGCTCGGCTATGTGCGCGAAGCGTTCGCTCAGGCCATGCGGTGCCAGTGCCTCGACCAGGCCGTGACGCAGGCTGGCGACGCGCAGGCGCATGCTTTCCAGCTCGTCCAGCCACAGCGCCTTGAGTTCTTCGTCGCCGAGAATCTGCGCCACCACAGCGGCGCCATGAGCCGGCGGCGTCGACCACAGGTTGCGGGCAATGGACGCCAGCTGGCTGCGGATGTCGACGAGCTTTTCGGCGTCGCCGGCGCAGACGATCAGCGCGCCAGTACGCTCGCGGTAGAGGCCAAAGTTCTTCGAGCAGGAACTGGTGATCAGCAGCTCCGGCAGTTCGGCGGCGAACAGGCGCACGGCCCAGGCGTCCTGCTCCAGGCCATCACCGAAGCCCTGGTAGGCGAAGTCGATCAGCGGCAGCAGTTCACGCGCCTTGACCACTTCCAGCACACGCTTGAAGTCGCGCGGGGTGAGGTCGAAGCCGGTGGGGTTGTGGCAGCAGGCATGCAACAGCACCACGTCGCCCTTGGGCAGGTGGGTGAGGGCGGCGATCATGGCCTCCACGTCGAGGCGATTGTCGGCGCCGACGTAGGGGTAGTGACCGACCTTGAGCCCGGCTTCGGCGAACAGGGTTTCATGGATCGGCCAGGTCGGATCGCTCAGCCAGATACCGCGTCCCGGCAGACAATGGCGGATGAAGTCACCTGCCAGGCGCAGGGCGCCGGTGCCGCCTGGCGTTTGCGTCGCGCCGGCACGCTGCTCGGCGAGCAGGGCCGAGTCAGCGCCCAGTACCAGCTGGCTGAGCAGCGTGCCGAACGCCGCGTCGCCGTGACCACCGATGTAGGTCTTGGTTTGCTCGATATTGATCAGGCGCTGCTCGGCAAGCTTCACCGCACGTGGGATTGGCGTCAGGCCCTGAGCGTCCTTGTAGACGCCGACGCCGAGGTCCAGGCGCGCCGGGTTGCTGTCGAGGCGATAGGCCTCCATCAGGCTGAGGATGGGGTCACCCGGCACGCGGGTGACCTGGGCGAAATGGCTCACTTGCGGCCCTCGGCGCTGGCTGCCAGCACATCGGTACGTGCGGCCATGATGAAGTCGTTGCGGTGCAGGCCGCGCATTTCGTGGCTCCACCAGGTGACGGTGACCTTGCCCCATTCGGTGAGCAGAGCCGGGTGGTGGCCGACTTCCTCGGCGATGGCGCCAACCGCGTTGGTGAACGCCAGGGCGTGGCGGAAGTTTTTGAACAGGTACACGCGCTCCAACTCCATGTGGTCGCAGCGTACCTCGATGTTCCAGTCGGGGATCTCGCGGATCAGCTCGGCCAGTTCTTCATCGGTCACTTTCGGCGCATCGGCGCGGCAGGCTTCGCATTGGGCTTGGGCAAGGCTAGTCATTTCAGGCTCCTTGAGTATTCGAGGTCAGAGCATAGAAGGTAAGGGGGTATCGAACAGCTCCCTCTCCCCCAACCCCTCTCCCATAAATGGGCGAGGGGAGCTAAAAGGCTACGCCGCTTTCGGCGGAAACTTCGGCGCGTGCAGGCCCAACTGCATGGCCTGATGCACCAGCGCCATGATGTCTTCATGAGCCAGCTCGAACAGGCGCTTGAGCTCGGGCAGAACGAAGTACACCGGCTGCAGGATATCGATGCGATACGGCGTGCGCATCGCCTCCAGCGCATCGAACGCCTGGTGCTCGGGGGCGTCGGATAGGGCGTAGAGGGTTTCCTTCGGCGACGAGAGGATGCCGCCGCCGTAGATGCGCCTGCCGGCCGGGGTGTCGAGCAGGCCGAACTCGATGGTCAGCCAGTACAGCCGCGCCAGGTAGACACGCTGCTCTTTCGTGGCCTTGAGGCCCAGCTTGCCGTAGGTATGGGTGAATTCGGCGAACCAGGGGTTGGTCAGCATGGGGCAGTGGCCGAAGATCTCGTGGAAGATGTCCGGTTCCTGCAGGTAGTCCAGCTCCTCAAACGTGCGGATGAAGGTGGCGACGGGAAACTGCTTGCTGGCCAGCAGCTCGAAGAAGGTCTGGAAGGGGATCAGCGCCGGTACCCGCGCCACGCGCCAGCCAGTGGTGGCTTCGAGCACCCGGTTGATCTCACCGAGCTGCGGAATCCGCTCCATGGGTAGACCGAGCTGCTCGATACCGTCCAGGTATTCCTGGCAGGCGCGGTTCTGAATCACGTCCAGCTGGCGAGTGATCAGGGTGTTCCACACCTGATGTTCGCTTTCCGGGTAATGGATAAAGCCACTCTCGTCCGGTTCCCGGGCCAGGTACTGCGTACTCTTCATCGCTGCCTCCTTGAGGGGGCTGTTGTTCTTGTCTTGACCCAAGCATGCCGACGATTGTTCGGGTTGAAATGGTGCCCATGAGCGGCGCTGCCCGGCATTGCGCTCAGAAACTGTAAAATTTTTATTACGATATTGCCGGTATGGCGATTTATCGGCTTGCTGCTGTGCTCTGCCGTCACATATTCTTGACGGAAATTATGCCGCCATCGTCGATTTCTGCGACTCGGCGGCCCATAACAAGAGCCTGAGCCATGCGTATCAAGGTCCACTGCCAGAACCGTGTCGGCATCCTGCGTGACATCCTCAACCTGCTGGTCGACTACGGCATCAACGTCGCCCGTGGCGAAGTCGGGGGTGAGCAGGGCAACGCCATCTACCTGCATTGCCCGAATCTGATCAATTTGCAGTTCCAAGCGCTAAGGCCGAAGTTCGAGGCCATTGCCGGCGTGTTCGGCGTCAAGCGCGTGGGGCTGATGCCCAGCGAACGGCGTCACCTGGAGCTCAATGCGCTGCTCGGTGCGCTGGATTTTCCCGTGTTGTCCATCGATATGGCCGGCAGCATCGTCGCCGCCAACCGCAGCGCCGCGCAGTTGCTCGGTGTGCGCGTGGACGAGGTGCCGGGCATGGCGCTGTCGCGCTATGCCGAGGATTTCGACCTGCCCGAACTGGTGCGCGCCAACAAGACGCGGATCAACGGGCTGCGGGTGAAGATCAAGGGCGATGTATTTCTCGCCGATATTGCCCCGCTGCAAAATGAACACGACGACAGCGAGGCACTGGCCGGCGCCGTGCTGACCCTGCACCGCGCCGACCGCGTCGGTGAGCGCATCTACCATGTGCGCAAGCAGGAGCTGCGCGGCTTCGACTCGATCTTCCAGAGCTCCAAAGTGATGGCGGCGGTGGTCAAGGAGGCGCGACGCATGGCGCCGCTGGATGCACCGCTGCTGATCGAAGGTGAAACCGGCACTGGCAAGGAATTGCTGGCGCGCGCCTGTCACCTGGCCAGCCCGCGCGGGCAGTCGCCCTTCATGGCGCTCAACTGCGCCGGCCTGCCGGAGTCCATGGCCGAAACCGAGCTGTTCGGTTACGGCCCCGGCGCCTTCGAAGGCGCACGCCCGGAAGGCAAGCTCGGTCTGCTGGAGCTGACCGCCGGCGGCACGCTGTTTCTCGACGGCGTTGGCGAGATGAGCCCGCGTCTGCAGGCCAAGCTGCTGCGCTTTCTACAGGACGGCTGCTTCCGCCGCGTCGGCAGCGACGAGGAGGTGTACCTGGACGTGCGGGTGATCTGCGCCACCCAGGTCGATCTGTCCGAGCTCTGCGCCCATGGCGAGTTTCGCCAGGACCTCTACCACCGCCTCAACGTGCTCAGCCTGCACATCCCGCCGCTGCGCGAATGCCTCGACGGCCTGGCGCCGCTGGTCGAGCACTTTCTCGATTCCGCCAGTCGGCAGATCGGTTGTGCATTGCCCAAGCTGGCGCCGCAAGCCTTCGAGCGCATGGCCCATTACCACTGGCCGGGTAACGTGCGGCAGCTGGAGAACGTGCTGTTCCAAGCGGTTTCGTTGTGCGATGGCGGTACCGTGAAGGCCGAGCATATCCGCCTGCCAGACTACGGCGCGCCGCAGCCGTTGGGCGAGTTTTCGGTGGAAGGCAGCCTCGACGACATCCTCGGCCGTTTCGAGAAGGCGGTGCTGGAGCGGCTGTTCCACGATCACCCGAGCAGCCGCCAGTTGGGCAAGCGCCTCGGTGTTTCCCATACCACCATCGCCAACAAGCTGCGGCAGCACGGCCTGGGCAAGGAGTAGGGTGCGTCGCGCGCACCAATGCACCGCTGGCCCTGGCTGATTCCCGCCGTTTTCGGTGCGCATGGCGCACCCTACGTCTGCCGTTTTTGGTGCGCACGGCGCCCCCTACGCTCGGGGCCCGCCGCGCCAGGCCGTGACCACGCGCTCGCGCATGGACCGGCGGTCCTGCAGGCCGACGATGACCTGCTCGGCGAGATGCAGCCAGTAGGGATCGGCCAGGGCCTGAACCACCGAAAGGCCGGAGGCGAGATTGGCCCAGGCCGGAGGCAGGCGCCCGTGATGCAGGGCGAAGCCGCCATCGCGGTCGCGCGCCAGGTAGCGTATGCGGGGGATGCCGGCCAGCAGGATACGGCCGTAGCACATCAGGCAGGGCTCAAGACTGACGTAGAGGGTCAGGTCTCGGCGGTCGACGTGCGCGTGTTTGGTTTCGAGTTGATCGAGCACCTGCATCTCGGCGTGAGCGGCGCTGCTGTAGGCCACGGCGAACACTTGATTCCGACCGCTGCACAACAGTTCACCTGCTCCATCCACCAGCAATGCGCCGACCGCATAACAGCCTTCCTCAAGCGCCAGCAGGGCCTGTTCGCAACAGAGCCGGGCCCAGGTGTCATCGACATGGGTGCTGGCTGGTGCCTGCTGCAGCAGGGCGAGGTACTCCGGGTTCATGGGTGCCTCCAGGGCCAAAAAGGCGTCGCGTGAGTATGGCCTGCCCTGTGACTGGCGCCCTAGGGTCTGTACGAAAAGTCGTCGAGCGAAGGTCAGGCAATACCGATGGCGGCCCCGCAAAAACAGGCGAAGAACGGCCGGGGTCGCGTTCGACTTTACGAGCTGTAAATGAGCATTCTGACTGGGCTCGCACACGAGCCTGTTTTTAACGCAGCATCACCGAGCGCAGGCACTTTTCGTACAGACCCTACGACCTTGGTGCAATAGGCAGGGCATGGGGCTGCGGCGACACTGAGGCCGTCCCGATCATCCTGCGTGATTTGGGTGCAAGCGTTTCCGCATTCCTTTCGAGGAGTGCCTTGAATGGGCGGGCGACCAAATTGGTCGCCCTTTTTTTTACCCGTGATTTCGCCTGGCGCTATACACCCTGGTTCAGCCGGTCGATCAGCGCCCGCACGCTGCCCGGCAGCGCATCCAGTTCACGCACCAGCATGCTGCGTTCGCGCACGGCCCAAGCTTCGTCCAGCTGCAGGATGGCCAACTGCATGGTGCGGCTGTGCCGACGTGCGGCCGACTCGGGGATGATGCCGATGCCGACGCCGCCTTCGATCATCCGGCAGATCGCCTCGAAGCTCGAGACCTGGATACGCAGGGCCAGGTTGCCGCCGAGTTTCTCCACCTGTTCGCGCAGGAAACTCAGCAGGGTGCTGCCCTCGTGCAGGCCGATGTGCTGGTAGGCGAGGGTATCGCCGAGGCTGACCGTCTGCCGCTGCGCCAGGGCATGACCCAGCGGCACGGCCAGCACCAGGCGGTCGGTGCTGAAGTGCAGTACCTGCAGACCGGGTGCCTGCACCGGGCCGGCGATGATGCCCAGATCCGCCGCGCCATCGAGTACGCCACGCACGATGTCGCGGCTGAGGCGCTCCTGCAGGTCGACGGTGACGCCGGGGCGTTCGGCGAGAAAACCGGCCAGCACCTCGGGGAGGAACTCGGTCACTGCCGTGGTGTTGGCGAAGATGCGCATATGCCCGGCGGCGTCGGTGCCGTATTCGGTGAATTCACTCTTCAGGTAATCCACCTGGCGCATGATCAGACGCGCATGCTGCAGCAGGCGCTGACCGGCCGGGGTCAGCTCAACGCCACGGCTGTCGCGGTACAGCAGGCGACTGCCGAGCTGACCTTCCAGCGCCTTGATCCGCGCGCTGGCGGCGGCCGGCGAAAGGAATGCCTTGCGCGCGCCCTGGGTCAGGCTGGGCGACTCGGCGATATGGATGAACAGGCGCAGGTCGGGCAGATCGAAGTGCATGGTGGTCTCGGTGCTGGTGTAGACGCCGGGGGTGGCGATCCGTTTCAGCCGCGACAGTTTTGCGTCATGACGAAAAGCTCGCGGCTGAAGCCCCTCCCACAGATGTGAATGGGCGTAGTGTGTTCAGCATAACCGAACGCTGGTTTAAATAAATGCGGATTCTCTGAACGCAAGCGGCGTCGCATGCTCCAGCTCACACAAGAACCGAGCTGGAACCTGCCCCATGAGTGATTCTGCTTTTTCCGCCTGGATCGGTCGTAGCGAAGAAGTTCACGACCAACTCAGTCGCAATCTGGTCAAGCGCATCGCGGCTACCTTTGGCGAAGTCACGCCGGCCCATGGCGAGGCGCTGCCGCCTTTGTGGCATTGGGCGTTCTTCCAAGAGCCGGTCGCCGAGAGCGGCCTGGGCGAAGACGGCCATCCGGCGCGCGGTGGCTTCCTGCCGCCGGCCGACAACCGCAATCGCATGTGGGCCGGCGGCCGTATCGAGTTCATCCAGCCACTGCGCGTGGGTGGCGAAGCCAGTCGGGTATCGACCATCAAGCACATCGAAGAGAAACATGGCCGCACCGGCGCGCTGCTGTTCGTCACCGTGCAGCACGACTACCTGCAGGACGGCGAACTGGCCATTCGCGAGGAGCAGGACATCGTCTACCGCGAGCCCAGCCCGCCCAAGGCCAGCAGTGGCGAGCCGCTGGTCGCCGGTGACTGGCGCGAGGCGGTCACGCCGTCCAGCACCCTGCTGTTTCGCTACAGCGCAGTGACCTTCAACGGTCACCGCATCCATTACGACTGGCCCTATGTCACCGAAACCGAAGGCTACAGCGGCCTGGTGGTGCACGGCCCGCTGACCGCCACCCTGAACCTGCGCGCCTTCTGCCGCGCCAACCCGCAGGTGCGCCTGCGCCGTTTCGCCTATCGCGGCCTGCGGCCGCTGATTGCGCCGCAGCCGTTCGAGGTCGGTGGGCGTATCAGCGGCGAGGGCCTGGCTGAGCTGTGGGCGGGCAATGAGGCCGGCCTGGCGCAGCGCGCCGAGGTGCAATTCGACTGATTGTGTAGGGCGGACTCAGGAGCGACAGCGAACAGTCCGCCGACTGAGGCGAGTCCAACACTAAGCGGCGTACTGCTTCGCGAGTACGCCCTACGTGTCATCCATGATTCCGAGGAACACCGATGAACGCTTATAACAACGAAGAACTCAATGCCATCCGCGAAGGCGTGCGCGCCCTGTGTGCGGAATTTCCCGCCGAATACTGGCGCAAGATCGATGAGGAGAAAGGCTTCCCGGAAGCCTTCGTCAGCGCCATGACCGAGGCCGGCTGGCTGTCGGCGATGATCCCGGAAGAATACGGCGGCTCGGGCCTGGGCCTGGCTGAGGCGTCGGTGATCCTCGAGGAGGTCAACCACTGCGGTGGCAACTCCGGCACCATCCACGGGCAGATGTACAACATGTTCACCCTGCTGCGTAACGGCAGCGAGGAGCAGAAGCGCTACTACCTGCCCAAGCTGGCCAGCGGTGAGCTGCGCCTGCAGTCGATGGGCGTCACCGAGCCGACCACCGGCACCGACACCACCAAGATCAAGACCACCGCCGTGCGCCAGGGCGACAAGTACGTGATCAACGGCCAGAAGGTGTGGATCTCGCGCGTCCAGCATTCCGACCTGATGATCCTGCTGGCGCGCACCACGCCGCTGGCCGAGGTGCAACGCAAGTCAGAAGGCATGTCGATCTTCCTGGTCGATCTGCGCGAAGCCATTGGCAACGGCCTGACCGTGCAGCCGATTGCCAACATGGTCAACCACGAGACCAACGAGCTGTTCTTCGACAACCTGGAAATTCCCGCAAGCAGCCTGATCGGCGAGGAGGGCAAGGGTTTCCGCTACATCCTCGACGGCCTCAATGCCGAGCGCACGCTGATCGCTGCCGAGTGCATCGGCGATGGTCGCTGGTTCATCGAGAAGTCCGCGCAGTACGCCCGTGATCGCGTGGTGTTCGGCCGCCCCATCGGGCAGAACCAGGGTGTGCAGTTCCCCATCGCCGAGGCGCACATCGAGATCGAGGCCGCCGACCTGATGCGCTGGCGCGCCTGCGAGGAATACGACGCCGGGCGCAATGCCGGTGCCGCCGCCAACATGGCCAAGTATCTGGCGGCCAAGGCCAGCTGGGAGGCGGCCAACGCCTGCCTGCAGACCCACGGTGGCTTCGGCTTCGCCAACGAGTACGACGTCGAGCGCAAGTTCCGCGAAACCCGCCTGTACCAGGTCGCACCGATCTCCACCAACCTGATTCTGAGCTACGTGGCCGAGCATCTGCTCGAGCTGCCGCGTTCGTTCTGACTGTAAACGTAGGGTGGATCGGGGCGCGTAACTGTCGCTTTTACATCCACCACCTGCATGACGGAAGACGCATCGCGGTTTTCCGCCCTACGAATTGGAGAGCATCAAGATGAGTCAGCACACCCAGGCATTGGCTGGATTCCTCGCCAAACTGTCCTACGAGCAGATTCCCGAGCACGTGCTGGATCGCACCGAAGACCTGTTCCTCGACTGGCTGGGCTCGGCACTGGCCAGCGAGGGCGCGCGGCCGATTCCGCTGTTCGAGGCCTACGCGCAGAAGATGGGCCCGGCCGACGGCCCGGCGCGCATCCTGGTCAACGGTCGCGGCACCTCGGCGTACTTCGCCGCGCTGGTCAACGGTGCCTCCTCGCACCTGGTGGAGCAGGACGACCTGCACAACAGCTCGGTGCTGCACCCGGCCACTGTGGTATTCCCGGCGGCTTTGGCGGCGGCGCAGGACCTCGGCAAGTCCGGTCGCGAGCTGCTGCTGGCCTCGGTGGCCGGCTACGAGGCGGGTATCCGCATCGGCGAATTTCTTGGTCGCTCGCACTACCGCATCTTTCACACCACGGCGACGGTCGGCACCTTGGCCGCTGCGGTGGCCGTGGGCAAGCTGCTGGATTTCGATCAGCAGCAGTTCATTCATCTGCTTGGCAATGCCGGCACCCAGGCCGCCGGGCTGTGGGAGTTCCTGCGCGATGCCGCCGACTCCAAGCAACTGCATACCGCCAAGGCCGCCGCTGATGGTCTGTTGGCGGCGTATTTCACCGAGCAGGGCCTGACCGGCGCGCAGAACATTCTCGAAGGCGAGCAGGGCATGGCTGCCGGCATGTCGCGCGATGCCGACCCGAGCAAGCTGTCGGATCGTCTCGGCCGGCGCTGGGCGCTGGTGGAGACCTCGTTCAAGTTCCACGCTTCCTGCCGTCATACCCATCCGGCGGCTGACGCGCTGCTCGATCTGATGCAGCGCGAAGGTCTGCGTCACGAGCAGATCGAGCGCGTCATCGCCCGCGTGCATCAGGGCGCCATCGATGTGCTCGGCCGCGTGAAGGTGCCGCAGACGGTGCACCAGGCCAAGTTCTCCATGGGCACCGTGCTCGGTCTGATCGCCGTGCATGGCAGCGCGCAACTGACCGAGTTCGCCAATCTGGCGTTGCAGGACCCAGCGGTGGCCGCCTTCCGTGACAAGGTGCTGATGCGCCTCGACCCGGAGGTGGATGTGGCCTACCCGCAGCGCTGGCTGGGCCGCATCGAGGTGATCACTACCGATGGCCGAACCCTGCGTGGCGCCATCGACGAGCCCAAGGGCGACCCCGGCAACACCCTCAGCCGTGTCGAGTTGGAAGACAAGTTTCGCCGCCTGCTGGCCTTCGCCGGCAAGCGCAGCAGCGATGAGGCGGGTGTGCTGATCGAGCGGGTCTGGCGCCTGCGCGAGACGGCTGACTTGAGCCAGCTGGCCTGACGGCGAGCTTCGATTTTCCGGTGGATCGATGAAGCGCGATCCACCCTACGGATCAGGGATCTGCACATGAACGACACACAACAACCGCGACCACTGGATGGCATCACCGTGGTCAGCCTGGAGCACGCCATCGCCGCGCCGTTCTGCACCCGCCAACTCGCCGACCTCGGCGCGCGGGTGATCAAGGTCGAACGCCCCGGCAGTGGCGATTTCGCCCGTGGCTACGACGAGCGGGTCAGCGGCCTGGCCTCGCATTTCGTCTGGACCAACCGCTCCAAGGAAAGCCTGACCCTCGACCTCAAGCAGGACGATGCGATGCAGGTGCTCGGCAGCCTGCTGGCCAGTGCCGACGTGCTGGTACAGAACCTGGCACCGGGTGCCGCCGCGCGCATGGGCCTGTCGTTCGAGGCGCTGCACGAACGCTTTCCCACGCTGATCGTCTGCGACATCTCCGGCTACGGCGAGGGCGGCCCGTACGAGCAGAAGAAAGCCTACGACCTGCTGATCCAGAGCGAGGGCGGCTTTCTCTCCGTTACCGGTGGGCCGGGCGAGGAGGAGATGGCCAAGGCCGGCTGCTCCATCGCTGATATCGCCGCTGGCATGTATGCCTACACCGGTGTGCTTTCGGCCCTGATGCTGCGTGGCAAGACCGGTGTCGGCAGCCGCGTCGACGTGTCGATGCTGGAAAGCCTGGTGGAATGGATGGGTTACCCGCTGTACTACGCCTACGACGGCGCCACGCCGCCACCGCGTGCCGGTGCCGCACACTCGACCATCTATCCCTACGGCCCTTTCCCGGCTGGTGACGGCGGCACGGTGATGCTCGGCCTGCAGAACGAGCGCGAATGGGCTGCGTTCTGCGACAAGGTGCTCGAGCAGCCGGCGCTGGTCAGCGACGAGCGCTTTTGCGCCAACTCCAAACGCTCGGCCAATCGCAGTGAGCTGCGCGCCATCATCGTCGAGGCCTTCTCGCGCATGAGCGCGGCGCAGGTCATCGAGCGCCTGGAGCAGGCGCAGATCGCCAATGCCCAGGTCAACGACATGGCTGGCGTCTGGGCTCATCCGCAACTTCAAGCGCGGCAGCGCTGGCGCCAGGTCGACAGCCCCAGCGGCAGCCTGCCGGCGCTGTTGCCGCCAGGGCGCAACAGCGCCTTCGAACCGCGCATGGACGCCATCCCGGCGCTGGGCCAGCACACCGATGCACTGCTCGCCGAGCTGGGTTATGCCGCCGATGACATCCAGCGCCTGCATCAGCAGGGGGCCGTATGAGTCCGCCCGTAGCCCGGATGCAATCCGGGAGTTTCTTGGCTGCCATCAGACCGCTCCCGGATTTCATCCGGGCTACGCGCCGCAAGTCGCTGCGTAGGGTGGACGACGCTCTTTTCGTCCACCAGTCGCCTGTGTTCGAAGAGGGTAGATCATGAGCAATCCGATCATTCGCAGTGCCCTGTTCGTGCCGGCGAGTCGCCCTGAGCGTATTCCCAAGGCGCTCGCTGTCGGTGCCGATGCGGTCATCGTCGACCTCGAAGACGCCGTGCAGGAGAGCCTCAAGATCGAGGCACGGGCCAATCTCGATGCCTTCCTGACGGCCAATCCCGAGGTCCGTCTGCTGGTGCGCATCAACGCGCCGGAGCATGCCGGCCATGGCGCCGATATCGAACTTTGCGCACGCCATGCCGGTGTCGTCGGTGTGCTGCTACCCAAGGTGGAAAGCGCTGCGCAGGTGGCGCGGGTGGCGGCCTGTGGCAAGCCGGTGTGGCCGATCATCGAGAGTGCGGCGGGTTTGCTGGCGCTGGCGGAAATCGCCCGCGCGGAAGGCGTCGAGCGCTTGTCCTTCGGCGCCCTCGACCTGGGCCTGGACCTTGGCCTGAGCAGCGGCAGCGCAGCGGCCGAACGCATTCTCGATCAGGCCCGTTACGCCTTGCTGCTGCATTCGCGCACAGCGGGCCTGGCAGCGCCGCTGGACAGCGTGTTTCCCGCCATCGAGGACCGCGACGGTCTGGCCCGTACGACGCGTGATGCACGCGATATGGGCTTCGATGGTTTGCTCTGCATCCACCCGACCCAGATCGAGATCGTCCACGACGCCTTGCGCCCGGCGGACCAGGAATTGGCCTGGGCGCGTCGCGTAATGACGGCGGCCAGCAGCGGCGAAGGCGTCTTCGTGGTGGACGGCCAGATGGTCGACGCCCCCGTACTCGGTCGCGCTCACCGTCTGCTGCAACGCGCAGGAGAACCGTAGGAGCCCGCTGGCGGGCGATGCGTCTCAGCAGATCGCCGGCAAGCCGGCTCCTGCAAAAAACGGCTGGCTGCCGAGGCAGTCAGCCACCTTGTAACCACGTACCGACCTACAACAACAACGAGGTAACGTCATGTTCAAACTCACCGCCAAGGCGCTCGCCTGCGCCGCCATCCTGTCCTGTGCCGGCCTGGTCCAGGCTGCGGATGCACCCATCCTCATCAAGTTCGCCCATGTGGTGGCGGACAATACGCCCAAGGGCCAGGGGGCGTTGCTGTTCAAGCAACTGGCTGAAGAGCGCCTGCCAGGCCGGGTGAAGGTGGAGGTCTACCCCAACTCTTCGCTGTTCGGCGATGGCAAGGAAATGGAGGCGTTGCTGCTTGGCGACGTGCAGATGCTGGCGCCGTCGCTGGCCAAGTTCGAGCAGTATGCCAAGTCGGTGCAGATCTTCGACCTGCCGTTTCTGTTCGACGACATGGCCGCGGTCGATCGCTTCCAGGCCAGCCCTGAGGGGCGTGGTCTGCTGACCTCCATGGAAGACAAGAACATCACCGGCCTGGCCTACTGGCACAACGGGCTGAAGGTGATGTCGGCCAACAAGCCGCTGCGCGATCCGGCCGATGCCCGTGGCCTGAAATTCCGCGTGCAGGCTTCCGCTGTACTGGAAGAGCAGTTCAAGGCGGTGCGCGCCAACCCGCGCAAGATGAGCTTCGCCGAGGTTTATCAAGGGCTGCAGACGGGCGTGGTCAACGGCACCGAGAACACCTGGTCGAACTACTACAGCCAGAAGGTGCACGAGGTGCAGAAGTACATGACCGACTCCGATCATGGCCTGATCGACTACATGGTGATCACCAACACCACATTCTGGAAGGGTCTGCCGGATGACGTGCGTGCCGAGCTGGAAACGATCATGGCCGAGGTTTCCGTCGAGGTGAACAAACAGGCTGACGACCTCAACCGCACGGCCAAGCAGGATATCGCCAAGGCCGGCACCACCGAAATCATCGAGCTGACCCCACAGCAGCGCGCCCAATGGCGTGAGGCGATGCGCCCGGTGTGGCAAAAGTTCGAGAAGGAGATCGGCGCTGAGCTGATCCAGGCGGCGGAGAAGTCCAACCAGGGTTGATCGTTCACCCTGACATGAAAAAGCCCGGAGCTTGCACCGGGTTTTTTTTGTCGCGGCTAAAGCCCCTCCCACAATATTGGAAGGGCATAGCCTTTTGGGTAGGCGATGGGGTATGACTAAAGCCGCACGCCGTTCAGCTTTACCTCAGACCAGCACCATCGTGTGGGAGGGGCTTCAGCCGCGACTTGGCAGCCGAGCCTCAGAGCCCGGCCTCCTGCATCCACTTGGGCTTAGGGTAACGACGATCGGATTTGCCGGCCTTGAGGATGGCGCCTGGCACCTCGTGGCCGATCAGGCCGGGCAGGGAAGTGGCAGTGTCGAGCAGGGCATCGAGGTTCACGCCGGTGTCCAGGCCCATGCGCTGGAACATGTGCACCAGGTCTTCGGTGCAGATATTGCCGCTGGCGCCCGGGGCATAGGGGCAGCCGCCGAGGCCGCCGAGTGAGGCGTCGAAGCGGTCGATACCGGCATTCAGCGCCGCCAGGGCGTTGGCCAGGCCCATACCACGGGTGTTGTGGAAGTGCGCGGTGAATACCGCCTCGGGCCAGCGTTGCAGGGCTTCGCGGCAGATGCGCTCGACCTGCGCCGGGTCGGCCATGCCGGTGGTGTCGCACAGGGTCACGCCCTGCACGCCGATCTCCAGCAGACGCTGGATCAGGCCATAGACGCGGGCTTCGCTGACCTCGCCTTCGAACGGGCAACCAAAAGTGGTCGACAGCGAGGCGTTGATGAACACGCCGCTGCCACGGCTGACCTCGATGATCTCGGCGAACTGCGCCAGCGACTGCTCCGGCGTCATGCGCAGGTTGGCCAGGCCGTGGGTGTCGCTGGCGGACATCACCAGGTTGATCTCGTCCACTTCGCACGACAGCGCGCGTTCGCAGCCCTTCACGTTGGGTACCAGCACGGTGTACTCGACGCCGACCACGCGCTGGATGCCGCGCATCACTTCTTCCGCATCGCGCAGGTTGGGGATGGCCTTGGGCGAGGTGAAGGAGGTCACCTCGATCTTGGCCAGGCCGGTGTGGGACAGGCGGTCGATCAGGGCGATCTTGTCTGCGGTGGGCACGAAGGCCGCTTCGATCTGGAAGCCGTCACGGGTGGCGACGTCCTGGATGTAGAGGCGTTTGTTCATGGCGTGATCCTCAATCTTTGATCGTTGATCGTTCCCACGTCGAGGCGTGGGAACGCATCCGGCGACGCTCTGCGTCGGCTGTTGTTAGGGGCGGACGCAGAGCGTCCTGAGTGGTGCTCCCGCGCAGAGCGTGGGAGCTATCGGTCGTTCCTCACGTTGATCGTTCCCACGTCGAGGCGTCGAATCGTCCGCGTGGGAACGCATCTTGCGACGCTCTGCGTCGGCTGTTGTTAGGGGCGGACGCAGAGCGTCCTGAGCGGTGCTCCCACGCAGAGCGTGGGAGCTATCGGTCGTTCCTCACGTTAGATGATGCCGCGCTCGCGCAGGCCGGCGACCTGTTCCGCGCTCAGGCCTAGGCCGGCGAGGATGTCGTCGTTGTGCTCGCCCAACTGCGGGCCGCCGGTGCCGATACGACCCGGTGTACGGCTCAGCTTGGGCAGCACGCCCGGTACCTTGAGCGGGCCGACACTGGTCTGCACCTGCTCGATCATCTGCCGCGCCAGGTAGTGCGGGTCCTGCACGATGTCGGCGGCGGTGTAGGGATAGCCGGCCGGTACGCGCGCGCCCTTGAGGGCTTCGATCACTTCATCGCGGCCGCGCTGCGCGGTCCATTCGGCGATGGCGCCGTCGATCAGCTCGGCGTGCTGGCTGCGCCCGTCGTTCTGCGCCAGGCGCGGGTCGTTGCCCAGGTCGTCGCGGCCGATCAGGCCCATCAGACGCTTGTAGATGCTGTCGCCATTGCCGGCGATCAGCACGTAGCTGCCGTCGTTGCAGGGGTAGGAGTTGGACGGCGTGATACCGGGCAGGGCGCTGCCGGCCGGCTCGCGGACGTAGCCGAAGGCGTCGTATTCGGGGATCAGGCTTTCCATCATGGCGAATACCGACTCGTACAGCGCCACGTCGATTTCCTGGCCTTCGCCGCTGCGCGCACGCTCCTGCAGGGCCAGCAGCACGCCGATCACGCCGTACAGCGATGACAGCGAGTCACCGATGCTGATGCCGACGCGCACCGGCGCCTGGCCGGGGTAGCCAGAGAGGTGGCGCAGGCCGCCCATGGCTTCGCCGATCACGCCGAAACCGGGCAGGTCGCGGTAGGGGCCGGTCTGCCCGTAGCCGGAGATGCGCAGCATGATCAGACGCGGGTTGATCGCCTTCAGCGCCTCGTAGCTCAGGCCCCAGCCTTCCAGCGTGCCGGGACGGAAGTTCTCCACCAGCACGTCGGCATCACTCACCAGGCGACGGACGATGTCCTGCGCTTCGGCCTGCTTCAGGTCGAGGGTCAGCGAGCGCTTGTTGCGCGACTGCACGTGCCACCAGAGCGAGGTGCCGTCCTTGATCTTGCGCCATTTGCGCAGCGGATCGCCGACGCCCGGCGGCTCGATCTTGATCACCTCGGCGCCGAATTCGCCGAGCAATTTGCTGGCGAAGGGACCGGCGATGAGTTGACCCATCTCGATCACCTTGAGCCCCTGCAGGGCCATGTTGCTGTTATTGCTCTGAGTCATGGCTGCACCTGATTTGCCTGTGCGTTTCTCGTGGTGCGCAGAATGGCGCAGCGCAGCGGTGCCGACAATTGCCCAATGGCCAAGCTAGGCTTCGCGTATCGCGAAGTGGCATGCTGTAAATCAGGTGTCTGGCTGCTTCACTTCGCCAGGCACGAAATGGAGCCCCTCATGCGCCGCATCGATTTCGTCACCCTCAAGCTGTTCGTGGCCATTGCCGACGAGCGCAGCCTGACCCGCGCTGCCGAGCGCGAGCACCTGGCCCTGGCAGCTGTAAGCAAGCGCGTCAGCGACCTGGAAAACCAGCTCGGCATCGCGCTGCTCTATCGCCAGCCCAAGGGCGTCGAGCTGACCCCGGCCGGCCACGCGCTGCTGCACCACGCGCGCAACATGATGGACAACCTCGAACAGCTCAACGCCGACCTCAGTGAGTTCAGCGAAGGGGTCAAAGGCCATGTGCGCATCCACGCCAACACCTCGGCGGTGATCGAGTTTCTGCCCGAGGATCTGGCCAGCTTCAGCCGCCTGCACCCGCAGGTGAAGATCGATCTGGAAGAGCGCGTCAGCAGCGAGACCATCCGCGCCGTGCGCGAGGGGCTGACCGATATCGGCATCTTCGCCGGCCACGTGCCGGCCGAGGACCTGCAGGTGTTCACCTACCGCCACGACCAACTGGTGCTGGTCACTCCGCGTGAGCATCCGCTGGCCGAACGCGACGGCCTGTTCCTGCGCGAGGCGGTGGGCCACGACTTCATCGGCCTGCAGCAGGACGCGTCCTTGCACGGCCTGCTGCAGCACTCGGCGCACAGCCAGGGCGTGGCCCTGCGCCTGCGCATCCAGGTGCGCAGCTTCGAAGCCATCTGCCGGATGATCCACACCGGCATGGGCGTCGGTGTGTTGCCGGATCTGGCGGTGCGCACCTATTTGCCGGCGCTCGATGTGCGGGTCATCCCGCTGCACGATCCCTGGGCCCGGCGCGAACTCAAGGTGGCGGTGCGCAATCAGGACAACCTTTCGCTGACCGCGAAGCAGATGCTCGATCACCTGATAAACAGTGGCGCGGCAGGGGAGGGTTCTGCGCTGCCTTCGTGAATGCCGAAGGCTAGGTTGTTCAAATGTGAATTTCAGCCGAGGGGAGGGCGCAGTAGAGTTCCGGCCAATCGACGGCGATCCGCCCTCGACGCTCAGACAAAAACAACAGGAGCTTTCCATGAAGTTTTCTTTCGTCCGTCGTGGCCTGGCCGGCGTGCTCGCCGGTTGCGCACTGCTTGGCGCACTCTCGGCACACGCAGCCGATCCGATCTTGATCAAGTTTTCCCATATCACCGCCGACAGTACGCCGAAGGGCCAGGGCGCGCTGCTGTTCAAGAAACTGGTGGAGGAGCGCCTGGCCGGCAAGGTCAAGGTCGACGTCTACGCCAACTCCTCGCTGTATGGCGATGGCAAGGAAATGGAAGCCCTGCTGCTCAACGAAGTACAGATGCTGGCGCCGGCACCGTCCAAGCTGGAGCAGTACACCAAGCAACTGCAGCTGTTCGACATGATGTTCCTGTTCGATGACGTCGCCGCCGCGCAGCGCTTCCAGTCTTCGGACAAGGGCAAGGCGCTGCTCAAGTCGATGGAGAGCAAGGGCATCACCGGCCTGGCCTACTGGCTCAACGGCATGCGTCAGCTCACCGCCAACAAGCCGCTGGTGGAGCCGGCCGATGCCCGCGGGCAGAAATTCCGCGTGCAACCGTCCGACCTGCAGGCCGCGCAGTACAGCGCCCTGCGCGCGGTGCCGCGCAAGATGGCCTTCGCCGAGATCTACCAGGGTCTGCAGACCGGCGTGGTCAACGCCCAGGACAACCCCTGGTCGAACATCTACTCGCAGAAGTACTTCGAGGTGCAGAAGTACATGACCGAGTCCAACCATGCCATCGGCAACTATCTGCTGATCACCAACACCCAGTTCTGGAACGGCCTGCCGGCGGATATCCGCAGCGAACTGGAACAGATCGTCGACGAGGTGACCGTCGAGGTGAACAAGCAGGCAGAGGCGCTGAATACCGAAGCGCGCCAGGCCATCGTCGCCACCGGCAAGAGCGAGATCATCACCCTGACGCCCGAGCAGCGTGCCGTCTGGCGTGACGCCGTACGCCCGGCGTGGAAGAAGTTCGAGGCCGAGATCGGCAGTGATGTGATCGAAGCCGCGCAAGCCGCCAACCAGCCGTAAGTCTTACAGCCGCCCCGGGCCCACGCACCCGGGGCGGCCTCTCATTCGCCGTCGCCTAAGACGGCGTTTGCCAATGACGAATATCGCGCCGGTCCTTGCTCGGTTAGATTCGCCTCACTCCTTAAAACCACAACAATGCTCGGAGATGCCGATGAACGCCTTGCGGCGCGTCTGGGAGCACTTCGAGGAAGGCTTCATCGCTTTCCTCCTGGCGGCCATGACGCTGATCACTTTCGTCTACGTGATCCTCAACAACTTCTACACCCTGTTCTATTGGCTGGGTGACTATTTCGG